>NZ_CP033070.1:1302467-1953701 GCF_003669035.1 Chryseobacterium sp. 3008163 | reverse complement strand
AATTGTTCTGAAAAGGTTGTCATTCTAGCAGATTCTTCTAAATTGAACGTAAAAGGTTTCGGTAAAATCGCTCCTTTGGATAAGATAGATTATCTGATCACGGACAATGGTATTTTAGAAGAAGACAAAAATAATCTTGAAGAAATTGGAGTGAGTGTAATTATTAAATAAAAAATAAACTCATTTTTAAATTTTCTGTAGTTCAAAAATATTTAGCGAAACATTCAACCAGATTTTTCCAAATTTCCCTAAATCATTAAAAATCAAAATATTTTACTATAAATATTTGTCAAATTAAATTTTATTCATACATTTGCACACTCATTTTCGGGGAGGAGTATGCCCAATTCAAACTTGGTAATTACTTGAGATCTCGCAAAATGAACGTGAATACAAGAAATTTTATAACATATTATATAAATAATGTCAGGTATTATTGGAAAAAAAATTGGGATGACTTCTCTGTTTGACGAAAACGGCAAAAACATGCCGTGTACCGTTATTCAGGCAGGTCCTTGCTCAGTTTTACAGGTCAGAACCATTGAAAAGGACGGATACAAATCTGTTCAGTTAGGTTTCGATGACAAGAGTGAAAAGAACGTTGGTAAAGCGTTAGCTGGCCATTTTAAAAAGGCTGGTTCTGCTCCTAAAGCTAAGTTGGTAGAATTCTACAGAGAATTCGTTGATACTGTAAGCGTAGGAGATGAAGTGAAAGTAGACTTATTCGCTGAAGGTGAATATGTAGACGTTACAGGAACTTCAAAAGGTAAAGGTTTCCAAGGTGTTGTTAAAAGACACGGTTTTGGAGGTGTAATGCAAGCTACTCACGGTCAGCACAACAGATTAAGAGCTCCAGGTTCAATCGGTGCGGGATCGGATCCTTCTAGAGTATTCAAGGGGATGAGAATGGCAGGTAGAATGGGAGGTAAGCAGGTAACTGTACAAAACCTTCAAGTATTAAAAGTGGATCAAGAACAAAATCTTTTAGTAGTAAAAGGTGCTGTTCCGGGAGCTAAAAATTCTTATGTAATTATCAGAAAATGGAACTAGTAGTATTAAATACATCAGGAAAAGAAACCGGAAAAAAAGTAACTCTAGACGAAACAGTATTCGGAATTGAGCCAAATAAGCACGCGGTTTACTTAGAAGTAAAACAATATCTTGCTGCTCAGCGTCAAGGTACTCATAAATCAAAAGAAAGAAGCGAAATCACTGGTTCAACTAAAAAGTTGAAAAAGCAAAAAGGTTCAGGTTCTGCAAGATATGGTGATATCAAATCTCCAGTTTTCAGAGGTGGAGGTAGAATTTTCGGTCCAAAACCGAGAGACTACAGATTCAAATTGAACAAAGCTCTTAAGAGATTAGCTAAAAAATCTGTTCTTTCTCAGAAAATGAGAGATAACAGCATCAAAATTGTTGAAGGATTGAGCATTTCAGCTCCTAAAACTAAAGATTTCATCACTATCTTGAATGCATTGTCATTGAATGATAAGAAGTCTTTATTCATTCTTCCTGATACAAACAAGAATGTATATTTATCTTCAAGAAACTTACCTAAGACTAAGGTTATGAAATTCAACGAAATTTCTTCTTATGACTTAATCAATGCAGGTGAGATCGTTTTCTTAGAAGGTGCAGTTGAAAAATTCCAGGAAAATTTAAAGAAATAAATCATGTCACTAATTATTAAACCAGTTATTTCAGAAAAAGCAAACTATCTTACAGATTTAAGAGGTGCTTATTCTTTCTTAGTACAACCTAAGGCGAATAAAATCCAGATTAAAAATGCAATAGAGCAAGCTTATGGTGTGAAAGTAGCAGACGTTAGAACCATGATTTATGCTCCTAAAGTTTCTTCGAAATACACTAAAAAAGGTCTTCAAGTAGGAAAGACAAACAAATTGAAAAAGGCGATTATCACTCTTGCTGAAGGAGAAGTAATCGACATTTTTGCTGTAAATTAATTATTAATTATAAATAATAGTAATGTCTGTTAGAAAATTAAAACCTATCACCCCAGGACAGAGATTCAGAATTGTAAACAATTTTGAGGAAATTACTACCAACAAACCAGAGAAGTCTCTAACCGTTGGTATTAGTAAGTCAGGTGGACGTAACCAAACTGGTAAAATGACCATGCGTTACACCGGAGGTGGACACAAAAAGAAATACAGAATTATCGACTTCAAAAGAAACAAGCATGATGTTGAAGCAACGGTAAAAACTGTAGAATATGATCCAAACAGAACTGCTTTCATCGCTTTAGTGGAGTATGCAGACGGAGAGAAGAGATATATCATCGCTCCAAACGGGATCAAAGTTGACCAAAAAATCATTTCAGGAGAAAGCGTAGAGCCTAATGTAGGTAACGCAATGAAATTAAAAAGTATTCCTTTGGGAACTGTAATTTCTTGTATCGAAATGAAGCCTGGTCAAGGTGCAATCTTAGCAAGAAGTGCTGGTTCATCAGCTCAATTGACTTCAAGAGACGGGAAATATGCAATCATCAAATTGCCTTCAGGAGAATCTAGAATGATCCTTACTGAGTGTTATGCAATGATTGGATCTGTTTCTAACTCTGATCATCAGTTAACTGTTTCAGGTAAGGCTGGTAGAAGCAGATGGTTAGGTAGAAGACCTAGAACTAGACCGGTAGTAATGAACCCTGTAGATCACCCAATGGGAGGTGGTGAAGGTCGTTCATCTGGAGGTCACCCAAGATCTAGAAACGGTATGCCAGCTAAAGGTTACAAAACCAGAAAGAAAAACAAAGCGTCTAACCGTCATATCATATCTAAACGTAAATAATTATGGCAAGATCACTTAAAAAAGGACCATTCATTCATCATACTTTAGATAAGAAGGTTCAGACAAACATAGAGTCTGGTAAGAAGACAGTTATCAAAACTTGGTCTAGAGCATCAATGATCTCTCCGGACTTCGTAGGACAAACTATTGCAGTACACAACGGGAAATCTTTTATCCCTGTATATGTTACAGAAAACATGGTTGGTCACAAGCTAGGCGAATTTTCTCCAACAAGATCTTTCAGAGGTCATGGTGGTAATAAAAACAAAGGAAGTAGATAATCATGGGATCAAGAAAAAGAGAAAGTGCATTAGCACGTAAATTAACAAATCAAGATGTAGTAAAAGCATTACACAATGATTGCCCGACATCTCCTAGAAAGATGAGATTAGTTGCTGATATTATCAGAGGGGTAGAAGTTGACAAAGCTTTAAGCATCCTAAAATATTCAAAAAAAGGAGCTTCTGAGAAATTAGAAAAAGTATTACTTTCTGCGATGGCCAACTGGCAAACAAAGAATGATGGTGCTGATATTGAAGAAGCTAACCTTATCGTTAAAGAAATTTTTGTAGACAGTGCAAGACAATTGAAGAGACTAAGACCAGCTCCACAAGGTAGAGGGTACAGAATCAGAAAAAGATCAAACCACATTACACTAATCTTAGGTACAAAAGAAAATTAATTCAAGGTATGGGACAGAAGACAAATCCAATTGGTAACAGATTAGGTATCATCAGAGGATGGGATTCTAACTGGTTTGGTGGTAAAAACTACGGTGATAGAATCGCTGAAGATTACAAAATCAGAAGATACCTTGAAGCAAGATTATCTAAAGGTGGAATTTCAAAAATTTATATTGAAAGAACACTTAAATTAGTAACTGTAACAATCACTACTGCTAGACCGGGTTTAATCATCGGTAAAGGAGGTCAGGAAGTTGACAAGTTAAAAGAAGAATTGAAGAAACTTACAAAAAAGGATATTCAAATCAATATTTTCGAAATCAAAAGACCTGAGCTTGATGCAGTATTAGTTGCAGACAGTATCGCTAAGCAGATCGAAAACCGTATCTCATACAGAAGAGCTGTGAAAATGGCAATCGCTTCTACAATGAGAATGGGTGCTGAAGGTATTAAAGTTCAAATCTCTGGTAGATTGAACGGTGCTGAAATGGCAAGATCTGAGTCTTTCAAAGACGGTAGAATTCCATTATCAACTTTCAGAGCAGATATCGATTATCATATCGGTGAAGCATTAACTCAATACGGTAAGTTAGGAGTTAAAGTTTGGATCATGAAAGGAGAAGTTTACGGAAGAAGAGATCTTTCTCCATTAGTAGGACAACAGAAGAAAGGTGGTCCTTCAGGTGGCGGAAACAGAGGAGGTGGAGACAGAGACAACAGAAGACCTTCTAGAGATAAAAAAAATAATTAATAAAATTTTAGAGGATAGTTTTTAAATGACCGTTACTTTTTTAAAAT
This sequence comes from Chryseobacterium sp. 3008163, assembly GCF_003669035.1. Taxonomy (NCBI): domain Bacteria; kingdom Pseudomonadati; phylum Bacteroidota; class Flavobacteriia; order Flavobacteriales; family Weeksellaceae; genus Chryseobacterium; species Chryseobacterium sp. 3008163. Next base: position 1,949,412 of record NZ_CP033070.1, on the reverse strand, counting down.
CTAAATTCTAAAATCTAAAATTTAAGAAATTATGTTACAACCAAAAAGAACCAAATTCCGTAGAGTTCACAAGATGAAAATGAAGGGGATTGCTCAAAGAGGTAATCAACTTGCTTACGGAACTTTCGGAATCAAAGCTAATGAAGGTGCTTGGATCACTGCTAGACAGATCGAAGCTGCTCGTATCGCTGCGACAAGATATATGAAAAGAGAAGGTCAACTATGGATCAAAATATTTCCAGATAAGCCTATTACTAAAAAACCAGCCGAAGTAAGGATGGGTAAAGGTAAAGGTGCTGTAGAATATTGGGTAGCTGTAGTAAAACCAGGTAAAATTATGTTCGAAATCGGAGGTGTATCTTACGAAATCGCTAAGGAAGCTTTAAGACTTGCTGCACAGAAATTACCAGTTACGACTAGATTTATAGTTGCAAACGATTTTGTTAAACCTCTTTAATCTCTGAAACAATGAAACAAGCTGAAATTAAAAATCTAAGCGCTGAAGATATTCAAGCAAAATTGGCTGAAGCTAAAGCTCAATTCTCAAAATGAAATTGGCTCACAAAATCAGTCCACTTGAAAATCCAATCCAAATCAGAGATTTGAGAAAGACAATCGCAAGACTAAACACTGAGTTAACTAACAAACAATAATCCTTTTTACAATGGATAGAAATTTAAGAAAAGAAAGAATCGGAGTGGTTTCCAGCAATAAAATGGAAAAAACTATTGTTGTTAGTGAAACTACAAGAGTAAAGCACCCGATGTATGGTAAATTCGTTTTGAAAACGAAAAAATATACTGCACACGACGAGAACAACGAATGCACAGAAGGAGATACTGTATTAATTACAGAAACAAGACCTTTGAGCAAGAGCAAGAGATGGAGATTAGTAAGAATCATTGAAAAAGCTAAGTAATGTTACAAACAGAATCAAGATTAAAAGTTGCTGATAACACAGGTGCTAAAGAAGTACTAGTGATCAGAGTTCTGGGAGGTACCAGAAGAAGATATGCTTCAGTTGGTGATAAAATCGTAGTTACTATTAAAGATTCTACACCATCAGGAAACGCTAAGAAAGGTCAAGTATCAAAGGCGGTAGTAGTAAGAACTAAAAAAGCAGTTAGAAGAAAAGATGGATCTTACATCAAATTCGAAGACAATGCTTGTGTTTTACTAAACGCTGGTGGAGAAATGAGAGGAACACGTGTTTTCGGACCTGTGGCTCGTGAGTTGAGAGACAAAGAATATATGAAAATCATTTCATTAGCTCCTGAAGTACTTTAATATTTAAAATTTTAAAAAAATGTCAAAGTTAAAAATAAAAAGAGGAGATAACGTAATCATTACCACTGGTAAAAAAGATATCAAAGGTAAAACTGGTGAAGTTATTGAAGTGATCAAAAAAGAAGGAAAAGACCCTAGAGTAATCGTTGCAGGACTTAACATCGTTAAAAAACACGTTAAGCCTTCAGCTTCAAATCCTCAAGGAGGAATTACAGAAAAGGAAGCTTCTATTCATATCTCAAACATAGCTTTAGTTAATAAAGACGGAAAAGCTATCAAAGTTGGTTACAAAATCGACGGAGATAAGAAAGTAAGAATCGACAAAAAAACGGGTGAAACTTTATAATTTTAAATAACACATGGAATATATCGCAAGACCCAAAAAAGCATATCATGAAACAATTGTTCCAGCAATGATGGAAGAATTCGGATACAAATCAGTAATGCAGGTACCAAGACTAGAGAAAATTATTTTATCTCAAGGTTTAGGAGACGCTACTGCTGATAAAAAAATCATCGATTATGCTGTTGAAGAACTTACAAATATTACCGGGCAAAAAGCCGTAGGTACTATTTCAAAAAAGGATGAAGCTGCTTTCAAATTAAGAAAAGGTATGCCTGTAGGTGCTAAGGTAACTCTTAGAGCTCAGAAAATGTACGAATTCTTAGACAGATTGACTTCTTCTGCTTTACCACGTATTAGAGATTTTTCTGGTATCAAAGCTGACGGTTTCGATGGTAGAGGTAACTATAACTTAGGTATTACTGAGCAAATTATCTTCCCTGAGATCGTAATCGACAAAGTAAAGAAAATCCAAGGGATGGACATTACTTTCGTTACAACTGCGAAAACAGACAAAGAAGCTAAAGCATTATTAACTCACTTCGGTTTACCTTTCAAAAAGAACTAAGAAATGGCTAAAGAATCAATGAAAGCGCGTGAGCGCAAAAGAGAAGCTACTGTAGCTAAATACGCTGAAAAGAGAAAAGCTCTTAAAGAAGCTGGTGATTACGAAGGACTTCAAAAATTGCCTAAAAATGCTTCTCCTGTTAGATTACACAACAGATGTAAATTGACAGGGAGACCAAGAGGTTACATGAGAACCTTTGGTATTTCTAGAGTAACTTTCAGAGAAATGGCCAATAACGGTCTTATCCCGGGAGTGAAAAAAGCTAGTTGGTAAGCAATAAGAATTTTTACAGCTGACTTCTATATTTTTATAAGTCAGCTGTATTTTAATAAATAGAGTACAAAATTAAGTCGGCCTAGAGGCAGAGAAAAAATAATATTATTAATTTTTTTTGTACTTTTGCACCCGCTCAGGAAAATTATTATTTCTCTGGGAGACTAATCTTCGTTTTGGCTATGTTTATTAGAATAAAATGAAGTTAAAAAAAATCAAAGTGACAATTAAGTTGTTGAGATACTGAAGGTAAAGAGATCAGGTGAAGAAACATTCGGAACCATATAGTCTTTAATCTTCAAGTCTTTTCAATACTGATTGTCATTAACCAATAATTTAAAACAAAGAAATGGTAACAGATCCAATTTCAGATTTCCTAACAAGAGTAAGGAACGCACAAAGCGCAGGCCACAAGGTGGTGGAAATTCCTGCATCGAAAATCAAAAAGGAGCTTACGAAAATCTTATTTGATCAAGGGTATATCTTAAACTACAAGTTTGAAGATAGCGCTGTTCAAGGGACAATCAAAATCGCTCTTAAGTATGACAAGCAAACAAACAAGCCTGCAATCAAATCTATCCAGAGAGCTTCAAGACCAGGTCTAAGACAATACAAAGGTTCTACAGAACTTCCAAGGGTATTGAACGGTTTGGGTGTAGCGATTATCTCAACTTCTAGAGGAGTAATGACAGATAAGAAAGCTAGAGAAGAAAAAGTAGGTGGTGAAGTAATTTGCTATGTTTATTAATTTTTAATTAAAGGAAAATGTCAAGAATTGGTAAAGCAATTATAACAATTCCAGCTGGAGTTACTGTCACTGAAAAAGATGGCGTTGTAACTGTAAAAGGTCCTAAAGGAGAATTAGTTCAGGAACTTACAGAAGGAATTACTTTAGAACAAGAAGATGGAGTGCTTACATTCAGCAGACCATCTGATTCTAAACAACACAGAGCGCTACACGGTTTATACCGAGCGTTAGTAAATAACATGATTATTGGAGCTACTGAAGGTTTCACTAAGAAGTTAGAACTAGTGGGAGTAGGATATAGAGCTTCTCACTCAGGTCAAAAACTTGAGTTAGCTTTAGGTTTCTCTCACGGTATCGTACTAGAACTTCCAAAAGAAGTAGTAATCGATACATTGACTGAAAAAGGTAAAAACCCAATTATTACTTTAACGTCTCATGACAAGCAACTTCTAGGAATGGTTTCTGCAAAGATCCGTTCATTCAGAAAGCCTGAGCCATACAAAGGAAAAGGTGTAAGATTCGTAGGAGAAAATGTTAGACGTAAAGCTGGTAAATCTGCTTAATAAATTTTAAGAAAATGGCACTAAGTAAATTAGAAAAAAGAATAAGAATCAAAAGAAGAGTAAGAGGGAAAATCTCTGGATCTTCTGAATTGCCAAGATTATCTGTATACAAGAGTAATAAGGAAATTTACGCTCAGTTAATAGACGATAAAGATGGTAAAACGTTAGCCTCAGCTTCTTCGAGAGAAAAAGGTGTAGATGCTAATGGTACTAAAAGTGAAATTTCTGCTGCTGTAGGTAAAGCTATCGCTGCTAAAGCTATTGCTGCTGGAATTGAAGCTATTGTATTTGATAGAAACGGTTTCGTATATCACGGTAGAGTTAAGGCTCTAGCTGATGGTGCGAGAGAAGGAGGACTTAAATTCTAATCATTAAATTTCGGAAAATATGTTAGGACTAGATAATATAGAAAGAGTAAAACCGGGAGGATTAGAATTAAAAGATCGTCTCGTATCCGTAAACAGGGTAACAAAAGTAACTAAAGGGGGTAGAGCTTTCGGATTTTCTGCAATTGTTGTTGTAGGAGACGAAGCTGGAACTATCGGTTTTGGTTTAGGAAAATCTAAGGAAGTTGCTTCTGCTATTGCTAAAGCAGTAGAAGATGCTAAGAAAAACTTAGTAAAAGTTCCTGTAATGAACCATACAATTCCTCACCAAAGTTCTGCTAGATATGGTGGTGCTGATATCTTCTTGAGACCAGCTTCTCATGGTACAGGTCTTATTGCCGGTGGTGCGGTAAGAGCGGTATTGGAGTCTGCAGGTATTCACGATATCCTTTCAAAATCTAAAGGATCTTCAAACCCTCACAATGTGGTAAAGGCAACTTTCAAAGCATTGTTAGACATCAGAAGACCAGAAGAAATTGCAAGAATGAGAGGAGTTTCTCTAAGTAAAGTGTTTAACGGTTAATAAATATACAATGGCAACAATTAAAGTAAAACAAGTAAGAAGCGCTATTGGTAGAACAAAAACCCAAAAGAGAACGCTTGAAGCATTAGGATTTAAGAAACTTCACCAAGTTATAGAGCACGAAGCTACTCCTTCAATTTTAGGAATGATAGCTGCAGTTAGTCACTTACTTGAAGTTCAAAAATAATTTTTAAAATAATTTTAAAATGAATTTAAACAACATAAGACCTGCAGCAGGTTCTACTTTTAGTTCAAAGAGAATTGGTAGAGGACAAGGTAGTGGAAAAGGCGGTACAGCTGGGAAAGGTCACAATGGTCAGCAAGCTAGAGCTGGTTATTCTCAAAAAATCGGTTTTGAAGGTGGACAGATGCCTTTGCAAAGAAGACTTCCTAAATTCGGTTTCAGAAACGTAAACAGAAAAGAATACAGAGGTATTAACCTGGATGATATTCAAAACTTAATTGATACTAAATCTATAACAGGAGATATTACTAAAGAAGTTTTGGTACAAAACGGTTTAGCTACCAAAAACGAAATAGTGAAAATTATGGGTAGAGGTGAATTGAAATCTGCGGTTTCAATTTCTGCTGACAAATTCACTAAATCTGCTGAAGAATTGATTTCTAAAGCAGGTGGAAAAGCAATTACCTTATAATATTACTAATGAAAGAATTTATACAAACCCTTAAGAATATTTGGAGCCTTAAAGAACTGAGAGACAAAATTCTCTTTACTTTAGGTATTATCCTTGTGTATAGATTCGCATCTTTCATCTCTCTACCTGCGATTAACCTTGCAGAAGTAGGAGATCTCTTAGAGCATTATAAAAATCAAGGCGGTAACAAGCAAGGAGCAGGTCTCCTTGGCTTGCTTTCGTCGTTTACGGGTGGGGCTTTCAGCCACGCTTCCGTGATGGCGTTAGGTATCATGCCTTATATTTCTGCTTCTATTATTGTTCAGTTGATGGGGATGGCTATCCCTTATCTTCAGAAGCTTCAAAAAGACGGAGAGTCTGGTAGAAATACATTGAATCAAATTACTAGATGGTTAACAATTGGGGTTTGTCTTGTACAGGCGCCTTCTTATTTAACTTCTATTACTCAATTATTCTTACCGTATGCTCAGTTCCAGTCTGCATATTTTGTAGATCCAAACTCTATTATGTTCTGGTTGCCAAGTATTGTTATCTTGGTAGGTGGTTCTGTATTTGCGATGTGGTTAGGTGAAAAAATTACCGATAAAGGTATTGGAAATGGTATTTCTATCCTTATTATGGTAGGTATTTTATCTAGATTACCAGAAGCATTTGTACAGGAAATCGCTGTACAGAACGGAAAAGGAGGTTTAGGATCGATCATGATTTTGGTTGAAGTAATATTCTGGATGTTGGTTGTTCTTTTAGCAGTAGTACTATCTGTTGCTGTCAGAAAAATCCCTATCCAGTATGTAAGCAGAGCTCAGGCAAGAGGAGGTGTTAATAAAAATCTTATGCAGGGAGCAAGACAGTGGATTCCATTGAAAGTTAATGCAGCTGGGGTTATGCCAATCATTTTTGCTCAGGCATTAATGTTTGTACCTGGTTTATTGACAAAATTTGATGAGTCTAATACTTTTCTTGCAGGTTTCAAGAATGTTTTTAGCTGGCAGTACAATGTATTGTTTGCACTATTAATTATTATCTTTTCATTTTTCTATACCGCAATTACAATTCCGGTGAACCAAATGGCTGATGATTTAAAGAGAAACGGAGGTTTGGTACCGAAGGTAAGACCTGGTAAAGAGACAGCTGATTACTTAGATGACATTTTATCAAAAATTACCTTGCCAGGTGCAATATTTTTATCTATCTTTGCAGTCCTTCCAGCAATAGTGCATGGGAGTCTTGTTCAGACAGATGCGTTCGCCCTATTTTTCGGGGGAACTTCGTTGCTAATTATGGTTGGGGTGGTATTAGATACTGTTCAACAGATTAACACATATCTGCTGAATCATCATTATGATGGCTTAATGCAGTCTAAACTATCAAGATCGACTGGATATTAATTTATGGCAAAACAGAAACATATTGAACAGGATGGCGTTATTACGGAAGCACTTTCGAACGCCCAGTTCCGTGTAGAACTAGAAAATGGGCATATGCTTATCGCTCATATTTCTGGTAAAATGAGAATGCATTATATTAAACTTTTACCTGGTGATAAGGTAAAACTTGAAATGTCTCCTTACGATTTATCAAAAGGGAGAATTACATTTAGATATTAAACAAAATGCCAAATGGAATCTTTTGATCTCCATTTGGCTATTGTTAAAAAATAAATACTCAATATTGAAGTCATTTTGATGACTGTATTAGTATAAAATAATAATTATATTTCAAATGAAATCGAAAGATTCCATTTGTCCTTTTTAAAAGATTATATATATCAAATGAAAGTTAGAGCATCAATTAAAAAAAGAAGTGCTGATTGCAAGATCGTTCGCAGAAAAGGCGTTCTATTTGTAATCAACAAGAAGAACCCAAAATTTAAACAAAGACAAGGCTAAATTATGGCGAGAATTTCAGGTATTGATTTACCAAAAAACAAAAGAGGTGTTATCGGTTTAACTTACATCTATGGGGTAGGAAGAAGTACTTCTTCTGAAATCCTTAAAGCTGCCGGTATCAGCGAAGACAAGAAAGTCAACGAATGGAATGACGATGAATTGGCTGCAATCAGAAATTACATCACTGAAAACATTAAAGTAGAAGGTGAGCTTAGATCTGAAGTGCAATTGAACATTAAGCGATTAATGGACATAGGATGCCAACGAGGAATACGTCACAGACTAGGACTACCTTTAAGAGGCCAGAGAACGAAAAACAACTCGAGAACCCGTAAAGGAAAGAGAAAAACAGTTGCTAACAAGAAAAAAGCAAGTAAATAATCGTTAGGAATTATGGCAAAACAAAGTAAAGTAGTTAAAAAAAGAAAAGTAAAAGTTGAGGCTATTGGTGAAGCGCATATTCAAGCTTCTTTCAATAACATCATCATTTCTTTAACAAATAAAAACGGAGAAGTTATCTCTTGGGCATCTGCCGGTAAAATGGGGTTCAGAGGTTCTAAAAAGAACACTCCTTTTGCTGCTCAAATGGCAGCAGAAAATTGCTCAAACGTAGCTCACGAGGCTGGTTTAAGAAGAGTAAAGGTGTATGTGAAAGGTCCTGGTGCAGGTAGAGAATCTGCTATCAGAACAATTCACAATTCAGGTATCGAGGTTAGCGAAATTATTGACGTTACTCCTATGCCACACAATGGATGTAGACCACCAAAAAGAAGAAGAGTTTAATTTTTAGAATTTACCCATTATGGCAAGATATATTGGACCTAAAACAAAGATTGCTAGAAAGTTTGGTGCTGCAATCTACGGAGATGATAAGAACTTCGAGAAAAGAAAAAACCAACCGCCAGGACAACATGGTGTTAACAAAAGAAGAGGAGCAAAGAAATCTGAATACGCTGTCCAGTTGATGGAAAAGCAAAAAGCTAAATATACTTATGGTATTTTAGAAAGACAGTTTGCTAACTTATTCGAAAAAGCGCACAGAAGTAAAGGTGTAACAGGTGAAGTTTTATTACAGCTTTGCGAATCAAGATTGGATAACGTTGTATACAGATTAGGTTTTGCTAAAACCAGAGCTGGTGCAAGACAGTTGACTTCTCACAGACACATCACAGTGAATGGTGAGATCCTTAACATTCCTTCTTATTTGGTAAAAGCTGGTGATGTAATCGCTGTAAGAGAAAAATCTAAGTCTCTAGAGGTTGTTGCAGATGCTTTAGCTTCTAAAGCAAACTATGAGTGGTTACAATTCAACGATGAGAAAAAGCAAGGTACTTTCGTATCTGCTCCTGAGAGAATCCAAATCCCGGAAGACATCAAGGAACAGCTTATCGTCGAACTTTACTCTAAATAATTTTTTAATCAAATTTTTGCTCAACCCAATAATATGGCAATTTTACAATTCATAAAACCCGATAAAGTAATTCTACTTAACTCTGATGAATTTAAAGGTCAATTCGAATTCAGACCTTTAGAACCAGGTTTCGGGCTTACAATCGGTAATGCTTTGAGAAGAGTGTTGCTTTCTTCTCTGGAAGGATACGCTATTTCATCTATCAAAATAGAAGGTGTAGAGCACGAATTTTCAACGATTCCAGGAGTAATTGAAGACGTTACCGAAATTATTCTTAACCTTAAGCAGGTAAGATTAAAAGCTACGGCAGAAAACCAAACTAACGAACAGGTTGTTGCTAAAGTTTCCGGTCAAACTGTAATTACTGCTGGGGATTTAGGTAAATCTATCAACGGTTTTGAGATTCTTAATCCAGAATTGATGATCTGTAACTTAAACTCAGATGTAACTTTCGAAATCACGTTTAATGTAGAAAAAGGAAGAGGGTATGTACCTTCAGACCAAAACAAGTCAAACAATGCTCCTGTAGGAACTATTGCTATTGACTCTATTTTTACGCCGATCAAAAAAGTGCAGTACAGCATTGAAAATTATCGTGTAGAGCAAAAAACAGACTACGAAAAATTAGTATTAGATATTGAAACTGACGGTTCTATAAGCCCTCAGAATGCTTTAACTGAAGCTTCTAAGATATTGATTTATCACTTCATGTTGTTCTCTGATGAGAGAATCACTCTAGAAACTGAAGCTGTAAAGGCATCTATCCAATACGATGAAGAAACTCTTCACACAAGACAACTTCTTAAGTCTAAATTAGCAGATATGGATCTTTCTGTAAGAGCCCTAAACTGTCTGAAAGCGGCTGAAGTTGAAACATTGGGAGAACTAGTTTCTTACAGTAAGTCTGATTTGATGAAATTCAGAAATTTTGGTAAAAAATCTTTGACAGAACTAGAAGAATTAGTGCATTCAAAAGGTCTTAACTTCGGTTTCGACGTTGCAAAATATAAATTAGACGCTGATAATTAAATAATAATGAGACACGGTAAAAAATTCAATCACTTAGGAAGAACAGCTTCTCACAGAAGCGCGTTACTTTCTAATATGGCTTGTTCTCTGATTGAGCATAAAAGAATCAACACTACTGTAGCTAAAGCGAAAGCTTTAAGAGTATACGTTGAGCCTCTATTAACAAAAGCAAAAGAAGATACTACACACAACAGAAGAATTGTTTTTTCATATCTTCAAAGTAAAGAAGCGGTTACTGAATTATTCAGAACTGTAGCTCCGAAAATCGCTGAAAGAAACGGTGGTTATACGAGAATCATCAAGACTGGTTTCAGACCTGGTGATGCTGCAGATACTGCTTTGATCGAGTTAGTTGATTTCAATGAGCTTTATAATCCTAATGCTGAGGAGAAGAAGACGACAAGAAGAAGTAGAAGATCTACTTCTACTGCAAAAGTAGCTGTTGAAGCAACTCCAGCAGTAGAAGAAAAAGTTGAAGAGCCTAAGGCAGAAGCAACTGATTCTACAGAAGAGAAAACAGAAGAATAATAAAGTTCTTTTTTCTTATAAATTAAAACCAAGCTAATAGCTTGGTTTTTTTGTTTATTACTTAAATACTTCTTAAGTGAAATATTGTTCATATTTATAAAAATATTAATACATTTACGACTGTAAAACACACTTATGAGAATGAACACAAATTGCAAGAAAAAAAATGTACTACTTTATGCATTAATATTAAGTTTATATGCATGCCAGTCAATACCTGATTCTAAAAAAACGACTAATTCTAAAATAGCAGAAGATGCAGTATCCAAGACTGAAGAGATTTCTTTTGCACAGGTTAAAATATCTCCACTCAATAGAGAAATGCTGGATGCAGCAGCACAGGGTAATTTAAAAAAACTGGAGGAGGCTATAAATAAAGGAGCAGATATTAATGTACGTGGAAATGGGTATGCAACAGCATTGATGAATGCATCCTTATCAAACCATCCCGAAGTTGTTTCGTTTTTGCTTAAAAAGGGAGCGCTAATAAATGCACAGGATGAAGTAGGTGAAGCAGCTCTAACGCGATCCGTTTCTAGCCAGAATAATGAAATTCTTAATATACTGCTTCATGCAGGTGCAAATATTAATTTAGAAAATAAAAAAGGAATAAGCCTTTTAGAATATGCTATCTCAGATAGAAACTATCCTGTTATTCTTACTCTCTTAGACCATAAAATAGATGTTAAATCAAAAGATGAAAGTACTTACCTATTAAAGCTTGCAGATTGGGGAACAGCGGTTGGCGTTGCTGGTTTAAATGGGAGAGAGATACACCCTTCCGATAAAGAAGAAATTAAGATTATGCAAAAGTTGATTGATATGGGCGTAAATGTTAATCAGCAAAATAAGAAAGGATGGACCGCCTTGATGGTTAGTGTAGAATCAGCACCTCTATCTATTGTTCAGTTTTTACTTGACAAGGGAGCAAACGTTAATTCCAAAGATAATTTGGGATGGACTGCTTTAGATTGGGCCAAAAATGCTGGCCGGGAAGATATTCATCAGTTGCTGCTAAAATATGAAGGAAAAGCTGGAAAATAATATTCATTCAGATATATAAAAAAAACCGTTCAGATTTCTGAGCGGTTTTTTTGTGCCTTATATTTTGGTTTTTACCAATTCAATAATGTTATCACCTTGATGTATAATTAGACTGTCGCCTTTCACCGTAGCTTTCATATCAGCTTTTTCATAAGTTGTTTCATTGGTTTTGGCTTCAGACTTTTCTAGTACAAAAGTCTTGTTGTTATTAGTCACTTTCAAAGTTCTCTTTTCCGGATTATAGTCATAAACAACTTTTACCAAAGTTCCGTCGGTTGCTTTATAAACATAATCTGTTTTGATGCTTTTCTTTCCATTTACATCAACATTGTAAGCAATCGTAGAATCTGCTTTTCCGTCGTCTGCAAGAACCGTTTGTTCAGAATTTTCGGTTTTTACAATTCTTTTATTTCCGCTCTCATTTTTTTTGCAGCCAACTAAAGATACAGCCAAAAAAGATGTCGCGATTAGAATACTTCTTTTCATTCAATATATTTTTGTTATTATTAATTTAAATTAATTCCCCAATTGTGAAATTTTCTTTAAATTTAATAAAAACAAAAAACAAACCAATAACCCTGAACTCAAAATTCTATTATTACACAAACGTGTAATTGTTTCTGCTTTGTTTTCTGTCGAAATTTGTTTTAAAGAAATAACAAACATGAGCATTTCCATAGCCATAGTAGAAGACGAAAAAAACTACAACAATGCGTTGAAGAAAGTGATCGATTACCAGACTGATATGAAGGTGATCGCACAGTTTTTTGACGGAAATGCCGCTCTCAAAAATTTATCTGTTCTTTCTCCAGATGTAGTCATGATGGATATCCAACTTCAGGATATGCTCGGAATTGATATTATAGGAAAGTTAAAAAAAGATATGCCTACATCTCAATTCATCATGTGTACAAGCTTTGAGAATGATGAAATGATTTTTAATTCCCTAAAAGCCGGTGCAATGGGATATCTTATCAAGGGAGAAAGTATGGATAAGATTCTCTCTTCAATAAGAGATGTGTACAACGGCGGTGCCCCGATGAGTTTTTCAATTGCCAGAAGAGTTTTAAATCATTTTGAAAGAAAAACAATTGAAGAGAAAGATTATGAAGAACTCACAAAACGTGAAACCGAAATCGTAGAACTTTTATCTCAAGGTCTTTTATACAAAGAAATTGCAGATAAAATATTTGTTAGCATCGATACCGTAAAAAAACACGTCGGAAACATCTACAGAAAGCTTCACGTAAATAATAAAGTTGAAGCTATAAATAAATTTAACCATTTTAAAAATTAAAACTAAAAACTAGAAATTATGAGCTTAAAGCAAAAAATGACTCCAGCAGAGAAGAAATTACATCTTATCGAACTTATTTTAAAGATAGATTTCGGAAATTGGGATAGAGATAAGTCAAAAAATAGTAGATATGAAAAACTTCTTTCGTTATTAAAAATAGATTTAAATGAGGAGATTGAAAAAAAAGTTGCAGAACAAGAAGTTGCAAAAATGCAGGATTTTGCACTTCTAAACTCTCCCGAGTATTTTCTGATTCATGATATAGGGAATGTTTTTAATGCGAATATATACACTTCAGATTATCTGCATATATATTTTGTGTACAGTGCTGCAGGAGTAAGTTTATTGTTCAGGTTTAACGGCCATCCAGTAAACGACAGTCAAAATATAACTTTTTCTGCCGAAGACACTATATATATGCTGGAAGGAGAATATTTGAAGGAAATTCTTCCTCAAGATGCTAAAACTTGTATAGAGGCTTTTGCGAGGTTGTATAATTCTGGAAATTTTGACCAAAATAAATTTAGCTACACTCAATATATTACTTTTAATAGTGGTAATATTAAAAAACATTATAGCAGCTTTCCCGTTGTTACAAAATTTTTAGCAGCTGCTAAAAATGATCCTGTTGATGGAAAGTTAAGACAAAATATTATTCTGGAGATACCAACCTTACACGTAATTAATGCAGAGACATCACTTTCGGAAGCTTATTTTAACATTGGAAATATGCAACCCTAATGTATGCTGAATTTCAGTTCGCCTATTTATCAGTTCTGTTTCTTGTAACAGCCTTTTCTCTTTCTTTAGTTTTGAAGGGAAAAGTTCAACAAGAATACTTATACATTTATTTAATGGTAAGTTTTTTTCTGGACTTCGTTATGTACTGTTTTCAGTTGTTTTTTAAGAGTACGGCAAACTTTGGCTTTCTTTATAATATTTACATCTTGTTTTGTGGGGTGTTTTTCTTGATATATCTAAATAGAAACCAAACCAAACACTTAAAAACAATAACGACCCTGATTTTTTGTGTTTTTTTTGTAATTTTTTCTTTTTATATTTTTAAAAGTTTTGTAGAAATTAATCAGGTTATAGGTATTGCATTCTCATTTTTATACATCTTCTACAGTCTTATCTGGTTTTATGGCAAGATAATGAAGCCAGATAAAAAAAGTATTTTGGATGATCCGAAATTTTGGATTTCAAGCGGATTGTTGTTTTGGGGCGTTTTTTTTATTCTTAGAATTATTCCAAGATATCTGTTTAATAAAGTTGACGAGCAATTTTTAATTGCCTCACAGTTGTTCTTCTTTATAATAAATATGGTTTTTTATGCAATGTTTTTTGTTTCATTATTAAAGTACAAGAAGGGAATTAATGGATAATATATCTGAGATCAAAATTACTTATATCATGATTACGATTGTGATGATGTTCTTTGTGGTGTTTATTATTTTTGTAGTGATAGTTTACAACAGAAAACAACTTCTTCACATCAAAGAAAAACAACTTCAGCAATCAGAATACCAAAACCAGCTTCTCCAAAAAGAACTCGAGAAACAAAAATCGATAGAAAAAGAAAGACAACGTATTTCTCACGATATGCATGATGATCTTGGAGCGGGGATTTCAGCATTAAAACTTCAGGCAGAATTTTTAATGCAGAAGGCAGAAGATGAAGATTTAATAAGCGACATTAATGAACTTCTAAAAACCTCTGAAGAAATGAATATCTCTATGCGTGAAATGCTTTGGAGTTTAAATTCAGGTAATGATACCGTCGGAAGTTTCGTTGAATATGCTAAAACTTATGCCGAGGGTTTTTTAAAAAAACACCAATTGTATTGACTTTTGATAAAGATCAAATAACTTCTGAAACACCTATCTCAACAGAATTAAGACGTAGTATGTTTCTATGTATCAAAGAAGCTTTAAACAATGCTTATAAATATAGTGGCGCAGATCAACTGAAGCTTTCGTTTATCCAGAAGAATAAATATTTGATTATGGAAATATCAGACAATGGCAGAGGATTTAAATTAGAAAATGCAACAGGAAACGGTCTCCGGAATATGGATCGCAGAATGAAAGAGTCTTGTGGGAAATTTGAAATTTCATCCACAGAAAACGGAACTTCTATTTTCTTCAAGATTAGCTTATAATCTCTTTTGAAAAATATTAAAGCAGCATCATTTTTATGGTGCTGTTTTTTTGTTATGAGAATCACCCGTTTGTGTAATTGATTGGCTGTTTTTTAAATCGGAAATTTGAGATGTAAAACTTTTAAAACTAATAACCATGAAAACATTAAAATTAAACATCGAAGTAAAAAATGGAACGTCAATCTTAGGCATTGTATTTAAACTTTTTAAAAAGGAGATGATAAGCCTTTAGTGGAAGGAACTGAAGAAGGTTCTTTTTCACATGACTTTACAGATTTAAAAGGTGAGTATGATTTGTACATTATTGGTTCCAATCCTTTATCTGAAAACAAAAAGACAGTCATAAAATTAGGAGGAGAAGGGTTTACCTATGATAAAACTTCAGACCCGAACCCGACAACAAGAACAGGTAAGTCATATTTTGTTACATATTCATTTAATACAAATTAAAAACTACAAATCATGAAAAATTTTATACAAAAAATTATCTTGAGTTTGTTTTTTCTAAATGTGATATTATTTTCTGCTCAAAATGGAAAAACAAATCAAGATAGCTTATCATCAGCAAATCTTTACAATTTTTTACAAGAGACAAAATCTGGAAACTGGAAGGATGTTTTTACAGATTTTATGCAAGCTTCATTAAAAGATATTACGGGTGATAAAAAAGCTCTACAGTTCAAAGCAAATTTATTTTCACTAAAGTCAAAAGCAGATAATGATTTGCTAATAGATTACAATTACACGAAAGAAAAGTTTAGCAGAAATTTTCAGATAGAAGTAGGTTTAGATTTAGATAACGACTATAAATTTAAAGGCTTTAATTATGGATTTGATTGGGCAATTGTTAATAAAAGAGACTCAACTGTTGCAAGTTTAGCTAAGACTGAACCCGGTAAGCTTTTTGACTTCATGAGTTCTGACATCGTGGTTGCTTTTCAAAAATATCGTAATGATGCTAAGCCAAGTGAGGAAGAGATTTTACAGTTGAAAGAAAAAATCGACAAAATTTTAGCAGAAAAAAGATATGTTCCAAAAGATAAGCTGCCAAAAGAAATAGCAAATTTAGTGTCAGCAAATTACGATCAGATATCTACAGATTTTGCAAGTTTATTTCAAAAGCAAGTAGATAGCATCAAACGTCAACCTTTGCTGACAATTGGTTTTAAAAGCAATTTTCGAAAAGATTCTAAATTTTTTGACGAGTATAATATCAACATGGTTTACCTACAAGGTATCAAATCTGAAAAAACAAATTTAGAAATAGATTTTAGAAATCATTATAAAGTGACTGATAGTATTTCTATGGCTGTTTATAAGAGAAAAGAATTTGCTTCTCAGTTGGGTTTAAATATTTCTGTTATAGCGAAAAATGAAGTCTCTTTTTTAGAAGTTAAACCAAACTTTGAGTTCAGAAGAATCTTTTCCGGATTGATAAAAGACGAAAAATACAATCAATTTTTTGCCAATGCAGATGTGAGAGTGAGGATTCTAAAGAATTTGTGGCTGCCTCTAATTTTAAAGTATAATGTTGACAACGGGAAACTCTTCGGTTTTCTGAATGTCAGTTTCAATTTTGATGCAGTGAAAAAAGAATAAATGAACAAAATAATAAAAAAACCTTTTTTGAAATAATTCAAAGAAGGTTTTTTTATTATTTTAATTAATGCTTAATAACAATCCCAATATTAACTAAAATTTAACTCAAAAAACATCAATTACCATACTTCGAATAACGAAAAAACTTATTTTTTAATTAAATTTGTCTAAACTATAAATAAACAAAAAATGAGTTACATTTCTTACATAGAAGCGAGACAGATTTTGGATTCAAGAGGTAATCCTACAGTTGAAGTTGATGTATTTACAGAAAGTGGTGCGATGGGTCGTGCTGCAGTGCCTTCTGGAGCATCTACCGGAGAACATGAAGCAGTAGAATTGCGTGATGGCGGTTCTGAATGGATGGGAAAAGGTGTTTCTAAAGCTGTAGAAAATGTAAGAGAAGTAATTGCTCCCGAGTTAGTAGGTCTTCCGGTTTATGATCAGAATCTTTTAGATCAGATCATGATCGACTTAGATGGTACGAAAAACAAAGGGAATATCGGTGCTAATGCAATTCTTGGTGTTTCTTTAGCTGCTGCAAAGGCTGCTGCTGCTGAACTAAAAATGCCGTTATACAAATATATCGGTGGTGTAAATGCTAATACACTTCCTGTTCCGATGATGAACGTAATCAATGGTGGATCTCACTCAGATGCCCCGATTGCTTTTCAGGAATTTATGGTAATGCCGGTAAAAGCAGATTCTTTCTCTCATGCATTGAGAAAAGGAACTGAGATTTTCCACAACTTGAAAGCGATTCTTCATTCAAGAGGTCTTTCTACTGCGGTAGGTGACGAAGGAGGTTTTGCACCAACTTTCAAAGGAACAGAAGATGCTTTAGATACTTTGCTTCAGGCTATTGAAAAAGCTGGTTACAAGCCTGGTGATGATGTGATGATCGCATTAGATTGTGCAGCTTCAGAATTCTATAAAGACGGAGTTTATGATTACAGAAAATTCCAGACTCCTGATGCAGCTCAATTCACAAGCAGCGAGCAGGTTTCTTATTTAGCTGAATTGGCAAACAAATATCCAATCATTTCTATTGAAGACGGTATGCAGGAAAACGACTGGGAAGGTTGGAAAATGTTAACTGATAAAATCGGTGATAGAGTACAATTGGTAGGTGACGATTTATTCGTAACTAATGTTGAAAGATTAAAAAGAGGTGTTGACGAAGGAATTGCTAACTCAATTTTGGTTAAAGTTAACCAAATCGGTTCTCTTTCTGAAACAATGGCAGCAGTTCAAATGGCTCAGCACAACAAATTTACCTCAGTAATGTCTCACAGGTCTGGTGAAACGGAAGATTCTACAATTGCAGATTTGGCAGTTGCTATGAATTGCGGTCAGATCAAAACAGGTTCTGCCTCAAGATCAGACAGAATGGCGAAATACAACCAATTATTAAGAATTGAAGAAGCTTTGGGTGATACAGCTTATTTCCCAGGATTAGATGCTTTTAAAATCAAAAGATAATCAATTGAATTTATAAATAACGGCGAACGAAATTTTTTGTTTGCCGTATTTTATAATAAATAGTATATTTAAAAAAATAAATTAAATAATGTCAGACAACAAAGTTATATTGAATTACGACGGTAATTCGTATGAATATCCAATCGTGGATAGTACAATCGGAGACAGAGGAATAGATATTTCAAAATTAAGAGACCAGACAGGTCTTATTACCCTAGATTTAGGATACAAAAATACAGGTGCAACACTAAGCGAGATTACCTATCTTGATGGTGACCAAGGAGAATTGTTCTACAGAGGTTACCCTATCGAGCAAATCGCTGAAAAATCAAACTTTACTGAGGTAATGTACCTTTTGTTACACGGTGAATTGCCTACAAAAGAACAATTTGAAACTTTCAACGGGAATATCAAAAAATATAACTTCGTAGCAGAGGAGATGAAAAAAATCATCGACGCTTTCCCTCGTTCTGCTCACCCAATGGGAGTTTTATCTTCTCTTACTTCTGCATTAACTGCTTTTAATCCTAAAGCGGTTAACGTACAGTCTAAAGAAGAGATGGATCTTGCTGCAGAATTGCTGATTGCTAAATTTGCTCACCTTGCTGCTTGGACTTACAGAAAAACTTTAGGTTTACCATTAAACCATGGAGATAATAGCCTGAACTATGTAGAAAACTTCTACAAAATGGCTTTCAGATTACCAAATGAAGAGTTTGAAATCAATCCTGTAGTTACTGCTGCTTTAGATAAATTATTGATTCTTCACGCTGACCACGAGCAAAACTGTTCTACATCTACTGTAAGAATGGTAGGTTCTGCTCACACAGGTCTTTTTGCTTCGGTTTCTGCGGGTATTTCTGCACTTTGGGGGCCGCTTCACGGTGGTGCAAACCAAGCAGTTATCGAAATGCTTGAGTTAATCGAAAAAGATGGTGGAGACGTTAACAAGTGGGTGGAGAAAGCTAAAGATAAAAATGACAGCTTCCGTTTGATGGGCTTTGGACACAGAGTGTACAAAAACTTCGATCCAAGAGCGAAAATCATCAAAAAAGCTGCTGACGATTTGTTACTTGCATTGGGAATTGAAGACAAAGCTCTTGATATTGCAATGCAGTTAGAGAAAGTAGCTCTTGAAGACGAATACTTCATCGAAAGAAAATTATATCCAAACGTAGATTTCTATTCAGGAATCATCTACAGAGCGTTAGGAATTCCTACAGAAATGTTTACCGTAATGTTCGCATTAGGAAGACTTCCGGGATGGATCGCTCAATGGAAAGAAATGAGACTAAAAGGAGACCCGATCGGAAGACCAAGACAGGTTTACCAAGGAGCTCAAAAAGAGATTACATCGATATTACCAACAGATAATATTGTTTTCTCAGATAAATTTAAAATCCCAAAGTTTTTTGCTTTGGGATTTTTTGTTCTTTATGTTAAAGCTTTTCACTGTATTGGATTTTAAATTTTTAGCAGTAAATATCCACAATAGAAATTATAATTTTTTTAAAGAAAAGAGCTATCAATCGAATAAAAAGCTACGTAGGAACATCATGTTTGTATCAGAAAAGACATCATTAATCAATCAGCTAATTGATAGTATCCACTTTATAATTTATATCTAAATCAAAAATTATTCAAAAAGATGAACCTAATACGATGTTTTGGTCATTCAAAATTGCTTATTTCTAAAAATTCTTTTTGAATCGACATTCTAAATAACCCAAAATTGTAAACTGTAATTTTCAGTCTAAAGATAATATCATTTGATTTCAAGATCGATCCCTTATTTCTATCTGAAAAAGCGAAATTAAACAGATAGAATTTGAATATTTCTACAACATTTCAAGCCAATATTGTAGGCGTAAATTCCATGCATTTATTCAATATTAAATTTTCGACTTCAACGCCGTTTCATTATATTTGTGGCTCATGCTATGTACAGAACGCTTTATTTAAAGCCAATACATCAGAAGAATTTTTATGAAATTAAATATCAAAAACGAAACTGGGAAACTGAAATCAGTGGTTTTGGGTCAGCCCAATTCAATGGGGGCAGATCCTACTTTAGAAGAAAGTTATGATGCAAAATCATACCATTCTATCCAGCACAATATTTATCCGAAAGAAAAAGATATCATTGATGAAATGGAAGCTTTTGAAAAAGTACTGAAGAAATATGATGTAGAAGTTTTGCGTCCGAGTATTATCAAAGATTACAATCAGGTTTTTGCAAGAGATGTTTCGTTTGTTATTGAAGATAAAATGATAATTTCTAATGTCATTGCCGATCGCGCCGACGAACAAGATGCTTACCGATCAATTTTTGAAAAAGTAAAATGGAGAGATATCATTAATCTTCCCGATACTGCTCATATCGAAGGTGGTGATGTCATCGTGTGGAATGACTTTATTTTCATTGGAACTTGTTTTTCACAAGATTACAGAAATTACAAAACAGCCCGTACCAACGAATACGCTATTGAAATTCTTAAAGAATATTTTCCAAAGAAAAGAATTCTAGATTTTGAACTAAAGAAAAATGACAGAGAACCCTATCAGGGAATTTTGCATTTAGATTGCACTTTCAACCCGATTGGTACTGATAAATGTATTGTTTACAAAAACGGTTTTGTTGACGAAAGTGATTACAACTTAATCATCGATATTTTCGGAGAAGAAAATTGTTTCCATGTCAATGACGAAGAAATGTTTGAAATGTTCCCGAATATTTTCTCAATTTCTCCAGAAGTCGTTGTTTCAGACAGTTCGTTTACAAGAATGAATAATCACCTGAGAAATGAGTGGGGAATGACGGTTGAAGAAATTCCGTACAGAGAAATTTCTAAAATGGGTGGTTTGTTGAGATGTTCTACGATGCCTTTGGTGAGGGAATAAACCAAATTGAAGTTTATTGAAAAAATTAGTTGTATTTTTCCTTCTGCTATCTATATGCAGAGCTTATTCTCAGCAAAAAATCAACTGGGCAGAAGTTTTATATGGAGATATTAAAGGTTTAAGAGAAAATAAAATTAAGACTTTAAAGCTAAAAAAAGACAATAAAGTTCTCCGATCTATTGAAGTAATTTCAGACAAATCGATTCTGGTAAAAGATTCGTTAAATATCCAATACTTTGATTTTGATGACGAAAATAGACTGATTTCTGTAAAGTTGGTCAAAGACATGTGGCAACAACAATTTAATTTAAATTTTAAAAATAATTACGTCAATCAGCTTTCAAAAGCAATTGATAATAATGGAGTTGTCACCTTCAGTAAATTTTCAAAAGTATCTTTTAACAATACTTTGTACGAAGAAAGGGATGTCTACAACTTTGATAGTAAGAAAAAAGATTCAATCTATGTTTTCAGAACAAAATATTTTTTTAATCAAAAAATCCAGATTTAGGTTATGAAGAAACCTATGATAATGGAAAAATTTGGAATAAAAAATATTTCAATCAAACTGAAGTAAAGAAAGAAATATTTGCTGATTATCATACGATAGATTCAATTTTACAGAAAGATTATAAAGTCACGAAATACCATTTTGATAATTACCCTGATCATCAAATCATCAGGATTGAAAAAGATTCTATTCTTACCATTCATAAAAAAAATGGAAAAAAAGTAAGTGAAAAATTGGAATATGCAGGCTCACCTTTTAGAGAAGTTTTTTACGATGGAAATGAGAATATAAAAGAAGAAATTGTTTACAAGAATTATCAAAACGGTTTTAATGAATGGATTCTTTGGGAAGAAATAAAATATGATGGAAAGGGAAAGCGCCTCAGCCGTAAATTTCCTAATAAATCTATATACAAAATTAAAGACGGAATTTTAGTTTATAGACAAAATGTACATAGAATCAAAGGTTGTGGTAATTCTTATACTGTCAAAAACAAAATGTTATCAATGTATTATCTGCAACTCTATTCTTCTTCGATATTATTTAACTTAAAACTGAGTAAGAATTTCGTTGATAATTTTGATACAGCAGCTTTTGAGGAGGATGAAGAATTAGTTTATGCTCATTTAAATTTTACTGACAATTCAAACGTTCCAGCAGATTATTCAGCATCAAAAGATATAAAAGATGAATTGAGAAGAACGTCCAAGAGCCTTAGGAGAAAAGAGTGGTACTTGAAAAAATATTTCGAAGGTTTGGAAGTGGAAGTAGAAACAATGACAGGTAAAAAATACAAAATCAATCTCTCACAAATTCCAGAATTTCTATCTTTCCCGATTCATATATTTTTAACAAAAGAAGATTATTAATAAAAAATCAAGCAAAAATGCAAACAACAGATACAGTATTAATGATAGAGCCGATCGCATTCGGTTATAATGCAGAAACAGCTGAGAACAACTACTTTCAGGTAGAGCAGAAAGGTGCAGACATTCAGTCAAAAGCTTTGGCAGAATTCAAAATTTTTGTTGAAAAACTAAAAAGTAAAGGAATCAATGTCATTACGATAAAAGATACCATCGATCCTCACACGCCAGATTCTATTTTTCCAAACAACTGGGTAAGTTTTCACAATGATGGAAAAGTGGTTTTATATCCGATGTTCGCTACCAACAGAAGGGTTGAACGAAGGGAAGATATCATTGAAAGCATCAAAAACCAAGGTTTTGAAGTTAGTGAAATCGACGATTGGTCTTTACCTGAAATTCAGGGACATTTTTTGGAAGGGACTGGAAGTATGATTTTCGATCACGAT
Organism: Chryseobacterium sp. 3008163; assembly: GCF_003669035.1. NCBI lineage: Bacteria > Pseudomonadati > Bacteroidota > Flavobacteriia > Flavobacteriales > Weeksellaceae > Chryseobacterium > Chryseobacterium sp. 3008163. Next base: position 1,926,897 of record NZ_CP033070.1, on the reverse strand, counting down.
AATAAAATAGCTTACGGCTCGGTTTCTTTGAGATTAGATGAGAATTTATTCAGAGAATTTTGTGCTAAATATGATTTCACGCCTGTCGTTTTCCATTCTTTTCAAACGGTGGGAGAAGAAAGACTTCCAATTTATCATACCAATGTGATGATGTGCGTGGCAGATAAGTTTGTCGTGATTTGTCTTGATTGCATCGATAATGAACTGGAAAGAAGTAAAGTCATTGAAACCATTAAAAATTCAGGAAAAGAAATCATAGAAATTTCCGAAGAACAAATGCAGCAGTTTGCCGGAAATATGCTTCAGGTTCAGAATAAAGATGGCGAAAAATTTCTCGTAATGAGTCAGACTGCTTATCAGTCTTTAAATGCTGAGCAAATTTCAAATATTGAAAAGTATTGCGAAATTATTTATTCAGATTTGAATACCATTGAAGTGAACGGAGGAGGAAGCGCTCGTTGTATGTTGGCTGAAGTCTTCTTGCCTAAAAAATAATTCATTTTAATTTAATAAAATACAACTTCTGACTTTTAAATAGAGTCAGAAGTTTTTATTGTTATGCTTTTAGTCAGCCATTAAAAAATAATTAAATTTGTAAAAATATAAGGATGATTATGATTAAAAAAATATACCTGAGTTTAGCGATTCTGTTAAGCTTTTCCATTGACGCTCAGCAAAAAACCTATTGTAACCCGATCAACATCGATTATGGTTACACACCTTTTGAAGTTTTTTCTAAGCAAGGAAAGCACCGCGCTACAGCCGATCCGGTAATTGTAAATTTTCAAAAGAAACTGTTTCTATTTTCCACCAATCAGGAAGGGTATTGGCACAGCGACAATATGCTCGACTGGAAATTTGTCAAAAGAAAATTCCTCAGAGACAATAAATATACCCACGATCTGAATGCTCCTGCAGTCTGGGCAATGAAAGATACCTTATACGTTTACGGCTCAACCTGGGAATCCGATTTCCCGATTTGGAAATCTACCAACCCAACTGTGGACGATTGGAAAATTGCCGTTGATACTTTAAAGGTTGGAGCTTGGGATCCTGCTTTTCATTATGATGAAGATAAAAACAAACTGTATCTGTATTGGGGGTCAAGCAACGAATGGCCACTTTTAGGTACAGAAGTTAAAGTTAAAAACTTACAGTCTGAAGGTTTTGTAAAACCTATTTTAAGACTGAAACCTGAAGATCACGGCTGGGAAAGATTCGGTGAGTACAATGATAATGTTTTCCTGCAGCCTTTTGTGGAAGGAGCTTGGGTAACCAAGTACAAAGACAAATATTATATGCAGTACGGTGCTCCGGCAACAGAATTCAGCGGTTATTCTGACGGAGTGTATGTTTCGAAAAATCCTTTAGAAGGGTATGAATATCAACAGCACAATCCTTTTTCTTACAAGCCGGGAGGTTTTGCAAGGGGAGCGGGGCACGGAGCAACTTTTGAAGATAATTTTAAAAACTGGTGGCACGTTTCAACGATTTTTATTTCCACTAAAAATAATTTTGAAAGACGTTTGGGAATCTGGCCTGCAGGGTTTGATAAAGATGATGTGATGTACACCAACACGGCTTACGGAGATTATCCCACTTTACTTCCGCAGTTTGCACAAGGAAAAGATTTTTCAAAAGGACTTTTCACGAATTGGATGTTGCTAAATTACAACAAACCCGTTCAGGTTTCGTCAACTTTGGGTGGTTATCATTCTAACAATGCGGTGGATGAAGATATCAAAACGTATTGGAGTGCAAAAACCGGAAATTCGGGAGAATGGTTTCAGACAGATTTAGGTGAAATCTCTACTATTAATGCAATTCAGGTCAATTATGCAGATCAGGATGTAGAATTTATGGGAAAAACTGAGGGCAAAATGCATCAGTATAAAATTTATGGTTCAAACGACGGTAAAAAATGGAAAGTTATTGTCGATAAAAGCAAAAACACCAAAGACGTACCTCACGATTATATAGAATTAGAAAAACCTGCGGAAGCAAGATATTTAAAAATGGAAAACCTCAAAATGCCGACAGGAAAGTTTGCATTAAGCGGTTTCAGAGTATTTGGAAAAGGAGCGGGAGCAAAACCCGGAAAAGTGCAGGGGTTTGTTCCGTTAAGAGCTGATGCTAAAAAATATGGCGAAAGAAGAAGTATTTGGATGAAGTGGCAACAAAATTCGGAAGCTGATGGTTATGTTATTTATTGGGGAAAGTCTCCTGACAAATTATATGGAAGCATTATGGTCTACGGTAAAAATGAATATTTCTTCACCGGGGCAGACAGAGTAGATTCTTATTATTTCCAGATTGAAGCCTTTAATGCAATTGGAATTTCTGAAAGAACGGAGGTTTTTAAATCAGAATAAATAAAATTATCTTCTAATCCTCAGAATTGTATTTACTCTGAGGATTTTTTTTAATTAAAAAACTAAATAATGAAATATGACTTAATTTTAAATGAGAATACGGATAGTAAAATCATTGATAGATATTACTTTTTGAAGATGATATAGCTATACGCTTTTTACCTAATATAAATTCAATAAACATTTTTGTAGGAGCTAATAATAGCGGAAAAAGCTGGATGATGAGACATTTAATGCAATTGAAAAATTACAAGAATGTTCACTTTCGTAAAATTAATAATTTAACAATTAACTTCAATAATACCCTTGGTCAAAATATTCTTGCCAATCAAGCCAAAGGCATTAATTTTTATGATGAGAATTTACCAACATTTGAAATAGAAAGATTTAATAATAAAAGCTTCAACGAAATAGCTAAAATAGCTAAACAAAACCATAGTAATTTTAAGCAATTATCGAACATAGGAAGGAATAGACGATCATATTATAATGTTGTTATAGATGATAGTAAAATGATTTATTTAGATACTATAAATAATCAAATTATCGATTTAATAGAAGATAATTTAGAATATGAAAATCCTGATAAAATTTATATTCCCACCTTAAGAACAGCACATTCACTTTATAATTATAAAGAAGAAAAATATTTAAAAATAGAAGATGATATTTTTATAATACACTTCAAAGAAATCATCCCACTGAGAATGTAAAAACATTCACTGGATTACACTTATACAAATCAATCTTGAACGCTAGAAACGCCAGAAAAGAAATTAGAAAAAGATTTGAAGATTTCGAAATATTTGTACAAAACAATTTTTTCAGCGGCAAAAAGATTGATATAGTTGCTGAGTTCAACAAAGACAAAAGTATTAATAATGATAATTCCGAAGAAATTATTAGTATTCATATTGATGGCGAGAATGATACAAGAAAACTATACGAATTAGGAGACGGAATACAAGCTATAATCATTTTGATGTATCAAATATTTATGTCTGAAGAAAATTCAGTAATTTTTATTGATGAACCTGAATTGAATCTTCATCCAGGAATGCAAAGATTATTTTTTGAACAGATTTCATTTAATAAAGATATTACTAATAAGAAACTTACATATTTTATATCAACTCATTCGAATCACTTATTAGATTTGACCTTAGAAAGTGATGATGTTTCTATTTATTCTTTTACTCCAATAGTTGAGAATGGAGATAAAAAGATTATTGTTAAAAATATCAATTTTGGAAATGCAGAATTATTACGAGATTTAGGAGTTAACAATACTTCAGTGTTCTTAGCTAACGCAAGTATTTGGGTTGAAGGAATTTCTGACCGTAATTACATCAAAGCATTTCTGAAAGCGTATTGTGATGCTGGAGAAGGTAGAGTTTATCCTAAAGAGGATATAGATTTTACTTTTTTTGAATATGCGGGTGGAAATATTGAACATTATATTTTAGGTGAAGAACTTAATGATAATGAAGAAGAAAGATTTGTAGAGGAAATAAATGCTTTGGCATTATCAAATAAAATCTTTCTGTTAGCAGATTCAGATATGGCGAAGGAAGGAACAAAAAAACATTTAAGATTAAAATCTTTCGAAGAAAAGTTTTCTCGAGATAAAAATTTTGACGGTTTAATTCTTTGGAATATTAGAGAATCAGAAAATCTTTTACCTAAAGAAGTCTGGAAAAAAATATTAATTGAGTTTTGTAACAAAAATAATATTGATGAATCAACTCAAAATAAAATTGACACATTCTTTATAGAAAGTAACGAGTTAAATCGCACAGAATATGTAGGTAAGTTTTTGAAAAAGATTAAAGAATCTGATATTCCGCTTAATGAAGTTTGTAAGAAACAAGGTAGAGGTACCGGTGAAGAGTGGCAGACATTTAATGATAAAGCAAGGTTGAGCAGAATAATTCTTGAGAAAACTTTAAATAAAGAAATAACTTGGGAGGATTTTAAACAAGTTCCAGAAGTAGTTGTTCTTACAAAGAAAATATATCAGTTTATTTTTAAACAAGAAAAAGACCTTACCTGGTAATCTGAAAATATTTAGATTTAAAAGCGAAACCCATCAAATTCTTGATGGGTTTCTGTACAAAATAAAATATATGAAGATTGAATGTTAACGTGTTCTGCTTTTTATAGCGTCTGATGCGCCTTCGATGTCTCTTACTTTTTTCACTTTCTGGTTTCCGAAATTATACGTGATGCTGAAAGTTCCGCCTCTTCTGAATTGGTCGTTTCTTACATAATTGTAATTTCCGTTGGCCTGATAGTCTTCGATTTCTACGATGTTTGTTCTTAAAACATCATTTAAGTTTAATGCAAACGTCCAGTCGTTCCAGTTTTTCTTGATGCTTAAATCTAAACTCATCAGATTTTTCAACATTCCCAATTCGATTTGCTGCTTGTCTACAAAGAAATAATTTACGCCCAAGAACCATGTTTTCTTTTTGTCTAAACGAATGGTATTGTTGGTCTGGATAAGAATACTCGTCGAACTAATCTTGTTTTCATATGTTGGAAAAACATCACCCGAAGTTGGGTCTACACTTAGGCTTCCATCATTAACGTTTCTCTGAAGGCCAACATTGAAGTTCATCGTCAGATATTGTTTAAAGAATGTTTTCTGAATTCCTACCATGGCAGACATTTCTTGTTTATCACCGAAGTTGGTACGGATATATCTTAATTGTTTGTAAGAGTCCATGATGGGTTGACCGTTTGATCCTAGGACAGGATTTCCATTTTCATCTCTCCTTGGCTTCAAAATATCTCTCTGCAAAGGCACTTGTGTAATCTTGTCTTTGAATAATGAATGGCTCAAGATTAAGAAATACGAACTTTTAAACATATAAGTCAACTCATGACTATAAGTAGAAGAAGCTTTCACAAAAGGGTTATTTTGAGTGTAATTGTCTTCCGTAAGAATGTTTCTTACAGGGTTTAGCTCCCAGAAGCTTGGTCTTCTCATTCTGCTTGAAAATGCATAAGAAATATTATTTTTGTCATTGATAGCGTAATTAAAGCTTAAATACGGAAGTATATTATTGTAATCTCTTTCAATTTTTCTGTATTCAGGAGCTGCATTGTCCGAAGTTCCTAAACTATTGGTAATTTCGTATCGCGTACCAACTTTTCCGGATAATTTATCAGAGAATTTCTTTTCTAAAGTTAAATAGGCACCGTAAATATTTTCGTCATAAATGAAATGGTTAGGTGAAGATTCAGTATCTTTTCCTGTCACAAAAGTATCATTCTGAGTATCATTATCCGTTTTGGTTTTATTAAAATTTCCACCAATAGCAACTGTAAAGTCATTTTTAAATTTCTGAATATAATCTACAGTACCAGAAAAATTATTGATGATTTGTGGGAGATTTTGGTCAATGGTCTGGCTTAGTAATCCATCTGTACCATTTGCATCAGATAAATAAGTCTTATTATTGGTAAACTGAAATCTTCTGTAATTAAGATAAGCTGCATTTGCATTTAATTTACTTCCCAAAGAATCGGTTTTCAATTCATAATTTAAATTGACCGAATTGTTGTATGACCTTGCGTCTTCTTTGTTTCTTGAATTGGTGTAGTTGGTAATGTATGACTGAGAATCTTTATCAAACGAACGAATGGTATTGAATAAATTAACTGTAGAATTATAACTTTTGTTGGCATTAGAATTCCATGATAGAGCTAAATTACTTTTTTCCGTCAGCTGATAATCTATATTCAGATAACCTCCGATGTATTGATTGGGGTCATCAATATTTCCAGTAGATTCATTAGAAGAAGAATCATTTCCGTTTCGTAAAACATATTGTTGAGCGTCAATATTCTCTCCGCCATACAAATTGGCACTAATTCCCAATTTATCTTTTCTGTAGTTAGTAGAGAAGCTTGCAGAACTTCCGTTATATTTATTTTGAGAATTAGACATTCTCATGTTTCCGCTTAAACCGTCACTCATTTTCTTTTTCAGGACGATATTGATAATTCCGTCTGAAGATTCTACCTGAAATTCACTTCCTGGCACTGTAATCACTTCAATTTTCTGAATATTCTCAGCAGGAGTGTTTTTTAGAAATTGAGTAACCGACTCGGCATCCATATTGGTTTTTCTACCGTTGATGTAGATCAGCGCATTATTTTTTCCTGCAATTTTTAAATTTTTATCATCGGTTGTAGAAAGTAGTGGAGTTTGTCTCAAGAGATCAAAAGTTGTGTTTCCTTTGGCAACGGGTGAAGCGGCAACGTCATATACGAAACGGTCACTTTGTTTTTTGAAGACTTGCTTGGTCAAAACAACTTCTTCAATTTTTTTAGTTTTTAGAGAATCTGATTTTTTTTCCTGAGCGAATGTCAATCCGGTGAAAAATATGGCTGCGATGAGGAGTGGCGTTTTCATGAGTTTATCTTTTAATTAGTTTAGAAGCTTGTATCTGTTATTATTTTACATTGCAAAGATATGTAATAAATTTAGTATCATGCAATACAAAGTAGTAAAAATGTTTTGATTTTATTTGTAACTAATTGATTGTTAGTTATTAAAATTTAAATTAAAATTTTGCTTACTTTGAGTTTCTACATAATAAGACAACCGTAACAAGAGTTTTGTTACAACAAAAAATAAAATAATTAGATTCACTTTTTTTGATTAATTTAGATTTCACAAAAAAAATAATAATTTATGACAAAACTTTACTCATTATTAATGATTTTGATGATTCTTGTATCATGTAAGAGCGATTCTTTTATTGATCTCGAAAATCAGCAACAAGGAAATCAGGAAACAAACTTTAACTTTGGAAATTCGGTACAAAGAAATTTCCACGGTTTAGTTTTAGCAACAAATGGAACTCCGGTTTCCGGAGCAACAGTTACTATTGGATCGGCAACCGTACAAACTAATTCTAAAGGACTATTCGTAATTACAAATGCTAATGTGAAAGAAAATTTCGCTTACGTAAAAGTAACAAAAGCAGATTTTGTGAATGGTTCTCGTACCATGGTTCCTACCAACGGAAGCAATAGAATCAACATTATGATGATTCCTGCAACGAATACTTCCACGATTGCATCAGGAGCAACGGCGACAGTTTCTTTACCAAACGGAACAAAAGTGAAATTTGACGGAAGCTTCAAAGATGCAAGTGGTAATGCTTACAGCGGTAATGTAAATGTTGCTATGTTTCACCTAAAATCTTCAGATCAGTATCTAAATGAATTGATGCCTGGATCTCTTCTCGCAAACAGCACCGCTGGAAACGCAAGAGTAATGGAAACTTTCGGGATGCTGCATGTGCAATTGACAGGCGCTTTGGGGCAAAATCTTCAGATTGCGAATGGCCATACTGCTGAAATGACGATGGCAATTGATGCTACCCAAACTTCGACGGCTCCAGCTACCATTCCGTTGTGGGCTTTTAACGAAACTACAGGGATTTGGCAGGAAGAAGGTTCTGCTACAAAGGTTGGAAATACTTATGTTGGTAATGTAAGTCATTTTTCTTGGTGGAATTGCGATGCGCAGTTTCCACAAGCGATTTTGAATGTTCATATTCAAAACTCTACTGCACAACCTTTGAGTAATGTAACGGTAAAATTATTTAGACAAAATCAGAATTCAACTTCTGCAATTACAGATGGAAACGGAAATGCTTCAGGAATTATACCTGCTGGTGAAAATTTAACTCTAAAAATTTATGATGCTTGTAATAATGTTATTATGACCAATAGTATTGGTCCTTTTACAAATAATTCTAACAATACACTTCCTGCAATTACAATTTTGCAAAGTTTGAGTAATACGATAACAATTACAGGTACTCTTAAGGATTGTTCTGGCAATAATGTTACAAACGGAGTTGCCAATTTATCTTATGCTTCAAGTGCAAATTATTTTTCTAGTTTTTCCGCAGTGGTAACTAATGGAAGCTTTTCTTTTAATGTTTTAAGTTGTGCATCAAGTCAGCAATTAACATTTCTAGGTGCAGATTTCGCTAATCTTCAAACAACAGGAAATATTAATTTTACCGCAACTTCGCCTACAACTAATTTGGGTAATCTTACTGTTTGTACTGCTACGACAGAATTTGTTACTAGCCAGACAGATACTCAGGCTATAAGATACTTTATCACTCCAATTTTTGCAAGCAATTATTCGCAATCTCCAATCGGGGGTGGAGGATTAAATGTAAGTTCACAAAATGCGACAGGCAGTTTTTATTTAACCTCCCAAAACATATCATCAGTAGGAACATATATCTCAAACTTTAGTATAGAATCTTCTGGAGGAGCTATTCAGGCGAATGGAAATAATCTTACACTACAAATAAGCAATTTTGGTGCAGTAGGACAATACATTGATTTTACAATAAATGGAACCTATACTAATACTACAGGCTCACATACATTGAGTGTAACAGGACACGTTATTAGAGATAATTAAATATAAAATTTTAATAAAAAAGAGAGGCTTCAAAAGAGTCTCTTTTTTTATTCTCGATCGAAACGTGCCAGCTTTTTGTCAATCCAAATCGTGGCAAAAGGGAAAAATGCGGAAATCAATGCAAAGACGGTGTCTTCATCATCCCAAGTGTATATTTTTCTTGCAGCTGGAAGAAATATAAGATAAAGTGTAAAAAAGAATCCGTGAATACTACCAACTGTACTAATGTAGATAATCGGGAAAATACCTTCCGGATCAACACGGATCCAGATCATAGCGGTAAATAGAAAAAACCATGAAAGAGCCTCGGCCAAACAAATCTGTTTAAACCATTTAATAACTTTTTCCTGAGGATATTTTGAGAATAAATTTTCTAGGAATTCCATGATTCAATATTTAATTTTGACTAACAACTAACAACTAACAACTAACAACTAACAACTAACAACTAACGACTAACAACTAACAACTAACAACTAACAACTAACAACTACTTATAAAAACTACTTCCATCCAGATAGTCAAAAACCTCTGGTGGAAGCATTGGTCTTACATTTTTTCCTTCTTTGATCATTGAGCGAATCTCGGTAGCAGAAAGTTCAATCACTGGAGCTTTGATCATCGAAATATTTTCATGCTGAAGATATTCAGAATCTTTTTTCTCCCCATCAAAAACTCTTGGATAAACGATGATGTGATGATTTTTAATTAAAACATCAGAATTTTTCCACTTATGAAGACTACCGAGGTTATCTTCTCCCATTATTAGGCTGAAAGAACATTCAGGATGTTTTTCTTTAAGATAAGTTAAAGTATCAATCGTGTAACTTGGTGTTGGTAATGAAAATTCAACGTTGGATGCACGCATTTGAGGATAATTTTTCACGGCGAGCTGCACCATATCCAGACGGTTATGATCTTTCAGGAGTGATTTTTTTTCTTTAAAAGGATTTTGCGGGCTTACTACAAACCACAATTCATGCATATCCGAGTTCTCCAGAATATAATTAGCCAAAATTAAATGACCAATATGAATGGGATTGAAAGACCCGAAAAATAAACCGATTTTTTTCAAAGTTGAGGTTGAGTTTAAGGTTGGATTGATTAAGGTTAATCTTCTCTAAATTTCACATCTCTGATATTCAGATAGTGGGTCACATTCCCTTTCCAATGGTTTTCTTCTAAAGTAAAAGCTATATCAAAAGATTTATTTCTAAAATCATCAGCAAATTGTCCAAGCTTAAAGCCGACACATTCAATATTTCTTCCTGTAGATTCTTGTTTGATGTAGAATTTAAGGTGATTATTATCTTTCCCCATCGTTTTCAGATAACCGGCAATCTTTTGATTTCTTAAAACAAGATTCGGTTTCATATTCTGAGGCCCGAAAGGTCCTAGTTTTCGATGGAAGTTAATAAAATCTCTGTTGATTTCGTCTGCATTTACGTCAGCATCTATTGTGATAGAAGGCTCTTTTTGATGATCCTTAATTTTTTCGGCTACTGTTTTTTCAAATTTAATTTTGAAAGCTTCAAACTTATCTTTTTCCATAGAAAGTCCGGCCGCAGCGTGATGTCCTCCAAATTTCAGAAAGTATTCCGAACAAAGATCCAGCGCTTCGTGCACATCAAAATCTGAAACAGATCTTGCCGATGCTACCATTTCTCCATTATTACCGTCAGTAAAAACCAAAGTTGGTTTATAATAGGTTTCAATCAATCTTGAGGCTACAATTCCTATCACACCTTTGTTCCATTCAGGATGATAGACAATCGTTGAATATTTTGTTTCCTGCTGAGATTCGATTACCTGATTGAGTGCAGAAAGGGTAGAGTTCATATCGAGTTCGCGCCTTTCGTCATTCAGATTCATAATGTCGCCTACAATTTGCTGTGCGTGTTTCAGATTATCAGAAACCATTAATTCTACAGCAGCTTTACCGTGAGAAATTCTTCCGGCAGCGTTTATTTTTGGAGCAATTTCAAAAACAATATTTGAAATTTCAAAATGAGAAAGTTTATCTTCAGGAATCAAAAGTCTTAAACCTAAGTTGCGGGTTTTTCTGAGGACTTTTAGTCCCATTTTAGCCAAAACTCTGTTCTCACCAGTCATGGAAACGATATCTGCAGCAATTGAGATAGCCAATAAATCGGTCAGCTCAAACAATTCAGTTTCCGGAATTTTATAGATGGTATTTAATCCCTGACACAGTTTAAAACCAACTCCACATCCTGAAAGTTCCTTAAAAGGGTAACGACAGTCTGATCTTTTCGGATCTAAAACGGCTACGGCATCCGGAATTTCATCTCCGGGTAAATGGTGATCACAAATAATGAAATCAATTTGTTTTCCTTTGGCATAATTAATCATGTCAATCGCCTTGATTCCGCAGTCTAATGCGATAATCAGTGAAAAGCCATTTTCTTTAGCGTAATCAATTCCTTCGGTAGAAATTCCGTATCCTTCAGAATTTCTGTCGGGAATGTAAAAATCTAAATATTTTTTCTGAACTATTTTTCTTAAATAAAGATAAGTAAGCGCCACAGCGGTGGTTCCGTCGACATCGTAATCTCCATAAACCATTATTTTTTCCCCATTTTCTATGGCTGTAGCAACTCGCTCTACGGCTTTTTGCATATCCGCCATCAGGAAAGGGTTGTGGATATCTGTGAAGTTTGGCTTGAAAAATTCGCGTGCTTTTTGGTAATTGTCAATTCCTCTGAGAACCAATAGTTTGGATTCAAAAGTTCCAAAACCAAGCGACGAACTCAATCCATCAACAGTTTCTTCATCAGGTTCGGTTTTATAAATCCATTTTTGACTCATTTCACAAAAATAAGTAAAATTTATTTTAAAATCAATCCAATTATAATCTTCATTATCAATTATAAAGCACTCGATATTTATTTTATTTATAGTGTTTTAGGGGTTTTTAAGGGATTTGTTTAATAAATATTTGTTTTTTTTAAATTTTATGAAAACCAAACGAAAACTATTGTCGTAGATATCATTAAACAGACTAAACCTTTTTAAAAATAGTATTATGAAAAAACCAATTAATGTTTCTAATCAAGGAGCCACCTTGGATACCAGCAGAAGAAACTTTCTAAAACTAAGCGGTATTGGTATTGCCGTTGCCGGGCTTACTTTGGTAGGTTGCGATGATGACGATTTTGTCTACAATGATAACAAAATATTTGATTTGGGAATGGGCGATGTAGGTGTTTTGAACTATGCATATGCTCTTGAACAATTAGAAGCCGATTTCTACACGAAAGTGGTAAATAGTTTCTATGCAGGAATTTCAACTATTGAAAAAGAAGTACTCACAGACCTTTATCACCATGAGGTTATTCACAGAGATTTCTTTAAAGCAGCAATTACAGGTGCAACAACTAACGTTCTTCCAACACTTGAGTTTCAATATCCGAATGTAAATTTCAACGATAGAAGTTCTGTTTTAGCTACTGCAAAAGCTTTAGAAGATACAGGAGTTGCCGCTTACAATGCTGCGGGTAAGTATATTACAAACCCTACTTATCTGGTACTTGCAGGTAAAATTGTTTCTGTAGAAGCAAGACACGCATCGGCAATCAGAGATTTGATTAATCCTTTAACTGCAGCTTTCTCAGGAGATGATGTAGTAAATCCTACTACAGGACTGGATGTAGCAAAAGAACCGAAAGATGTCATTGCGGCAGCTGGAGGCTTCATTAAAACTCCATTTACCTGGAAAGAAAGAGGCATTAATTAATTTACCAATCTCAAAAATCAATTATTATGAACATTTTAAAATTATTAGATAAATTCTCTGACGATTCTTTTTCACAAAACAAACGTCTAGATTAGATAATCTTTCAGATATCACCTCATTTGGTAAAAAAGCGGCTGTTGCTGCGATACCATTAGGATTAGGAAGCTTTATGGCAACTTCTGCCAAAGCTGAAACCACAACAATAGACCCAACGACTATGAAAAGTGCATTAACAGATGCCCTTCAGCTAGCATTGACTTTGGAATATTTAGAAGACGAATATTATAAAATTGGACTTGCTGCCACAAACCTGATTCCTGCTTCTGATAAAGTTGTTTTTCAGCAGATTTCCAAGCATGAAGATGCTCACGTTACTTTTCTTAAAAGTACATTAACATCTTTAGGAGTTGCTCCAGTTGCTAAACCAACTTTTGATTTTACAGTAAATGGTGCTTTTACTCCATTTACCAATTATCAGCAGTTTCTTGTCTTAGCTCAAGCGTTTGAAGATACTGGTGTTAGGGCATATAAAGGACAAGCAGGTAATGTGATGTCAAACAAAGATGTCCTTCAAGCAGCCTTACAGATTCACTCTGTAGAAGCAAGACATGCCTCAATGGTTCGTAGAATGCGTGCCAATAAAGGATGGATCGAGTTAGCGAGTGGCGGAAGTGGAAGTGGAGGTATGCCACCTGCAACTAATCCGGTTTACGCTGGTGAAGATGTAACTATGCAGGCAGGGTTCAATACTGCGACAGCTTTTGGAGCAGCAGCAGGTTCAGCGGCTTACGATGAGGTCTTAACTACTGCTGAAGCAACAGCGATTGCATCTCTTTTTATTGATTAATAGAAACACATATATATAGTTAGTTAAATCCTTTTTCGGTACTTCTCCGAAAGAGGATTTTTTTTCGTTAAAAAGTATTATCTTAGTTGCACTAAACTATATTAAAATGAAAAAAATTATTATCGGTGCAATCGTACTGGGATCAATGTACCATGTGCAAGCTCAGAAAATCAATCTAGGAAAAGCTGCGGGAGTAGTTTCAAAAGGAGCGTCGGCACTTACTTTCAGTAATGAAGATGCAATCAAGCTTTCAAAAGAATCTGTAGATTATATGGATAAGAACAATGCGATTGCAGGTCCTAAAGATCCTTACACAGTGAGACTTAACAAGCTTTTTGCAAAACACAAATCTCAAGACGGACTTAATCTGAACTATAAAGTCTACAAAGTGAAAGACATCAATGCTTTTGCATGTGCAGATGGTAGTGTAAGGGTTTTTTCATCTTTAATGGATATCATGACAGACGATGAATTGCTTGCAGTTATTGGTCACGAGATTGGTCACGTTAAAAATCAAGATACAAAAGATGCTATAAAATCAGCATATTTAAAAGCTGCAGCAATGGATGCCGCGTCATCAGCATCATCCACAGTTGCAACATTGAGCGAAGGTCAGGTTGGGAAAATGGCCAATGCATTTTTAGATGCTTCACACAGCAAAAAACAAGAATCTCAGGCAGATACATATTCTTACGATTTTATGAGAACAAACAACTATAATGTAGTTGGCGCATATACAGCTTTCAAGAAATTGGCATTACTATCCGAAGGTGGATCGGCACAATCAGGATTTCAAAAAATGTTTAATTCGCACCCTGATAGCAACAAAAGAGCAGAAGCTGTCAAAAAGAGAGCCGAAAAAGATGGCTTATGGAAAGATCCCGGAACGGTTTCTTTACCAACAACAAAATTGACGAAGTAATTTTTTCACACATCTATATAATAAGAGTTCGGTTTATCCGGACTCTTTTTTTATCACATATATAATAGCAGAAGTCATTTTTATTGTCCTCAAAGACTTTTCCATCACCATTGCATTTCTCATTAGTAGCTTAATCCCGCTCACCGCTGTATCTTTTTCTCCGGCGCTTTTTTTCAAAGCCATTTCAGAAAAAGGATGCCGCTATTATCGGGACTAGGGTATTGGTCATGTATCAAAATTTGTCAAAGACTAATTATATTTTTAGATTAAGGATGTTTTTATCAAGTAAACTTCATAATCAACATCTCAACAAAACTTCCGATACGATTTTATCAATAAGACCGACAGGTAAAAAATATCCCGAATCACTCATAAGCTCCATTAGGAGCTCTATGTTTATAACATCACGTTCAAACATTAAATCATAAGCTCCGTAGGAGCGTGATGTTTGTAGTATAAAGTATAGCGGATAAAGCAGAACTCCATCGGAGCGTGATGTTTGTAGTGTGATTTACAATAAAGAGCATGAGCTCCGTAGGAGCGCAACATGACATTACAACAATGAAGCCCCATCAAAAACCTTATACTTTAGTAGATATATAAATTCCACAATCCCTCCCTGCTGCTCAACCCAGGTCTTTTCCAAACATTCACGCTGACCTTTCAACCCCCTCTCGAACACTCCGGCACCTCGACGCATCAACTCTCCCCAACACAACCCCCATCCTCCAACCTCTAACCTAATGAAAATTTTTCTCCCACGCTTTCAAGGTTTTACCGTCAAATATGAATTTAATTTGAATTTTATGTTAAATAGATTTGGAAGTGTGGGGGTAAAGTTGGTACTTTTGCCCCACTGAAAACGAGAGTATATCAGTAGCGCAGGAGGGCCTTCGGGCATATAATTTAAGTTACTTTATAGGATGTAAATCAAAAAAAGATTCACTGAAAATTTTTAGCAATAAAAGTTGTGAGAATAAAAAAGATTTGTATCTTTGCAATCCCAATACGGGAAGCGCAGGAGTAGCAGATTGAATGTTTAGGAAAAGGGTTTAGGGTTACTTAAAAAACTTTAAAATTTCTTCAAAAAACATTTGGTCAATTAGAAATAAGTTATTACTTTTGCACACGCAAATACGGCAACGCCCAACGACAGAAAAGGGTAGCTGAGGAAGCGGAAGAGAAGAGATCATTGAAAAATAGATATAACAACCAAGTAAGGAAAAACTAAAGCGTCAAAACTTTGAGTGAGTCAGACAAACATACAATGGAGAGTTTGATCCTGGCTCAGGATGAACGCTAGCGGGAGGCCTAACACATGCAAGCCGAGCGGTAGAGATTCTTCGGAATCTTGAGAGCGGCGCACGGGTGCGGAACACGTGTGCAACCTACCTTTATCAGGGGGATAGCCTTTCGAAAGGAAGATTAATACCCCATAATATATTGAATGGCATCATTTAATATTGAAAACTCCGGTGGATAGAGATGGGCACGCGCAAGATTAGATAGTTGGTGAGGTAACGGCTCACCAAGTCAATGATCTTTAGGGGGCCTGAGAGGGTGATCCCCCACACTGGTACTGAGACACGGACCAGACTCCTACGGGAGGCAGCAGTGAGGAATATTGGACAATGGGTGAGAGCCTGATCCAGCCATCCCGCGTGAAGGACGACGGCCCTATGGGTTGTAAACTTCTTTTGTATAGGGATAAACCTTTCCACGTGTGGAAAGCTGAAGGTACTATACGAATAAGCACCGGCTAACTCCGTGCCAGCAGCCGCGGTAATACGGAGGGTGCAAGCGTTATCCGGATTTATTGGGTTTAAAGGGTCCGTAGGCGGACTCGTAAGTCAGTGGTGAAATCTCATAGCTTAACTATGAAACTGCCATTGATACTGCGGGTCTTGAGTAAGGTAGAGGTAGCTGGAATAAGTAGTGTAGCGGTGAAATGCATAGATATTACTTAGAACACCAATTGCGAAGGCAGGTTACCATGTCTTAACTGACGCTGATGGACGAAAGCGTGGGGAGCGAACAGGATTAGATACCCTGGTAGTCCACGCCGTAAACGATGCTAACTCGTTTTTGGGGCTTTAAGCTTCAGAGACTAAGCGAAAGTGATAAGTTAGCCACCTGGGGAGTACGAACGCAAGTTTGAAACTCAAAGGAATTGACGGGGGCCCGCACAAGCGGTGGATTATGTGGTTTAATTCGATGATACGCGAGGAACCTTACCAAGGCTTAAATGGGAATTGATCGGTTTAGAAATAGACCTTCCTTCGGGCAATTTTCAAGGTGCTGCATGGTTGTCGTCAGCTCGTGCCGTGAGGTGTTAGGTTAAGTCCTGCAACGAGCGCAACCCCTGTCACTAGTTGCTAACATTTAGTTGAGGACTCTAGTGAGACTGCCTACGCAAGTAGAGAGGAAGGTGGGGATGACGTCAAATCATCACGGCCCTTACGCCTTGGGCCACACACGTAATACAATGGCCGGTACAGAGGGCAGCTACACAGCGATGTGATGCAAATCTCGAAAGCCGGTCTCAGTTCGGATTGGAGTCTGCAACTCGACTCTATGAAGCTGGAATCGCTAGTAATCGCGCATCAGCCATGGCGCGGTGAATACGTTCCCGGGCCTTGTACACACCGCCCGTCAAGCCATGGAAGTCTGGGGTACCTGAAGTCGGTGACCGTAACAGGAGCTGCCTAGGGTAAAACAGGTAACTAGGGCTAAGTCGTAACAAGGTAGCCGTACCGGAAGGTGCGGCTGGAACATCTCATTTTAGAGCGTCATTAGACGTTAAACAAATAAAGATACTTAAATGTATCATGTACTTACTTAAAAGAAAACGTTTTAGTTTTTTACTCGGTTGCTTATATTATAAAAATACAAAACCCACTAGAAATTAGTATCAGGGAAAGAGAGATTTTAGTTACAGAAGTTAGAGGTTAGATAATTAGAAGTTAGTTTTAAAGCTAACAACTAAAAACCGACAACCGACAACTAAAAACATGAAGTCTCGTAGCTCAGCTGGTTAGAGCGCTACACTGATAATGTAGAGGTCGGCAGTTCGAGCCTGCCCGAGACTACTAATTGAATTAGAGGTTAGAAGTTAGTAATTAGAAGTTAGTTTTCAACTGACCACTAAAAACCGACAACTGACAACTACTAGAGGGGGAATTAGCTCAGCTGGCTAGAGCGCCTGCCTTGCACGCAGGAGGTCAAGGGTTCGACTCCCTTATTCTCCACAGTTTTGTGCGTTTGATTTAAAAGTACGATGGATAGAGCCAAAACAAATATCCATTTATCAGACAAGCAGAAAGAATTAAGATCATTGACATTAACGGTAAAAATATCACAAAGAGAAAACCGAGCGCAATTAAGCGTTTGAGTTTACAAAAATAGCTTGGTAGCAATACTAAGCAAAAAATACTGAACTAATTAATAATTAGGAAAGAAATCGTTAAGGGCGTATGGCGGATGCCTAGGCTTTCAGAGGCGAAGAAGGACGCGGTAAGCTGCGAAAAGCTGCGGGGATCGGCACACACGAATTGATCCGCAGATGTCCGAATGGGGCAACCCGGCATGTTGAAGACATGTCACCTCGTAAGAGGAGCAAACCAGGAGAACTGAAACATCTAAGTACCCTGAGGAAAAGAAATCGAAGAGATTCCGTAAGTAGTGGCGAGCGAACGCGGATTAGCCCAAAAGTCTTTATATATTTAATAGAATGTTCTGGAAAGAACAGCCATAGAGGGTGATAGCCCCGTACATGAAAGGTATATTTAGATGATAAATGAGTAGGGCGGGACACGTGAAATCCTGTCTGAATATGGGGGGACCATCCTCCAAGGCTAAATACTCCTGAAAGACCGATAGTGAACAAGTACTGTGAAGGAAAGGTGAAAAGCACTTCGAATAGAAGGGTGAAATAGAACCTGAAACCGTACGCCTACAAGCGGTCGGAGCCCACAAGTTGGGTGACGGCGTGCCTTTTGCATAATGAGCCTACGAGTTAATGTTACTAGCGAGGTTAAGGACTTCAGGTCCGGAGCCGGAGCGAAAGCGAGTCTGAATAGGGCGCTTAGTTAGTAGTATTAGACGCGAAACCTTGTGATCTACCCATGGGCAGGTTGAAGCTTTGGTAACACAAAGTGGAGGACCGAACCGGTTGACGTTGAAAAGTCTTCGGATGACCTGTGGGTAGGGGTGAAAGGCCAATCAAACTGGGAGATAGCTCGTACTCCCCGAAATGCATTTAGGTGCAGCGTCGTGTATAAGTTTATTAGAGGTAGAGCTACTGATTGGATGCGGGGGAGTCAAATCCTACCAATTCCTGACAAACTCCGAATGCTAATAAATGTTCCACGGCAGTGAGGGCGCGGGTGCTAAGGTCCGTGTCCGAGAGGGAAAGAACCCAGACCAACAGCTAAGGTCCCCAAATCTCTATTAAGTTGAAGCAACGCGGTTGGACTGCATTGACAGCTAGGATGTTGGCTTGGAAGCAGCCATTCATTTAAAGAGTGCGTAACAGCTCACTAGTCGAGCGGTCCGGCATGGATAATAATCGGGCATAAATAGAGTACCGAAGCTATGGATTTACAACTTAGGGTTGTATCTGGTAGGGGAGCATTCTGTTTGCACAGAAGCTGAGTCGTGAGGCTTGGTGGAGCGGACAGAAAAGAAAATGTAGGCATAAGTAACGATAAAGCGGGCGAGAAACCCGCTCACCGAAAGACTAAGGTTTCCTCAGCCATGCTAATCAGCTGAGGGTTAGTCGGGACCTAACGCGAACCCGAAAGGGGTAGTGGATGGACAATGGGTTAATATTCCCATACTTGCTCACACTAAAAAGGGGACGGAGTGCCGTACTTACTGGAGACTGACGGAATAGTCAAGACCTAGCCTTCGGGCGAAGTTGCTGTAAGGAAAGTGCTTCCAAGAAAAGCCGAAGTGAAGCAACCCGTACCAAAACCGACACAGGTAGTCGAGGAGAGAATCCTAAGGTGCTAGAGTGAATCATGGTTAAGGAACTAGGCAAAATAGTCTCGTAACTTCGGAAGAAGAGACGCCAGCAGCAATGCTGGCCGCAGTGAAGAGGCCCAGGCGACTGTTTATCAAAAACACAGGACTCTGCTAAATCGAAAGATGCTGTATAGGGTCTGACACCTGCCCGGTGCTGGAAGGTTAAGGAAGGGCGTTAGCAGCAATGCGAAGCGTTTGACTGAAGCCCCAGTAAACGGCGGCCGTAACTATAACGGTCCTAAGGTAGCGAAATTCCTTGTCGGGTAAGTTCCGACCTGCACGAATGGTGTAACGATCTGGGCACTGTCTCAACCATGAGCTCTGTGAAATTGTAGTAACGGTGAAGATGCCGTTTACCCGCAATGGGACGAAAAGACCCTGTGAACCTTTACTATAACTTCGTATTGACTTTGAGTAAGTAATGTGTAGGATAGGTGGGAGACTTTGAAGCAGGCACGCTAGTGTTTGTGGAGTCAACGTTGAAATACCACCCTTTACTTACTTGGAGCCTAACTTCTTTTAGAAGGACACTGCGTGGTGGGTAGTTTGACTGGGGTGGTCGCCTCCAAAAGAGTAACGGAGGCTTTCAAAGGTACCCTCAGCACGCTTGGTAACCGTGCGTAGAGTGTAATGGCATAAGGGTGCTTGACTGTGAGACCTACAAGTCGATCAGGTGCGAAAGCAGGACATAGTGATCCGGTGGTTCCGTATGGAAGGGCCATCGCTCATAGGATAAAAGGTACTCCGGGGATAACAGGCTAGTCTCCCCCAAGAGCTCACATCGACGGGGAGGTTCGGCACCTCGATGTCGGCTCGTCACATCCTGGGGCTGGAGAAGGTCCCAAGGGTTGGGCTGTTCGCCCATTAAAGTGGCACGCGAGCTGGGTTCAGAACGTCGTGAGACAGTTCGGTCTCTATCTATTGCGGGCGTTAGATGTTTGAGAGGGCTTGATTCTAGTACGAGAGGACCGAATTGAACAAACCTCTGGTGTATCAGTTGTTCCGCCAGGAGCACCGCTGAGTAGCTACGTTTGGAAGAGATAAGCACTGAAAGCATATAAGTGCGAAACTCGCCTCAAGATGAGACATCTTTTAAGGGTCGTTGGAGATGACGACGTTGATAGGCTACAGGTGTAAAGTTGGTAACAGCATAGCCGAGTAGTACTAATTACCCGTAGATTTATAGCCTAATTGGCAACGCTTAATTGCGCAATCAAGGTTCTCTCTTTGTGAACATTTTTATCGATAAAACAGTTGACAGTAAAGAGTTGACAGTTGATAGTATTATACCATCAACAATCAACCAAAAACTGACAACAATATACAACCTTTAGGGTGGTTTTAGCGGTGGGGCTCACCTGTTCCCATTCCGAACACAGAAGTTAAGCCCACCAGCGCCGATGGTACTGCGAAAGCGGGAGAGTAGGTCGCCGCCAGTTTTTATTTAAAAGTCTCATACATTCAGTTGTATGAGACTTTTTTTTGTCCTAAACCTTAAGTAAACCTTAAAATCTAACTCACTAACCCTTAGAATCTAAGTTTAAACCTAACTAACTAACTAACTAACTAACTAACTAACTAACCCTTAGAAGCCTCAGGCATGGATTTGTAGGAGACTTTTCTTGTTCTAAATTTTAGAAATTAAGTTAAAAATAAAAGAACTTAAGTGTTTACATGATTCGAGATCTAGTTTAGGGTAAAGAAGTTAATGAAAATCAAGATAATTTAATCCAATAATCCATACTGTTGCTCCGTAGGAGCAATATCTGTGTAGAAAAAAGCTGAAGCGGTCACAAGCGCGTTCCGTAGGAACGCTATCTATTCCTCATTTGTAAATGCTGCACAGAATTTACAGGTCGCTCTGGAGGAGTTTCTCCTTCCATGAGCTTTTGTTCATATTCTACTAACAGTCCGCCGCTCTGCGGCTTTTGGAAACAACTACACATCTTGGAAAGTTATATATTGTAATTGTTTTAAGATGATTCATAAGCTTCATTTTAATGATGAATACAAGATGATTTTTATTCATCTTAAAATACCCACACAAATGTAATTTTGCGTAACCATCAACCATCAACCATCAAGTAATAGTTTTGAAAATGGAAAAAGTCATTTTTTTGACATATAATCAAAGAATGCAGTCACCCATAGCCCAGATCGAAACGGCATCCTTTTTTGTTATCCGGTAAAAGCACAGGCACAAAAAAGATATAGTGTAGAGCTGGATCAAGCTCCTGAAAAATAATGTCTTTGTCGTGTTTTCAATATTTTTTTTGATGATTGTAAAACAGTTATATAATTCTTGTAAAAATCATAATTATTAGAATATTTAACAAAAAAATCAGGATAGAAAAATCTACCCTGATTAAATATTTTATGTAATGCTAATTAAGAATACATTTTTTCTCTCAGTTCTTTAATCTTTTTATCTGCAAGATATTCATCGTAAGTTGTTTCTCTGTCAATGATTCCTTTTGGTGTCAATTCAACGATTCTGTTACAAACTGTTTGTAGCATTTCGTGGTCATGAGATGATAATAGAAGATTTCCTTTGAAGTTTGACAATGAGTTGTTCAATGTTGTAATACTTTCAAGGTCTAAGTGGTTGGTAGGCTCATCTAATAACAATACGTTGGCTTTCTGAAGCATCATTCTGCTGAACATGCATCTCATTTTTTCACCTCCGGAAAGTACCTTACAAGACTTTAAAGCTTCATCTCCTGAGAATAGCATTCTTCCTAAAAATCCTCTCATGAATTCTTCGTGACGTTCCTCATCATTTTTGGTGAATTGTCTTAACCAATCCACTAAATTGATATCTTCTTGGAAGAAAGTAGTGTTATCCAAAGGCATGTGAGATTGGTTTGTGGTAACTCCCCATGCTACATTTCCTTTGTCTGCCTGATTATTTCCAGCTAAAATCTCAAAAAATTCTGTAATTGCTAAAGAGTTTTTTGAAATGATGGCAACTTTATCTCCTTTTTTAAGATTTAAATCAATGTTTGAGAACAATAATTCTCCATCTTTTGTCTTTTCTAGACCTTTAACATCTAAAATCTGATCTCCAACTTCTCTTTCCATTTCGAAAATAATTGCCGGATACCTTCTTGAAGATGGTTTAATATCATCGATGTTCAATTTATCGATCATTTTCTTTCTTGCGGTTGCCTGTTTAGCTTTCGCAACGTTTGAACTAAATCTTGCGATGAAATCCTGAAGTTCTTTTTTCTTCTCCTCTGCTTTTTTGTTAGCCTGAGCTCTTTGTCTTGTTGCTAACTGAGAAGCTTGGTACCAGAAAGAGTAATTACCTGTATAAAGGTTTAATTTAGCATAATCTAAATCTCCGATGTGCGTACAAACGGTATCTAAGAAGTGACGGTCGTGAGATACAACGATTACTGTATTTTCATAATCTGCCAAGAAATCTTCTAACCAAGCGATGGTGTCGATATCCAAGTCATTCGTAGGTTCATCCAAAATCAATACATCAGGATTTCCGAAAAGCGCCTGAGCCAAAAGAACTTTTACTTTGTCTTTATTCTCTAATTCACTCATCATCTGCCAATGCATATCGTCTTTGATACCAACATTTGAAAGCATGGTTTGAGCATCAGATTCTGAGTTCCATCCACCCATTTCTTCGTAGACAACACCAAGTTCGCCTGCTTTGATTCCGTCTGCATCAGAGAAGTCTTCTTTGGCATACAAAGCATCCATTTCTTCTTTTATCTCGAATAATTTCTTATTTCCTCTTAAAACAGCTTCAAGAACTGTAAATTGATCATATGCAAAGTGATCCTGTTCCAAAACTGACATTCTTTTCCCTGGTTCCAGAGATATGTGTCCTGTAGTTGGATCTTGCTTTCCTGTAAGTATTTTAAGGAATGTAGACTTTCCTGCTCCATTTGCTCCGATGATCCCATAGCAGTTTCCTTTGGTAAACATAATGTTTACTTCGTCAAAAAGAACTCTTTTCCCAAATTGTAAAGATAAGTTAGATACTGTTAACATATAGTTTGTAAATTTGGCGCAAAATTACGAAAAGAAATCGGGTATTTATAATATTGTAATACTCAAGTTTTTAATGTAAGGTAATTTTGTATATTACATTAATGAAATTTTAGATATGAAGATCGAAAAAACAGTTAATATATTTAACAGAAGAGCACGTTTTGAATACGAATTTATAGAAGAATTGGAGGCCGGAATGGTGCTTACCGGAACCGAAATAAAATCTTTACGCTCTTCTAAAGCATCTATCACAGAAGCTTTCTGTCAGTTTATTGATGGGGAATTGTACATCATTAACATGATGATTGATGAGTATAAATTAGGAACTTTTTACAATCATAAAACAAAAAGGGAACGAAAGTTGCTGTTGCACAAAAGAGAATTGTTAAAACTCGAAAAAAAACTCAAAGATGCAGGTAACACAATTATACCTTTAAAATTATATATCAACGATAAAGGCAAAGCTAAAGTGCTGATAGCGTTGGGAAGAGGGAAGAAGCTTTTTGATAAGAGAGAAGCAATAAAAGATAGAGAAAGTAAACGAACCCTCGATAGAATATTAAAGAAAAGTTAAAAATCATCCTGAAAACTTTGTTTATAAAGAAAAATTATATTTATTTTGCAATATCAATTATTTAATCATTTAATTCTATGAAAAATCTAAAATTAGGAATTTCAGCATTGGCGCTTACTGTTGCCTCTACTGTGTTCGCTCAGACTACCAACAATCCGTGGATGATCGGGGTTGGTGCTCACGCAGAGAACCATAAAGCACAGGCAGGTACATTCAGTAATACTTTTGCTGCAACAAATTTGACGAAGACTATGTTCAATATGAACAACTTCTCAATCACTCCACCATTATCTAAACTTACTGTTGCGAGAAACATCGGTAAAGGTTTGGTAATCGACTGGCAGACTACTGTTGGTAACGTAGAGAACCAAAGATTCAACATGGGTAAAGAATTCATGTTAATGACTGGTCTTGGTTTCCAAGCTAAAGCTGCAGGTCTACTTTGGAATGAAGAGTCTTGGTTTGATCCATATTTAAGAGTAGGTGCTAACTACCTTAGACATGATTATACTTCTCTTACTTTCCCAAGAACTGATGTGAATGGTGTAAGTACTGGAAACGGTGAAAACGGTAACGAAGACGGTAAAGCTAATCACTTTGCAGTTGCTACAGGTGCTGGTGTAAACTTCTGGTTGACTAAGAACTTTGGTCTTGGTGTTCAAGGAGATTATGTTTCAACTCCAGGTGACAAAGCAAATTATGCTAACTTTTGGCAAGCTTCTGCTTCTTTGAACTTTAGATTCGGAAACAGAGATAGAGATAAGGATGGTATCTTAGATAAAGACGATTTATGTCCAGATACACCAGGTTTACCAGAATTCCAAGGATGTCCTGATACTGACGGAGATGGAGTTCCAGATAAAGACGATCAGTGTCCAGATGTTGCTGGTCCAGTTGAAAACAACGGTTGTCCTTGGCCAGATACTGACGGAGATGGTATTATCGACAAAGATGATGCTTGTCCTACAGTTGCAGGTCCTGCAGAAAACAATGGTTGTCCTTGGCCAGATACAGACGGTGACGGTATCTTAGATAAAGATGATGCTTGTCCTACTGTTCCAGGTCTTCCAGAATACAACGGATGTCCTAAACCTAAGACACCAGATGTTATCGTTATCAATAAGGAGTTAAAAGATATCTTGTTTGATTTCAACAAAGCTACAATTAGACCTGAATCTAGTGCGAAATTAAATACTGCTGCTGAAATTATTAAAGATGCAGAGGAAACTAATTTCTTAGTAGTTGGTTCAACTGATGCTAAAGGTTCTGTTGCTTATAACTTGAACTTATCAAGACAAAGAGCTGCTGCTGTTGTTGCTGCTTTAGAAGCTAGAGGTATTAATCCTAACACTCTTAAATCTATCGGTATTGGTTCTCAAGAAGCTACTGTTCCTGCGAAGGCAAGTGATGCTGAAAGAATGGTTGATAGAAAAGTTGTTGTAAGAGCTATCTCAGGATCTGAGTGGGAAACTTACAAAAAGAATGATATGGAAGTAGCTAAACCAGTTGTGAAAAAAGCAACTAAAAAAGCTCCTGCTAAAAAGAAGAAAAAATAATTAATTTTTCTAAATAATAATACCCTCAGATTTTTCTGGGGGTATTTTTTTTGTTGTTGATTTTGAGTAATTTTGTGAAAATTTAAAATATAAAATGGGAAGAGCGTTTGAATATAGAAAAGCTTCGAAAATGGCGCGTTGGGATAAAATGGCCAAAACTTTTTCTAAAATTGGTAAAGATATTGCCTTAGCGGTAAAAGCTGGCGGTCCTGATGCGGAAGCAAATCCGGCATTGAGAAGATGCATCCAGAATGCAAAGGGTGCCAACATGCCTAAAGATAACGTAGAAAGAGCTATCAAGAAAGCAAGTGGTGCTGATGCTGAAAACTATGAAGAAATCAACTATGAAGGTTATGGACAAGGTGGCGTTGCATTTTTTGTTGAATGCACTACGAATAATACCACAAGAACTGTTGCCAATGTAAGAGCGATTTTCAACAAGTTTGATGGTAACTTAGGAAAGAATGGTGAATTGGCTTTTATTTTTGATAGAAAAGGAATTTTCAGTATCGATTTGTCGCAGATTAAAATGGATTGGGACGACTTTGAAATGGAAATGATTGACGGTGGAGCTGAAGATGTAGAAAAAGATGATGAGGAAGTGATGATTACGACAGCATTCGAAGATTTCGGATCATTGTCTCATAAATTAGATGAATTGAAAATTGAAGTGAAAAGTGCAGAACTTCAAAGAATTCCAAACAATATCAAAGAAGTGACAGCAGAACAGTTTAAAGCCAATATGAAAATGCTTGACCGTTTTGAAGAAGATGATGATGTACAAAACGTCTATCACAATATGGAAATTACAGATGAGTTGCTTGGCTCACTATAAAAATAATGTGATTATCTTTCTGCGACTAATAATTTTTGCCACGAATACACGAATTATCAAATCTTGAATCCATTAGAAATTTCTTCAAAGGAAAATAGCAAGATTGCATTTGTATATTCGTGGCTATTTTATGCCTATCAGTAGCTGAGAGTCACAAAAATAATATAGCATTCATATACAATTCATTTTGATGTAGTTTCTTTGCATAAAATCATATTTGAATCGTTATTGATTTAATAGAATCGATAATGAAAATATTTATTTGATTATAAAGCAGTCTGCAAATGAAAAGAAACGTTGAATTGGTTGTCATTTCGGATGTACACTTGGGAACTTACGGATGTAAAGCTAAAGAACTGTTGAGATATCTTAATTCTATTCAACCGAAAACACTAGTTTTAAATGGTGATATCATTGATATCTGGCAGTTCAAAAAGTCTTACTTCCCTAAGCCTCATTTAAAAGTGATAAAAAAAATCATTTCATTTGCCACAAAAACTACGGATGTCTACTACATCACGGGCAATCACGATGAAATGTTCAGAAAATTTACCGATTTTGAATTGGGTAAACTAAAAGTCATCAATAAACTTTGCTTGAACTTAAACGAAAAGAAAACCTGGATTTTCCACGGTGATGTTTTTGATGCATCTGTGCAGCATTCAAAATGGATTGCGAAACTTGGCGGAAAAGGCTATGATCTTTTAATTGTGATTAATAATGTTGTGAATTGGTTTTTAGATAAAATGGGTAAAGAAAAATATTCATTTTCAAAAAAGATCAAAAACAACGTCAAAAAAGCTGTCAAATATATTGGTGATTTTGAATTAACAGCTTCTGAGCTTGCGATTGATAATGGATATGACTTTGTAATATGCGGGCACATTCATCAGCCGCAAATCCGTGAGGTTGTCACTAAAAAAGGTTCATGTACCTATTTAAATTCAGGTGATTGGATTGAGAATCTTTCCGCTTTAGAATACAATGATGGCGAATGGAAAATCTTTCATTATGAAGAGCACCAGCATTTATTGAAAGACGATGAAACCGAAGAAATTCAGGATATGAATAATTCTGATCTTTTGAAAATTGTTACCCAATTTACTTAATTTGAAATCGAGAACAATTCAAATATTCTTGATCTGAAAATATTTTTATTTGAGAATTTCATTTGACCACATGAAAATAGTAAACATTTATAGATGAAAATTTTATACGCTTTTCAAGGAACAGGAAACGGCCATGTTGCGAGAGCTCAGGAGATCATTCCTATTTTAAAAAAATATGCATCTGTAGATACATTGATAAGTGGTCATCAATCACAGTTAAAAACAGATTTTCCTATAGATTTTAAACATCGTGGAGTCTCACTTCTCTATAATAAAACGGGTGGAATTTCATATAAAAAGATTCTTTTTGAAAATAATTTTCTGGAAGCTATCAATACAATCAGACAAATAGAGTTGAGTCAATATGATTTAATTATCAATGACTACGAGCCGCTTACAGGATGGGCTTGCAAACTTCGCAATTTAAAAATGCTTGAATTAAGCCATCAGGCTTCGATGAGTTTTAAGGAGACTCCAAAACCAGACAAGAAAGATTTCTTTGGTGAAATGGTGTTAAAACATTACTGTCCGAGTAAAGATAAAATTGGTTTTCATTTTGACAATTATCACTCACAAATCAAAAAGCCAGTTATTAGGAGAAAAATAAGAAATTTAAATCCAACAAAAAAAGGATTTTATGTGGTTTATCTTCCCAGTTTTTCAGATGAAAATATCACGAAAGTTTTAACCAAAATTCCTGTAGAATGGAAAGTTTTTTCGAAATATACTAAAATTCACAGTAAGACAAATAATGTCGAAATTTATCCGATTGATGAAACTCATTTCTTAGAATGCTTCGAAAGCTGTGACGGAATTCTTTGTAATGCAGGTTTTGAAGGGCCTGCAGAAGCGCTTTTCATGGATAAGAAATTGTTTGTGATCCCCATTCACAATCAATATGAACAGGAATGTAATGCCTGCGCTTTAGACAAAATGAGTATTCCCAACTCTAAAATCCTGAATGTGGAGGAGATTAGAAATTGGGTACATTCTGATATTCATTTTAAGGTAAATTATCCTGACGATATTGAGGACATTATTCTAAATGAAGTATTAACGTTCTAAAAGAATATCTTCCACATCATTCATTCTTTTCATTACGGATCTTGCGTAAGAACAGTGTGGATAAACGTTCCATTTGTTTTCTCTTGAGAATTTGATGGCTTCTTCCACCAAGTATTTTCCCATTCCGCGACCTTCAAATTCGGGGTGAACGAGTACAAATGAAATAATCAGCTTGTTCTCTTCCGGAAAGATCGTGTAGGTCAATCTTCCGACTTCTTTGATCTCGTTGCTGAGGGTAATTACTCCGCCGTTTCCTGATTTATTATTTTCGAATTGCATACGTTTGATTTTGTTTTAAAATTTACAAAAATTGAACCGATTTGCAGGCTACTAATTTTCTTATCACTAATTGATGAATATTCATAACACACATCAAATTAAAAATTCGTTTAAATAAAACAATTAATTCGTGGCGAAAAATTTCAAGCTAATCTTTCCCTGTGTAATAATTGTAATCTTTGATCACAACTCCAATAAACTGTCTTTCGGTCATTTTTGTCGGGTCAACTTCCAATTTTAAAATTCCTTTTATTTTGTCTGAAAGTTTGGTAATGATTTGTCTATCATCAATTTTTAAAGCTTTCAAATAATTGTCTTTAATAATTCTCATATCATTATCGCTCAAACCAATCACTTGTGGAAAAGTAGGAATGTAATCAGTCTGAAGATTTTCTAAAATCGTATGAGAAATATTGATGTTATTTTTTAATGAAATCACAGCGGTTCCCGCAGCAATATCACCAAAACGCTGGTTGTTTTTGGTAACAATCATCGTAATAAAGCCAACAATCAAGACAGAAACGTCAATCACTCGGAAAACCCAGCGAATGAGATAATCTCCAAAGCTTGCCTGATAACCATCGATTTTCACCACGCGAATTTTCATCACTTTTTTACCAAGAGTTTGTCCTTCCATTAAACTTTCTAAAACAACGGGATAGATAACCGTCGGGAAAAGAAGAATGCTGTAAACAGCGCCTTGTGACCAGTAATCAAGATCATTTAGAATGTATCCCAAATCAAAAACGCTGAAAAAAGATACAAAATAGCAATGCCGTAAGCAATCTTAATCACAGAATCGATGAGGAAGGCAAGAAATCTTTCACCAATACTTGAAATGTTAAAGTTAATATTTACATTTTGTGAGGTATTAATCGCAATTTGAGACATATTTTTTATTATTTTAGCCTTACAATTATGAGAGAAGTTTATTTTATTAAACAAAATAAAGAAAAATGGTTGGGAATCGAACAGGTTATTCAAGGGAAAATTAAAAAAAATCCTGACGACCTGTCTTCACTGTATATTAATCTGATTAATGACCTTTCTTTTGCCCAGACGTATTACCCAAAAAGTAATACGACGGTTTACCTTAACCACCTTTCATCTCAGATTTTTCAGAAAATTTATAAGACCAAAAGAGTTGAAGAAAACAGAATGTTGTATTTTTTCAAGACAGAAGTTCCGCTTTTGGTGTTTCAGTACAGGAGATATTTACTGTATGCATTTATATTTTTCATCCTCTTTACTTCGATGGGCGTTTTGTCGGCGATTTATGATAAAGATTTTGCCAATATTATTTTGGGTGAATCTTATGTAAATACTACTATCGAAAATATCAAAGCAGGAAATGCCGTGGGCGTTTATCAAAGCGGTTCTACTTGGGGAACCACAATCGGGATTACTTTAAACAACATTGGCGTTGGTGCCAAAATGTACCTTTACGGAATTTTTGGAGGGATTGGTTCTTTGTATGTTCTTCTTTCCAATTCTGTGATGTTGGGCTCGTTTCAGTATTTTTTCTACGATTATGGAGCTTTAAAAGACAGCGCAAGAGGAATCTGGTTGCACGGAGTTTTTGAAATCTTTGCCATGGTTGTAGAAGCGATGTGCGGATTGATTTTAGGAACATCCATCCTTTTTCCAAAAACGCTATCGAGATTTGAATCTTTGAAAATCGGATTGAAAGATTCGTTTAAAATATTTTTAAGCACCATTCCGTTCACCATCTGTGCTGGAATTATTGAAGGGTATGTTACAAGACACGCTTTAAAAATGCCTGAATTTTTAAATTTAATCATCATCTTCGGATGTTTGACCATCATAGGATTCTACTATTTTGTGTATCCTTTCATCGTTAATAAAAAACTAAATAACGCAATGACAGCCCATGATGCAGTTTTATAAAAATAGAGATTTCGGAACTTTCATCAGCGATAGTTTCGGATTTTTCAGATTATACGGTAAAAATTATTTTAAAAACTATATTCTTCTGAATGGGCTTTTGCTTATTCTCATGGTGGTTGTGGTGATCTTCGGTTACAGAGAACTTTTGATGCAGATTTTCGGGTCGAATATGAACGGAAACAGTTCTTACCTTGAAAATTATTTTGAAGACAATCTTGGGATGTTCATTGCTGTCGGGTTACTCACTTTTATCCTTTTCGTTGTTTTAATGATCGTCAATTATCTCTATCCCGTTTTTTATCTGAGAAGATTGGCCGCTGGAGAAACAAAAATCAGCATGGATGATATCTTGACTGACTTTAAAAACAACAGTAAGAAAATAGGAATTCTCTGTCTTGGGATGATTTTTATCGTGACGCCACCCGCTTTTATTGTGTTGGGAGTTTCGTATGCACTAGTTCTCGTTTTAATTGGAATCCCAATTATGTTATTTGTTTTTCCAACGGTGATGAACATTGTGAATTTTCTAATGTATGATGTGTTCAATAGCCAAAGAGGTTTCTTTGAAAGTTTAAGCTATTCCATCCGCGCCCAGTTTTCTTACGCTAACGGAAGAGAAAAATCTCCGTATTGGAAATATTGGGGTGCCACGCTGGTTCTATTTATCATCATGTATGTAATTACCACCATTTTTACGATGATTCCCATGATTATCTTTTTCGCAACGATGATGACAACGGAACCTGATGGTAATTTCGAACAAAATCCGTTCTCAGGAACAATGGGGATATTGTTTTTTGTGATGTACGGATTTTCATTGTTGGTTTCATTTTTCCTTTCCAATTTAATGTATGTGAATTCCGGCTTGATATATTACGATAGCAGAAGAGATCTTCATCAGCAGGTAGAATTGGCAGAAATAGACACGATAGGCAGCAATGAATAAATTCTTGTTCTTCATAATGTTTCTATTTTCTTTTGGGTTCTCAAATGCCCAAGATCTAGACAGCACGGTTGTTTACGACGATTATTATGAAGAATCCTACGAAGACTCTCTGAGTACGGGGCATTACAAAAATATGTATCCCGCAGATTCTGTTTTGCTTAAAAATCCTGTTTCTGAAAACATAGTTTATTCTAAAAATTTTAAAGAAAACATAAAGTCGAGATACAAAGGTGAAGAGTTTGATTATTCCACTTCCAAACCTCGAGAATCTTTCTGGGAAAAGTTGATGAAGAAAATTCTGAAGATTATACAGAGTATTTTCGGAGAGACAAGTTTAGAAAGTTCGGCGCAGATTACAACCGTTATTATCCGTCTTTTTGCGATTATTTTGGTTGGTTTTCTGCTGTATTTTATCGTTAAATTTATCATCGGTAGAAATGGGAATTTCATTTTTGGAAAGAGAAATAAGAAAGTCATCATCAATGAGGAAGAACTTCATGAAAACATCCATGAAATCAATTTCCCTGAAAGTATTGCCACTTTTGAACGTTCGAAAGATTACCGTTCGGCAGTGCGGTATCAGTTTTTATATCTCCTGAAAAAACTGAGCGACAAAAAGCTCATCCTTTGGAATCCTGAAAAAACAAACAAAGATTACTTGGCAGAATTGAAAGCTCCGAATTTAAAAAACGAATTTTCAAACCTCTCTTATATTTTCGATTATGTTTGGTACGGCGAGTTCAACATCGATGAACAGAGCTATGCGAAATTTAAAGAACAATATCAGTCATTCAAACCTTAATTAAACTTTAATATGAATAAAACTTTCAAAATATATGCTTTAATTTTCATCATTATCATGGTGATTCTGGCATTGTTTGAAGTTAACAAAAAAGAGGTTGTAGATTGGCGCAAGAATTTTGATGTGAATGAAAAATCACCTTTCGGATTATACGTTTTTAATCAGGAAGTAAAAGATTTATTTAAAAATAATCTCAAAAAAATCGATGTCACCGCTTACGACTATTACAATCAGAATAAAAAGAAACCTCATAATATTCTTGTGATTGAAAGCGATATCGACATCCAATCCTGGAAGAAAATTCTTGACGAAGTTTCTAATGGGTCTGATGCAATGCTGATTATGAGCAAAATGCCGAAAGAAATCTCAGACAGTATTGGTTTTTATGATTCTCAGATTTCATTTGAAGACAAAAATGTTCTTAAGCTTACGGATAAAAAGTACCAGAATGATTTTATAAAATTGGATAAATTTCCGTCAGGGAGAGGTTTTTCTTATATCAAGCCAGAAGTTCAGCCTCTAGGAAAAACGGTTGAAGATGAAAATACAGACCAAGTTAATTTCATTAAAACAAAATTCGGTAAAGGAACTATTTATGCGCATTGCGAGCCACTTTTTTTAACCAATTACTATCTTTTACAATCTGGAAATACAAAATATGCTCAGGATGTTTTTTCATATCTTGATGATAAAGAAACATTGTGGTTTGTTGAAGCAAATACGAAAGAGTCCCGATTTTTCATGAGATTTATTTTAGGGAATCCTGCATTGAAATATGCTTGGTGGCTTTTGTTGGGCGGGCTGATCTTGTTTATTTTCTTTAATGCAAAGAGAAAGCAGCGCATCGTTCCGATTTTAGAGCCATTAAAAAATACCTCCGTCGATTTTGTGAAAAGTATTGGAAATCTCTATCTTCAGGAAGGCGATTTCCATAATATGATGGCGAAAAAAGCACAGTATTTTCTCAACAGAGTAAGATTGGATTTATTGATTGATACCCAAAACTTAGACGAAGAATTTGCAAAAAAACTTCAGTTGAAAACTGGTAAAAATAATGAATTGATTAATGAAGCTGTTGTTTTAATAAAGAAAGCCCAAGATCCTTACGCAAGCGTGATGAAGGAAGATCTGGCAAGAATGAATAAGATTTTAGATGATATTTTAAGATAAAGGAAAGCCCCAAAGGGACGATTTAATATAAAATAGGATGTAATTCTATTAATTAAAAACCAAGAAACATAGTTATGGAAAACCAAGAAAACCAGAATACACCACCACCGATTCCGATCATTTTAGAGAAAGAAAATGATTTTCATTCACGAATTGATATGATGGAACTGCGTGAAAGTTTAGAAAAAGTAAAATCTGAAATAGGTAAAGTAATTGTCGGTCAGCACGATATGATTGAGCACCTTTTGGCGGCATTGTTATCAAACGGTCATGTTCTGATTGAAGGTGTTCCGGGAGTTGCAAAAACCATTACGGCAAAACTTTTGGCGAAAACGATTGATGTAGATTTCAGCAGAATACAATTCACGCCGGATTTGATGCCTTCAGACATTTTGGGAACGTCAGTTTTCAGCATGAAGAATTCTGAATTTGAATTTAAAAAAGGCCCAATATTTTCTCACTTTGTTTTGATTGATGAGATTAACCGTTCGCCTGCTAAAACCCAATCTGCCTTGTTTGAGGTGATGGAAGAAAGACAGATCACGATGGACGGTACGCAATACGAAATGGAAGCTCCATTTTTAGTTGTTGCAACCCAAAACCCGATTGAGCATGAAGGAACATACAGACTTCCAGAAGCACAACTTGATCGATTTTTATTTAAAATAAATGTAGGGTATCCGAATCTTGATCAAGAAATTGCAATCATCAAAAACCAGCACGAGAGCAGACAAGAGGACAAAACAGATGTTGTAAAGCCTGTGATTAGTGCGAAACAATTAGGCAATTACCAGAAATTAGTCAAAGAAATCATTGTTGAATCTCAACTGATAGAATACATTGCGAAGATCATTATCAATACAAGAGAAAATCAGTTTTTATACTTAGGTGCGTCGCCGAGAGCGAGTTTAGCATTACTGACGGCTTCAAAGGCATTTGCTGCTTTGAGAGGAAGAGATTTTGTGACTCCTGAAGATATTAAAGAAGCAAGTTATGCAGTTTTGAGACACAGAGTGATTGTGTCGCCTGAAAGAGAAATGGAAGGATTGACGGCTGATGAAATTATCCGACAAATTTTAGAAGGAATAGAAATTCCGAGATAAGAATCAAAAAGAATTTAGATTTTGATCGTCTGAAAACTTTTTAACTGAAATAAAAAATGAAAAACTTATACATCAATAACCGCTTTTTTTTCGCACTCATCGGAGTGGGAGTCCTGTATGTTTTTGCGTTTTTTTTTCCTTTTTTGATGATTGCTGGTCATGTTGTTCTGTTATTAGTTTTTTTAGCGGCAATGGTTGATTATCTGCTTCTGTTCAGAGAAAAAGATGGTGTTTTAGCTCAGAGGATTTTATCTGAAAAACTGTCCAACGGTGATGAAAATCCGGTGAAAATTGATATTAAAAACAATTATAGCTTTAAAATCAGTACAAAAGTTATTGATGAAATACCATTTCAGTTTCAGAAGAGAGATTTTTTAATTGAAAAACAGATTGAGTCAGGGAAAAACACTTTATTTCAATACATTCTTGAACCGAAAGAAAGAGGAGAATACAGTTTTGGAGCTTTAAATATTTTTGCTTCTTCGCCTTTAGGTTTTGTGTCTAAAAGATTTACATTTCAGAGAGATGCGATGTTGCCGGCGTATCCGTCATTTGTTCATCTCAGAAAGTATGAACTCATGGCCTTGCAAAATGAATTTTTGCTTGGCGGTATCAAAAGAATCAGAAAGCTCGGTCATACGATGGAATTTGAGCAAATTAAAGAATACGTTCCCGGTGACGATGTGCGAACCATCAATTGGAAAGCAACTTCCAAAACCAATCGTCTGATGGTGAATCAGTTTCAGGATGAGAAATCACAGCGTATTTTTATGCTGATTGATAAAGGCAGAACAATGAAAATGCCTTTCAAAGGTTTAAGTCTACTTGATTATTCCATTAATGCGAGTATGGCGTTATCGCACATCATTCTTAAAAAAGGCGATCGAGCCGGAATGATGACTTTCTCCAAAAAAACAGAAAATAAAGTGGCTGCCGATAATAAATCTGGCCAGTTGAGAAGAATATCTGAGGCATTATATAATATTAAAACAGATTTTTTGAAAGTGATTTCAACAGATTGTATCAGGATGTAAAATATTCTGTCAACCAGAGAAGTTTGGTTTTATTGTTTACTAATTTTGAAACATTAGACGCTTTAAACCGTCAGATGAAATACCTCCGTGGAATCGCCAAAAATCATTTGCTGGTCGTGGTTTTCTTTAAAAATTCTGAATTACAGACTTTGCTTCACAAAAATCCTGAAAGTATGCAGGAAATTTATGATGAAGTAATTGCTGAAAAATTTGAATTTGAAAAAAAACTCATTATTCAGGAACTAAGAAAGTACGGGATTTACTCTGTTTACACGCTTCCGGAAAATCTGAATGTGGAGGTAATTAATAAATATTTGGAGATAAAAGCGAGAGGGATTTTGTAAATTGTTTAAACTTAAATGTCTAAAGTGAAAATCCCAATAATCATTCTATGTTTTTACCTTGTTTTACCTTGTGATGATAAGTTAAAGAATGAAAATGATTTTGTAATTTTTAAGACAAATCCCAAAGATGAAGATATTTCGTTCTATTGGAAAGACAATGACGGAAAAGTTTTTAAAAGTATCGACAATCTCAAGAAGAACGTAGAACGGGAAGATAAGAATTTGAAGTTTGCAATGAATGGAGGAATGTTCGAAAAAAATAATTTGCCAAAAGGTCTTTACATACAAGATTTTAAAATATTAAACAAAATAGATACATTATCTGGCGAAGGAAACTTTTACCTCAATCCCAATGGAATCTTTTATCTAACAAAAAATAATGATGCTGAATTAATTGAAACAAAAAAATTCAAGCACGATTCAAACATCAAGTATGCAACTCAATCTGGCCCGATGTTGTTAATTAATGATGAAATAAATCCAATTTTTAAGAAAGATTCCAAAAATCTTAATATCAGGAATGGAGTAGGGATTTTAAAAAATGGAAATGTAGTTTTTGTTATGTCGAAGAATGAAGTTAATTTTTATAATTTTGCTTCTATATTTAAGCAATTAGGCTGCAAAAAAGCTTTGTATTTGGATGGTTTTGTTTCAAGAACTTACTACCTTGAAGGAAATTGGATTCAAAAGGATGGTGATTTTGGAGTTATGATTGGAATAACTGAATCAAAAAAATAAATTTAAAAATGAGAATAACACTGAACCGAATAAACGACGATTTTTTATTTGAATGCACCAACTTACAAGGAAATTCAATTTTATTAGATAATACATCACAACCCGGCGCAAAAGGGGTTTCCCCAATGGAAAGCGTATTGATGGCAGTTGCAGGATGTAGCGGAATCGATGTGGTTTCAATTCTGAAAAAGCAAAGGCAGGAAATTACAGGTTTCAAAGCTGAAGTGGAAGGAGAAAGAATTCCTGTAGAAGATGCAAAACCGTTTAAATCAATTATGGTTAAATTCTTTTTAGAAGGAACAATTGATCCTAAAAAAGCTTTAAAGGCATCAGAATTGTCATTCGAAAAATACTGTTCGGTTTCAAAAACTTTAGAGCCCAACGTAGAAATTGGTTATGAAGTTTATGTGAATGGTGAGAAAGTTTAGCAAGCAAAATTTATAAACAAGAAACCGGATAGCTTTATCCGGTTTTTTTTCGTTTTTATGAAGATTGATTTTTTACTTCTTAATAATTTTGGTGCTTTTCAGACTGCCATCTTTCATATTGTAGCTCAAAATGTAAACTCCTGATTTTACACCTTCAAGACGTAAAGTAGAAGTAGGATTTTCAACAGTTTTCACAGTAATACCTGATAAATCTGTAACAGTTAAACGTTTGATGTTTTCTGATTTTTCAATATTTAAAACATCCTGGAAAGGATTAGGATATGCTAGTCTTTCTTTTGCCTTTGGAGCGGTTTCGTTGGTAGCTAAGGCTATTGGTTGTAAAGTAACTGTCACCTTCCATGTATTATTGTCAACTCTGTTAAATGAAGCGTCACAGCCAAGGCTTTGATCTCCCCACATTCTCCATGCATGCATTTGGAAAGATACACTTCCGGTAAGATCGTTTGCTATTGATAAACCTGATCTTTCATAAGAGTAAACACCTTCGTCACCGCCTACTCCTGAAGATACATTTGTTTCAGCAGTGTTATTTGTTGTACATACCAATAAACTTCTTTGTTCCGACATATATGCATTAGCCTGTGCCGTCATGTCATAAGATACTTTTGTTGATGCGATTTTATATCCTGTCGGTATATTGATTGTTAATGTTGCAGGACAGCTTGATGTAGAGCTGTTATCAGGACCAGGATAGTCGGAATATGTTGTATTGATATCTGCTGAAGTATAGGTTGTAGAAACCTGACCTGTAGCAATCTCAATCATCTTCCAGAATCCTTTTACTGATCCACAGTTTGAACGAACCCAAAAGTAATAGCTCTGACCTGTCGGAAGTCCGCTTAATGTTACAGAAGTCGTTCCTGCAGCTACAGATCCTAAAGGAGCCGTTGTTGCTGTTGGCGGAGTAGAGGTTGTGCTATAATAATAATCATAACCGGAAGATGGTGCCATTGCAGGAGCTGTCCAATTAATCGTTGCTCCCTGCATAGCTGAAGTATAAGTAAGGTTGGTTGGTGCAGCACAAGAATTATACACATCCGCAGAGAATGCAAAAATATTCGGTATCCCACCAGTTCCTGTTTTTGTTATCGTGACACTTACAATGTTTTTAGACTGATTAACCGCGTCAATGGATAGAGGAATTTGATATAATCTTGGGTCATCACCATATCCGTCTTCCAGATTATCATTGGTGATATTAACTCTGCCAATTCCTTTAATTGCGTAATTGGAACCATAATACCAATCTGAAATAGCCAAAGACGTAAAAGTCTGATTTGTTCCATCTGAAAAATTGACAACAGCATCCACTGCTGTATCACCACTTCCACCTGTAGCAAGCATATAAAGGCTTAATGCGGGTGTAGGATTAGTAAAAGTCAGAGTGCCTGAATCATTGGTGTTTTGTAGCCTTAAAGAATTATTAGAACTGTAAGGAGCCATGACGTAATTGAGCCCTATAGTGGATCCAACAGCTGAATTGATAATGCCATTAGCTGGTAAACCGTAGCTTAATCCTGGGGCTGCCGCTGTAAGTTTAAAATCTGTAGATATAAAAGCATAGCTTACACCATCTACATCATTATTTGTTGAGGTTGCAGAGGCACCGACACCATTCGCAATAACATCAGCATTAAAACCGCTTTGAATAGTAATTGGCTGATATTCTTGTGCATCAACTTGATTAAAGATTAAGAACGCCGCTGCAATGGCACCCTTAAAAAGTAGCTTTGTTTTCATTATTAATTTATTTGTTATTTGTGATGCTAATGTAGTGAAATTGATGTATTTTATTTATTATAAATACATAAATTTTATCAAATTTATGTATTTTGGCGCTTGTTATTGTTTATGTTATATTTTGCTTAATCTTGTTAAGTTTTTAGTTTTTTTTTCACTTTAAATTTTGTTTTCAATTAATAAATCGAAAAATATTCACAATAAAAAAACCGAAATTTTAGAAATTTCGGTTCGTTTTTTTTCTTTTCAGAGTGATTACGCCAATCTGGGCTTCATTAATTTTGCCACAGTTGCCGTCCATCCTGTTTGATGAGAAGCACCTACTCCACGACCGTTATCTTCGTGAAAATATTCAAAGAAAGTAATGTAATCTTTAAAGTTTGGATCATAATTAAATTTATAATTTCTGCCATTGAAAGCTCTTTGTCTGCTTTCGTCTTTTAAGAATATGGAACAAAGTGTGTTGCTAATTTTAATAATTATTTGGTTAAAAATTAATTTTTGATTATTTTTTTGTGAAAGTTTCTTTTTCTGTATTTATTCTAAAAAGATAAGCTCCTGAGTTGTTATTTTTGATAGTAATTTTGACGCTTTTTGAATTGATTCCCATTTGTTTTTGAATAATTCTTCCCTGCGCATCATAGATTTCGACAGATTTTATTTTGGATTCAGAATCAATGTTTATGTCTCCTTTTGTAGGATTGGGATAAATAGAAACAACTTTGTCTTTAGCTACATCTGTCACAGCCAATGTAGAATTATTTCCAATGTTGGCTATGGCTTCGTTAGTTGCAATCGGATAATTATAATCAAAATAAATATTCGCCTGATTCATGACACTGTCTCCGGAAATAAGATTATTTTTAGATTTAATTTTCGACATGATATTTCCATGAGCGGAAGCCGCAAGATTAATATCCTTCATCATAAACTCTACTTTGTTACCTGTAATTTTTGTGTATGACGAGTGCGAAGTATTTTGTAATTGCAGGGAAGAAATATCAAAATCATCAGAATTGATATTCATTTCCACAACAATATTCGTTGCAGGTGCAGTTCCTGTATTTTCAAAATTTACAATGTAATGAAGATACTTCCCAACCATTGATAGTGGAATAAGATTTCCCTCAAGGCAAGTAATGTCATTGGGATCATAAGAACCCACCACGGTCTGCTGATAAACAAACTGATTATCATCAGGATTAATATCTCCTAAAACAGGATTTATGCCTGCTGTAAAATTTAGAATATCGCCATTATTCACAGGATTAGTTGGATTTGTAGGAGTATTTATGGTAAAAGTAATCTCCGAAGATGTATTCTGATAAGGTTTTA
The DNA here is from genome assembly GCF_003669035.1 of Chryseobacterium sp. 3008163. Classification (NCBI taxonomy): domain Bacteria; kingdom Pseudomonadati; phylum Bacteroidota; class Flavobacteriia; order Flavobacteriales; family Weeksellaceae; genus Chryseobacterium; species Chryseobacterium sp. 3008163. The sequence continues at coordinate 1,886,513 of NZ_CP033070.1, read as the reverse complement.
AATTTGTGAAATTAAACGTAACAAGATTTCCTGTAACGGAAGAAGGCAGTACAGAAGAAACAAAGCTCATTTTTGAAGGGTCAAAGCTAAGCGTTGCATTTCCTGAAAGAGTAGTATTTCCTTTATTTCGCCAAATGATTTTATAAACAGCGTCAAAACCAGGTCTTGCATCCGTTACAGGAGCAAAAACCACTTCCAGATCTTTTATACTTCCGTTTTTGGTAACACAAAGATTTTGGGTCAAAGTGTTATTATTGCTATCAACAAAATTTGTTGTGAAGGTAGAAGGTGTCACAGTAAATAATGAAGTATTTTCAGGCTCTGCGGTTATGGTAAAATCTCCTGTCAGAGTATAGAAATCATATTTTCCGTTACTTTTTACAAAAGTTTCTCCTGTTGTGACACCATCATCTATTTTTACTTTCATATGTTCAAAAACTTCATCGTTGATATCGCAACCGTTATTATTTTCATCAAATCTTACGATTCCTGTGATGGTGTTGTAATTCCCGCCAGGATTTAATGAACAATACGTATTTACAGTACAATTATTATAACCATATTGGCTAATCAATGACTTAACCTTGTTCATTTCTGTATCATCACAGCAAATATATTCAAGATTAGGGTTGTTAGAAAGATTTGCAGGGTACGTTCCGAATTCGTTGATGCCATTTTTCAAAAACATTGTGGTAAGTGCATTATTACTACAGTCAAAAAATTCTAATGTTGGAGAATAATAATTAGGATCATAATAATAGGTACTCAAATCCAATGTGGTTAATTGATTATTAGAGCAGTTAAAGCTGAAATCTGAACTTATATTATCCAGATTAACAGAAGTAAGATTATTATATGAAAAATCTATACTATACATATGAATTCCTGCAATATTTAGAGTATGCAGTTGGTTATGGCTACAATTTAAGACCCCAACATTATACGTAGATGTAGGAAGGATTTTCAGCACTTCTGCATCCAAAGAAGTTAGTTGGTTATAGCTACAATCTAAATAACCTAAATTTAAATTATTGGTGAGATTTAATAAAGATATTTGATTGTGAGCACACATTAAAGATTCTAAATCATTTAAATTACTTACTACTAAGTTTACCAATTGATTACTACTACAGTCTAAGTATTTAATAGGTAAGTTTTGTAAATTTAAATTTACAAGTTGGTTATTACTGCAATCTAAATATTTAATAGGCAGGTTCTGTAGAGCTAAATTTACTAAATGATTATTTTTACATTCTAATTTTTCAATTAAAGGCAAATTGTTTAGTACTAGATTTGTTAACTGATTATTATTAAAAATAAGATTCTTTAATTTTGGTAAATTTTGGAAGTCTATTGAGGTCAAATATCCATCACTGTAATCAAAGTTTATTAAATTGAGAAGATCATGAACTACAAGTGTTGCAAGGTTGTTTTTACCACATATAATAGTTTCTAAAGATTGTAAATTCGAAAAATCCAGATTAGTTAGAAAATTATTGCTACAGTCAATCGTTTTTAAATTAGGTAGATTGGGTAAATTCAGTGTTGAAAAACTACATTTCCTTATGTCAAGATCTGTAAAGTTATTACAGCCTGTTAAATTGATATTATTTATAGCGTATCTCCCTTCATAAGAATTTCCATTATGTAAAATAATATTTGATAATGAAGAACAGTTTTGTAAATTAATTGACTGTACTTTATAAGATCCTTTTATATCAAAAGTATTGAGCAGCGGGCAATTGGAAGCATTAATCTGCGTTAATGTCAAAGCTGAAAAAGGGCTATAGTCACAGTGTAAAATTTGTAAACTCTCTAATTTTGGAAGATTACTAACATCAAGTGCTGTTAGTTTTAATTCATAGGTTGTAATTTTTCTTAATTTTGGGCAGTTTTGTACATTAAGTGACGATAGGAGAGTAGATTGTTGCTGCATACAATCAATAGGAAGGAATAATATTGTTTCTAAGTTTTGTAAATTACTTGTACTCAGGTCTATATTACTGCAGTTTGCTGCTCCTGATATGGTTTTTAAATTGATACAATTGGTAACATTCAATGTATTATTAAATGAGTTTGCCTTTAGGTCTACTAGGCTGGTACAATCCTGTACATTCAGATCCGTTATATTTCCACCAATAACTGAAATCAGGTTGGGACAATTATGGGAATCTAGCGTTACATTATATTTATTGAGTGTTAAAGTTTTTAAGCTAGGTAAATTGGAAACGTTAATAGGGTTACTAATGGTGTTTGTAAAATACTCTTTAAGAGTTATTGTTTCTAACGCATTACAGCCTTGAAGCAATAATGTATTTAAGTTGATATTCTCAATGTAAAGAGACTTTAATGAAGCGAAATTATTGAAATTCAGCGTTCCCAAACTAACAGTGGGAGTTCCATAAACATCATGATATCCAATTATTTTAACATCATTTAATAAGGGACAATCAGTAAAAGACAAAATAGGAGAAGCGCCATTATACCCGGCTTTTAATGTTTTTAAAGCTGTACAGTTGGAAACGTTAATGTCATGATTTAAAGTACTACTGAAACTTAGAGAGAGGTCCACATTTTCTAGATTCACCATATTGGATAAATCTACCGCACCGGAATAGTGATTAGAATTTCCAATCTGTAGTGTAAACTTTTTTAAAGCAGAAAAACTCTTAATTCCATCTATCGAATTAATAGTAGTGTAGGAGATATCGCCCCCATAAAATTGTATGTTAAGTTCTTTTACCTGAGCTGTTTCACTTAGTTGTATTTGTCCATCACCGTTTGCGTCGATTTTGAAATAATTCCCACTAAGATTTTTAGCAACTGTATTAGTCGGAGAAGAAGATAATAGCCTAGCTTTAAAATTCGCATCAGGAATGTTTAAAATCTGTGCCTGAATTCCTATTGATAATAGAAGGAAAACAAAAAATAATTTTGTATTCATATTTGTGTATTTATTAATGTGTAAATGTAGAATATTATAAATAATGACGTTTCTATAACAGTCTTATTTATAATATGTTATGTTTGTGTGATTTGTAAAAAAGAATGGTTTTAATAATGAATTTCAAAAACTAAATTCATTATTTTTTCTAAATGGTAAAAATTTATAAGTAAAATAATTATATAATTATTTTTGTTTGAGACATAAAAAAAGCCTCTTTTTTAAAGAGGCTTTAAATTATATCATTCTAGGTTTTATCAACTTTGCAACTGTAGCCGTCCATCCTGTTTGATGTGATGCTCCTACACCGCGACCATTATCTCCGTGGAAATATTCAAAGAATGTAATGTAGTCTTTAAAATTAGGATCATAATTAAATTTATAATTTCCTCCATTGAAAGCTCTTTGTCCGCTTTCATCTTTTAGGAAAATTGAGCAAAGCCTGTTGCTGATATTTGAAGCTACTTCATCAAGATTTTTCTGCTCTCCGCTTCCGGTCGGGAAGTCAACTTTCAGGCTGTTTCCGTAATAAAAATGAAAACGCTGAAGACTTTCTACAATCAAAAAATTAATAGGAAACCAAATAGGACCTCTCCAGTTGCTGTTTCCACCAAACATTCTGCTGTCACTTTCTGCAGGAGTGTAATAAACCACATTCTTATTGCCATGAACAGTAAATACGAAGGGATTTTCTTCATATACTTTGGACATCGCGCGGATTCCGTAAGAACTTAGAAATTCTTTTTCGTCAAGCATTCTTGTCAATACTTTTTTAAGTCTTGTCTTACGAAGGATGCTCATTAAATGTTTTCTGCCGCTGCCTTCTTCGTCCCAATGAGAAACAAGATTGGCGAGTTCTGGCTTATTTTTCAAAACCCAATCCATTCTGGCTTTAAAATTCGGCATTTTATCCAAAAGATGATGGTCAATAATTTCCACCGCAAACAATGGAATCAATCCTACAATACTTCTCAATCTTAGTGTAACACTTTCGCCATTTCCAAGTTGAAGAACATCATAAAAGAAACCATCTTCTTCGTTCCAAAGACCTTCTTTGTCTTCTCCCATATTTTCCATTGCCTCAGCAATGTACAGATAATGTTCAAAGAATTTAATCGCCATATCTTCATAAACCTGATAGTATTGAGCCAATTCCATTGCGATACGCATCATATTCAGCGCGTACATTGCCATCCAGCTCGTTCCGTCGGCCTGCTCAAGATGTTCACCATCTTTCAATTCCATGTTACGGTCAAATGCACCGATGTTATCAAGACCTAAGAATCCACCGCCAAAAATATTCTTTCCGTTTTTATCTTTTCGGTTGACCCACCATGTGAAATTCAGAAGAAGCTTTTGAAAAACTTTTTCTAAAAATAAAAGGTCGGGTTTACCATTTGCTTTTTCATCTATTTTAAATACCCTGAAACAAGACCACGCATGAACGGGCGGATTTACATCACTCAAATTCCATTCGTAAGCGGGCATTTGTCCATTTGGATGCATGTACCATTCTTTAGTCAAAAGAAGAAGTTGGTTTTTAGCAAAATCTCCATCAATGATTGCATAAGGTACACAGTGGAATGCTAAATCCCAAGTCGCATACCAAGGATATTCCCATTTATCGGGCATTGAGATGATGTCTTTATTGTGAAGATGTTCCCACTCGGTATTTCTCACATAATGATTAAAATCTCTCGGAGCTTCGTGATTTGGGTCACCCTTCAGCCACTTTCCTACATTGTAATGGTAAAATTGTTTATTCCAAAGAAGTCCTGCAAAGGCTTGTCGCTGCACATTTCTTTCGTCTTCGTTCGGAACATCCTGCTGAATTTCTTCGTAAAATTCATTTGCTTCCGAAAGTCTTGCATTAAAAATACTTTCAAAATCATAAAATGGATTATCTAAATCATTTGAAGACAACCGGAATTCAAAAACTTCATACTCTCCAGCTTTTATGTTTTCTTCTATAATAAATGATGCTTTGGAGCCCTTCTTTTCAGGATTAATTGTGTTTTTTTGATGAATTACAAAATCGTTGATTCCGTCTTTATAATAGGCATTCTCAACTTCCGGACTTCCGTAAAGTTTTGAATTATTAGTTTCATTATCACAAAATACCCGCTGGGCATTTCTGTTTTTAGAATAAAACTTTTTTAAAGTAATGCTGTCGTGATTGATGTTGATGCATCCTTCATGAGAATCTTCCAGCTGTCCTTGATATTCATTATAACCCCATTTCCAGTTGTTTCTGTACCACGCAGTCGGTAAAACGACAATCGGTGCATCTTGATTACTTCGATTACAAACCGTAACTCGTACCAGAATGTCATCAATATTCCCTTTGCAATATTCAATAAAAATATCAAAGTATTCATCCTTATCGAAGATTCCGGTGTCTATGATTTCATACTCGGGTTCATTCTTGCTTCGTCTTCCGTTTTCAGCGACTAAATCTTCGTAAGGAAATTTATTGATGGGATATTTGTACACCATTTTCATATAGCTATGAGTGGGTGTGTTATCTAAATAGTAGAAAATTTCTTTGATGTCTTCACCATGATTTCCCTGAGGATTGCTCAGTCCGAAAAATCGTTCTTTTATTCTTTCGTCATTCTTATTCCAAAATGAGAGCGCAAAACAAAAAAGCTGTTTGGTATCTGAGATTCCGGCAATACCCTCTTCGCCCCAGCGATAAGCATAACTTTCGGCATTGTTGTGATTGGCAAAGCGCCACGCATCACCGTTTGGGCTGTAGTCTTCGCGTACATTTCCCCACTGTCTGTTGCTTACGTAAGGTCCCCAATTCAACCAGTTTTTATCCTTTAGTCTTTGCTTCTCAACACTCATATAACATCATTTTTCATTGCTAAGGTAGATTTTTTGACAAAAAAAACCAATTTTTTTAAGCTTAATAATTCTTAACATCCTTCTGAAATGCTTTTAATGAAGGGATTTTTAACGATAAATAAAATTTATTTATTTTTTTAAGAGAAATGTATTATCTTTGCACCATTCGTTCATTTACATATTGAAAATGTTATCAAGAAAGGTTGAGGGATAGACCCTGTGAAACCTTAGCAACCCTTTGCGCAAGCGAAGAAGGTGCTACGTTCTACCAAATAAAATTTTATTTTGGACAGATAACTTACTGAAGTTCTTTTCAGCCATTTCTCATGGCATTTTCAAATTTATTTTAAATAATATAAAATTGAAAACAGAACTGCAACATATTAATTTTTTGTATCAAACCAATTCCCAAAAGGAATATCATATCTCATTAAGCTATCAGCTTTTTGGGAAAGACTTGTTTTCTGCACCCATTATTTTGATCAATCATGCTTTAACCGGAAACTCAAATGTATCCGGAGAAAAAGGTTGGTGGAAGCAGTTGATTGGTGAAAATCAGGTTATTGATACAAATAAATATACAGTTCTCTGTTTCAATATCCCCGGAAACGGATATGATGATTTTTTTATTGATGAATATTCAGATTTCACCCCTTCAGACATTGCTAATATATTTCTGCAAGGTCTTGAGACTTTAAATATTAAAAACGTATACGCCATTATCGGAGGTTCGCTCGGAGGTGGAATCGGTTGGGAAATGCTTGCTAAAAAGCCAAATCTGGCAGAAATTTTTATTCCTATTGCCTGCGATTCTAAAACTCATGATTGGTTGCACGCTCAATGTCTGGTTCAGCAATTTTTATTAAACGGAAATGATGAGCCACTTCAGAAAGCCAGAATTCATGCGATGTTGTGTTACAGAACACCTCAATCTTTAAATGAAAGATTTCAAAATAAATTTAATCAGGAAAAACGAAAGTTAGAATCTGAAGACTGGTTGAATTATCACGGTAAATCTCTTGCCGAAAGATTTAGTTTAAAATCTTATCAATTGATGAATCATTTACTCATGAACATTAATGCAAACGATAAAGATTTAGGTAAAATCAAAGCACGAATGCACATGATCTCTGTAGATACCGACTTATTTTTCCCGGCTTCTGAAATCCGAATGTGTTTTAAAAAGCTGAAAACTGAAAAAGAGGATGTCTTCTATCACGAGATCAAATCAATTCATGGGCACGACGCCTTTTTAATGGAATACGAACAATTAAATTATATCATAAAAAATATTTTGTAGAAATGGAACTCTGTGGAATTCCATCACGCAAAAACAAATAAATAAGTAGAGATGAATAAGACTAATGCAAACGAAATAAAATTTTTAAAAAACAGATCAATCATCAAATTTGAAGGAGCAGACTTCTTAGGAGAAATCGGGATTGACGGTAGGGTTTTTAAAGCGCTTACTTTGGCGCGAATCAGTGTAGGAGTAATTTCTCAGCAAGCCGTTGAGAACGGACTTTCGATTCTTGTACACGAAGACGATTCTGAGAAAGCGGTTAATTGTCTGATTGACGAATTTGCTGCTGAAAGAAAATCGGGAAAGGTTTCACAAATTTATAGCATTAACAATGTTTCTGTCATTGGTTTTGTGGCAGATGATCTGAATAAAATACTTTCTGAGCTGGCGAGGAACAATGTTTTCCCGTTGCTTTTAAACCAAAATTCAAGCGAGAAGCGCATCAATATTGTTGTAACTTCTTCACAGGATGAGAAAAGTAAAAATATCATTGAATCGGAAATTTTCAAAAAACCAAAAACGGTTCACTTAGCAATCATTGGTCATGGAAATGTTGGAAAGACTTTAATTGAGCAGGTTTTACATTCTTCAGAAGAAATTAAAAGAAGAAAAAATATACACTTGAAAGTTGTGGCAGTTGCTAACTCCAGAAAAATTGCTTTTAATAAAAAAGGGTTTGATAATACATGGAGCGATGAGGTTTTTGCAGCCGAAAAAACTTCAAATGTTGACGAGTTAATTAATTTCTCAAAAGAAAACCAACTTGAAAATCTTATCGTTGTTGATAATACGGCGAGTGTTGATTTTGTGAAAAACTATCAGGCTTTGGCAGAAAATGGTTTTGATTTGGTTTCGTCAAATAAAATTTTCAACACACTTCCGATTGAAGAATATCGTAAACTAAGATATACGTTGAATAAAAACAATAAAAAATATCTTTACGAAACCAATGTAGGTGCAGGTTTACCTTTGATTGATACAATTAAACTTCTACACCTATCCGGTGAAAATATCACAAGGATTAAAGGCGTTTTCTCGGGAACATTGAGTTACGTGTTCAATAATTTTTCTTTAAGAAACGACAAGTTTTCAACAATCGTAAATGAAGCTTTAGAAAAAGGTTTCACTGAACCAGATCCAAGAGAAGATTTATCAGGAAATGATGTTGCAAGAAAACTATTGATTTTGGCGAGAGAATTAGATTTAATTAATGAATTTACGGACATCAATATTCAGAATTTGGTACCTGAAGCTTTGCTTTCGGTTTCAAAACAGGAATTTCTATCAAGATTAGAAGAGTTGGATGATGAGTACGATCAAATCAAGAACAGTCAGGAGTCGAATCATGTTCTAAGATACGTTGGTGATTTGCATGGAGATTTACAGAAAGAAAAAGGTGAACTAGATGTAAAACTAATTTCTGTGCCGGCAACTTCCGCTTTAGGACAGTTAAAAGGTTCAGATTCAATTTTTGAAATTTACACCGAAAGTTATGGTGAAAATCCGATCGTCATCATGGGAGCCGGGGCGGGAGCAAAAGTTACTGCGAGAGGAGTTTTTGGTGATATTTTACGACTGAGCGAAGCAAAATAAGACCCGAGAGACAAGATTTAAGAACCAAGATATAAAAAAATGAGCCAAGATAAACGAACAACTGAAAACCATCAACCATCAAACAATTTTGAAACTTTAGCCATAAGAACTCAAACCGAGAGATCTCAGTTTGATGAGCATTCTACACCTTTGTATCTTACTTCAAGCTTTGTTTTTGAAGATGCAGAAGATATGAGAGCGAGTTTTGCCGAAGAAAAATCAAAAAATCTGTACAGTCGATTTTCAAATCCTAATGTTACAGAATTTACGGATAAGATCGTGAAGATGGAAGGTGCAGAAGCAGGTTATGCTTTCGCGACAGGAATGGCTGCTATTTATTCAACTTTTGCAACTTTATTGAATGCAGGTGACCATATTGTAAGTTGTCAATCGGTTTTCGGGTCTACGCATACTTTGTTCACCAAATATTTTCCGAAATGGAATATTGAAACTACTTATTTCAAAGCTGAAGATTCTGAAAATGTAGAAAAGTATATCAAACCCAATACAAAAATCCTGTATCTCGAAACGCCGACCAATCCTGCGATAGAAATTTTAGACTTAGAATTTTTCGGTAAAATTGCCAAAAAACACAATCTGATTTTCATTGTAGACAACTGTTTTGCCACACCTTACCTTCAGCAACCAATCAAATATAGAGCAGATATTGTGGTGCATTCTGCGACGAAACTGATTGACGGACAAGGTAGAGTTTTGGGTGGAGTAGCGGTCGGAAAAGAAGATCTGATCAGAGAAATTTATCTTTTCGCAAGAAATACAGGTCCTGCAATGTCACCATTCAACGCTTGGGTTTTATCAAAAAGCTTGGAAACATTGGCCATCCGTGTAGAAAGACATTGCGAAAACGCTTTGAAGGTCGCCGAGTTTTTAGAAAATCATCCGAATGTTGAATTGGTAAAATACCCGTTTTTAAAATCCCATCCGAGCTATGAGATTGCCAAAAAACAAATGAAGCTAGGCGGAAATGTAGTTGCTTTCGAGATCAAAGGAGGCATTGAAGGAGGAAGAAAATTTTTAGATAAAATAAAAATGTGCTCACTGTCTGCGAATTTGGGTGATACCAGAACAATTGTGACGCATCCCGCATCTACAACGCACTCTAAGCTTTCTGATGAGGAGAGAAATGAGGTGGGTATTACTGCAGGATTAGTTCGTTGCTCGGTAGGTCTGGAAAATGTAGATGATATTATTGCAGATCTGAAGCAGGCGTTGGGGGTGATATCATCCTAATTAGCGATGAATGATTTAGGAGCACAAAGAAAGGCTTCATAACAAAGCTCTCACTCGCTGTCCGCTATATCTTTTTTGTTTTGAGAAAACAAAAAAGGATGCCACTTCCATCGGGGCTATGTTGAAGATTTGTTCTCCGATTCACGAATGAAAATGATTTGGAAAACTTAAAATCATTTTCAGACGAAATTCCGAAAGGGATGATTTAATAAAGAATTAGGATGCAATCCTATTAAAAATATGTCATATTAAATAAAATGAAAAACTCAGAACAACTATATAAAGCATTACAGGAACGTATTCTCATTCTCGACGGAGCGATGGGGACTATGCTTCAGCGATATAAATTTCAGGAAGAAGATTATCGTGGCGAGCGTTTTAAAGATTGGGAGCATCCCGTGCAAGGAAATAATGACCTTCTTTCGCTTACACAACCGGAAGCGATTGAAGAAGTTCACAGAAAATATCTCGAAGCAGGAGCTGATATTCTGGAAACCAATACGTTCTCAGGAACAACGATTGCAATGGCGGATTATCATATGGAAGGTTTGGTGTACGAACTTAATTATGAATCAGCGAAAATTGCGAAAAAAGTTTGTGATGAGTTCACCGCTAAAAATCCCGATAAACCGAGATTCGTTGCGGGTTCTATCGGACCAACAAACAGAACGGCAAGTTTAAGTCCGGATGTCAATGATCCTGGATACCGCGCGATTACTTTCGAAGAATTGAGATTGGCTTACAAACAGCAGTCAGAAGCTTTGTTGGATGGCGGTTCAGACATTCTTTTGGTTGAAACAATTTTCGATACGCTGAACGCAAAAGCAGCATTATTTGCGATTGACGAAATTCAGGAAGAAAGAGGAATTGAAATTCCAATCATGGTTTCAGGAACGATTACGGATGCGTCAGGAAGAACCTTGAGCGGACAAACTGCAGAGGCATTTTTAATTTCAGTTTCGCACTTGAATTTACTGAGTGTAGGATTCAACTGTGCTTTAGGAGCGAACCAGTTAACGCCATATTTAGAAACGTTGGCTCATAATTCCGAATTTTGTGTTTCAGCATATCCAAATGCAGGATTACCCAACGCATTTGGTCAATACGACGAATCGCCTGAGCAAATGGCAAGTCAGATCAGAGAATATGTAGAAAAAGGATTGATCAATATCATCGGCGGATGTTGCGGAACGACTCCTGAACACATCAAAGCAATAGCCGATTTGGTTGAAAAATACGAACCGAGAAAATTTAATGTAACAGCATAACAATCTATCAACGTAGTAATTAGTTTCATTATTAAATGATACTAAAACCGTTATTGGTAAATCGTTACATTGGTAAATTGTTACATTTATAAATATGAAATATTTAAAATTATCAGGCCTCGAGCCTTTGATTATAACTCCCGAAAGTAATTTCATCAATGTTGGTGAAAGAACAAATGTTGCCGGATCCAAAAAGTTTTTAAGGTTAATTAAAGAAGAGAAATTTTCTGAAGCTTTAGATATTGCAAGAGATCAGGTGGATGGCGGTGCGCAAATTCTTGATGTGAATTTTGATGACGGTCTGATTGATGGGAAAGCTTCCATGATTAAATTCCTGAATCTCATCGGTTCCGAACCGGATATTTCCAAAATCCCAATCATGGTCGATTCTTCCAAATGGGAAATTCTGGAGGCAGGACTTCAAGTTGTTCAGGGGAAATGCGTGGTGAATTCCATCAGTTTAAAAGAAGGGAAAGAAGAGTTTGTAAAACACGCCAAAGCCATCAAAAGATACGGAGCGGCGGTTATCGTTATGGCTTTTGATGAAGTCGGACAAGCCGATAATTATGAAAGAAGACTAGAAATCACGCAAAGATCTTATGATATTTTGGTCAATGAAGTTAAATTTCCTGCCGAAGATATTATTTTCGATTTAAATATATTCCCCGTTGCGACAGGAATGGACGAACACCGTCGTAACGCAATCGATTTCATTGAAGCAACACGTTGGGTTCGTCAAAATCTTCCGTACGCTTCGGTGAGCGGAGGTGTTTCCAATGTATCCTTCTCTTTCCGCGGAAATGATACGGTACGTGAAGCGATGCACTCGGTTTTTCTTTATCACGCAATTCAGGCGGGGATGAATATTGGTATTGTAAATCCTGCATTGCTGGAGGTTTATGATCAGATTAATAAAGAACTTCTCGAACTGGTAGAAGATGTAATTCTCGATAAAAGAGAAGATGCTACCGAGCGACTTTTAGATTATTCTGAAAGAAATAAATCGATTAAAAAAGAAAAAGTTGAAGAACTCGAATGGCGTACTTATCCTCTGCAGGAGAGAATCACCCATTCTTTGGTGAAGGGAATTGACCGTTTTATAGAAGAAGATGTAGAAGAAGCCAGATTGCAGTCGGCAAGACCTCTTCACGTGATCGAAGTCAATCTGATGACAGGAATGGGGGTAGTTGGAGATTTATTTGGTGCAGGAAAAATGTTTCTTCCGCAAGTGGTAAAATCCGCCCGTGTAATGAAAAGAGCGGTGGCATATCTGCAACCATTTATTGAAGCGGAAAAAGATGTAGCTCAGAAACCCAACGGAAAAATTTTGATGGCAACCGTAAAAGGAGACGTTCACGATATCGGAAAAAATATTGTGAGTGTAGTTTTGGGTTGTAACAATTACGATATTGTCGATTTGGGAGTGATGGTTCCTGCCGAGAAAATTATTCAGGCAGCGATCGATCATAATGTAGATGTCATCGGTTTGAGCGGATTAATTACGCCAAGTTTAGATGAAATGGTGTACATCGCCTCAGAATTGGAAAGACAAAACTTAAATTTTCCATTATTAATAGGTGGTGCAACAACTTCAAAAGCGCATACTGCCGTAAAGATTGATTTAAAATATAAAAATGCAGTTGTTCACGTGAATGATGCTTCCAGAGCGGTGAACGTGGTAAGTTCATTACTGGGAGACCGAAATAAAGAATACGTAGATGATCTGAAAAGTGATTATTCAGATTTCAGAGAAAAATTCCTGAACAGGCAAGTTGATAAAAACTACGTTTCCATCGAAGATGCCCGAAAAGATAAGTTTAAAATTGATTGGGAGAACGAAGAAATTTTTACGCCAAATAATTTAGGAATTCAGGTTTTTGAAAATCAGGATTTGGAAGAGTTGATTCCATTCATCGACTGGTCGCCGTTTTTCAGAAGTTGGGATCTGCATGGGAAATATCCGAATATTTTTGACGATGAAGTTGTAGGTGAACAGGCAAAAGAATTATTTGCAGATGGTCAGAAAATTTTAAAGAAAATTGTTAATGAAAAACTATTGGTTGCCAAAGCGATCTTTGGAATTTTCAAAGCCAATTCAAACGAAACTGATGACATTTTAATTTATGATGAAAATGATCAGGAAAAGGTTAAGTTTTTAACGCTGAGACAGCAGGTTCAGAAATCAAAAGGCAAAGATTATATCGCATTGAGTGATTTTATTGCGCCTCAGAGCTCAGGAAAAACCGACTACATGGGTGCTTTCTGTGTATGCACAGGTTTTGGAACAGATGAATTATCTGATCAGTATGAAAAAGATAACGACGATTACAATGCGATCATGGTCAAAGCAATTGCCGACCGTTTTGCCGAAGCTTACGCAGAATTTTTACATAAAAAAGTACGTACAGAATATTGGGGTTACGCCAATCAGGAAAATTTAAGCAACGAAGATTTAATTGCCGAAAAATACAAAGGAATTCGTCCAGCTCCCGGCTATCCAGCTTGTCCAGACCATTTGGAAAAACACGCAATTTGGGATTTGTTGAAAGTGGAAGAAAACATCGGTGTTTATCTTACTGAAAGTTTGGCAATGTTCCCGACAGCAGCCGTTTCAGGATATTATTTTGGAAGTCCTCACGCCAAGTATTTCGGTTTAGGAAAAATTTCAGAAGATCAATTAAAAGAATATTCTGTAAGAAAGGGAATTTCTTTGAAGGAAGCGAGAAAATGGCTGAACCCGAATTTAGCAGACGGAATTTAGATTTGGTTTATGATTCGGCGGCGGCTTGCCGCCGCCGAATCATAAAAATTATTTAAAAAATTAAAACTTACTATTTATTAAATGAAAATCACAGATCATATAAAAAACGCCAACGGCAAAACCTTATTTTCTTTAGAGGTTGTTCCACCTCAAAAAGGAATCGGGATTGAAGATTTATATACTAACATCGACCCTTTAATGGAATTTAAACCACCATTTATCGACGTAACGACTTCAAGAGAAGAATATATTTACATCGACAAAGGAAATGGTTTAATGGAACGTCGTATTACAAGAATGCGTCCCGGAACTTTGGGGATTTGTGCGGCTATTCAGCATAAATATAATGTTGATACCGTTCCGCACTTACTTTGTGGTGGGTTTACGAAAGAAGAAACAGAATATCTTTTGGTAGACTGTATGTATTTGGGAATCGACAACATTATGGCACTTCGTGGGGATGCGATGAAAGGGCATCAGTATTTTGAAGCGACTCCCGGAGGTCACGCAAGTGCGATGGATTTGGTAAACCAGATCAATAATTTGGGAAGAGGGAAATATCTTCATGACGATCAGGCTTGTGATGATCACAACAAATTCTGCATCGGTGTTGCGGGTTATCCTGAAAAACACATGGAAGCTCCGTCAATGAATTACGATCTGAAATGGCTGAAACAAAAAGTAGATGCAGGTGCAGATTACATCGTAACCCAAATGTTTTTTGATAATAAAAAATATATCGAGTTTGTTACTAAAGCCCGTGAAATGGGAATTACTGTTCCAATTATTCCAGGAATTAAACCGATTGCTACAAAAAAACATTTGAAACTATTGCCTCAGGTTTTCAAAATAGATTTACCCGAAGATTTAATCAATGCTGTAGAAAGTGCAAAAAATAATGAAGCCGTAAAACAAATCGGTGTAGAGTGGGCAATCAGCCAATGCAAAGAATTGCTTGATTTTGGCGTTCCCGTCCTGCATTTTTACTCTATGGGTAAAAGTGATAATATTAAAAAAGTGGCTGGAGAGCTGTTTTAAATAGTTAGTAAAAGTGAAGAGATAGGGCTTTAGAAATTTTTCTAAAGCCCTATTGTTTATATTTCGTTTTGATATTTCAAAAGTTGATCAAAAACACTTTTTGTTGTCGGTTTTGAAGAGTTGGTATTAAAAATAAACATTCCGCTGTCGATGTTGAAAAAGTATTTCTTTGTTTCGTCGCTTACCGAAAACCATTTCAATAGACCATTCACAAGATTGATATCTTCCCATTTAATCGAACAGTCATCTAAATTAAAGGTGTGCGGGTTTTGATTTAAAGTATCTCTGAAAATAATCTTTCGCTCTTCTACATAAATAATTCCGCTTCCCTGAAATGCTTTCAGTTTAAAAAATTGATCCTGAGTATTTCCCATATTGTAACGCACAAAGGCATAATATTCGGGTGTTCCAATTTGTTCCAAAAGAATTTTTTGTTTCTTCTTTCTGCTTTGCGCAGCTAAATAGGCAATCAGAAAAATAATTGCAGGAATAGATAAGATGAAAAAGAGAAATACAATAAAGAAAAATACTAATGAATCCATAATTATGTTTTTTAAAATTTAAACCGTTGGGTGCTTCTCAAACTCTTTGGTTCGATCAAATAAATACCTAAAAGTCGCTAGTTTTCTTGTCACTTCAGTTTCCAGATGTTTTGCCAAACCCAGCATTTTTGGGTTAAAATCACCAATCCATTGCATTTCAAAATCTTCAAATTTCGTTGCCACACGGAAGTGGTTGGCAGCTTCTACAATGAGGTAGCCTTCAACACCTTTGTTTTGCCACTCCGGAAGAACTCCAAAAATCAAACCAACGAACTTAGAATTGTGCTTAAAAGTTTTATAATACAAAAACTTCAGTTTATCCCAAATCCCAAATTTTCCATTTAAATATTTAAACCATTGATTGAGATCAGGAATATTAATCCACATCGCAACCGGATTTCCACTTTCGTAAGCGAACCACGCAATGTGTTCGTTCATCACAGGTTTCATGTTGTTGAAAAGCTTTTTTACGTCATTCAGCGACATTTGCTTTCCGCCGCCGTGGCTTTCCCAGGATTTATTGTAAATGGTATAAAAATCTTCTGCAAACTTATCCATATTCGCTTTTGTAACACGCTTTGACGAAAAATTTTCATTTTTAGAATGCTTGGCGTGCATGATATTGAAAATTCTTGAAGTAGGAGCGTGAGCCTTTCTGCTGAAACATAACTGATTAAAATAAATTTCGAATCCGTAATTCTCAAAAAGTTCTTTATAGTAAGGATAATTGTAATTCATTCCATACAAAGGTTCAGAAAAGCCTTCAATCAGAACTCCCCAGAATTTATCACGTTCTCCAAAATTAATCGAGCCATCCATCGCTTCCATTCCTCTTTCCTGAAGCCAGTTTTTACAGTGGTCAAATATAAAATTGGCAGCTTCCTGATCATTGATACAGTCGAAAAAACCAATGCCACCTGTAGGTTGCTTTTCGATATACTGTTTATTCACAAAAACGGCAACTTTTCCTACAGTCTCACCGTCTTTATTTTTAAATAAAAAACGCTTGCTTTCACCATTTGCAAAGCATTTGTTCACACTGTCGTCAAAAACGCTCTCAATGTCTTTATCTAATGGTCGAATATACGATTTATCGCCTTTGTAAAGTCTGGCAGGAAACTCCAGAAACTCTTTCTTTTGTGCGTTATTCAGTACTTCTTCTGCAATGACCATAATATTTTAGAATAATAGATGTGAAAGGTAATTCAAATTTGAGCTAAATTAAAATATAGAATTAATTTTATCCGTATTTTTGTTGCAAAATAAATAAAAATGGTTGATTTTACCGATAACGATGATGATATTTTCACAGGGAAAGAGCATACGCCGATTCGTGAAGATGCTTTTGAGAAATCGCCACAGGAGAAAATAGAAAAAATTACCCAGCTTTTTGGAGAAATCATGGAAACTCTTGGTCTTGATATGACCGACGATTCTTTGAAGGATTCTCCAAAACGTGTTGCTAAAATGTATGTAAATGAAATTTTTGGAGGACTTCTTCCAGAAAATAAACCTGGAATTTCTACATTTTCAAATAAATACAAATACCGCCAGATGTTGGTAGAAAAAGACATCACGGTTTACTCATTTTGCGAACATCACTTTTTGCCAATCATCGGAAGAGCGCATGTTGCTTATATTTCAAGCGGTGATGTGATCGGACTTTCTAAAATCAACAGAATTGTAGATTATTACGCAAAAAGACCACAGGTTCAGGAAAGGTTGACGATGCAGATTGTTGATGCTTTGAAAGATGCTCTAGGAACTCAGAATGTTGCTTGTATTATTGATGCAAAACATCTTTGCGTGAATTGCAGAGGAATAAAAGACACCGCAAGTTCTACGATTACTGCGGAATTAAGCGGGATTTTCAGAACCAATCCTATTACGAGACAAGAGTTTCTACATTATGTAGGAAGTCATGCTAAACTTGATTATTAGTTTATTGTAAATGGATTATCAGATACTTAAAAATATAATAAACGAAGAACTTCATAGATTTGAAAACATTTCTGAAGAAGAATGGTCGCATAAAATTTCACCTGAAAAATGGTCAAAAAAAGAAATTTTAGGTCATCTTTGTGATAGCGCTTTATCGAATATCAGAAGATTTGTAATCACTCAGTATAAAGAAAAAGACAATATTGTTTATGACCAGAATTTTTGGGTGAAAGCTCAGAATTATCAGAATATTCCGACTTTAGATATTTTCAATTTGTGGAAATTTCTGAATTTTCAAATTGTACATACAGTCGAAAATATTCCTGATGAAGCTTTGCAGAGAACTTGTGACATGACAAAAGTTGAGCCTCAGGTTTTTACCTTAGAATTTATTATCAAAGACTATATTGATCATCTACAACATCATTTAAAAGCTATTTAGTAATGATAAAATTTAAAAAAGTTTCAGATAAGATTTTTGTAATGACAATTATTTGTTGTTGCTGATTTTGCTGTTGAAAGATTCTGATCTTTCAATTAATTTAAAAACTTTAAGACTAGATTAAAAATCATTACATCAAAAACAAAAACGATGCAACTAAAAATATACAATTCGCTTACAGCGGAAAAAGAAATATTCAATCCAATTTTAGAAGGAAATGTAGGAATGTACGTTTGTGGACCGACGGTTTACAGCAATGTGCATTTAGGAAATGTGCGAACTTTCCTTTCTTTTGATTTTATCTACAGAAGCTTAATGCATTTGGGCTACAAAGTACGATATGTAAGAAATATTACTGATGCAGGACATTTAACGGATGATGGTGACGTCAACAACGACCGTTTTGTTAAACAAACTCGTCTGGAGAAATTAGAACCTATGGAAATCGTTCAAAAATACACTGTTGATTTTCATAAAGTTTTGGAGATGTTTAATCTTCTTCCTCCGAATATTGAACCTACAGCAACAGGTCACATTGTAGAACAAATCGAATTGACTCAGAAATTAATCGAAAAAGGTTTTGCTTACGAAAGTAACGGTTCGGTTTATTTTGATGTTTTAGAGTACAATAAAAGAGGGCTGAACTACGGCGAACTGTCAAAGCGTAATATTGAAGAACTTTTTGCAAATACAAGAGATCTTGACGGACAAGGGGAAAAGAAAAACCCACAGGATTTTGCGCTTTGGAAAAAAGCTTCCCCAGCACATATCATGCGTTGGAATTCACCTTGGGGAGAAGGTTTCCCCGGATGGCATCTTGAATGTACAGCAATGAGTACGAAGTATCTTGGTGACAAATTCGACATTCACGGTGGTGGAATGGATTTGAAATTCCCTCACCACGAATGTGAAATAGCACAAGGGAAAGCTTGCAACGATGTAGAACCGGTGAATTACTGGATGCACGCCAATATGCTGACGATGAATTCTCAGCGTATGAGTAAGTCTACAGGGAATTATATTTTACCTAAACAATTGGTTTCAGGAGATAATGATTTCTTCGAAAAACCTTTTCATCCTACAATCGTTCGTTTCTGCTTTCTACAGGCACATTATAGAAGTGTTTTAGATATTTCTAATGACGCAATGATCGCCAGCGAAAAAGGATTTACAAGATTAATGGAGGCAATTAAAATATTAAATTCAATTACTCCAAATGACCAGAAAGAATCTGGTTTTAATCTTAAAGAATGGAAAACCAAGGCTTATGACGCTTTAACAGATGATTTCAATTCACCAGTTTTGATTGCGCATTTATTTGAAGCCGTAAAATTTATTTTTGCTTTAAAAGATGAAAAAGAAACGGTTTCAACTGAAGATTTAGCAGAGTTAAAATCAACTTTAAATGCTTTGATATTTGATGTATTAGGTCTTCAAGCAATTGAGGAAAACAATAATGAAAAGTTAGACCAAACTTTGCAAGTTTTAATCGAACTGAGAAATCAGGCTAGAAAATCTAAAAACTTTGAACTTTCAGACCAAATCAGAGACAAGCTTTTGGCTGAAGGTATTGAGCTGAAAGACGGCAGAGACGGAACTTCTTATGTTTTGAATTAGGAAAAGTTTATCAAATTATATCTCTCGCAGATTTTACAGATTACGCAGATTTTTAAACAAAATTTTCTGCTTGATTTGCAAAATTTGCGAGAGTTTTTTTATGTTTTAAATTGTAGGATAAATTTTGAAAATAATTTTAAAAAGCAATTTAAAAAAATGTTTAACTTAGTAACACTAAAACAATTACAAATAAAATATTTATCATATGAAAAAACATTTATTCCCTATTCTTCTCTTATTACTTGGAAATACAGTTAATGCACAGCAAGATTTTTTTGCGCTGGCAGGTAAAGATTCTCCAAGAATTGAGTTCAGCGATTTCCGCGCAATGAATGGTGACGGAACTTCCGGTCAAAGTATTTTTGGTGTTTCTTCTGAAGCCCATGTAATTTCTCAGGAAAGAAAAGCAGCAGTTACAGAAGATAAAACGTCATACAACCATGCTCAGTCGATGACTTTGGCAGCTTTGGCTTATGATTCTTCTGGTAATAATTTGGTATATATGCCGATGTTTTCCTCTAATGTTTACGTTTTAAATCAAAAAACGAAGGAAATTACATTGGTAGAAAATAAGGCTGCCACAGTAACATCTTGTGATATCAATTCTCACATTACCCGAATGACCACCGGTTATGATGGAAATATTTATGCCATCAACAATGCTGGAACACAGTTTATTCAGATTAGTAAAAAGAACAATCAGTACATTGTAAACGACCTTGGAATTATCAAAGATGATGCTGCAAATGGGAAGAATTCTTTCACAGCTATGGAAACCGGATTTGGCGGAGATATGATTGCTGACGGAGATAATAATTTCTATGTATTCTCAACTGCAGGAAACGTTTTTAAAGTTTCAACTAAAGAATTAAAGGCAAAATTTGTAGGCAAAATATCAGGGCTTCCTGAAACATATTCTGTAAACGGAGCAGCCGTGAATTCTAAAGGTAAAGTGGTGATTGCAAGTGCAAAAGGAGCTGCATTATACGAGCTAAGCCTTGACAATCTTGAAGCAAAACAACTTCCGGGCGAAACTAACCTGCATATTTACGATTTAGCAAGTAAGTATTTTGTCAATGACAGAGCAGCTTCTGCAACTGTTTTTGCTAATTTAGATGTATATCCGACGAAAGTTGACGAGCATTTCATCTACGTTAATGTGAATGACAAATCGGTAAATGGAAACATCAAAGTAAATGTTTTTGATCTGTCAGGAAAAGCTGTTTTGACGCAGAGATTATCTGTAAAAGATGGTCAATTAAACCAGCAGGTTGATCTTAAAAATTTAGTAAGTGGTTCATACCTCGTCAATATTACAAATGAAGCTGGTAAAGCTTTATTGAATAAAAAAATTCTTGTAACAGAATAAATTTTGATTTTTTAAATGATTAGAAGAACCTTTTTTCAGACTTGAAAAAGGTTTTTTTAATGATTATTTGATATTGTAACCATTTGTATTTCAATTTTAAAACTGTATTTTTATAAAAAAATAGATAGATGAAATTATATTTTAACGTTGGCTATCGTGCAAAAGTTGGTGAAAATCTGCAGTTGGTGATTAGCGAAAATGGCAATGCGTCTAAAATTCACGCCATGTTTTATACAGAAGATGGCTTTTGGAAAAGTGAAGTAGATTATTTTTCAAAATCAATTTCTTACCATTATCAGCTTGTTGACGATAAAAATAATGTCGTAAGACAAGAATTTGTTTCGCATGAATTAGGTTTTCCTCATAACTACAAAGAGTTTTTGATTTTTGATCAGTGGAACAACAAAAATTTTCCTGAAAATTATCTCAACAACAAAATATTACATAATAAACTGAATCAGTTTGTTCCGAAAAAGTTATCTGTTCTTAAGAAGCATAGTCATTTATTCAGAATTGAAGCGCCTGTTTATAACCCTAACTGGGAAATTGTTTTGTTTGGAAATGCAGAATCTTTGGGGAATTGGGATTACAACAAAGCCGTTCATCTTTCTCAAACCGATTTTGGTATTTGGGAAACATCTGTAGAGATTTCTGAAAATCATTTAATTCAATATAAATATGCAATTTTTGATAAAGTTGCAGGAAAAGTTTTTGATGTAGAAAGTGGAGAAAACAGGTACACGATTCCTAATCTTCAGAAAGATGTTTTGCAAATTTGTGCAGATCATTATTTTAAATTTAAATCTTATCAAATGTACCACGATGCGGGAGTTGCTATTCCTGTATTCTCTTTGCGAAGTGAAGATGGTTTTGGAGTAGGTGAATTTTCAGATTTAAAAAAACTGGCTGATTGGGCCGATGAAACTTCATTAGGAATTATTCAGATTTTACCAATTAATGATACCACCGCAAACTATTCTTGGACAGATTCTTATCCTTATGCTGCAGTTTCTGTGTATGCTTTACATCCGCAGTATATTTCAATTCAAAATTTAGATTACAAATTACCTAAAGAATTAGTTGAAGAATTTAAAGCTGAAAAAGCGGAATTAAATTCTTTGGAGTTAATTGATTATGAAAAGATGATTTCTTCTAAATGGAAATATCTGAAAGCAGTTTTTAATCTCGAAAAAGAAAAAATTTATAAAGACCGAAACTTTAAAAAGTTCTTGAAAGATAATGAAAGCTGGCTTTTACCTTATTCTGCTTTCTGTGTGTTGAGAGATAAATATAAAACACCGAATTTCAACAATTGGAAAACTCATAAGAAATACATCGCCGGAAAAATAGCTCCTTTTTTCTCTGTTAAAAGTAAAGATTATGACGCTTCAATGTTGCATGCTTGGGTACAGTTTCAACTTCATCAACAACTGAAAGATGCTGTCGACTATATTCATAGTTTAGGAGTTTCTTTAAAGGGAGATTTACCAATAGGTATTTACAGACATTCTGTAGAAGCATGGACTGAGCCAGAATTATTCGGAATGGATTTTCAGGCCGGTGCACCGCCAGATCAGTTTACAGAACTTGGGCAAAACTGGGAATTCCCGACTTATGATTGGGATGCCATGAAAGCTGACGATTTCCAATGGTGGAAAAACAGATTCAAAGCCTTGGAGCAATATTTTGATGCGATGAGAATTGACCATATTCTCGGGTTTTTCAGAATCTGGAGGATGCCGATTTCTGCAACGCAAGGGATTTTAGGGTATTTTTACCCGGCTATTCCTGTTGTCTTGGAAGAATTTAAAGCAAGGCATATTCCTTTTGATTTCGACAGATACTGTAAACCGTTTATCAACGATATGATTCTTTGGAATTATTTCGGAGAGCAAAGTAATAAGGCTTTAGAATTTTTAAATAATAATTTAGACGGAACGTATTCATTCAAAGAAGAATTTGATACTCAAAGAAAGCTTGCAGACTATTTCAAGAAAAAAACTGCGGGTTCTATAGAAGAACAATTGATTGCGCTTTGTGCCAATGTTTTGTTTTTAACTGAGGAAAGAGATGAGCAAACGGTGTATCATCCGAGATTTAATGCATTTAAAACTGAATCGTATAAATATCTTTCAGATTGGGAGAAAAAGGCAATTTATGAATTGTATCAGGATTATTTCTTCAAGAGACAAGATTTTATGTGGAAAGAAAAGGCAATGGAAAAGCTTCCGGTCATTTTAAACTCTACAAAAATGTTGATTTGCGGAGAAGATTTAGGAATGGTTCCGGATTGTGTTCCTGAAGTGATGGATGAATTGGCGATTGTTGCTTTGAAAGTTCAGAGAATGCCATCAGAACAGATTCCTTTTTACAATCCTAAAAATGCAGGTTATCTGAATGTGGTCACAGCTTCATCTCACGACAGCTCAACGTTGCGACAGTGGTGGAAAGAAAATGCTGAATTAACTCAGCGATTTTATAATCAGCAATTGATGCAGTATGGTAAAGCTCCTGAGAATTTAGAACCTCATTTGGCTGAAATCATTATGAAACAACATCTGTACAATGATGCGATGCTTGCAATTTTTCCGATTCAGGAATTCTTTGCAACAGATGAAAAATTGACGAATCCCAATATGGACGATGAGAGAATTAATAATCCTTCAGTATTTCCTCATTATTGGCGATACAGAATGCATTTAAATGTAGAAAATTTAACGGGAAATACATCTTTCAACCATAAAATTTCAGATTGGATCAAAGACAGTGGTCGTGCTTAATGAAAATAATGTTATTGATTATCAGCTGATTAAGATATTTGTGAAAGAAGTTTTACTTTAGGGTTTAACTTCTTTTTTTTCTTTACATCCAAAAGACAAGAATGAGAGTTCTGAACAATTAACCAATTAATGCTTATAGAAATGAAAAAATACTTTTGGGATTTGCTTTGACTTTAGCGACTTTGTCGTTTGCTCAGCAATATCCAAACAACGGATACAATGATGGTTACGGAAATAATGACGGATATTACTCTGATCAGGATGATCAAAACTATTTCCCGGACGATTATTATTACAATTATCCTCAGGATTATTATCCTCAAGATTATTATCAGAGTCAGTACAGCGATTATAGAAACAGTATTGTCAATATTAATTGGAATGTTTTCTTCCAGCAAAATAGATTAAACCGTTGGCAAATTGATCAGATTTTATATTTGAACAACCTGTACTCAAGCTTTTCCGGATGGAATAATTTTTACAGATATAACCCGGACAGATGGTATTATGACAGATTCTATGCCATGGAAAGAATTTTAGGACCAAGAGTGTTTGTAGTTTTCCAAAACAATTATTACCACAGACAAAGTCCGATTGTTTATTTCCAAAACTATAGAAGAACGTATTATTCACCGAGGTTTAGGGTAATGCCAAGATACAGAAATGTAAATATTAATGTTTACAGAGTTGACAGAAATAGTTTCAGAAGAAATGATAATCCTACCTTGAATGTGGTTAGAAACTCAGGATTCAGAGATGGAAATAACAATAATTCCGGTGGATTCAGAAACCAAAATAATGCAGTGAGAGGAAATAATGGAAATAGTGGTGGTTTCAGAAATTCTGATAATGGAGTTCGAGGTAATAACAGCGTAAGAGGTAATAACGGAAATGGTGGAGTGAGAGGAAACGAAAATGCCGGCGGTGGATTTAGAAATAATAATAAATCCGAAGCGAGTACACCGAGAGCTGCTGAACCGAGAAGGTCTGAAAATAATGGTACAAGAGGAAACGGAGGATTCAGATCTCAGCAAAGAATCGAAAGTGCCAGCCCAAGACAAAATAGCACACCAAGACAACAAAATAGTGGAGGTGAAGGAAGGAGTTCAGGTGGATTCAGAAACAGCTTAGTCAGAAATTAGTTTTCATATATTATATTTGAGTGGTGTGGAGATTGGGTTTTATTACCTAATCTCCTTTTATTTAATATAAATTATAAAAATATTAATATTAAAGTTTAACATTTTTTATGAATTACTCATTTAACTTTACTTAAAAATGCATATCAAACAGATATAACGAACCAATTAATTAATTTAAAACAAATGAAAAAATTAGTATTAGCAATAGCGTTTATCGGAATGGGAAGTTTTGCAATGGCTCAACAGGTTCCTCAGGATAAAAAAATAAGCAGAGAGGAAATGAAGCAGAAGATGCAGCAAAAAGAGCAGGAAAGAATGGCTGAAATGCAGAAAGAGCTGAATTTAAATCAAAGTCAAATTGCTCAAATCAAAGGTCTTCATGAAAAAAGAAAAGCTGAAATGAAGAATGACTTCGAAAAAAATAAAGAGCAGAGACAAGCGAGAATGGAACAGATGAAGGCAAAAAGACAGCAGATGGATAATGATATGAAAAAGATTCTTTCGCCGGAACAATATGATAAATGGCAAGCCGGAAAAAAAGCAAAAATGGAAGAAAGAAGAGCGATGATGAAAGAAAAAGGTTTTAAGGGTGATAGAAAAATGAGACATGGTTTGAAACCAGCACCTCAAGCCCAAGTAAACTGATAGTTTATAATTTTGATTTTTTAATGTTAGAGGGTGGAAGCAATTCCATCCTTTTTTGTATTCAATCTAAATCTAAATTTGGCTGAAAACTTTTCAATTCGCCTTATAATGCGTAATTTTGAGTATAAATTTTTATTATGGTAAGCGAAAAAATAGCACAGTTAATAAACGAACAAATAGCTCACGAGCAATATGCTGCTCAATATTATCTTTCAATGTCTGCATGGTTTTCTGCAAAAGATCTTGATGGAATTGCCAATTACTTCAGAGTTCAATGTAAAGAAGAATTGATGCATGCAGATAAAATGTTTGATTTTCTAAACGATGTAGGAGGTCAAATCATCATTGGTGAAATTGCAAAACCACCTTATGAATTTAATGATGCAGTTGATATTTTTGAAAAAGCTCTAGAGCATGAAAAAAAAGTAACAAAGAGTATTTTTAATATCGTAAAAAATGCAAATGATGAGGGAGATTTCGCAACAACTTCTTTCTTACAATGGTTCATCAACGAGCAAGTGGAAGAGGAAGCGAGTGCATCTCAGTATGTAACCAAAATTAAAATGGTTTGTGATAATCCATCAGCTTTATATCTATTTGATCAAGAGCTGTCACAGAGAGTTTTTGTACCAGATACGAAGGCTTAGTTTATTTAGGAATATAAAATAGTATCGGCGGCACCAAAGGTGCCGCCGATACTTTGTAAGGTAATTTGGAAATCAGGTTACAAATAAATCAACTGCGTCTTCAAAACTTTCATTCCCAAACTCTCCAGTACAGCTTTATACGTTTCAATCTGTTTTTCATTCTTTTCAGATTCTTGCCCGGTTTTAAAATCTACAATAATACAACCTTCGTCGCCTTTTAAGATACGGTCTGGACGGTAAATCTTACTGATTCCTCTTTCGGAAATCATGATGTCTTTTTCGTTAATCACTTCCCATTTTTCATCAAAAAATTCAGAATGTTTTGTGATAATTTCTTTTAAAGCGAGGTGAATATCTTCCTTTTCCTCTAAAGTAATCTGACCTTCCAAAGTGTAAGCTTCTAATACTTTTTCGATGTCTTTTTCAGTATTTATTTTAGATAATAATTCGTGGACAAAAATTCCGGTTCGCACTTTTTTATTTCTTTCCTGGTAGGTTTTCGAAGGCGTCGCAATTTTGATAGAAGTGCTTTTTTCGTGCTTGCTACTCAGATTCTCTATGTCTTTGGTTTTGTAAGATGAAGTTTTGTGTTTGGTGTGTTTTACCAGCATTTCAGGTTTTGTTTCATACAAATCAAACTCATCCAAATTTTCAACATTTTTAGATTGAATAAATTCTAAAATCTCGAGGTTATTTGAGGTTTTATTGGCTTTTTGAAGATAAAAGAAAAGTTGTTCCACAGGTCTTGTGGTCGCAACATATTGTAGGCAAAGTCGGTCTACGAAATTTTTGTAGGAATTGATTTGGTTAAATTTTTCAATTTCAGGGTCGTAGGCTTCAAGATTTTTATTAAACTGATTAATGTTCACTGACTTCAGGGCTTCATCGTCGTCGGTATCAAACCAATTATTAAACTGACTGTCAGAGTTTTTGTTTTCCAAAGGAATAAAAACCACCGGAAATTCCAGACCTTTCGCTTTATGAATGGTCATAATCTGAATAGCATCAATATTTTCAGATGCCTGAATGGTGTGTTTTGAGGCTTCTTCGTCCCAGTATTTCAAAAATTCTTTCGTACTTGCACCTGCATTTTGAGTGAAATTGAAAAGCATTTCAAGGAAATTTAAAAGGAAGTCTGTTTCCTTATTTTCAACAGCAAATTCGTTAATGTAGTATTCAACAAAATTGTAGAGATTAAATTTCGGGAAGTTATCCTGTTTCAGTTTTAAAGCATATTTGTTTTGAATAAATTCTAAAATTTCTTCATGAGTATTGATCCCAAGAATTTCTTTAATATCTAAACTGAAATCTGTCATCGTAATTCTGCCCAAACGGTTCAGATAAAACATCAGCATGATCAAATGAGGTTTGTTTTTCGGATTGGTTTCCCATCTCAAAAACTGAATGACCGCCTGCAGAGTATTTGATAATTCTAACGTTAAACCTTTGTCGGAAATAGTTTTGATATTCGTTTCTTCACCTCTATAGTTTACTTTTAAATTACCTAATTTCTGAGAATAACTGAAAATGTCAAAGTTACCACGGCATAAAATCGTGATGTCTGAAAATCTAAATCCGTTGTCAAGACATTCCTGAATATCTTTCTGCATTTTCTCAGAAACATCATTGTAAAAATCTTCTTTTGTAAGGTTTTCAATTAAACTAACTTTTACGCGACCCTCGATTTTAGATTTTGAATTCTGCTCAGCATCAACTCCAAAAATATTTTTATGCTCTTCTTCTAAATCGATTGAGTGAAATTGATAAAGCTCATTATTAAACTGAACGATATTCTTCGCACTTCGCCAATTGTCCTTTAAGACCAATAATTCAGCTTCTTTAGGAGAAATTTCTTTTTTATTGATAATATCAAGCATTAATTTACTTTCTCCCCCTCTGAAACGGTAAATACTCTGTTTCGGGTCGCCAACCAATGTGAATGAAGTATTTTCTGTAGAAACACTGTGATCTCTCAACGGCATGAAATTCTGCCACTGGAGTTCTGATGTATCCTGAAATTCATCAAAGAAATAATGCTGAAACTGCGAACCTACTTTTTCATAAATAAAAGCTGACGGTTCATTCTTTAGATTTTCGTTGATGAGGATGTTAAATTTAGAAAGAAGAACCAAATCATTTTCGTCCTCAATTTTTTTCAATTCATCCTGAATGTCTTTATTAACTTTTAAAGGAAGCAAAGCTGAAAGAATTTTCTCCTTTTTCTGAGTTTCAATAAATAAAAGGATCAACTGCATTCTGTTTTCCAAAAGCTGCTCGAGAATTTCAAAAATCTCGGACTCTTTATGTTTTGATTTTGCTGCCGCTCCTTTTTGAATATTGTTTAAAGCACTTTCTTCATTTGTTGGAAAAGGAAATCCAGGTCTTTTTTTGCTATAGAAATCTATAATTTTAGTGAAAAACCCGCCAATCCCATTTTTGCCTTGAGAAAAATCTTCAACTTCAATATTTTTTGATTTGAAAAGTTCGATAGACTGTGTTGCAATTTCTACTGAACGTTTTTTATTGGTGACAATTTCTTTTCGAAGCGTATTTTTAATGTCTTCGTATTTGCTGTCATCGAAACTCTTATTGTTTTTAAGATGCTCGTAATGAATATCTTTTACAAATTCTTTTGCAGAATCGTAAAGGTTTTTATTTAAATTAATTCGCTCATTATTCTCAAGACTATAATCCACATAATCCATAAAGGAATTTGAAATGCTGTCGTTTTCTCCAATCTGGTCGAGCATTTTGTCAACTGCTTCAATCAGAAATGGTTCTGCGTCAATTTCAAGATTAAAATTTTTAGCTAAGCCTAATTCATAAGAAAAGCTTCGGACCAACCGAGAGTTGAAACGGTCAATAGTCCCGATATTTAATGTTGAATAATTATGAAGAACGTAATCGAGCAATTTTTTTGATCTGAAATGAAGTTCATCAATCGTAATTTTTATGCCTTCACTTTCAAAAGCGGTCTGAATATTTTTTAAATCTGCATTATCAGCATAATTGTCTGCGGTAAAATTTCCCAACCACGACAAAATTCTTTCTTTCATCTCATTCGCTGCTTTGTTGGTGAACGTCAACGCCAAAATATTGCGAATAGAATGCTGCTGATTGGGATATCGCAGACAAATCATCAGAAGCCGCTGCACGAGTGCATAGGTTTTCCCGGAGCCAGCAGAGGCATTGATGACCGTGTAAGAATTGTTCATGTTTTGCAGAGATTGAGTCTGCAATTTAATTAAAATATAAATGAAATTTTAACAATTAAAGATTGGTTTTTAACAGTTTCAAAAAGAAAAATTCAAAAAATAATACTAAAAGCGTTAACGGTGGTTAAACTTCTGAAATTCAACAAAAATTACTTTAGTTTTGCCCTATAAAACAATAATCTGTGAAATTAAAATTACTCTTTATTCTATCCTTATTTTTCTTTGTCAGCATCAATGCTCAGGAATATATTTTTGGGAAGGTAATTTCTGAAGAAAATATAGAAATGCCTGACGTTACGGTTATCAACATAAGAACAGATGAACGCGTGGAAACCAATCGAGACGGACATTTTATGATCTCGGGAAGACAAGGCGATAATCTACGTTTCATCAAAATCGGTTATGACAGAGTCAATGCAAGTGTTACCAAAGAAAATATTGCTTCACCCATCAATATTAAGTTGACAAGATCTGCACAACTGATTGATGAAGTTGAAATTAAAAAAGCTTTGACCGGTGATTTGAAAATCGATACGAAGACGTTAAACCCTCCAAGAAAGGTTGAGAAACTGAAAAAGATCTGGCGATTTACATAAAGCAAAAATCTGACCCGAGAATTCTTGCTGCAAGACCCGGCGAGTTTGTACAGCCGAAAGGACAAGGCTTTGCAATCGGGAAAGTTAAAGATAAATGGGACGATATCGATTTTATGAAGTATTTGGTAAGTGCTTTGGGTTATGAGTATTTCAATGATTTAAAAATAGAAAATTCCCAGGTTCAACATTTCATTAGCTATGTATTGGCTGGCGGTTTTGAACGAAGAAGTATTTTAAAATACGGTTTTGTCAGTGATGCCGATTTGATGAGATTTCAAAGAGCCGTTTTAACGAGGATTTTATCTTATAAAACGCCACTAACACAAAAATAGAAGGTGATGAAATCATATTTTTTTAAAATATTTTTTTTGATTCTTATTTTCTTTGTTCTTAGTAATTTGTTTTCACAACAGAAAATTTCAGGCAAAATAATCAGCGAAAATGATATGGTGATCACTCAAGTTTTGGTGGTCAATATTTCTAATGATAAAAAAACGTATAGTGATGCTGCTGGAAATTTTGAAATTGAAGCTTGTTTAAATGACGAAATCAGATTTTCAAAAGCGGGTTATGAAAGAGCTGCAAAACGTATTTTTGATTATAATTCCTCATTAAATGTTGTTCTAATTAGAATCCCGGAAGAGATAAAAGAAGTTGAAATTTTGAATCTTACAGGAGATTTAAATAAAGATTCGAAAAGGCTTGCGAAAGAAGACAAGGTTGCAAAACTTCAGGAAAATATAGGACTTCCAAAACCTCCTGAAAAGCCAAGAGAAGTTCCTGCAGAATTAAAAAAAGTTCTCATAGCAGCAGCTTTCGGATCTGTAAATGTGCAGGCAGTCTATGATTTAATCAGTGGTAAAGCAAGAAAGCAGAAAAGATGGTACAAATATGAAGATGTACAAGATAAGATCAGCTGGATTCGTAAGAGGATTGATGATGAGTATTTTGTAGATTCTGAGATTCCGGCAGAAAGAATTTCTGAGTTTTTAGAATTTAGTTTTATTATTAAGCCTGACGTAGAATCAGCTGTTAAAAATAAAAACCTGTCAAGAGCAATGTTGGGTATAGAAACGGTGATTCCCATATATGTTGAAAGACTGAAAAACAGTACGACAAATCAATTAAAATCTTCCACCAAGTGAAAACCATTTTTATCAAGAGCATTATCACCGCTTTTTCTCTTACCGTTACTCAAATATTCGGGCAGCAAAAAGTGTCCGGCAAAATTACGGATGATCAGGATGTGAATTTGAATGCTGTTTTAGTTTTAAAT
This sequence comes from Chryseobacterium sp. 3008163, assembly GCF_003669035.1. NCBI lineage: Bacteria > Pseudomonadati > Bacteroidota > Flavobacteriia > Flavobacteriales > Weeksellaceae > Chryseobacterium > Chryseobacterium sp. 3008163. The sequence goes on along the minus strand of NZ_CP033070.1, from coordinate 1,855,293 downwards.
GTTACTAAAAATATCCGTTCAACAAGTGATGTTTCAGGAAATTTCACGATTGAAGCTGATGAAAATGATGAAGTACGATTTATAAAAGAAAGTTATTACCGAACGGATAAAATGATCAAAAAGAGAGTTTTAATAATCAAATGAATGTTGTTCTTTTGAGAGCTGAAACTTTAATTCCCGAAGTGAAAATTGAATACAAACCGAGCGGTAATTTGGAAAGAGATAATAAACATATGAGTGATTCGAGGAAAGTAGCGAAGTTGAAATCCTCAATGGAAGAATATATAAAAGCTCCTATGTCGGTTCCAATTCCGAAGAATGAAGTTCCAAAAACATTTCAAGGTCACGATTTTAATGCAGGGCAGGTTAATGTGATTAAAGTGATCGGCGAAGCGGTACGTTTAATCAAAAAAGCATCGGCTCCTAAAATTACTGCACCAACTTTTGGTGAAACGCAGGATTTTTTAAGTAGAGTGAAAAAAGAAATCGACCTAACTTTTCTTACAAAATATGGTATGAATGAAGAAGGAATCGACCATTTTCTCTACTACGCCGAGCGAGTAAATCATCTTTCAAAAAGATTCAGAAAAACCTTCAAACCTTTAGAAATAGAATATGAATTAAAAACTGCATTTGTAGAATATTCTAAGCTGAATAAATTAAGCGGAGAGTAGCAAAGTCAATCGCAATTAATGATAAACAACATCATAAATTTCATCTTTCACTTCATCAAGATTTTCCGGATGATAGTTGGATAATAGCCACAGCTCAAGCGGTTTTTTACCTTCACCATAACTTGGCTGAATGTACATCTCGTCAATCAGATGAAAACCGTTTCTCTGGTAAAAAGAAAACCGTCGTTTAGAATCTTCATTCAAATGTTCAGGTTCAATTTCCAGAACAATTCTCGGATGATTTTTAAATAAATAATCTGTGATATGCGAACCGAGTTTTTGATTTCTGAACTCCACAAAAACCTCAAAATGTTCTACGAACACATGATTCTTCAGTTCCCAAAGTACGAGATAACCAATGTTTTCAGATTCATGTAAAACAGAAATTACTTTCACTTGCGGGTGCTCAAACAAACGCACAAACTTGTACCAATCTCGTCTTTCATCTTCAGGGAAACTAGAAGCATAAGAGTCGTAAATCTGCTTTATGCGGTAATCGTCAGGTGAAGTAATCTGTAAAAATTCCATAATTATAAATCAAAAACACTAGGTCTTCTCGTGATGAAAATATCTTTGATCCAAAGCGTGAAAGCTAATCCGAGGTAGATTAAAAAGAAAAATCCTGCAGTTGCAAAAGTAGAGTAGATAAAGAAAATCCGCAGTTTAGAAACAGGAATTCCCAGCTTGGCGCCCATTCTTGTGAGTACCCCAAACCATTCTCTTTCCATCTTGTGACGCAGGTTATCAAACATGATTGCTTTCTTTTAAAATTTTAAATCCGATGCTGCAATTTAAGCAATTTTTTGGTGTGCAGTAATTTTTGTAATGATAAATCAAACTTTGCGTCTGCAGCGCATTTTTCATCTTTAGCCCTAAATTTTTCCAGCCATCAACAATTGAATTTTTTTCTGCCGAAAGTTCTTTGTAAAACGCCAGAATCTCTTCAGCGATTTCTTCGTTGTGGTATTTGTGATAAGTGTATTTTAAAGGTAAAATGCTGTTGAGAATAATCAACTCAATGAAGTCTTTAGTTAAAACTTTCGGTTGGCTAACAGTTGAAACTTTCCCAAAATTAAAATGATTGTCCCAATAATCAGAAGCCTTTACATCTTTAAATATATGCATCAATTCATCAGTGTTCTTAGCATTGATGATTTTTGAAAATAAATTTTGATGCTGATGATAAAGGTCTGCCAATTGCGATAAACGAAGGGTAGGGAAGTTGGGTGGTCTTAATCTTAAAAATTTGGGACGAATACTCAGGTCAGAAATGTCGAATTTAGCTTTTAGGAAATCAAATTCTCTTTTCCAGATTTTCATTTGTTCATCTTCAGGTTTTTCAAGCCAGCCTGAAATCCCAAAAAGCAAGGCTTCAACCTGATTTTTGTTCTGACGAATTTTATTGAAAACGTTGAAATCTATACTTTCAGCAATTTGTTTAAATAGATGCGCATTTACTTTTAATCCAAAAGAATAAGCGAGGCTGTAAAATAAGACTGCTTCATAGTTGTTTTTATGAATTTCAAGATCTTTTTCAAGTTCGGCAGATTTCTCTTCAAGTTTCTGTAATAAACTTTCTTCATGAAAATGAACCGGAATTTTATCAGGGTTAAATAGATCTTCACAGGCAATAAACTGACTTTCTTTCAACAGTTTCTCATACTTCCCGAAAATACTTTCATCAATATGGTTTCTCAATTCTAATGTAGGGATATTCTTTTTACTGAGTTCATCAATGTCTACGTCATTTTGAAAAACAACATGCAGAATGATATTCTCGTAATTCGGGTCTTTAGAATGCTGGTGGAAAATCCAGTCGGAAGATCGTACGTGTAACTCTATATTTCCTGCTAATATGACGTTGTTGATCTTGATTTTAGCCATCAGAAAATCCGGTCCGGAATCTTTGTTCCACTTCCCAAAATCTACTATTTCAATAGGGTTTCCGTCTAAATCTGTGAAGTTATAATGAGTGAATACTTTGAAATTCCAAAGATATTGTAATAATTTTTCGTTCATCGGTGGTGTTTTGTGTTACCACTAATTTAAGAAAAATTTGAATTTGAAAAGTTGATTAAAATGAAATACGTGAAAATTATTTCTTTTCCGGAAGCATTAGTGAGCGTTTTAGAAAAGTTTAAGTTCAAAAAAAATCAGAGCAATTGCCCTGATTTTTATTTTATATTTTAATGAAGATTTAAACTTTTGCCGTTTCCTTCACAAAATTTGCAATCGTCGTTTTATACATTTCCTCGTAAATAGGAAGGATATTTTTCAGGTCAAATTTAATCGCCTGCTCCTTTGCGTTGATTTTCATTTGAGCTAATAATTCTTCGTTGCTGAGAAGTTTAATCGTGTAATTACTCATGGCTTCTACGTTTCCGATTTCCGCTAAAAATCCTGTCTCGCCCTGAATGTTTACTTCCGGAATTCCACCGGCGTTTGAACTGATAACAGGCGTGTATGCTGCCATCGCTTCCAAAGCTGCCAAACCGAAACTTTCCTGTTCAGAAGGAAGTAAGAATACGTCAGACAGTTGTAAAATTCTGTAAAGATCATTCACTTTGCCTAAAAGACGGATTTTAGAAATCAATTCCGGATTCTCTTCTAAGAAAGAATTCACCTTTTCCATGTCTGGACCTTCACCGATGATGATCAATTTAGATTTAACCTTCTTTTCAACGCTTTTAAATATTTGCAGTACTTCTTCCACACGCTTTACCGGTCTTAAGTTGGAAACGTGAATAAGAATTTTCTCGTCCGGACTCGCAAATTGAGTTCTCTGGCATTCATTCAATTCATCAAACTCAGAATTGTCGATGAAATTGGTGATCACCTGAATTTCTTTTTTAATATTAAAAAACTGCAGGGTATCTTTTTTCAGACTTTCAGAAACGGAAGTAATCGCATCTGACTGGTTGATAGAAAATTCTACCGCATGTTTATAACTTGGGTGTTGTCCAACCAAAGTAATGTCTGTCCCGTGAAGTGTCGTCACCAAAGGAATGTCGTTATTGTCTTCTTTCAGCATTTGCTTTGCCGTAAACGCTGCATAAGCGTAAGGAATAGCATAATGTGCGTGAAGCAAATCTAATTTGTAAAGATTCACCACACGGTAAATCATTGAGCTCAATGCAATATCATAAGGCTGATATTGGAAAAGCGGATAAGTCTGAACATTGACTTTATGAAAGAAAATATTTGGGTTGGTGATATCTAATCTTGCAGGAAGTGCCGAACTGATGAAGTGTACCTCATAGCCTTTGTTGGCAAGAGACATCCCGAGTTCTGTTGCCACGATTCCGCTTCCGCCGTATGTTGGGTAGCAAAGTATGCCTATTTTCATCTGTTTATTTTATTTTTTGGTTGTCAGATGGAACGCTTTAAACGTTTATCTTTAATTATTTTGATGTGGTGAATTCTGTTGATTTGAAAACTGTGGAGCTTCTAAAGTGATACCCATTCCGGCTTTCAGTTGATCATTGACTAAAACCGGAAGTCTTCCTGAGATTTTTGTTTTTCCGTTGATAGCGTTTGCTGTTGCGGTCATCGAATCATCATTGTTTTCGTAAGATACCAAAACAGTAGAAACTTTAGATAAATCTATATCCTTTAAAGCATAAGCACTTCCAAAAACATTGAGAATCACATTTTGATTTTTAGCTAAATCTTCCAAAACCTTTTTAGATTCCGCTGAAATTTTATATGGTTTGTAAGCCGTCGAATTATCTTTATGAAAACCAACAATCACAGTAGAATTTGCAGGAATTGTTTTTATTTCCGAAGCTTTTTTAATGATAACTGTTGAATTTAAATTGAGCTGATCTGCAAAAGTCTGATAAGGTGCTTCTTCCAAAGGAACGTAGTAACAAGTGTTTTTGCAGTTTAGAGAGAGTAATTTTTTTTCGTCTTTTATTAAAGTTAAAGCATTTGCGTAAAGATTCTGAACCAATATTTTGTGAGAATCATTGTTAATGTCTAAGTTGACGTTCTCAGGATTTTTTGGAGTGTATTGATTTAAGCCTAAAAAATATTTAGTCAGTAGAATTTTCTTTACACTTTCTTCCACTCTTGCCTGAGGAATTTCACCATTGTCAATAGCTTTCTGAATGAGTTTTTTACCTTCAGCAACTCCTTGTGAGAAAAGCATGATGTCGTTTCCGGCTTTGAAAGCTAATGCATCTAATTCGCCTGGTTTATATTTGTTGGCAACTGCTCCCATATTTAAAGCATCAGTAATAATTAAACCTTTATATCCGAATTTCTCTTTCAGTAAACCTGTGATGATATTTTTTGAAACCGATGCAGGAATCCCTTTTCCTGATTCTAAGCTTGGAACGTAAAGATGCGCAACCATCACACCGCCAATTCCTTTATCCATCAAAGCTTTAAAAGGTGCTAATTCTATTGAGCTTAATCTTTCTAAATTGTGTGAAACCACCGGAAGATCAAGGTGTGAATCGGTATTCGTATCACCATGCCCCGGAAAATGCTTAATTGCGGCTAAAATATTATTGTCCTGCAAACCATTAGAATAGGAGAGTGCTGATTGGGTAACATTAGAAACTTCTGAACCGAAGCTTCTGTTTCCGATAATCGGATTGTTGGGGTTGGTATTGACATCTACAACCGGAGCGAAATCCCAATTGATACCCATTCTTTTGCAGTCTTCAGCGATTTTTGCTGCCATCTGATAAATCAGATTTTTGTCCTGAATAGCTCCCAAAGTCATCGCCCAAGGAAATTTATGTGCTGTTGCAATTCTCTGGTAGACTCCCCATTCAGCATCCATCCCAATCATCAAAGGGATTTTAGATTTTTGCTGAAATTCATTCACTAAATTGATTTCCCTTGCGGCATCATCCTGCATCAGAATTAATCCTCCAATTTTATCATTGGTGACAATGTTTCTAACCTGATTGATATGGTTTTCATCTTTATTGGTGTACAATGCAACAATAAATAACTGTCCTAGTTTTTCGTCCTGAGAAAGCAAATTGTAGGTTTTATCAACCCATTGTTGGGCTTTCTTTTGATCTGACAGAGATGTGTTTTTCGGCTGATATTGTGCTGAAACTTGTGAATTGATAAACAGTAAAATGAAGAGTAATTGAAAAGCTACTTTGTTCATGATTTTTGAATAAGAACAAAAATACAACTAAAAAAAACAGCAGAAACAAAGTTTTTTCGTTTTTTGGTATATGTTTTGATTCGGAGTAATTAATAATAATATTAAATTTAAAAATAATGAGAAAATTTCTTCCAATTCTTACACTGGCTCTAGCTAGTTTCTTTATATATAGCTGTGATAATAATGATGATGAAGTGATTCAGACTGTAGATAATGATACATATTCTGGGGTATTCGAAATCTCCAGAAGTTTCCAATATAACAGCTCTTCCGATCAGCATTTTATCAATCAGTCAATTAGCCAATATGGAATGTTAGATTCTGATGTTGCATTAGTATATAGATTAAAAGGCTTGTCAGGGAGTAACAAAATTTGGGAACAGATTCCTAAAACCATTTATCTTAATAATGGTGAAGAATTAGATTATGATTTTGACTTTACAAAAAATGATATTCAAATTTACCTAAGTGGTACTTATAACGTTACAACAACACCGGAATTTTATAATAACCAAACATTTAGAATTGTTCTTGTACCAGCAGGATTTCTTAAAAGTTCAAACCCTTCTGTAGATTATAGTGATTATAACGCTGTTGTCAAATACTATAACATTGATGATTCAAAAGTAACAACAATAAAATAGAATCTTTTCAGTTTTTTATAATTAAAAAAGCTCTGGAAGTAATTCCAGAGCTTTGCTTTTTTATCTAAATGAAATTGATTTAATCTTGTTCATCCAAAAGATGCCCGAAGTAGTCTTTCTTTGTCTGTAAATATTCTCTGCTGGAATCGTTCGCTGGAATCTGTAAAGGAATTCTTGAATTGAGATTGATATTACTTTGTTCTACAAACTTTACCTTTTCAGGATTGTTTGTTAAAAGATTGATGTTTTTTACGTCGAGAATATTTAAAATATCAATAGCTACTGAGAAGTTTCTGTCATCAGCCGGCAATCCTAATTTTAAATTTGCTTCAACGGTATCGAAACCTTTTTCCTGAAGCGAATAAGCTTTCAATTTATTGATGATGCCTATGTTTCTTCCTTCCTGACGCAGATAAACAATGATTCCTCCGTTTTCGTGGGTGTATTTCATTGCTGCATCCAATTGCTGTCCGCATTCGCATTTTTGTGAGTGAAAAACTTCACCTGTGATACATTCAGAATGGAAACGTACATTGATAGGTTTTGAAAAATCTGTATGCTCGGCTATAATTGCCATGTGAGGCATCCAATCACTTGATTCTTCCGAAAAAGCTATCATTCGGAAATTCCCGTGATCTGTAGGGACATTAGCTTCCGCCTGAATTTTAATCATTTAATTGTAAGTTATTTTTTACTGTTTATCGAGTCTTCAATAAAAGTAACATTGGTTTTTAATCTTACCAAATATCTGTTGAGAACTGCATCTTCATCTTTTGCAAGATAAAATCTTAGCTTCTGAATTTTTTTATAAGATTTTTCTAAACTTTTAAGGGTTTTATTTTTTCCGGAAGTATTACCTGCGTCAATCGCGTATAAATAATTCTGTAAAGAATATTTTAAAGTATTTATTTCCTCGTTCAATGCTGTATTCTTAAATTTTGGAAAAGTAGCAATCAGATTAGAAATTTCTGCAGCATTTACATTTTCGTTAATGTTGATAGAAAAACTGCTGCTCGCTCCGGCCTCTGCTTCCGCTTTTTTTGCTTCACTGTAAAAACTGGTCGACAACGGAGAAACATTGGGCTTTTCTGTGGCACAGGAAATAATAATTATTAATAGTAATCCGAAAAAATATAGTCGTTTCATTTTTGCTCCTTTTGATAAAGGATTGGGTTAAGACTTTCATCATTGTACATTTTCATTTGTTTGTACACTTTCATCTTAACATCACCGTTCTCAATATCAGTAAGCAATTGACTTATTGAAGTAGTTAAATCTTGTTTCTGGTCCAAAAGCACATCGAGCTTTTCTTGACAATTTGCGCGATGTTCTTCAGAAGCTGATTCTCTATGAGCTTCCAACGACATATGATAAACTTTCAGCGAAAGAATAGATAGTCTGTCAACTGCCCAAGCGGGAGTTTCAGTATTTATCTTCGCATCAGTTTTTGGAGTAATATTTTTGTATTTATCAAGAAACCAACTGTCTATGTACTCAACCAAATCTGTTCTCTTCTGATTAGAAGCGTCGATTGTTCTCTTAAGTTGAAGTGCATGTACGGGATCTATGTTTTCATCTCTGATAATATCTTCCAAATGCCATTGAACGGTATCAATCCAATTTTTAGCATACAAAATTCGTTCCAAACTATCAGTAGGATACGTATTATTAATAGGAGTTTCTATATTATCTAAAACATGGTAGTCTTCAATTGATGTATTGAAGATTTTCCAAGCGGTGTCAGTAAAATTCATTTTAACTGAAAAATATTAGTTGCTGGTATTGTTTGTTGTGTTCGAAGTAGGATTTTCAGTTTTAGTTACTGGTTTTTCGTCTTCTTTCACAGAGTCTTTAAATTCTTTAATACCTGAACCCAAACCTCTCATCATTTCCGGAATTTTTTTTCCTCCGAAAAGAATTAAAAGGATAATTGCTACAATCAGTAGGTGTTGCCAAGATAATGACAGTATTGTTAATGTGTACATGTCTAAAATTTTTACAAAGTTAATATTTTAATTTGAAACCCAACCTAACGGATCTACTGGTGTATCTCCTCTCCAAATCTGGAAATCTAAGGTAAATGATCCATCAAAATCCTGAGCGACAGTGCCTAAAGTAGTTCCTGCAGAAACTTGCTGACCTTTCGAAACTGTATTGCTGCTAAGGTTTGAATAAATAGAGAAATAATCTCCGTGTTTTATCAAAACTGTTTTTGTTCCATCCGCTGCCGGCATTACCTGAGAAACCGTTCCCGGGAAGATTGCTTTTGCGCTAGTTCCTTTTGCTACAGAAATTTTAATTCCGTTATTTTCTTCCACGATATTTTTAAATACCGGGTGAGGTTGTCTGCCGAAACGGTGGGTGATTGTACCGTAGGCAGGCATTGCTAGTCTTCCTTTATTTGCTGCAAAGCTATTTCCCGCTGATGTAGAAACACCATAATTAGTCATCGCTTTGGTTTCGGCAGCTTTTTTATCGTCATCTGTTTTTTTCTCTAATGCAGCTTCGGCAGCTTTTGCAGCGACTAATTTGTTAGCAGCTTCTCTTGATTTTAGAGCGGCATCATCTGAAGCTTTTTTAGCAGCAATTTTTCTTGCTTCATCTTTTGCACTTGCTTCACTTCTTGCAGCTTCTTCATTTCTTTTTCTCTCGTCTTCGGCTCTTTTTGCTGCAAACTCTGCTGCCTTTTTAGCTTCAACTTCGGCTAATTTTCTTTCTCTCTCTAAGGCTTCGGCTCTTGCTTTGTTCTCAGCGTCAATTCTGGCTTTTTCTCTGTCAGAAGCTATTTTTGCTAAACGAATTTTTTCTGCTTCAGCTTTTTTCTAGATTCTTCTTCAGCCTTTGCTCTACGAATTTCTTCAGCAATAATTGATCGTATTTGTCCTTCAAGAGCTTTAGACTGAGTTTGCTTTTGTTTTAATTCGCCAGCAAGTTTGCTTTCATTTTTCTTAAACTCATTTACCAGCTGCTCTTTCTGCTTTCTCTCAACACTGATGGTTGTTAAATCTTTTTGCTGATTAACTAAAAGATTTTCTTTTTCAACTGCAGATCGTCTCTTTTTCTCAACTGATTTTTTCAGCTCAACTGCTGCATTAGTGATTTCTGCAGCTTTTTTGTCTTGATAATCAGAATATTGTTTCAAATATTGTACTCTCCTCATCGCTTCACCAAAACCTTTAGATGAAAGGATGAAAGTTACTTTATTCTGAACGCCTTTATTCTTGTAAGCATTAACCAGAACCTGAGCGTAGTTTTTTCTTAAAACTGCCAATTCGCGATTCTGTCTATTGATCTCAAGTTGGCGAAGATAAATTTCATCTTCTATAAATCTTTTCTCTTTCTGAGTATTGTTAAAAACCTTCTCTCTTAAAGCTAATTTTTGATTAACGCTTGTGAGATAAGATATGGAGAGTTTAGACTCATTTCTTGTTTTTGCTAAATCAGTATTTATTTTTGCAATTTGTTTTTTAAGCTCGGCATTTTGTTGCTGTAATTGCTCTTTCTTTTGCCCAAAGTGCAACGAGAACAGCAGAATTCCTATTAAAAAGCTAAATTTTTTAATCATTTAATCTCAATTTTCTTATAATTGGCTGGAACTGAATAAGGTGTTTCCATTTTAGTGAAGCCAAATTTCGTGTTTTCCAATAAAATCTGACTCGTTTTTGAACCTTTTATAATTATTTTAACACTTTGCGGCAATTTGAGATTATTGTCAAAAGTCTCCCATTGATCATATACGATTTCAACTGCGTCATCGGATTTCACATCCTGCAATTTAACGTAAATTAAATTATAATCATTTGAATATCTCATATTGATCTTATACTCACGCTCAACGTCATTAGTGACAATCTTTTGATTTACAATGGATGCCAATTGATATCCGTCTTCATTTTTTGTAATACTAGAATTTCTGTTGCTTACCAAAAGAAAAGTACGTCCCAAAAGGATTTTCTCTAAAGTTTTGTAATCGATAAAGTTGATATTCAGTAAATTATTTAAATAATCAAAATCAGAATCAATATAATTTTTATTGTATTTGTCAACAGCTTTTATACCTTCTGGTGTTATGATTGCTCTCGCTGCATTGAAGAATAAGAAGTTGATATTTGACCATATTTTTTTATCACTTTCAATATAAATTGTAGCATCAAGAGGGCTCACTCTGATATTATCTGCCGTGATTTTACTGTTGATTTTTATCTGATCAAATTTTGGATGTATATAAATGTTTTCGTAAAAAGTCAATCGGTCTGAAATGTTTTTTCCTTCATCAATTTTATCTTTATCGTCTAAATTTTCTATTTTGATGCTGTCATTTTCAGAATCGTTCTGCATAGCGTTTTTCTTGGTTTTACATGAAAGTATAACCATTGTTGCCAACAATAACGTGATCCATTTTTTCATAAATTCTTTATATAAATACTTTACAATATTAACGCCAAACCACACAAAACATTTTGTGTGGTTTGAAGTCAATTTATTTTTTATAAAATTAATCTTTATTTAGGAAATCCAGAACAGAATAATCACCTAAAGAAATTTCTCTTGAAACCCCAAAATACTGCGCAGAATTTCCAATCATTGAATTTGAAAGGTTTCCGTGGTTGATTTTTGTGTTTTCCTGAATCAGAGAATTTTCAATATTTGAATTGATAATTACTGTATTGTTTCCAACAGAAACTCCGGGACCAATTTTTGAATTTAAAATTTTCACATTTTCACCGATAAAGCAAGGCTGAATAATCAGAGAATTCTCAATTGTAGCTGTAGCGGTGAAGTGAGACATTTCTTCCCTTTCGTAAGCTAAAATCTTACTGTTTGTTTCTACGGTAGCGTTTTTGTTTCCACAATCCATCCAGTCATCTACTTTTCCAAGAGTGAATTTTGCGCCTTTCTGACGAAGATTTTCTAATGCAGTTGTCAGCTGATATTCTCCACTCACTTTGATGTCGTTATCCATGATGTGATTGATCTCGTCCATCAGTTTTTCTCCAGAGTTGAAGTAGTAAATTCCAATAATGGCAAGGTCTGAAACGAAAGTCTGAGGTTTCTCAATAAAATCTGTGATGAAACCGTAGTCATCCAATTTTACAACTCCAAAAGCCGAAGGATCTTCTACTTTTTTAACCCAAATTACACCGTCAGAGTTAGTATCTAGAGTAAAATCTGCTCTGAAAAGCGTGTCAGCAAAAGCTACAACCACATTTCCCGTCATTGATTGCTCTGCACATTTGATTGCGTGAGCCGTTCCCAAAGCTTCTTCCTGATGATAAATACTTCCTTTCGCACCTAATCTTTCAGCAATTTGAAGAAGAGACTTTTCAACTTCATCGCCAAAATCCCCGATAATGAAAGCAACTTCTTCTATCACCTCTCCTGCAACTTTAGCAATGTCTTCTACCAATCTTTGTACGATAGGTTTTCCTGCGATAGGAATTAATGGTTTTGGAACCGTTAATGTATGTGGACGTAATCTGGAACCACGCCCAGCCATAGGAACAATTATTTTCATTTGATATTGTATAGTTTAAATTTTATGATTTTCTGAGTATTTTGTTGATCATCGTTCTTTCGTTGTACATCAAAAATGCGATGAAGAAGATGAACATTCCGTTTCCTATAAAATAATTATATCTGAAATAGTAAAACGAGACCATCGAAATGGTAATCGAAAGGGTTAGATAGACTGCTATTTTTTTAACGTTATAGTGAATAGGATATTGTATTTTCCCCCAAATATAGGAAATAACCATCATACTTGTATAGGTAATCAGTGCTGCGAAAGCACTTGCCCAATAGCCATATTTCGGAATAAATGTAAAGTTGATGACGATCGTAATTGCAGCTCCGATTAATGAAATGTACAAGCCAACTCTAGTTTGGTCAGATAATTTGTACCAAATAGAAAGATTGAGATAAATTCCTAAAAATAATGCACCGAGCATCACAAAAGGAATAATTTCAATACCTTCAAAATAAAGTGGGTTTCCTAGGTATTTTTCAGAAATCCATTGGAGGTTCACCATCAATCCGATGTAGATGAGGCAGTTGCATATCACAAATACATCCATCAAAACTGCGTAAGTTTTGTGATTGTTTTTATCTTTAAAACTTGAGAAAAAATAAGGTTCAATACCCAATTGATACGCCTGTCGGAAAACTGTGATGAATGTTGCGATTTTATATACACCACCATAAACACCAATCTGATGTTTGGCTTCTTCTTTTGGAAGTAAATATTTTAAAAACTGTCGGTCTAAAGTCTGGTTGATTACTCCGGCCAATCCTGCAACCATTACCGGCCACGAATAACTCATGATTCTTTTCCAAAGTATAAAATCAAACTTTCTGAAACTGAAGTTTACAAATTCTTTCCCTACTATGGCTAAAGTAATAATACTCTGAACCAAGTTGGCAATGAAAACATATCCTACACCGATTTGAGGATCATATTTTAAACCTAAAATTCCGTTAGGGTAATGAGGAAGCCATTTGATGAAAAATACAATCAGAAAATAATAAACCAATGATCCGGCAACTTTTGAAATGGTATATAAAACAGGTTTTCCTTCTAATCTTAAAACTGCTGAAGGAATTGTTGCAAAAGCATCAAATGAAAGAATGAATAGGAAAATAACAAGATAATTAACCTGATCAGGAGTTTCAAAAGCATTCGCAAGTTCCTGCCTGAAAACGTATCCTAGAATAAGATAAATTAAACCGATTCCTAAAATACTCAATGCTGTAGTAGACACCAAAGTTTTTTTATCAATATCGCCTTCCTGAGCAAAACGGAAAAAAGAAGTTTCCATTCCGTGGGTCAAAAAAACCGTGATAACTCCGGCAATCGAATACCAATCTACGAAAGGTGACGATGCTGAAGGTCCGAATGCATTGGTCACGATGGGTGCAATCAGGAAAGGAAAGATCCTCACCAAAACCGAACTCAGTCCGTACACAGCGGTTTGCCCAAATAATTTCTTGTACAAATTAATTTTTTTAAAGTGCAAATGTAAATATTAGAATTCACAATTTTCAGACTTAAGTTTAAAAATCATTCCTGAAAATATTAAATTTGTGCAATACAAATCTTTATATCTAAAAAGTAAAAATGAAAATTCTAATAAAAAACGCCCAAATCGTCAATGAAAATCTGGTTTTCCAAAGCGATATTCTGATTGAAAATGATTTGATTTCTGAGATTTCGAAAAATATTTCTGAAGAAAATGTTGACCAAATTATTGATGCTTCAGGAAAATACCTTCTTCCTGGAATTATTGATGACCAAGTTCATTTCCGTGAACCGGGCTTAACGCATAAAGGTGACATTGAAACAGAATCAAAAGCAGCAATCGCAGGTGGAATAACAAGCTTCATCGATCAGCCGAATACCGTTCCGAATGCTGTAACTCAGGAATTATTAGCTGATAAATACGAAATAGGTTCTCAGAAAGCTTACGCCAATTACGGTTTTATGATGGGCGGAACCAATGATAATTTAGAGGAAGTTTTAAAAACCAACCCAAGAAATGTTCCTGGAATCAAATTGTTCCTAGGTTCATCTACAGGAAATATGTTGGTCGATAATCCTGAAACTTTGGAAAATATTTTCAGTAATACCAAAATGCTGATCGCTGTTCATTGTGAAGATGAAGCAACAATCAGAGAAAATACTCAAAAATATCTGGATGAATATGGCGAAGATATTCCTGTAAAATTTCATCATTTGATAAGAAGTGAGGAAGCTTGCTATAAATCTTCTTCAAAAGCAATTGAATTGGCTGAAAAAACCGGAGCAAGATTACATGTTTTTCATTTATCAACGGCAAAAGAAACTTCTCTGTTCAGAAATGATATTCCTTTAAAAAATAAAAAAATAACAGCGGAAGTTTGCGTTCATCATTTGACTTTTACGAATGAAGATTATGAAACAAAAGGTGGTTTAATCAAATGGAATCCTGCGGTAAAAACTCAAAAAGATAAAGACGGACTTTGGGAAGCACTTCTTGATGACAGAATTGATGTGATTGCCACTGACCACGCGCCTCATACTTGGGAAGAGAAACAAAATGTTTACACTAAATGTCCTTCGGGAGCACCTTTGGTTCAGCATTCTTTGGTCGTGATGCTTGAAAACTTTAGAAACGGAAAAATTACTTTAGAAAAAATCGTTGAAAAAATGTGTCACAATCCGGCGATTCTTTTCAGAGTTGAAAAACGAGGTTTTATTAGAGAGGGTTATAAAGCGGATTTGGTTTTAGTGGATTTAGAAGAAAACTGGACAGTTTCAAAAGAAAATATCCTTTATAAATGTGGCTGGAGTCCGCTTGAAGGAATGAATTTTAATTCTAAAGTCACCCATACTTTTGTGAATGGAAACCTGGTTTACGACAACGGAAAAATCAATGAAGAAAAATTCGGGGAGCGATTGCTTTTTGAAGTTCAGGAATAAATTATAGCGAAATAACTATATCATTAGGAACGGGCTTTAGCCCGTTTTTATTTTAAGAATCAAAATTGGCTTTAGCCAAAATTTAAATATCTCGCAGATTGAGCAGATGAAGCAGATTTTAAACGCAATCATCTGCAAAATTTGCTCAATCAGCGAGAGAAAATTATCTAACAATCACTTGAAATTAATCAATTACGATACTTTCAATCCCTTTTTCTAAAGAGTTTTCCATAATTCCCGGAATCGAAAGACCTTCTGCACGGAAAACACTGACATCAGTAACGCCATAGAAACTAAAAACATTCTTGACATAAGGAACATTAGAATCATATATCTGGTAAGGACCTTCTGAATAAACATTGCCTGACGAGAAAGCGATGTATAATTTTTTATTATTGAGCAGTCCTTTTGGTCCGTTTTCGTCATAGCTAAAAGTATATCCTGCTCTCGAAGTGTAATCAAAATAAGCTCTCAGTGTAGCAGGCACAGAAAAATTATACATCGGAGATTCTATAATGATAATGTCTGCTTCCTGCAGCTCTGAAATCAAACCTTCGGAATATTGGTTGATGGTTTCTTGTTCCGGAGTTCGGTTTTCTGCAGGCGTGAAAAATGAATTGATGTGGACATCTTCCAAAAGCGGAACCAAATTTTTCGTGAGATCACGTTCTTTTACAATGCTGTCAGGATATTTCTCATGGATTTTTTCCAATACGGCATTTCCTAATTTTCTGCTGGCAGATACTTCCACTCTCGGACTTGAGATAATGTGCAAAATTTGTTTCATTTTTTTAATTTTAAATTTCTTTGACAAAATTATGTACATTTGCTTATCAAAAGTTAGTAGTGAACAAAAGGTTAGTAGTAACCTTTTGGTTAGTTTGAGATTAATTTTATGGAAAATAGTATTGAATTAGAAGAACCGCTTACCAAAATAAATTGCCAAAATCATCTTTCATCAGT
Organism: Chryseobacterium sp. 3008163; assembly: GCF_003669035.1. Classification (NCBI taxonomy): domain Bacteria; kingdom Pseudomonadati; phylum Bacteroidota; class Flavobacteriia; order Flavobacteriales; family Weeksellaceae; genus Chryseobacterium; species Chryseobacterium sp. 3008163. The sequence goes on along the minus strand of NZ_CP033070.1, from coordinate 1,839,426 downwards.
GGAAGATGCAATTTATGTCATTGGAGGAAAGTGGAAGCTCAAAATTATTATTGCTCTTCAGGAACACGGAAATATTCGGTTCAATGAGCTTCAGAGAATCGTTACCGGAATTTCGGCGAGAGTGCTTTCGAACGAGCTGAAAGATCTGGAAATCAATGGTTTTGTAAAAAGAATCGTTTACAGCGAACAAACGCCTGTGGTTGTAGAATATATTTCAACTGATTACAGCAAGACTTTAAAAACTGTGATTATGGCACTTTCCGAGTGGGGAAGAGAGCATAAAAATAATTTGAGAGAAGACATTTTCGAAAATAAATAAGACTCTCGCAGATTTTGCAGATTGGGTAGATTTTAAATTCAATCTGCCCAATCTGCGAGAGCAAAATTATCAATTAAAAGACTGCCGAAACTCCAACGGCGACATTTTCGTCTTCTTTTTGAAAAGCGTACTGAACGATTGCGAATGTTCAAATCCCAAATCATAAGCAATTTCGCTTACCGATAATTCCGTGGTCGAAAGTTTCTCTTTTGCTTTGCTGATGAGCTTTTCGTGAATGTGTTGCTGCGTGTTTTGTCCGGTATGCACTCGCAAAAGATCACTCAGATAATTCGCAGAAAGATTCATTGCTTCAGCAATTTGATGAACCGTCAAAAGTCCTTTTTCAGAAGATTCTTTATCAAAATAATCATTCAAAAACGTTTCAAATTTTGTCAAAAGCTGATGACTTCCGCTTTTTCTGGTAATGAATTGTCTCTCGTAAAAACGCTTCGAATAATTCAGCAGCAACTCAATCTGCGACAAGATGATTTCCTGCGTATGCTGGTCAATGTGCTGACATTCTTTATCAATTTTATTCAGAATTCCAAGTAAATCATTTTCCTCATCTTCAGAAAGATGCAAAGCTTCATTCACTGCGTAAGAGAAAAATCCGTAAGACGAAATCGTAGTTGCCAAAGAATGTTTCAACAGAAAATCTTCGTGAAAAATTAGCAGATAACCCGTATTTTCACAATCCATTGTCTTCAAATCGAGATACTGAACCTGATTAGGAGCTGTAAAACTCAGAACGCCTTTGTCATAATCGTAATGTTGCTGACCGTATTTTATTTTTCCGGTCGCATTACGTTTCAGTGCGACGCAATAATATCGGCTAACAAAACCTTTCCAGACCTCATCTTCAATAAAAATACTTTCAGAAAGATTGATGACACTTACCATCGGATGTTTTGGTTCCGGAAGCGACAATAATCTGTGAAAAGCTGAAATAGATTGTATGGTGTTCATAATTTGAAATTCTAAATCTTAAAAATAGTGATAATTATTTGACTCGTTCGAACCACTTTGTTGGGCGCCGATTTCCGTCTTCCACTCCCGCTTTTTTGTTACGCTTCGCTCCACAAAAAGAGCTCCGTTCAAGCCGGGGCGCAATCATATTGCGTTCCAACTTTATGATTGATAAACTTTCAGAATTTGTCATTCTGACGAAGGAAGAATCTCTGAGATATGAATTGAGATTCCTCACTACATTTCTGAACTACGTTCGTAGACCTTCAGTCTATGTTCAGAATGACAAACTGCTAAAATATCTTAATTTAAAAAGATTAATAATCCAAAAGTCCCATTCCGAATTCATCATAAGTCGCTCCCGTATCCGTTCCCAAAGGCACAATGCTTTCCAGCTTCTGAATATCAGATTCGCTCAAGACAATTTTGCTGGCTTCGATATTCTGTTCAAGATATGTTCTGCGTTTCGTCCCCGGAATAGGAACAATTCCTTTGCTGATAATCCACGCCAAAGCCAATTGCGAAGATGTAATTTCTTTTTCCTTTGCCAGATTTTCAATCGCTTCTACCAATTCAATATTTTTTTGGAAATGTTCTCCTTGAAAACGTGGAATCCCTCTTCTGAAATCATTTTCCGGCAAATCATTGATTGTTTTAATATTCCCAGACAAGAAACCTCTTCCCAATGGAGAATAGGCAACAAAGCCAATTCCTAATTCCTGTAAAGTTTTCAATACTCCTTTTTCTTCAACCGTTCTTTCAAACAAAGAAAATTCATTTTGAACTGCCGAAATTGGATGTACTGCGTGCGCTTTTTTCACTGTTTCAGAAGAAACTTCCGACAAACCTATATAACCGATTTTTCCTTCTTTTACCAAATCACTCATTGCTCCGACAGTTTCTTCAACAGGAACATTTTTATCGAGACGGTGCATATAATAAAGGTCAATGTAATCTGTTTTCAGATTTTTCAGAGAACGTTCAATCGATTTTTTTACATAATCTTTAGTTCCATTGATTTTCCAGGTGATTTGTTCATTATCATCAATTTCCCAACCGAATTTTGTTGCAATAATGTATTGGTCACGATTGCCTTCAATCGCTTTTGCAATTAATTGTTCGTTTTTGAAAGGACCATACAAATCTGCCGTGTCGAGGAAATTTCCTCCCAATTCCAAAGAACGATGAATAGTTGCAATGGCTTCTTTCTCATCGTGTTTGCCATACATATCTACATCTCCGAAACCCGTCATTCCCATACATCCCAACCCTATATTCGGAATGATTAATCCCTGACTTCCTAATTTTACCTGATTCAATTTCATATTGTTGATTTTTATTGGTACAAAATTCAGCAGAAATTAAATATATGAAGTTTGCAAAACAACGATTGTCGTATGCAAATTACGGATGAATGAATTTTAATCCATTTCTGTCATTCTGAACATAGACTGAAGGTCTGCGAACGTAGTTCAGGAATGGAGTGAAGAATCTACTTTATGCATAGAGATTCTTCCTTCGTCAGAATGACAAACTTTGAGGATATTCTGGACTATGCTTTCGTTTTATTCTGAATGATAGCTTTATTTGTGAAAATTAGTGAAAAATATTGGTGGAATTTGTGTTTAAAAAAATCATTTCCTAGGTTTAGAACTCATATAAAAACTTAGTTTTCCGCCATTCATTATATAGGAATGTTTCAAAGTGAAGTTTTTAATTTCTTTTCCATTCAAAAGAATTTTTTGAACATACACATTTTTCGGACTCTGATTAATCGCTTCAATTTCAAAAGTTTTCCCATTTTCTAAATTCAAAACAGCATGATCAATTGCCGGACTTCCAATCGCATAATCTTCCGATCCTGGAGCCACCGGATAAAAACCAAGCGAACTTAAAATATACCACGCACTCATTTGTCCGGCATCGTCGTTTCCGCCCAATCCATCGGGAGTTGCTTTGTATTGTATCTCTAAAATTCTTCTGATCTGCGCCTGAGTTTTCCAAGGTTGGCCTGCCCAATTATAGAAGTAGGCAACATGATGCGCCGGTTCGTTTCCATGAACGTAACCGCCGATAATTCCTTCTCGGGTAATGTCTTCTGTGTCTGCGAAAAATTCGTCTGGTAAATGCATCGTGAACAATTGATCCAATTTTGAAGCGAATTTTTTCTTGCCGCCCATTAATTGTATGAGTTCGTCAGGATTTTGAGGAACGAAGAAACTGTAATTCCAGGAATTCCCTTCTATAAAGCCTTGCCCGTGAGTGCTTAGTGCATTAAAATCTTTTTTAAAACTTCCGTCTGCTAATCGAGGACGCATAAATCCTGTTGTTTTATCAAAATTATTTTTCCAGTTTTCCGAACGTTTAATGAATTGATTGTAAATTTCTGTTTCACCTAAATGTTTTGCCAACTGAGCAATTGCCCAATCGTCATAAGCGTATTCCAACGTGTTGGAAACCGAAGTTCCGCTTTTCTCCGCCGGAATGTAACCTTTGTCGATATAAAACCCGATTCCTTCGTAATCTCTTTTGTTGGCAGTTTCTACACAGGCATTCAAGGCTTCTTTTGCATCACCGTCATAATTTCCTTTAATAATGGCATCGGCAACCACACTTACGCTGTGATAACCGCTCATGCACCAATTGTCATTTGCATAATGCGACCAAATCGGCAACATTTTCATCGAAAACTGATTGTAATGCGCCATCATCGATTTCACCATGTCATTATTCCGTTTTGGCTGAATGATGTTGAAAAATGGATGCAACGCACGATACGTGTCCCAAATTGAAAATGTTGTGTAATTGGTAAAGCCTTCCGCTTTGTGAATGTTTTGATCTAAACCTTTATATTCTCCGTTGACATCTGTATAAGTTGTCGGACTGATAAAAGTGTGATACATTGCCGTATAAAAATTTGTTTTTTCTGTTTCAGAACCTTTGATAACGATCTTATTTAATTCTTTATTCCAATTTTCCTGAGTCTGTGCTTTGACCTGGTCAAAAGATAAGTTTCCAACTTCTTTTTCTAAATTTTCTAATGCATTCGATTGACTTACAGGTGAAATGGCAAGCTTAACTTCAATTGCTTCATTTTCATTCGTATTAAAATCGAAATACATTTTTAGGTTTTTCCCAGCGATTTCAGGAAAGTTCTTGGTCTGGTCAAATTTTCTCCAGAAACCATTGTAAACCTGCTTCCCATCATAATTTTTCTGACCATAAGACTTAAACGGCTTTGAAAATTTCATCGCAAAATAAACCGTTCTTGTTCTTGCCCAACCGTTCGTTTGTCGGTAACCAGTAATTGTATTTCCGTTTTCTACACGTACATAGGTCCAGACATTTTTACCATCATAATTATAAATTCCGGCCATTAAATCTAAAATGATGTGAGCCTGATCAGATTTCGGGAAAGTGTAACGATGAACGCCGACTCTGGTTGTCGCCGTTAATTCCGCTAAAATACTATGATCATCGAGTTTTACTTTATAATATCCGGCTTCAGCTTTCTCGTTTTGATGTGAAAATCTGCTTCTATAGCCACTTTCAGGATTTGAAGCTGTTCCTGGATTCAACTGTAATTTGCCGACAGTCGGCATCACTAAAAAGTCTCCCAAATCTGAATGTCCAGTTCCGCTGAAATGAGTAGAGCTGAAACCAACAATTGTTTTGTCTTCATAACGATAACCAGCGCAGTATTTATAGATTTCACCATTGTACTTTCCATTGAGTTCGTAAGAAATAGTATCAGTTTCTGGGCTTAACTGACCGGCTCCGAAAGGTACAGTTGCTCCAGGATATGTATGACCCATTTTCTCGGTTCCGATTAATGGATTGACATATTGAACGAGTTTCTCGAAGTGTTGAGCTTTATAATTTAAGCTGACAAAAAGAAAAAATATAAGAGGTGAAACTGCGAAGTTTTTCATGTGGGAAGATTTGGAAAGCGTAAAATTAATTAAAATCAAAAGATAATTATTGTTGATTAAAATTTTAATACGACCAATATCATCTTTTAGCTTTCAGAAAAACGAAAACCAATGCCATGAATATTTTCAATCATAATATTAGCTTCGTTAGCAAAAATTTTTCTTAATCTTGAAATAAAAACATCCAAACTTCTTCCCATAAAATAATCGTCGTCGCCCCAAATGGCTTTCAAAATATCCTGTCTTTTTAAAACAGAATTTTTATTGGTGATAAAATATAAAAGCAGTTCAGATTCTCTCTGCGTAAGGGTTATGATGTTATTTTCCTCCTGTAAAGTATAGTTTTTCGGGTCGAAATTATATTTTCCGACTTTATATTTTGCAGGAGTACTATTCGTCTTTTTTGTACGTTTTAAGAAAATTTCAATTTTTAAAATAAGCTCTTCTATACTGAAGGGTTTGACCAGATAATCATCAGCACCAATTTTTAGACCTTTGATGCGGTCTTCTTTTAAAGCTTTCGCAGAAATAAAAATAATGGGAATCTCTGAATTGTGCGTCCTGATATGTTTTGCCAGCTCAAAACCATCAATTTCAGGCATCATAATGTCGAGGAGACAAATATCGTAACTTCCCGTGTCGAATGCGTTCAATGCAGATCTTCCATTGGCGTGATAATCAATATCATAATACGGTTCTAAGCTGTCCTGAATCAGGAAAGCAATGGTCTGGTCGTCTTCGGCATATAAAATTTTAGATTTCTCCATCATGTAAACATTATTTTGAAAAAGGCAAAAACAGTGTTGTGGTAATTCCTTGGTTTTGATTGTTTTCCACAGAAATTTTCCAGTGATGCTGCTGAACGATCTTTTTTACATAAAATAAGCCCAATCCGAAACCATTGATTTCACTGTTTTTCTTAGCATTAACTCTGTAAAATTTATCAAAAATCTGAGGGATATTTTTAGTCGGAATTCCTACTCCGTTGTCTTTAAACTTTAAATATAAGCCTTTTGAATCTTTATCTGTGGAAATGATAACATGAGGAGCCGTCTCACAATATTTGACTGAGTTGTCTAAAAGATTGTAAATGATATTGGTAAAGTGAAATTTATCTGCGATTACATAAGTATTGTTGTCAATATTCAAATCAATCGTCAGGTTTACGTTTTTTTGCTGCATGGTCTCTGCAATCTCCTGAATAAAAGGAAGCAATAGAATCTTTTCTGTTTTTAATGAAAGTCCGGCAGCATCATTTTTGGCGATATTTAATATCTTTTCGATGTGATTATTCAGTTTGTTGCTTTGATTAATGATAATCGAAGTATACGTCTGCAGTTTAGAATTTTCTCTTACAATTTCCTGCTTATTCAAAGATTCTGTAGCCAATAAAATTGACGACAAGGGAGTTTTGAACTCATGGGTCATATTATTGATAAAATCCCGCTGCAATTCTGAGAATTTCTTTTGCTGAATAATGGTGTAAATCGAATACACATACACCAACAAGATAATAATCAGCGCAAAGGTAAGGATATACCAAAACTTCAGCGAACCAATCATATACGTCATCTTATCCGGGAAACGGATGGAAAAATAATACGTCAGATTTTCGTGCTTCGGAAAATTGATGGTTTTGTTTTTTGAAGTCTCCTGATGTGCAGAAATATATTTCCCATAGATCATTTTATCGCTATGGCAATTATAAACTGCGTACGTATAATTGGTATTGATCTGAAATCTGGTGAATTCAGTTTTTAAATAATATTCAAGAATCGTAGGATCAAACTCATTGTTGATATTAACCACATAATAGTCGTTATCAACGTTCTGTACCGGACTTTGAATAAAAGAAGTTTGCTCGCCTGACAGTTTTTCTACCACTTCAAGAAGAGCGATATTCACTTTTTGATTGAATTTTTTATCCTCAAGATTATACGCCTGTCTGGTCCATAGAAGCTGAGCTATCAGAATTCCGATGATAGCAACGAGCCCAAGCGTGATAATTATATTGAGTTTTTTGATTTCCATTTTCAGAAGCAATATTATCCAAAAATATCTATTTATCTTTTATCATTAACAACTTGTTAACAAATGTTTGAAAGCAGTTAACAATATCTCACGATTTTCGTCTTTACATTTGCTCTATCGAAACAAAAGAATCAAATTTCTTTGAATAATTAATGATAAAAATTTACTTATGAAAAATTTAAAAATTACAGCATTACTTGCAGTTATGGCATTTTCACCATTTTATGCTAATGTATTTCCGGTTGAAGGAACTCCTATCGTAAAAGTAGTTGCAGAAGCAGCTAAGTGGAAATCAGAATCTATTGACGTTGGTAATATTCCTCAAGGAAAACCAAAATTGATTAGATTTGAATTTACAAATACATCAAAAAAACCAATCATCATTGAAAATGTTGCTCCATCTTGCGGCTGTACAACAGCTGATTACAGTAAAAAGGCGATTCTTCCAGGGAAAAAGGGTTTCGTAGAAGCTAGTTTCAATGCAGCAAATGCTGGTCCATTTATTAAGACCGTAAATGTAACAACAAGTGATAGCAAAACACCTAAAACTCTTTCTTTCAAAGGGACAGTTACGGCGGCATAATTATATTCTGATAGCAATTAATTTTTGCTATTGGTTTCAAATCAGTATTTCAAATAAATAAAGACAACCTTGTATTCATTTACAGGGTTGTTTTTACTTTTAAATCAAAATTATTGGTATTTTGTGGACTTTATCATTTTATTTTATCAATTTTTTGGAGCTTTTGGGTTAAATTAAATATTGCGATGCACAGAATATTATTTACAACATCATTTATCCATAGATTTTACGCTCCATCCGTTTAATATTTATTATTTTAAGAAAAATAAATTATATGAATCAATATACACAACCCATGTTGCGGGAAGATGCTCTTAAAGGAAAAGTAGCGATTGTAACCGGCGGCGGAAGCGGTCTTGGAAAAGCAATGACCAAATATTTTCTTCAGTTGGGAGCAAAAGTGGTGATCACATCAAGAAATCTTGAAAAACTTTACGGAACAGCCAAAGAATTGGAAGACCAAACCGGTGGAAGAGTGCTTTGTGTTGCCTGCGACGTCAGAAACTGGGATGAAGTGGAAGCAATGAAAGAAGCGACGTTAAAAGAATTTGGGAGAATTGATATTTTATTAAATAACGCAGCCGGAAATTTTATTTCACCAACTGAAAGATTAACGCATTCTGCTTTTGATTCCATTTTAGATATTGTTTTAAAAGGAACAAAAAACTGTACCCTTTCTATAGGAAAACACTGGATTGATTCTAAAACACCGGGAACTGTTTTAAATATTGTCACTACGTATGCCTGGACGGGTTCTGCATACGTCGTTCCATCAGCTTGTGCAAAAGCGGGAGTTTTGGCAATGACAAGATCTTTAGCCGTGGAATGGGGGAAATATAATATTCGCTTTAACGCTATTGCGCCGGGACCTTTCCCTACAAAAGGAGCTTGGGATAGATTATTGCCCGGAGATATGAAAGACCAATTTGATTTGGCTAAAAAAAATCCGTTAAAAAGGGTGGGAGAACATCAGGAGCTGGCAAATCTTGCGGCTTACCTTGTTTCAGATTTTTCATCTTTTGTAAATGGTGAAGTGGTAACCATAGATGGTGGAGAATGGCTGCAGGGCGCAGGTGAATTTAATATGCTTGAAGATATTCCGCAGGAAATGTGGGATACTTTGGAGGCTATGATTAAATCAAAAAAATCAAATTAATTAAAATAACTAAATTAGGCTCCTGGAATTGTAACAATTTCAGGAGTTTTTTTACCAATCAAAAAATATTTTCAATGAATTTTAAATTTCCATCGATAATTTCTACGGTAGCAGTAATGCTTTTTGCCAATTCTGTGTATGCTCAGGAAGCTCCCAAGTATGATTATGTAGAAGCCTTTAAGCCGTTTTTCTATTCTCAAACCGGAACAGAAACCCGTTCAGCAAGCGGTCAGCCGGGACATGCTTATTGGCAAAACTCTGCAGATTATCATCTCAACGTCAGCCTGAATGACACCAAAAATGAAATCGCAGGCATTGCGGAAATTACGTATACCAACAACAGTCCGGATAAGATGAGTTTCCTGTGGCTGCAGCTGGATCAAAATTTATTTGAAAAAGATTCCCGTGGAAATGCGCTTGTACCTCTTTCCGGGAGCAGAAACGGAGCAAAAGGGGAGACTTTCGAAGGCGGATATAAAATTAAATCTGTAAAATACGACGGTAAGGATGTGAAATATACCATTACAGATACCAGAATGCAGATCGATTTGCCACAAGAATTAAAAGCAAAAGGTGGAGTAGCGAAAATTAAAATTGAATATACCTTCTTGTCTCCACAATACGGCTCAGACAGAATGGGTGTTGAGGATACAAAAAACGGTAAAATCTTTACGATGGCGCAGTGGTATCCGAGAATGTGCGTGTATGATGACGTTTTGGGCTGGAACACGATGCCTTATTTAGGAGCCTCAGAGTTTTATCTTGAATATGGTGATATTACTGCAAACATTACTGTTCCTGCCAATCATTATGTTGTTGCATCGGGAGAACTTTTAAATGAAAAAGAAGTGTATTCAAAAGAAGAAAACAACAGATGGTCACAGGCAAGAAACTCAGATAAAACCGTCATGATCAGACCAGAATCTGAGATTGGTAAAAATAATGCCTCAGGAACAAAAACCTGGAAGTTTAAAATCAATCAGACCAGAGATTTTGCCTGGGCATCTTCTCCAGCGTTTATTGTAGACGCTGCTAAAATTAATCTTCCGAGTGGCAAAAAATCATTGGCAATCTCTGCTTACCCTTCTGAAAGTGCAGGAAATAGCGCTTGGGGAAGGTCTACAGAATACACCAAAGCGGCTATCGAACATTATTCCGCCAAATGGTATGAGTATACTTACCCAGCGGCAACCAACGTTGCAGGAAACGAAGGCGGAATGGAATATCCCGGAATCGTTTTCTGCCATATGAATTCTAAAGGAGAAGATCTTTGGGGTGTTACCGATCATGAGTTCGGGCACAACTGGTTCCCGATGATTGTGGGATCAAACGAAAGACTTTTTGCATGGATGGATGAAGGTTTCAACACATTTATCAATGAATTATCTACTGAAGCTTTCAATAAAGGCGAATATTATTCAAAGAAAAATATTGCACAGACCGGAGCTTTTCTGATGAGTGATCAATTTGAACCGATTATGGTGGGACCTGATAATATGAAAGAAAATAATATCGGAGTTTTAGCCTATTACAAACCAGGAATGGGAATGGGGATTTTGAGAGAATCTATCCTTGGACCTGAAAAATTCGACAAAGCTTTCAGCACTTACATTGAGCGTTGGGCATTCAAACATCCTACACCGTGGGATTTCTTCCACACCATGGAAAATGTTTCAGGAGAAGAACTAAATTGGTTTTGGAGAGGTTGGTTCATTAACAAATGGAAAATCGACCAAGCGGTAAAGACTGTGAAATATGTGAATGGTGATTTCAAAAACGGAGCGCAGATTACCGTAGAAAATTTGGGTCAATTACCAATGCCGACCAGTATTCAGTTAAAATTTAAAGACGGAACTGAGCAAGTTGTAAAGTTACCTGTAGAAATCTGGAAAAGAAATACGGAATGGACGTTTAAAGTAGATTCAACAAAAGAAATCGCAGAGGTTAAATTAGATCCTAAATCTCAAATTCCTGATATAAACCCTAAAAATAACACATGGTCTTCTGCAGATGCAAAAATGGTGGAGAAAATCAATGCAAAAGATTTTACCGGAACATTTGGGAGCAAAGATCTTCCGGTAAAACTGAAGTTTATCGAAAAAAATAATCAGCTCTTTGGCCAGGCAACCGGACAGCCGGAATTTGATCTCGAATATATTGGGAATAACACATTTACATTCGAGCAGGCACAAATATCACTGACATTTAGCCAGGATAAAAAGACCATCAGTTTTAAACAAGGCGGTAGAGAATTTAAGTTTACTAAAGAATAAATTCCCAATCATCTTTTTAAATTTTAAAATATAAAATAATTGCTCCGGAAATTTTCCGGAGTTTTTTATGAATTTAATTTAACAGTGAACTTTCATATATATAGCTTCTCTGTAGATCAGAAGTTTTATTTTTGTTTTTTAATTTTAAATGAAATAATAATGAATTTCAGATTTTCAATCGTATTGCTGATGTTTTTCGCATTAGGTTTTTCTCAGGATCTTAAAGTGATGAGTTTTAATATCAGACTGAATGTTGATTCCGACAAAGAAAATGCATGGACAAACAGAAAAAAGGATGTTGCAGATTTGTTGACTTATTACCACCCGGATTTTTTTGGTGTTCAGGAAGCGCTTCCTGAGCAGATGAAAGATATTAAATTAGGTTTGAGAAATTACGATTATGTAGGAGTTGGAAGGGATGACGGCAAAGAGAAAGGTGAGTTTTCGGCAATATTTTATGATACTAAAAAACTTCAGATTGTAAAATCAGGAACCTTCTGGCTTTCTGAAACTCCCGAAAAACCATCAAAAGGTTGGGATGCGGCTTTGAATAGAATTTGTACCTACGCAATTTTTAAAGATAAAGATTCAAAGAAAGAATTTCTGGCAATGAATATTCATTTTGATCACATCGGAAATATTGCAAGAGTAAAATCTTCAGAATTGATTTTAAAGAAAGTCAAAGAATTAAATCCGAAAAATTTGCCTTTAGTTTTAACGGGTGATTTTAATTTAACGGAAGATTCAGAGCCTGTAAAAATTCTTTCTCAAAATCTGGAAGATACTTTCTACAATGCTGAAAAGAAACATTATGGTCCGGTAGGGACGTTCACAGCATTTAACGTCAATGAAGTTCCGAAAGACAGAATCGATTATATTTTCACGAAAGGTTTTAAAATAAAATCTCACAGACACATCAACGACAGACGAGAAAATCTGCTCTATCCATCAGACCATTTTCCGGTTTTGGTTGATTTGCAATTTTAAATAAATTCAAAATAGAAAATAAGCTTTGTTCAGTTGGATGAAGCTTTTTTTTGATTGCCCGTAATTTGTCATAAATGAAAAAAACTTTGTGAGCTTTTATAAGTGAAACGGCTTTGTGTAACTTTAAAAATAGTTAGTAGTTAAAAAATCTTTGCACACTTTGCGTTAAAAATTAAGCAATATGATTAATAATGAATATTCAAATTATTCTTCACTAAATTTATCTCTCAGGAAAATTGATTTCAAAGCCAATGCCTCTTACTGACAGAATTTTTATGGTAGGGTCGTTGTTTAAGTATTTTCTAAGTTTGCTGATGAAAACATCAAGACTTCTTCCGGTAAAATAATCGTTAGTTTCCCATAATTTATCGAGAACGTCATCACGCTTAATCATCTGATTGTTATGTTGTAAAAGATAAATTAACAGATCTTTTTCACGGATGGTTAAACGGATATTTCCTGTGGGATGAATGAGTAGCAACTTGTCTGAATCTAAAATGTAATCTCCGATTTTCTGCTGAGTGTTTGGGATATTCGATGTCGTTCTTTTCAGAATGTTTTTAATTCTTAAAATTAATTCTTCAGGATCACAAGGCTTTGCCAGATAATCATCTGCACCGATTTTCAGACCTGTAAGACGGTCGATTTTTTGATTTTTAGCGGTTAAAAAAAGGAGTGGAAACTGTGGTTTCTGTTTTAAAATGATTTTCGCCAAAGAAAAGCCATCCATTTTCGGCATCATAATGTCTAGAATCCCGATGTGATACGGGAAATCTGAAGCTAAAATAGTCACAACATCTTCCGGATTCTGAAACCAGACAACCTCAAAATCTTCTAATTCAAGATATTGTTTCAGAATCATCCCAAAGTCTGAATCATCTTCTACCAAAAGAATTTTAGTGTTCATACGGCAAATTGATTTTAAATTGTGTTCCGATATTGATATCACTTTTCACATCTATCTTCCCGTGATATTTTGAAACTATTTTCTGCACAAAATAAAGTCCTAATCCTAAACCTTTTGTGTTGTGAATGTTGTTGGATTGTATTCTGTAAAATTTTTCGAAAATACTTTTCTGTTCATTTTTCGCAATGCCTTCACCGTTATCAGAAATGTTTATTTCTAAATGTTTTTCTTGGCCAATTATATTGATGTCGATTTCAGAAGCACCATATTTTACACTGTTTTCGCAGAGATTTTTAACGATAGTTTCCATTAAATTTTTATCAAAAGGCATCTCTTTTTCAATGTCATTTTGAAACTTAAATGCATGCTCAGGATATGTAAAAGCCAGATCATGAATAAAAAAATCCCAATCTTCGGGTTGTATAAAAATTGTTTCCGCTGTATTTTCATCTTTGTGAAGTTGAAGTAATAGGTTTTCTAATCGGTTAACTTGTCGGTCAATTAAGGGTAATGTTTCCGCATTAAGATTCTTTTTCAGAGTTTTTGAGGCAATCTTCAAAGTAGCAATCGGGGTTTTGAACTCATGCGAAATGTTATCAACGATGGTGTGTAAAACTTCAATCTGTTTTTGTTGTTTGATGAGGTTTTTAATCGTGAAAATATATAAAATCAGGACACTTGCAAGCAAAGCGATACAACATAAAATAAGCAGAGTCAATTCTCTGAAAACCACTGTTTTTATATTTAAAATTTCATATCCAGTGGTACTCTTTAAAGAGAAGCTGTCATTTCTGGTGAGTGTTTTGTCATCAGTATCAGTTGATTTAGAAGTGGTTTCCCAAGTCCCAGTATTTAAAATTCCGGCTTTCTTTACCTTTTTTTTAGTTTCGTAGATAACGATGGGTTTTGTAATGAGATTTGTTTTTGTAGGATTAAAAATAATTGACGAATATTCAATTTTTACCGCAACCTCATACCCTTCAGCTTTAAATTGGTCATCTACATATTTGCTAAATTCTTTTTCGGTAGCAATTCTGTTTTTATCGAAAAGATTCAGAAATTCATCATGGGTAATTTCTTTGTTTTTAAACCGAACTAAAATGGCTTGCACTGTATCATCGTGTACTCTTTTCATTCCACCTTTGTCTTCAAGATGATCAGTGTATTCTGTCAATGTCTTATGAACCTCGCGGTAGATTTCACGTTCTTTTACCTGATAGGTTTTATACATAAAATATCCTTGAATCCCCAAAAGAAGCAGGAATAAAGTAGCAAACAGAGTGATAAGATTTTTGCTTTTTGAAATCATTAAAACAAAGATAAAGCATTCATCTTTTCCCCAATAGACATTAACCCTTCGTTAACCTTCCATTAACCTAAATTCTCTTGAGCATTGCAGACTTTTGTACGAGAAGAAAAAAAAATTTCTGACTATTAAAATCTAAATAAATCCTCATGTATAAATTTCTCATTTTATTATTCTTTCCGGCTCTTTTGTTTTCGCAAAAAACTAAAATTGAAGGTACGATTACGAACGTTCAGAAAGAAAAATTGCCATTGGTTTCTGTAGAAGTTTACAATTCTCAAAATATTTTATTGAAAACTGTAATCACGAATGAAAACGGAAATTTTGTATTGGATGGAATCACAGAAAACAATGTAAAATTAATCATCAAAGATTTAGAATATGCTCAGTTGGAAAAAAATCTAAACTTGGATGAGCAAAAAGAAAGTTTAAAGATTATCCTTAAAAAAGATATTCAGGAAATTCAGGAAGTGGTAATGACCAAACAGAAACCTTTGGTGAAAAGAAAAATAGACCGATTAGAATTTAATGTAGAAAACAGCAATATCTCGTCACTTAATGCTTGGGAGATTCTTAAAAAAACTCCCGGAGTTACATCGGGAAATGATGTTTTGGCAATCAAAGGAAGTCAGAGTATCGTCGTAACAATTAATGATAAAAGAGTAATGCTCACAGGCGACGAACTGAAGGATTTATTGGAAAATACTCAGGGTGATGAAGTGAAGTCTGTAGAAGTTATCACCAATCCGCCCGCAAAATACGAAGCTTCGGGAAGTGCGGTTCTCAACATCGTCATGAAGAAAAATAAAATTGAAGGATATCGTGGCGTTTTGAGCTCAAAATATATTCAAAGTCAATATGCAAAGGGCGTGGCTGGAATTTCTCAGTATTATAAAAAGAATAAGCTTTCGGTAATGGGAAGTTATTATTTCGGAAGCGGAACCTATTATCGTGAAGGTACAGATTATGTAAATTATGCTGAAGATCAGACCCGATGGATTAGTACAATGAACAGAAAAGATAAGAACGCGAGCCAGAATACGGTCAATTTTAATCTGGAATATGAAATTGACAGTCTGACCAATGTGAGTTTAAATTATTCAGGATTTTTTAGTCCAAAATCGTTTGGAACTTACAACGTGCCGACTTTAATTTATAACAGCCAAAATGAAGTTGAATCGAATTATACAACCATTAATGATCATCATTCTAGAAGTATCAATAATTCGGTAAGCTTTCAGGTAGACAGAAAATTAAATGCAAAAAGCAAGTTAACCTGGACGAATTATTTTGCTGGAAACAATGCACAGAAATATCAGGATGTCTTAACCTATCTTGATTTTGTGAACCAATCTCCAACAGAAAATAATTTTGTAACCAATAATAAAAGTGATGTCAAACTTTACTCCACACAGGCAGATTATCAGTGGAAAAATGAAAAGTGGGAAGTAGAATCCGGCGGAAAATACAGCTTTGTGAAAACCAACAGCCAACTCGATTTTTCGGATAATGAAAACGGAGAATTACAATACCGATCGGATAAAAGCAATGTTTTTGATTACAAAGAACACAATTTTGCACTCTATACTTCATTGACCTACAATCCCGGGAAATGGAATTTCAAAGCAGGATTACGGGCAGAAAAAACCGACTTGGAAGGAGTGGTTTCAGAGCCGTTTGAAGTGAATAAAAACAATTACTGGAAATTATTTCCTACACTTTATGCCCAATATACTACCGCCAATAATCATCAGTTCGGGTTGTCTTATGGAAAACGCATCAGCAGACCTTCGTATTCATGGCTCAATCCTGCGAAATCATATTATAATTTGTTCTCCTATTTTCAGGGTGACCCTAAATTGAAGGCTACTATTATCCATAACCTCAATTTTACCTACACGTGGAAAGAATGGAATCTGGATTTCTATTACAGAAAAGAAATTTTCCCGTCGATGGAAATCTCTTTTCAGGAGCCAAGTACCAATAATTTGATTTATAATTTTACAAATATCGAGAAAGGACAGGCGTTTGGATTAAGTGTATATAAAAATTTTCAAATCAAACCTTGGTGGAGTCTGAGTTTATCTGAAAACCTTGAACACAACGAAAATTATTTTATCGGTATCGATAATGTATTGTATAAAAACAAGGTATGGAACTGGGTTTCTGATATTTCCACAAGTTTTACTTTAGACAAAAACAGCGATTGGAAATTAGAATTGGGTCATCGGTACAACTCGCCATCTATTCAGGGTACATTTAGAATTTCTAGTTCGTCATCTGCCTATTTGGTCATGAATAAAAAGTTTTTCGACAAAAAGCTTGAGGCGAGTCTTGTTTTCAATGATATTTTCAGAACATCTGGAGAAAAGGTGAGTACCAAATATGCCAACCAGGATAATTATTTCATCGACTACCGAGATACACAAAGTGTTTCTGTTTCTGTGAAATTTAATTTTGGTAACCAATCAGTGAAAAATGCTAAGGCAATTAAAAAAGCCGATGAACAGGGAAGAATGTAAATTTTCACCAGCTCAGTTTGTACATTTGAGAACAATCTCTTTGGGTTAAATTATTTTAACTGCCTGTTTAATCTTTCAAAGGTTTTATTACATTTTCCCTATTTTTGACATTCATTATTTAAAAATTAAACATGAATAGATTTCTTTTGGGATTGGTCGCCATGGCTTTATCTGTACATATTTCCGCTCAGGAATTGTATATGCCGAGAAATATTAAAAAAGCATACGAAAACGGAACTCGTGATATTTCCGGAGCACCCGGGAAAAACTACTGGCAGAACAAAGGAATTTATGATGTTGAGGTAAAAGTAGATGCTAAAACCAAAATTGTTTCGGGAAAAGAATCGATTATTTACAGCAACAACAGTCCGAATGATTTAGATGAATTAGCGATAAGATTTGTCAACAATTTACATAAACCAGAATCTCCAAGATCCGGTTCTGTTTCAAAAGATTTTTTATCATCAGGTTTAAAAATTAAATCTTTCATCGTCGATGGTTCTGCATACAATGTCAACAGTGAAAGTTGGGGAACGGTGGAAAAGGTAAAGCTTAAGACCGCTTTAAAATCGAAATCAAAAGCTGAGGTGAAAATTGAATGGGAATATCCTTTGTCAGTACAAAGCGGAAGGGAAGGACAGATCGATTCTGAGACTTTTTATGTAGCCTATTCTTTCCCAAGAATTTCTGTGTATGATGATTACAATGGCTGGGATATGCTTCCGCATTCTGACCGACAGGAGTTTTATAATGATTTTAATGATTATTCTTTTGCCATTTCTGCTCCGAAAAATTATGTGGTTTGGTCTACGGGTGATTTTCTGAATCCTGAAGAAGTTCTGCAACCGGAATATTTGAATAGATTTAAAAATTCTCTTACGAGCAATGAGATCATTCACATTGCCAACGAAGCAGAGATGAAATCAGGTAAAGTCACCAAAAATAATAAATGGAATATCTGGAAATTTAAAGCCAATAACATCACAGATTTCTGTTTTGCTTTGAGTAATCATTATGTCTGGGACGGCTCGAGCGTTCGGCTTAAAACCAAAAGAGCAAGCGTACAGGCTGGTTACAAAGCGGGCGCAAAAGATTTTGAACATTATGTAGAATGGATGCGCTATAATCTCGATTGGTTTTCAAAAAACTGGCCGGGTGTAGAATATCCGTATCCTGTGATGACGGCAATTCAGGGGTATGCCGATATGGAATATCCAATGATGATCAACGATACAAGTATTCCGGATGATTTGCAGGATGCAAGACTGACGGCTGATCATGAAATTGCGCACACTTATTTCCCTTTTTATATGGGAATTAATGAAACCCGTTATGCCTTTATGGATGAAGGCTGGGCAACCACTTTGGAATATTTAATAGGAATTGATGAGAACGGAAAAGATGCCGCCGAAAAATTTTATAAAAACTTCCGTGTCAAAAAATGGATCAATGATGCTTCAGCAGAACAAGATCAACCCATCATCACGATGAGCACGCAGGTGAGTGGAGCAGGTTACGGAAATAATTCTTATGTAAAATCATCGCTGTCTTATTTAGCATTAAAAGATTATCTGGGAGATGATTTGTTTAAAAAAGCTTTACATCATTATATGGATAACTGGAATGGGAAACATCCGATTCCGTGGGATTATTTTTATTCGATGAACACAGGATCTGGAAAAAATTTGAATTGGTTTTTCAATAATTGGTTTTACACCAACAATTATATCGATTTAAAAATAATAAATGCGAGTCAGCAGAAAGGAAAATTATTAGTTAAGGTAGATAATATAGGAGGTTTTGCAGTTCCTTTTGATGCGGTTGTGACTTACGAAGATCAGTCGGTTGAGAAAACTCATTTTACTCCTCAAATTTGGGAAAATGATCAGAAAAAAGCAGTGATTTCTATTTCAACAAAAAGAAAGTAAAATCTGTAATGCTTGATGGTGGGCTTTTTATGGATTATACACCGGATGATAACTTGAAAAATTTATAGTAGAAAAATTATTTAGAGCGGGAAAGTTTCTGTAATAAATGATAGATTTGCACCGATTTAATTCGTTCATCATAAATAATAAAATTATCAAATGAAAAGACAGACTATCGCATTATTTTGCATAGCAATATTTAGTATTTCATGTGCTCAGAAAAGTGAGACTAAGGTGGATAGCAAATATACGGATGACCAGAAAGCTTCTTATTATATTGGTTTAAGTATTGCCCAAAACATGAAACAAGAAGGTTTCAAAGTAGATGCAGACCTTTTGGCTCAGGCTATCAAAGAAGAAATGGATGGAAAAAAGAAGTTGATGCCGGCCGAAGAAATGACTGCCTTTATGCAAGACTTTATGCAGAAGCAACATGAAAAAAAGCAAGCTGCAGCAGGATTGCAAGCAACAGAAAATAAGAAAAAAGGTCTAGATTTTCTTACGAAAAATAAAAGTAACCCTAAAGTGAAAACCACAGTTTCAGGTTTGCAGTACGAAGTTTTGCAGGAAGGCGATGGAAAAACAAAACCAAAAGCATCAGATGTTGTACAGGTAAAATATACCGGAAAACTTCTGGATGGAACTGTTTTCGATTCTACCGACAAAAATGGAGGTAATCCAATGGATATCAATCTTGGCGGCGTAATCAAAGGTTGGACAGAAGGTATTCAACTCATGAGCAAAGGATCTAAATACAGATTTTACATTCCTTCAGATCTGGCTTATGGAGATCAAGGTGCCGGACCCGCAATTCCGGCAGGTGCTACCATTATCTTTGATGTAGAATTAGTGAATATAAAATAGAGATATTTTTCAAACAATATTTAAAAAAAGAAGCTGAAAGGCTTCTTTTTTATGTTAAATCACTGATTAGTAGATGGTGACTCTGAATTTTCATGTCGTAAGAAAATACGATTTGACTAGAGTAAGGTATCGACAATTGAATTTGCTTATTTTACAGATGATGTTTTACAAATGAAAATTTCCGCAGATTTTGTCTGCGGAAATTCTTTAAAAATAATATATATGAAAAAAAAACTACTTATTTTTCTGTAGGTCTGAAAACCAAACCTGTCTCCTCGAAATAATCCAGCGTAATTCTGTCACCGTCATTCACGGTTCCAGCGAGGATTTCTTTTGATAATTTATTCAAAACTTCCTGCTGAATGACTCTTTTCAAAGGTCTTGCTCCGAAAACCGGGTCGTACCCTTTGTTTGTCAGGTAATTCAATGCATCTTGCGTTGCAGTCATAATGATATTTCTTTTCAGCAACAAATCATTGAAACCTCTCAACTGATACTGCACGATTTTTCCGATTTCTTTTTTTCTTAAAGGCTGGAACAGCACTGTTTCATCAATTCTGTTCAGGAATTCCGGACGAAGCGTTTGTTTCAGTAAATCGAAAACTTCAATTTTAGTTTTAGCAACAATCTCATCCTGATTTTCCTCAGTAATATTTTCAAAATTTTCCTGAATGATATGCGAACCCAAATTCGAAGTCATAATAATAATCGAATTTTTGAAATTTACCACACGACCTTTATTGTCCGTCAATCTTCCGTCATCCAAAACTTGCAATAACGTGTTGAAAACATCTGGGTGTGCTTTTTCAATTTCATCTAAAAGCACGACCGAATAAGGTCTTCTTCTAACAGCTTCCGTCAATTGACCACCTTCATCATATCCAACATATCCTGGAGGCGCACCAACAAGCCTAGACACGCTGTGTCTTTCTTGGTATTCACTCATATCAATTCTCGTCATATTGTTTTCGTCGTCGAATAAAAACTCAGCTAAAGCTTTTGCCAGTTCAGTTTTACCGACTCCAGTTGTTCCTAAGAATAAGAAACTTCCAATTGGTTTTTTCTCGTCGCTCAATCCAGCTCTGTTTCTTCTAATCGCATCAGCGACTGCTTCGATAGCTTCTTCCTGACCGACAACCCTGTGATGAAGTTCAGTTTCAAGATGTAATAGTTTTTCTCTTTCAGATTGAAGCAACTTCGTAACTGGAATTCCTGTCCATTTTCCAATCACTTCAGAAATATTGTCTGCGGTTACTTCTTCTTTAATCAATTCATTCTGATGATTTTGCATTTCCAGTTCAAGTTTTTGCAAAGCATCTTCTTTCTCCTTAATTTTTCCGTACTGAATTTCAGCAACCTTAGCATAATCTCCTGCTCTTGAGGCTCTTTCTGCTTCCAGTTTCAGAGATTCTATATCTTTTTTAATCGAGGTTAAATCCTCAGATTTTTGTTTTTCTTTAAGCCATTTTGCATTGATTTCATTTCTTTCCTCAGAAATTTTCGAAATATCTTCTTTTAAATGGTCAATTTTAGTCTGGCTTCCTTCTCTTGAAATCGCAGCCAGTTCAATTTCCATCTGCATCAGTTTTCTGTCTAGAACATCCAGTTCTTCAGGTTTTGAATTGATTTCCATTCTCAACTTAGCTGAAGCTTCATCAATAAGGTCGATTGCTTTGTCCGGTAAAAAACGGTCTGAAATATATCGTTGAGACATTTCCACAGCCGCAATAATCGCTTCGTCTTTGATTCTTACTTTGTGGTGAGCTTCATATTTATCTTTAATTCCTCGAAGGATAGAAATCGCCGATTCAGTATCTGGTTCTTCCACCATCACTTTCTGGAAACGTCTTTCTAACGCTTTATCTTTTTCAAAATATTTTTGATATTCATTTAAAGTTGTTGCACCGATCGCTCTCAATTCTCCTCTTGCCAAAGCAGGTTTCAGAATATTAGCTGCGTCCATTGCTCCTTCGCCACCTCCGGCTCCTACTAAAGTGTGGATCTCGTCGATGAAAAGAATAATTTGTCCCTCTGATTTGATAACTTCATTCACAACAGATTTCAAACGCTCTTCAAATTCACCTTTGTATTTTGCACCGGCAATCAATGCGCCCATATCCAAAGAGTACAAAGTTTTATCCTGCAGATTTTCAGGGATATCTCCGGAAATAATTCTGTGTGCAATTCCTTCTGCAATTGCGGTTTTACCAACTCCAGGTTCACCAATCAGAATCGGGTTGTTTTTTGTTCTTCTCGAAAGAATTTGTAAAACTCTCCTGATTTCTTCATCACGACCAATTACGGGATCTAATTTTCCTTCTGCGGCTAATTCGTTGAAGTTTTTAGCATATTTTTTTAAGGACTGATACGTTTCTTCTGAACTGGCAGAATTTGCAGTACTACCTTTTCTTAATTCTTTAATTCCACCTTCCAAAAGACTTTTGGTAACACCCATATCTTTCAAAGTTTTTGAAACTTCTGAATTTGTTTCTAACAATGAAAGCCAAAGATGTTCGATAGTCACAAATTCATCACCCATTTTTTTAGCAATGTTGGGAGCATCAAGCAAAACTTTATTTGCCGATTGTGAAAGGTAAATGTTTCCGCCTTGTACTTTCGGAAGTTTTTCTAAATTTTCTCTGTTCCGCTCTCTTACCAAACTCGCATCTGCTTCAGATTTCTTCAATAAAAAAGGCGATATATTTTCATCTATTTGAAAAATTCCTTCCAAAAGATGTTGAGGTTCTATTTGCTGATTGCCAAATTCCATTGCTACTTGCTGAGCGGCTTGGATGGCTTCCTGTGATTTTACGGTATATTGGTTTAAGTTCATATTATATGTATTTTGATTCTGTATTTTCTAGTTGTCAATTTAAGATTTTAAACATCAGATTTCAGAGCATAAAGAGTCTAAATAAGTGCTAATTTTAGAAGCTGATTTTCTAAATTCTGATGTTTTCAATCTTATTTAATCATTTAATTCATAAATAACAATCTCAAAAAGTGTTCTATAGTCGAAAATGTAATAAATGTGGACGATTTTTCCGATATTTTAAATTTTAAATACTTTGAAACTGACAATTTTACCTGTTTGAGATTTAAAAACTGTAATTGCTTTTAGGATGGTCATTATTCAAATTCCTCCCCACACAAAAAAACTTCACTTACCATGCATTACATATCGATTATTTTTTTTTAACAACTTTATTAAGAAAAAGATTGGTTAGATTTGCAGGGTAAAAAAACACATATTCAGATGAAAATTAAGTACAAGTTAACTTTTGCAGTCATCCTTTCATACTATTCGATATTAATTGCACAGGTAGGGATAAGTAATTCATCCCCTCTTCAAACTCTCCACATTTCAGGTATAGGTACAGGAACTGCACAACCAATTATCAGGATTGATGGATTAAACAGTACGCAAAATACAGCTCATGAAAATGCGGCTTCCCTAAAAAGAGTTTTTGCAACCTCTAATGGTGATTTGGTAATTTTGAATAATAATCAAACCAATAAATTTTACACTTCACCCGCTTTTCCCGTAACGGCTGTACCTGGTGGTACTGAACGACCTGTGGTTAGCTACGCATTTACTTTAGATTACCCATCTGTTGTTCATGTAGAAGCTCGAATGGGAAGTACCGTTACAAGCGATATTGCGAATACTGCTTCATTGAAAAATGGTCAAGCCCGATCCTTTGGTGGTTATTACAAATTTACTTCCGCGCCCTCAGGTGTTGCAACTAATGTTGCTTTCGGTGAGTCTAGTATGTCTCATAGTACATCCTCCGGTACTAATCAATTGAATGGTGTATTTTATTTTGAACCTAGAAAAGATCTCTATCTACCAAAAGGTAATTATACAATTGTTCTATACGGATTTTCTGGTGATGCTAGTATGGCTTTTTCAATAAATAGTATTGCACAGACTAGTCAACAAATGCGTGTTAGTATTACACCTGTAACTTATTAAACAAAAAAATGAGAAATTTATTGTTAAGTGTATCATTTATATTTGGAATTACAAATACATATGCACAGGTTGGGATTGGTGTAGTAAGTGGGAGCCCACAAAAAGCCCTTCATATATCGGGTCCTTCAACAACATCAACTATTTCAGGAACAGCAGTTCAAATTGTTACTCCAACAATCAGAATAGAAGGATTAAATAATGCAAATCAAGTTGTTAACGATAAGCTAAGACCTGTTTCTATAACTGATAATGGTGATGTAGTTTTAGCTCCTGAATTAGTAATTCCTTTAGTAATGATTGATCCTATTAATACTTTAAATTCGGAAACAGATTATATAACTTCTCCAGTTGTTATTAATCAATCATCTGCGACTTCTACAGATACTGTTCTACGATCTTTTGTATTTGTACTTACATCACCAAGTCTTGTAAAGTTTGGTGCAATTACCAGTTTTCAATTTTATAAAGCATCAGACGGATCTGTAATCACAGATGGAGCCAATAGAATATGGGGTACAAAATTCAGATTTTCTAATGCTCCTGCAGGCGTTTCTACAGCTGCAAATGCTTTTTTTGGAGAATCCTTGAAAGGATATATTAATGCGGTAAATAGTAGTTCTGCTGTAGGAATCTTATATGCCAACTCTGAAGAGACTTTGGCTCTCCCAGCAGGTAGTTATACTTTGGATGTAATTTCTTCAATTAATACCCATAGTACACAGATACCTGCAAGAATTATTAACGGAAATGGAAATGACAATATAAGTATTGTTGCTTATCCAATTCAATAAAAAATATAATAATGAGAAGTTACATAAAAATATTTTCCTTATTTCTTGTAGGTGTTTTTTTTAATTTTGGCTATGGTCAGAATAGCAATGTGGGAATAAATACGGATAATCCGCAACAAAAATTACATGTGAGTGGTGTGAAAAATGTTTTAAGCACCAACATAGGAACAACAGGAATTCCTCTTATTGCACCAACAATCCGCATAGACGGGTTAAATAGTACCGGCAATCCCACAGTTTTTAACGGTGTAAATACAGTAAATCCTCTGTATGTGAACTCTTCTGGGGATACTTCTGTGAAAAAAGGTAATGAAAAGTTCAGTTATTCTGCTCCTCAAACTGATGCGATTACTAGTACGACCACGCTAAATGTTACTGCTAATCAAGTCTATCAAGTAACTGGTGATTTATTAACCGTTTCTTTTACTTTAACACAAAGATCTATGGTTTTTATTTCGTCTACAATTTCTGCTGATGTAAGAAATTCTTCAGGAGGCACATTAAATGATGGAAACAGTAGATCAATAGCTGCTTTGCTTATATTCACATCGGCACCTGCATCTAGTGGTATAAATGTCAATTCTGCGATTATGAGTGATGGTTTTACATTTGCAAACAGAGCAACAGGTGGTTCTATTAATACTTTTAAATTAAGCCCGAGTACAGAAGCTGTGCTACCTGCTGGAAACTATACTTTAGTTCTTAGAGCCGCTGCAATTGGAGCAGACCAAACTTCAGATAATTTCAGAGTCATTTTCGGAGGTGATACTGGTGATAAACTCAATGTTTTAGCAAAACCTTTATAAATACAAACAATAATTTTTTAATACTTTTAAATTTATTTTATGATGAACAATTTGAACGAAAAATTAGCAAAATTCTCTGTAGAGAAATTAGAAGAGCGTAAAGAGTTTACTTTTTACTGTTTACCAAAACCTTGTACTCCAAAACCTCCTTGTGATGGCGGTGACAATGGTGGTGGTGGTGTTGGTGGCGCTGGAGGCGCTGGAATATAACTATCATTGCTAATGAAAAAAATACCTGTGCCTGTATTGGCTCAGGTATTTTATATTAAAATCATCATTTAAAAGTAATTTTCTATGAATACTTCACAAAAAATATCTACTCTTTTTTTTAAAAATCAAATTCATTTTTTAAAGGAAAATTTTGTTATTAAAGATGAAAATTTATTTAAAAAATTTAGTTCGGCAGTTGAAAGATTTTGCTATTTCGTTTTTGAGATCGACAAGATGATTGACGGTGATTATAATTTTGCAGATCAATACCAAACTAATGATAATAAGATCTATCACATGATGAAAAATCATCAGGAATCTATAAAACTTTTAGTTGATATTTTCCCAAGTACACATCAATTTTGGGAAGATCTGGATAAAACCAATTATAGGTATTATCAAATTTTGCTAAAAGAAAATTTTGAAAATAATCAAAAATCTGTTTATACAATCAAAGATTTTGAAGAATATGCAGATTCTAAGCATTGTCTGGCATATATTCCTATCATAGGATTAAATTACCTGTTTGAATCAAAGATTGACGCAGAAGAGACGAATACTATTTTCAAAAAAATTTTCTTGGGAATGCAAATGAATGATGATCTTGAAGATTTTAATTCTGATTTACTAACCGCACAATGGACTTATGCACATTCTCGGGTAGAAGAATTCATGAAAGAAAACAATCTAATCGAAAACAACGAATTAGATAAATACAAAGAAAGAGTTTTATATGTATCGGGTATTGGAGAAGAGCTTATGAGTTTTGCAAAAGAAAACTTTATTTCTGCAAAAAAACTATCAAATAAAAACGGTTTTAAAAAATTGGAATCATGGTTAGATGAAACTCTTGATGTCATAAACCAAAATGAAGAATTAATTTTAAAATTAACCTCAAATTAAGACAAGTGTCACTTATTCGTCAAGATTATATTTTATCACCATATCAGCAAGATCAATGGGTTTTGCAAATCTTCGAACAATACTACATCATCAATAATGATAGTAAAAAAGTTCTTGATATACTTTCGTCTACAGAAAATTATAATGATGCGAAAATGCAATTCAATTCCTGCTTTGAGGATGATTTCACAGAAAACCAATTTTTAGGCTTTGTAAAAAATGTTTTTAAAGAGATTCCTATTTTTACACAAGACGATACCGATTCAAATCCGCAAAAGAGTTTTATCAAATTTCAAAGGAGATTAATTAATGCCCAGTTAGCAGAAAAACTGGTATATCCTATCCTAATATTATTTAATAAAAGCGTGTTTTGGGTTTTCTTTATCTTACTTTCCGTCACAGCAATAATTTTATTATCTACAATACCTATTCCTTCAGTAGATAAAATACCTGTATTGTGGATTCTTTTATTGTACACACCCACCATCTTTTTACATGAGCTGGGCCACATTGCCGCTTGCAACAAATATGTTCAGAAAAATGGAGAAATAGGTTTTGGAATCTACTTTATTTTCCCCGTATTTTATTCTAATATTTCTGCCATTTGGCATGCAAAAAAAGAAGAGCGCGTAATTGCAAATTTGGCCGGTGTTTATATGCAGTTATGGTCTATGCTCCTATTTTTAGTGCTCTTTTTTTTACAAATGTCAGTCTTTTTTTATACATGAGTTACGTATTGGGAGTTTATAGTTTTATACAATTACTTCCATTTATAAGATCAGATGGATATTGGTTGCTATCAGATTTGTCTTCTACACCCAACCTGCAAAGTAGATCGAATGCTGAAGTGAAAAGGTGGATCAAAAATCCTTTAAAAAAATCAAAGAAAGTTCTTCAAAAGATATTTTCATAGTTATTTACGGATTGTTTAATACATTAATTTACGGATATTTTATATTCACCCAGATTTTTTTAATTGGGAAGAAATTTTAAATTTCCCGTTATATATTATTGAACTTTTAAAAGACATCGTTACACTCAATTTTTCAGAAATATATTTTGCTCCCCAATTTATAACAAGTACAATGTTTTATTTCATTTGTTTCAGATATTTTAAACAATTAATTGAAAGAAAATAAATCATTTTAAATTTTCAAATAAAAATTTTCTAGGTTATTGGGTATGAAAATTCTATTCAGTTAGAAAAAGTATACATTTGCAAATTATCACCTAAAAATTAAATATTTTATTTTTCTGATAAATTGTATAGGATTAAATATGGAGCTAAAAGAAAAACAAAAGAAAATATTAGACGTTGCGGTAGAGCTTTTCAAAGAGAAAGGGTATATGGGCAGTTCGGTAAGAGATTTGGCGACAAAACTTAATATAAAAGCCGCTTCTTTATATGCACACATCCGTTCAAAGGAAGAAATTCTTGAATGGATTTGCTTCGGAATTGCTCACGAATTCTTCGCCCAGCTTCAGGAAATCAAAAACACGAATCTTCCTCCAAAAGATAAATTGAATTTATTTATTGATAAACATTTATCAGTGGTTCTCGAAAACCGTGATGTGACCCACATTTATTCAAACGAATGGAAACATTTAGACGGCCGTCTTCCAGAATTTATAGAAATGAGAAAAAACTATCAGCTAGAGGTCGAACAATTATTGCTCGAGATTTATAAAGCAGAAAATTGGGAACTGAAATCGCCAACGTTCACAACAAGATTTATTCTTCATACTTTAAACAACTCTTATTTTTGGTTCAAAAGAAATACAGAATCTTCTGTTGATATCAAAGAGGAAATCAGAGATAAAATTCTTTTTGGACTTCTCGGAAATCACGAATAATAAACTTCTTTTGTCATTCTGACGAAGGAAGAATCTCAACTTTATTATTAGAAATTCTTCACTCCGCTTCGCACCTTTAACAACATCTAAATGTAAGGCTTGTCTCAATCTAAAAACAATTTAGAATCATTCGAAATATGACAAAAGTCATTAAAATTTGGTCAGTTAGAAAATCTTTTTTAAATTTACACCTAACAAATGTTAGTTAGTAATGAGGTTTGATATTGAATATTTAAAACTTGACCAATTGAGAACTCTTCAGTCCGAGAGATTGAAGAATTTGGTGAGTTATCTTGAAGAGAAGTCGGATTTTTATAAAGGAAAATTTGATGAATTAGGAATATCAACTGGGGAAGTAAGGACAATTGAAGATATTTCAAAACTCCCGATCACATACAAACAAGATTTGAGAGACAATTATCCGTTCGGATTATTTACCGTTCCAAAAAATGAATTACAAAGAATTCATTGTTCAAGCGGAACAACGGGAAAACCAACGGTAGTAGGATATACAAAAGAAGATGTTGATTTATTCAGTGAAGTAGTAGCAAGATCGTTGAATGCAGCCGGAGCAAAACCGGGAATGCAGTTACATAATGCTTACGGTTACGGAATTTTCACGGGCGGACTTGGTCTTCATTACGGAGCAGAAAAATTAGGAATGAGCGTTCTTCCAATTTCAGGAGGAATGACAACGAGACAGGTTGATTTAATTATGGATTTTAAACCGGAAGTTATCTGTTGCTCACCGTCTTATGCTTTAACAATCGCTGATGAATTTGCTAAAAGAGGAATCTCGGCAGACGAAATCAGTTTAAAATACGCCGTTTTAGGTTCAGAGCCTTGGACGGAATTGATCAGACATCATATTGAGGAAAAATTAGGCGTTCATGCAACCAATATTTATGGGTTGAGTGAAATTATCGGTCCTGGAGTTTCGATGGAAGATTTTGAGGAGAAAGGCGGTTCTTACATTTGGGAAGATCATTTTTATCCTGAAATCTTAGATCCGATTACAAAACAACCTGTTTCATTCGGAGAAGAAGGAGTTTTGGTGATTACAACGTTGACGAAAAAAGCAATGCCGCTTTTACGTTATTGGACCAATGATATCACAAGTCTTTACTATGAGGAAAACTCAAAAAGAACAATGGTTAAAATGAAACCAATTCTTGGAAGAGCCGATGATATGTTAATTGTAAGAGGCGTAAATGTATATCCGAGTCAGATTGAAGAAGCATTTTCTCATGTGGAAGGCGTGGTGCCGAATTATTATTTAACACCGATTGAGAAAGAACAAATGTGTGTAGCATTGGATATCGATCTGGAAATTGATGATGAATTTGTGAAAGCGCAACAAATTGAAATTAATACCGATGATTATGCTATTTTTGTCGGAAACTTTGCAAAAAGTATAGAAAACGAAATAAAAAAACGAGTAGGAATCACCACGAAAGTGAAAATTCATGCTAAGGACAGTTTGCCTAAGTGCGAAGGTGGAAAAATTAATAGAATACTAAAAACAAAATGAATTCATTTTATAAATTAAAAACGGTAAGGGTTCAGAAAGATACCAACGACGCAGTCAATGTAGCCGTTGAAATTCCTGAGGAACTGAAAGATAAATTCAGATTCAAGCAGGGGCAGTATCTTAACTTCCGAATGATGATCGATGGAAACGAAGAGCGTCGTTCTTATTCTATCTGCAACGCTCCGAGTGAAAAAAGCAACACGCTAGAAGTATTGGTTAAGTTGTTAGAAAACGGAAAAGTTTCCGGTTATTTTAACGAGCATCTTCACATGGATGAAGTTCTTGAAGTGATGCCTCCGATGGGCGGTTTTAACACATCTTATCACCCGACAAACGTAAAAACTTACGTTGGTTTGGCGGCAGGAAGCGGAATTTCTCCGGTTTTATCAAATATTAAAGAAAGTCTTTACCAAGAGCCGAATTCAAACGCTTATCTGTTTTACAGCAACAGAAGTATGAATCATGTAATGAAAAAGGCTGAAATCGATAAATTGGTTGAAACTTTTAACGGAAGACTGAAAGTTGTTTATTTAGTGAGCCGTGAGCAGCATGAAGACCCGATTTTTGAAGGAAGAATTTCTCCCGAAAAATTAAATCAGCTGTTTGAAAGATATACAGACATTGATGTTAAAGAATCTACATTTTTTATTTGTGGCCCTTCAGAAATGATTAAAGGGATTGCTGACTATTTAAAGAAAGAGAAAAAAGTACCTGCCATTCAGGTTTTATTTGAATATTTCACTGCTCCTGACGAAGAAAATTCTGAGGAAATGAGCGATGAATTCAAGGCAATTGCTAACTTAGAAAGTATGGTAACGGTTATTATCGATGATGATGAATATTCGTTTCACCTTAATTCTAAAAAAGAGAGTATCTTAGATAAAGCATTGAAAGACAATCTTCCTGTACCATTTGCTTGCAAAGGAGGGGTTTGTTGTACGTGTAAAGCGCAGGTTTTGGAAGGAGAAGTTTTCATGGAGAAAAATTTCGCGCTTACCGAAGATGAAGTAGCCAGAGGTTACGTTCTGACGTGTCAATGTCACCCGACAACAAATGTGGTGATGCTTAATTATGATGTATAATTAAATTAATGTAACAATATATCAATTTACCAGTGTAACAATCATTGGTACATTGTTAGACTGATACATTGTTAAATTGGAAAAATTATGGATTTAGAAAAATTTGTACAATACGTACACGACGAAAATAAAGTAGAACCAAAAGATGTAATGCCCGATGATTACAGAAAATTATTGGTTCGTCAGATTTCACAGCACGCGCATTCTGAGATTGTCGGAATGTTGCCGGAAGCGAACTGGATTTCCAGAGCACCTTCATTGAGAAGAAAAATGGCTCTTTTAGCTAAAGTTCAGGATGAAGCAGGTCACGGTTTATACCTTTATTCTGCTACTGAAACATTAGGAAACGGAACCATCAGAGCTGACAGAGATGCGACTTACGATGATATGCTGGAAGGAAAAGCGAAATATTCAAGTATTTTCAACTATCCTACATTAAGTTGGGCAGATATCGGCGCAATCGGTTGGTTGGTTGATGGTGCTGCAATCATGAATCAGGTAATGTTGATGGGGAATTCTTACGGTCCTTATTCAAGAGCGATGGTGAAAATCTGTAAAGAAGAATCTTTCCACCAAAGACAGGGTTATGAGATTTTGATGGCGCTTTGTCGTGGTACAAAACAACAGAAAGAAATGGCACAGGCTTCGTTAAACCGTTTCTGGTGGCCAGCTTTAATGATGTTTGGTCCAAATGACGACAGTTCGCCAAACTCTAAAATTTCTATGAATTACAGAGTAAAAAGAGAAAGTAATGACAGTCTTCGTCAGAGATTTATCGACGTTACGGTTTCTCAGGCTGAATTTTTAGGATTAACCATGCCTGATAAAGACCTTAAATGGAATGAGGAAAGACAACATTACGATTTCGGAGAACTTCCTTGGGGCGAATTCATGGAAATCTTAAAAGGAAACGGACCTTGTAACAAGAAAAGATTACAGACAAAAGTAAAAGCGCAGCAGGAAAACCTTTGGGTAAAAGAAGCAGCGATTGCTTTTGCAGAGAAACAACAAAAAGAAGTAATATAATAATGTAACAATATACCAATGTAAAATGTAACAATCACTGTCATGCTGAGCTTGTCGAAGCATCTCATTGGTAAACTGCTACATTGCTACATTGTTAAATTAATTTGACTATGGCAAATTTAGATATGTGGGAAGTGTTTATTCAGACTAAACCGGGATTATCTCACAAACACGTTGGAATTGTACAGGCGCCAACGGCAGAAATGGCTTTGCAGAACGCAAGAGACGTTTATACAAGAAGAAAAGAAGGAACTTCTGTTTGGGTAGTTCCAAGTAAATATATTGTGACTTCAGAAGGAATTGATAAAGAAGCATTCTTTGATCCGGCTGATGACAAATTGTACCGTCACCCGACGTTCTACGATATTCCTAACGATGTAAAAAACATGTAATGAGCGCACTATTCAATTATTTATTAAAGTTTGCTGATGACAGTTTCATCATGGGACAAAGATTGTCTGCATGGTGTGGTGAAGGTCCTTATTTAGAGGAAGATATTGCATTGACAAACATCGCTTTGGATGAACTTGGACAGGCAAACAATTTTTATGTTTACGCTTCAAGAGTTGTTGATAACGGTAAAGGTGAAGATGATTTAGCATTTTTAAGATACGAGCACGAATACGTAAACGCACATTGGGTTGAACTTCCGAATGAAGATTATGCGCAGACGATTCTTAAAGTGTATGTTTTCTCGGTGTATCAGAAATTGATGTACGAGGCGTTGTCAAATTCTGCAGATGAAGAACTTTCTGCTCTTGCTCAAAAATCTTTGAAAGAAGTGAGATATCATTATACTCACGCTGCGTCTTGGATGAAAATTTTCGCTCAGGGAACTGAAGAGAGTAAAGCTCGTTTGGTGAAATCTCTTGAAAATATTTGGGAATACACGAAAGGTTTATTCGCAAAAGTGGAAGGAGAAGATGATTTAATTGCTTTAAATATCGCTCCGAATGTTGATGCTTTGTATGAAGATTTCCTTTCTATTACACAAAAAGATTTTCAGAATTTCGGTTTAGAATATCCGGCTAATCCTTTCATGCAGCCAAAATCAAGAACAGGTTATCACACAGAATACTTCGGATTTATGCTTTGTGAATTACAATATATGCAGAGAGCGTATCCGGGTTGTACTTGGTAGGTTTTTGAATGTAACAATGTATCAGTTTATCAATGTAACAATTTTAAAGTGAAATGTTAAACTATCATTAAAAATTTTATTCTTTGTTGACTTTGCTAAGTGAAACGCCTTTGCGCACTTAAAAACAGTTAGTAGTCAAAAAAACTTAGCGCACTTTGCGTTTAAAAAAATCAGATTAAAAAAGATTGAAAAATCCTTTAGAAATATTAGAACTCGTTCCCGATCCGGAAATTCCGGTAATCAATATCGTGGAATTAGGCATTGTAAGAGAAGCAAAAGTTACCAGCGAGAATTCTTGTGAAATAACGATTACGCCGACTTATTCTGCCTGTCCCGCTATGTTTACCATTGAGGAAGACATCATGAAAATCATGAAAGAAAACGGGTGGGATGCGAAGGTAGTCACCAAAATGTTTCCGATTTGGACAACAGACTGGTTGACAGATGAAGCGAGAGAAAAACTCCGTGTCTACGGAATTTCACCTCCCGAAAAAGGAGCAGACGAACATCACATCGGGAAACCGAAAAAATGTCCGCGTTGTGGTTCTATGCATTCAAAACAGATCAGCAGATTCGGGTCTACATTGTGTAAGGCTTCTTATCAGTGTTTAGACTGTTTAGAACCGTTTGATTATTTTAAATGCCACTAAGATTAATGTAACAATTTAGCAATGTAACAATTTAGGATGCAGTAAATATTGTTACACTGGTAAACTGATACATTGCTAGATTTTTATACGTAAATTTACATTAATCATAAAAATTAAAACTATGTATACACAACTTGATATTGAATCGCATTTTGGAGGAAAATTAAAAATTGCTTACCTTAATCAACCGGATACTATGAATGCTTTAACCAAGCCTTCGTTATCAGATTTAAAAGATTTCGTAAAAGAATGCAGTGATGATCCCGCAGTAAGATGTGTTGCCATTTCTGGAAGAGGAAAAGCGTTTTGTTCTGGTCAGAATCTGGATGATGCTTTCGTTCAGGGTAACGATCATCATGATGACGATATTATCAGACGAATTGTAACCGATTATTACAATCCTTTGGTATTGGAAATTACCCGTTGCAAAAAACCTGTAGTTGCTTTGGTAAACGGTCCTGCAGTTGGTGCTGGTGCAATGTTGGCATTGATTTGTGACTTTGTTTTAGCGAATGATAAAGCCTATTTTTCTCAGGCATTCTCCAACATAGGATTGATTCCTGATACTGGTGGAACGTATTTCTTACCTAAATTATTAGGAAGACAATTGGCAAATTATTTAGCATTTACCGGTAAAAAATTATCGGCTGAAGAATCGAAAGCTTATGGTTTGGTTGCTGAGGTTTTCACTGAAGAAGAATTCAATTCAAAATCAATGGAGATTTTAGAAAAAGTTTCCAATATGCCTACTGTTGGCTTAAAATTAACCAAAAAAGCTTTTGCCAGTTCTTACAACAATACATTAAAAGAACAATTGGAGTTAGAAGGTGATTTGCAACAAGAAGCCGCCGAAACAGAAGATTTCAAAGAAGGTGTACAAGCCTTTTTACAAAAAAGAAAACCTGAATATAAAGGAAAATAAGAATTAATATAACAATGTACCAATGTAGCAGTTTACCAATTATTAGATTATTGGAATTCAATTAAATTGTTACATTGTTACATTGATACACTGTTAGATTATGAATATAGGAGTTATCGGTGCCGGAACGATGGGGATTGGCATCGCACAAGTAGCCGCAACGAACGGATGCAAAGTTTGGGTCTATGACGCCAACGCAAAACAAGTAGAAACGGCAACCGTAGGTTTGGAAAAAACATTAACCAGATTGGTTGACAAACAGAAAATTTCATCAGAAAAAATGGTTGAAATTTTATCTAATATTTCCATCGCTACAGAACTGAAGGACTTCAAAGATTGCGAATTAATCATCGAAGCCATCATTGAAAATAAAGAAATCAAGATCAAAGTTTTCACAGAATTAGAGAAACACGTTTCTGATAATTGTGTCATCGCTTCCAATACATCATCCATTTCAATCACTTCTCTCGGTGCAGAGTTACAAAAACCGGAGCGGTTCATAGGAATTCACTTTTTCAATCCGGCTCCTTTGATGCCTTTGGTTGAAATTATTCCTTCATTACTCACAGAAAAGTCTTTAGCCGAAAAAATGTACAACCTCATGAAAGATTGGGGTAAAGTTCCTGTGATTGCTAAAGATATTCCTGGATTTATCGTTAACAGAATTGCCCGCCCTTACTACGGTGAAGGATTAAGAATTGTTGAAGAAAACATCGCCACTATAGAGCAGGTTGATGAAGCCATGAAAACAATCGGAAACTTCAAAATGGGACCTTTTGAATTGATGGATTTAATTGGTGTTGATGTAAATTTCTCAGTAACAACAACAGTTTACAAGGATTATTTCTACGACCCAAAATACAAGCCATCTCTTCTTCAACAAAGAATGGCCGAAGCCAAACTTCACGGCAGAAAAACGGGAAAAGGTTTCTACGATTATGCTGAAGGTACTGTAAAACCAGAACCTGTAAAAGACGATGCTCTTTATCAACAAATATTTTTAAGAATTATTTCAATGCTCATCAATGAGGCGGTTGAAGCGAAAAGATTAGGCGTTGCGAACGACGAAGATTTAGAATTGGCAATGCAAAAAGGAGTGAATTATCCAAAAGGCTTATTGGCTTGGGGAAAAGAAATCGGATATGAAAAAATCTCAGAAACGTTGCAGAGTCTTTATGAAGAATATCAGGAAGAAAGATACAGACAAAGCCCGTTATTAAAAAAATTATAAATCGAAATTGATTTTAAAGATCTTTTAATGAAACAGAGAAAGATAATTTCCTCTTTTGCGATATCGATGTTTTCAACAATATTTGTTGGAGGCATTTTTTATCTAAGTGACAAAAGACTTTCTGCATTTTCTCAAGAAGATAAGATGTTTAGTTGGGGGTTTGTCATTTTTTATTTCGTTGCAATGTTTATCGGTCATCTTTTTATGGAAGACATGACAAGATTCTTTAATAGTCTTTTCGCAAAGAAAAAATAATATTTAATCAGATCAAATGAATCCAAAAATAATTTCGATTGCCATTAATGCCATTTTTGCATACATAATTATTTTGTTGCTGAGTTTTTTCATGAATAAATTGATGAATCATTCAGATGAAAGTTTTGTAGATTTTTTTCAAAAGAAATGGTATATATTTTTGGTTTTTGTAATAATATTCATAGGATACAGGCATTTTTTCAAGAAAAAAACAGACTGAAAATTAATGCTTATTTAAACTTTAAAAATTATGACACCAAGAGAGGTAGCAGATTATATGTTCGATCAGGATTATTTTTCCCAATGGATGAATATTAAAATGATTGAAGTAAAAGAAAACTATTGTTTAATAGAAATGCCAATTAAAAAGGAAATGATTAATGGGCTTAAGACAGTTCACGGAGGCGTTACGTTTGCATTTGCAGATTCTGCATTGGCGTTTTCTTCCAACAATTCCGGAGATGCAGCGGTAGCATTAAACTGTGTTATCAATTTCACAAAAGCTGGTAAAGAAGGCGATATTTTCAGAGCAGAAAGTATTTTGGTGAATAATACCAGAAAAACAGCGATCTACGATATCAAAATTACCAATCAAAATGAAGAATTGGTTGCGAAATTTGTCGGAACAGTTTATAAAATAGGAAAAAAGTAATAGAATTATAAATAAGCAATAAGCAATAGGCATTAAGCTTTTCTTGAAGCTGGTAAAGCCTATTGCTTACAGCCTAAAGCCTAAAGCAGATAAAAAATGAATAACGTATATATCATAGATTACATCAGAACTCCCATTTCAAAATTAGGAGGAGGATTATCAGAAGTGAGAGCCGATGATTTGGCGGCGATCGTTCTAAAAGAAATTGTTGCAAGAAACCCTGAAGTTCCAGTTGGGGAAATTGAGGACGTTATTTTCGGATGCGCAAATCAAGCGGGAGAAGATAACAGAAACGTAGCAAGAATGGGACTTTTATTGGCAGGACTTCCTTACAAAATTGGAGGTGAAACGGTAAATAGACTGTGCGCTTCGGGCATGTCTGCAGTTGCTAATGCTTTCCGTTCGATCGCTTCTGGTGAAGGTGAAATTTATATTGCTGGTGGAGTTGAGCACATGACACATTCGCCTTATGTAATGTCAAAGCCTACTACAGCTTTCGGAAGAGATAGCCAGATGTTTGATACGACTTTCGGATGGAGATTTGTAAATCCCAAAATGAAAGAAATGTATGGCGTTGACGCAATGGGCGACACTGCTGAAAATTTAGCAGAAATGCACAATATCAGCCGTGAAGATCAGGACAAGTTTGCTCTGTGGTCTCAACAAAAAGCTACAAAAGCTCAGGAAAACGGAAGATTAGCGGAAGAAATTGTACAAGTTGAAATTCCACAAAGAAAGGGCGATGCGAAAATTTTCGATAAAGACGAATTCATCAAGCCAACTTCTTCAATGGAAGGTTTAGGAAAACTGCGTCCGGCTTTCAAAAAGAAGGCGGAACAGTAACTGCAGGAAACGCTTCAGGCATGAACGACGGTGCGGCTGCTCTTATTTTAGCAAGTGAGGAAGCCGTAAAAAAATATGGATTACAGCCAAAAGCTAAGATTTTAGGATCCTCAGTTGCTGGTGTTGAACCAAGAATTATGGGAATAGGACCTGTTGAAGCGACTCAAAAACTTTTGAAAAGATTAAATCTTTCATTGGACGATATGGACGTTATTGAATTGAATGAAGCTTTTGCTGCTCAATCTTTGGCAGTAACCAGAAGTTTAGGTTTAGAGGATAACGATTCAAGGATTAATCCTAATGGTGGAGCAATTGCAATCGGTCATCCACTTGGAGTTTCGGGAGCAAGAATTATTGGTTCTGCAGCCTTAGAACTTCACAAACAAAATAAAAAATATGCCTTGTGTACGCTTTGTATCGGTGTAGGACAAGGTTATGCAATGGTAATTGAAAAAGTGTAACTTTTTCAATAATGTAAAAATTTTGCAATGTATCAGTGTAACAATTTTTGTGCGCTTTGTCATGCTGAGCCTGTCGAAGCATCTAATTGGTACATTGGTAAACTGATACATTGTTAAATTAAATTTTGAATTAAAAATTTATGAATATCTACTCATATCACGACATCCGTCCCATTATCAAACCATCCGCTTATATTCATCCGCAAGCGGTGATTATCGGAAATGTTGAAATCGGCGAAGAGGTTTATATAGGTCCAAATGCGGTGATCCGTGGCGACTGGGGTAAAATTATCATCAAAGACGGAGCAAATGTTCAGGAAAACTGTACACTTCATGTTTTTCCCGGTATTGAAACGATTTTAGAAGAATCTGCGCATATTGGCCATGGTGCAATTATCCATTCTGGGCACATTGGTAGAAACTGTCTGGTTGGAATGAACGCTGTAGTAATGGACAAGGCAGTGATTGGTGATGAATGTATCATCGGCGCATTGGCTTTTGTTCCTGCAAATTTCAGATGTGATGCGAGAAAATTAATCGTTGGAAGTCCTGCCAAAATCATCCGTGATGTTTCTGACGAAATGATCAAATGGAAAACAGAAGGAACGAAACTCTATCAGCAATTAGCAAGAGAAGGAAAAGAAGCGATTTTACCTTGCGAACCATTTACAGAATATGTTCAACAGATTCCTTCTAAAGTGGTTGATTACAGCATTTGGGATGATGTGAAATAATTGAATTACAAAAATTTAATATGATTAAAAAACTTCTCATTTTCTGCAGTATTATGTGCGCATTTCAATTCATGGTTTTTGCCCAGACAGGAAATGTAAAACCATTAACCATCGGAGAAATAAGAACAATAAAGTCTAAAATTTTAAATGAAGAAAGAATATTAAATATCTATCTTCCACAAGGCTTTGATAAAACAAAATCTTACCCGATTATCTATCTTTTGGATGGAAGCGTGAATGAAGATTTTATTCATGTTACGGGATTGGTTCAGTTCTTTAATCAAATGTATACAATGCCGGAAACAATAGTGGTCGGAATTGCTAATATTGACAGAAAAAGAGATTTCACTTTTCATACCGATTTAAAAGATTTACAAAAAGATTATCCTACGACGGGACATTCTGATAAGTTTATTAATTTTCTGGAAAAAGAATTAAAACCATATATCGAAAGTCAGTTTAAAACGACCGATACCTATTTATTTGGACAATCTTTGGGTGGACTTTTAGCAACTGAAATTTTGTTGAAAAAACCTGAAATGTTTAATAATTATTTTATCATCAGTCCGAGTTTGTGGTGGGATGACGAAAGTCTTTTAAAACAGGCAAATCAATTATTATCTAAAATTCCAGATACTAAAAAATTCGTTTATGTTTCTGTAGGAAAAGGGGAACATCCTGTGATGATAAAAGATGCCGAAAGTTTTTATGATATTCTTAAAAAATCAAGTAAAAAAAATTGGACGGTAGAATATAAAATGATGGAAACAGACAATCATGCAACAACTCTTCACAGAAGTTTGTATGAAGGTTTGGTGAGATTGTTTCCATATCAAGAACCGAAATAAAATGTAACAATATACTAATGTAAAATTCTTCTAAAGATTGGTAAGCTGTTATACTGATACATTGTTAAACTAAAATATAAAATATTTTATGGAAAAGTTAAAAAACTATATTCACGGAGAATGGGTAGAAGGTACCGGAAACGGAATTCCTTTGTACAATGCCGTGACGGGAGAGCAAGTTGCTGTTTCTGATACTGAAGGGCTGAATTTTGAGCAGGCTCTAGATTTCGGAAGAACAGTCGGTTACAAAAATCTTTCTTCGATGACGTTCTACGATCGTGGAGAAATGTTGAAAAAAGTGGCGCTTTATCTTTTAGAAAGAAAGAAAAAATATTACGAATTATCATATAAAACAGGGGCGACTCACGCAGATTCTTGGGTTGACATTGAGGGAGGTTTTGGTACTTTCTTCACGTATTCAGGGTTGGCAAAAAGAATGCTTCCAAATACTCCGTTTTGGGTAGATGGAGAAACTCAGAAAATTTCTGCTAACGGAACTTTCTTAGGAACTCATATTTTAACGCCAAGTGAAGGAGTTTCTGTGCAAATCAATGCTTACAACTTTCCTGTTTGGGGAATGTTGGAAAAACTATCAACTTCATTGTTGGCTGGTGTTCCATCAATTGTAAAGCCATCTCCTTATGGATCTTATTTGACGAATGCTGTTTTTCAGGATATGATTGAAAGTGGGGTTCTTCCTGAAGGAGCACTTCAGTTAGTTTGTGGTGAGCCGGGAAATATTTTAGATTACGTTCAGGATGGAGATTCTGTATTGTTCACAGGTTCTGCAACGACAGGTAGAAAATTAAAAGCTTTACCTTCAGTTTCAGGAAATTCTGTTCGTTTCAATATGGAAGCCGATTCTTTGAACTGTTCGATCCTTGGTTTGGATGCAAAACCGGGAACTCCTGAATTTGATTTATTCATTAAAGAAGTTCGTACAGAAATGACAACGAAGGCTGGTCAGAAATGTACCGCAATCAGAAGAATCATTGTTCCTGAAAACTTAATTGGGGATGTTCAAAGTGCTTTGTCTAAAGCTTTAGATCAGACTAAAATTGGAAACCCGTTAAGCAGAGAAACGAGAATGGGTTCTTTGGTTGGAAAACAACAATATGACGAAGTTTTAAGAAAGGTTGATATTCTAAAAACTGAAAACGAATTGATTTACGACGGAAAACATGAATTGGTAGATGCAGATTACGAAAACGGTGCATTTATGTCACCTAAATTGTTCTTAAATGATTCTCCGTTCACTAAAAATATCTCTCATGATGTCGAAGCTTTCGGTCCGGTTTCTACCTTGATGCCTTACAAAGATGCGGAAGAAGCTGCAGCCTTGGCGAAAAGAGGAAAAGGAAGTTTGGTAGGCTCAATTATTTCTCATGATGAGAAATTTGTTGCAGAAACTTCTTGGAAAATGGCTTCTCAGCACGGAAGAATTTTTGTTTTAAATAGAGACAACGCAAAAGAAAGTACAGGTCACGGTTCGCCACTTCCTACATTAATGCACGGAGGTCCTGGTAGAGCAGGCGGCGGCGAGGAAATGGGTGGATTGAACGGTCTTCACTTCTTCCTTCAGAAAACGGCGATTCAAGGTTCGCCTGATATTTTGACCGCGATTACGAAAGTGTATCAGCAAGGTGCTGAGAAAAAATATTCAGATAAACATCCTTTCCAAAAATATTTTGAGGAAGTTGAGGTCGGAGATTCTCTGGAAACAGCAGGAAGAACAGTTACTGATGCAGATATTGTTAATTTTTCCAATGTTTCTTGGGATCATTTCTATGCGCATACAGACGCAACAAGTTTATCCGGAACTATTTTCGATAAAACCGTTGCTC
Organism: Chryseobacterium sp. 3008163; assembly: GCF_003669035.1. Lineage (NCBI taxonomy): Bacteria > Pseudomonadati > Bacteroidota > Flavobacteriia > Flavobacteriales > Weeksellaceae > Chryseobacterium > Chryseobacterium sp. 3008163. The sequence goes on along the minus strand of NZ_CP033070.1, from coordinate 1,797,892 downwards.
ATGGATATTTCATTCTTTCTGCAGCAGCTGGATTATTTGTTTCGGGCAAAAAAGGTCCTGTTATCGCTAACTATGGATTGGAAAACTGTTCGTTTTTTAAACCTGTTTATGCGGGAGATACGATTACGGTTTATTTAACAGCAAAAGAAAAAATCAACCGTGGAGTAAAAGGAAGAAACATTCCTTCCGGAGTTGTAAAATGGTTGGTGGAAGTTGTCAATCAAAGAGATGAGGTGGTTTGTGTTGCTACAATTTTAACTTTAGTGGCTAAACATTCGCCGTTTATTGATTTTAAAGTTCAGAATATTCAGAAAAAATTGAATGGTTTAACTGAAAACACCAAATCTGTTTTTGGAGATTTTACGCCGCAATTGATGGTGGAGCATTTGGAAGAAGTTTTGAGAAATGGTTTCGGAAATTTAAAGCCGGAAGATTTTCCTGAGATTCCTGCCGAGAAATTAGAAAAACTTCAGGATTGGTTGTACACCGACCAAAAGATTCGTCCGGGAGCGCAATATCCTTTATGGAAAGAAGGTGAAGTTCCTCAGAATAAAAATAAAAATTTGGACGAAGCAAAGGCGAAATTAATTGAAACTTTAAAAGAGTTTACCGTTTATTTCAAAGAAAATCCTTTTGCGGAACATTACAATCCAAGATTTGGACATTTAAATAAAGAGATGATGGAGCTTTTCCAGAGAAAGCATTTTACGCATCATTTTGAGCAGTTTGGATTGATTTAATTCAAAATTAACTGATAGAAATTATAGTCCTTTTTAGCTTTTGCTGAAAGGGATTTTTAGTATATTTAATTATGAAGCTTTTAGTTATTCCAATTGTACTTTTATTTATGATTTTTTCCTGTACTAAAAATAAGGAACACAATACTAATGCTTATTTTTTGGCAGAAAAGTTTACAGATAGTCTTAACATTGGTGAGATAGGAAAAACAAAGGTCGAAATCGAGAATTTTAGAAATAATCTTACAGAAGATAATCTTATTGTTTTAAAATTTTTTAAAAAATACAGTTTTTGGGATTACAACAAACGAAAATCTGTGGAAAATATCTGGCGAGAAACCAGTAGATTTTACTTTGATAAAGACGGAGTCTCTGGTATCGATGCTGAAATTTCAGATTTTAATAATGACGGATATAAAGACTTTTTATATGTAAGCGGAATCGCTGCCAGAGGAGGGAATGTTATCAAGACATTATTTATTTATGATTCAAAAAACAAAGCTTTTGTTCATATAAAAAACTCTGACAAATACCCTAATTTGAGTTTTAATTCAAAATTAAAATGTATTAATTCAATAATCCTGACAGGTTCTGTAACGACTCATTTTTTAAGATTAAAACAAGATTCTTTAATTGAATTTGCCAGAGTTGATGTTTCAGACAAGATATTGGTGGAGGAAAGAGATTCATCAGGTCAATTTAAAATTATTGAAGAAAGGAAGTTAAAAAGAAATGATGATGATTTTTACTCGGGATATTCCAATTATAAACCACTAGAAAAATGATTTAAAATCATCCGCTTTATTTTAAAAATTCATTTTTTTATTATGTTAATAAATAATTAAACTTTTAAGATTAAAATAATTCACACATCTTTTACGTGATTTTGATTGATTTTTTCAAATAAAATAAGGATATTTGGGGGAGCTTTTTATGGCTCCTTTTTTAATTTAAAAATATTATGATAACAGAATTTTTCAAGAACTTCGACTTTAAGAATTTTTGGAGTGAATGCAGCTACTCTGCAAGAGACTATATCGGTGGTTTTGCTGATGATGAAATGATTGATTCTGTTGAAAAAGAATTGGGGTATAAACTTCCCGGCTCTTACATTCAGATGATGAAAACACAGAACGGTGGATTGGCAAACAAATCTGTTTTCCCTACTACTGAAGCCAATTCTTGGGCAGATGACCATGTGGCAATAAACGGTATTATGGGAATTGGGCGAGAACGAATTTATTCTCTTTGCGGAGAAATGGGAAGTCAGTTTATGATTGATGAATGGGGTTATCCTGCAATTGGAGTGTATTTTGCAGACTGCCCGTCAGCAGGGCATGATATGATTTTATTTGATTATTCAAACTGTGGTAAAGATGGCGAACCGGAAGTGGTACATGTAGATCAGGAAAATGATTTTAAGAAAACTTTTTTGGCTAAAGATTTTGAAACTTTTATAAAAGGTTTGAAAGTTGAAGAAGGATTTGAGGGAGAATAAAAAAAACTGAATTTTAATAATTACAATTAAATCATCAATGATTATGAAAGAAAACTGGCTGCAAAACTGGGAAGAAGTAAAAGATGTTTTAGTTTGTCCTACAGATCTTGAAACATATTTTACCTCGAATGAAATTCTGGGACAGAAAATGGAGACGATGGAAATAGGAAATGTTTGGCTACCATCCGGAAAAATAGTGGTGAGAGATCCGCTTGTTTATCTGAGTTCTGATGAAAAACCTTACTTCATTCAGGCTCCGAAAGGAAATTTTCCCGTTACGATTGCTGTGGTAAAATCTGAAGATTGGGGAGACCGATATGCTGTTGTAAAAGTTGAATTTACCAAAGAAAAGCCGGTTGTTTACCGTGAAGCTTTAATTGGAATTGAAGATTTGGAAGATGTAACCGAAGATGATTTTTTCGGTTTCAGTGTAGATGCCGGTTTGGGATGTATTACCGATGCTGAAGTTCTTCCTTCTGTAGATCAATTTGTTGCTACAAAAGATGTTGACAATGTGTACGATGATTATTTTGCTGGAATTTTCGCACAGAGTTACAAAGATCATCCCAACAATCAGAGAGATGCCGGAGACTGGATCAATTGGACAGTTCCCAATACAAACTATCAGATTCCGATGTTTGCAAGCGGGTTTGGTGACGGTAGTTATCCTGTATACTTTGCGTACGATGCTCATGGTGAAATTTGTGGGTTGTACATTCAGTTTATCGATGTAGAATTGGCGTTGAGTGAAGATGGAGACGATGAAGATGTAGAATAAAATGTCTGATAAAACTTTTGCAGATCAAGTAGTTGAATTTAATAAAAAATTAAATTTTACAGGAAATCTTCCTAAGGATTTTCAGGTTCTGAATCCGTATTTGGATAACCCTGAAACGCTGGTTGTCATGCAAAAGTTTTATCAGAAATATTATTATGATTCCCATCAAAGGAAATTTATGATTGGAATTAATCCCAGCCGTCACGGAGCGGGCGTTACCGGAGTTCCGTTTACCGATACGAAGCGGTTGGAAACGGTCTGCGGAATTAAAATGGAATCTGCACAGACGCATGAAATATCTTCCGTTTTTATATACGACATGATTGCAGCTTACGGCGGCGCAGAAGAATTCTACAGAGATTTTTACATCAATTCACCTTTTCCTTTGGCAATCGTAAGAAAATCAAAAGGTAATTGGGTCAATGCCAATTATTATGATGATAAAGAGCTTTTCAATAATGTGAAAGATTTTATGATCGATTCTTTAAAGAAACATATCAGTTTAGGTTTAGACATTTCAGAAGTTTTTGTTTTAGGAAAGAAAAATGCGGATTTTATTTCTAAATTAAATGAAGAAGCAGACTTGTTTGATAAAATGACTGTGCTGGAACATCCGAGATATATCCAACAGTATAAATCGAAAGAAAAAGATTTGTATATTGATAAGTATATTCTGACATTGAAAAAAATAGATGCTAAGGTCTGAATCGAATTATCGAAGTTGCATTCCGTAGGAATGCAATCTGTGTAGCAATCTGAGATGTAGAGTAGTCGGCCAAAAAAATATCACTTTAAAATCAAAAAAATATGCCCTGGAGTCCCGAAATTTACAATCAATTTAAAAACATTCGCTATCAACCATTTTTGATTTGATGAATTTAATTTCATCAGAAAATCTGAGGAAAGCAATTGATGTAGGCTGTGGAACGGGCGAACAAACGCATATTCTTTCAGAAAAATTTAATGATGCAGAATTTCTGGGAATTGATTCTTCCGCAGAAATGCTAGCCGAAGCCAATCAGTTTCAAAATGAAAAATTGAATTTCAAGCAAATTCCTGTTGAAGATTTAATCGATTCAAAAGAAAAATGGGATCTTATTTTCAGTAATGCAGCATTGCAATGGTCGGATGATCATGAAATATTATTCCCAAAATTAATTTCATTATTAAACGAAAACGGACAGTTCGCTGTACAGATGCCCATTCAGGCTGAGAATGTTTTAAATAAAATATTATTCCAGCTCGCTTCGGAGGAACCTTTTCGTACCCAACTTGATGGTTGGAACAGAGTTTCACCTGTTTTGAGTATTGACGAATACGCTCAAATCATGTTTGATAATGGCTTAAAAGATTTAAATATTTCGGTAAAAGTTTACCCGATTCTCGCAGACGATGCTGAAAAATTGTATCAGTTTATTTCGGGTTCTGCTTTGATACCTTATGTGGAGAGATTGGATGAGGTGAGCAAAGAGAATTTCATTTCAGAATACAAAAAAAGAATTGGCGGGCACTTCAAAAGTTTTCCCGCAATGTATGCATTCAAGAGATTACTACTTTACGGAAAAAAATAAATACTTTTTTATAACAAAACAAAAACCTTTGAAGTTTTTCAAAGGTTTAATCATTGTGTGATAGAATCGTGTTTGAAATCATTTATAGTCTAAAAGAGTTCTCATGGTGGTTAGTTTTTTGGTTGAAGTACGACTATCTTTTAATGATTTTTTTAGATTCTGAAGATGTTTTCAGCAAGTAAGTTCCTGATGGAAGTTCTGATATGTTTTCTTCATTGATTCCCTTTTTAAGCTCAAGGTCTTTCAGGATTTTTCCGGATTGATCATAAAGCTGAGCCTTAGAATTTTCAGATGTTTCTATAGAAAACTGACCTGTCGTAGGATTTGGGAAAACAGACAGATTGTTTTTTGATTTTTTAATTCGTCAGTCGATAATACAATGCCCGTATCTTTTACCCAAGTGAAGGCATCAAGAGCCAGATATTGATAACCTCCTCCTGCTGTTATCTGTAATTGATCAATTATAATGTTACTGTAATTTTGACCATTCAGGTTGGTTAGGTCAATCAGGGTATAGCCGTTTGTCGTTCCCATGCTTGTTGCAAAGCCTGTTGATTTGGTTTGTGTAAACTTTGTTACGCCACTTAATTTTCCTGTAATAGTAAGGGTTCCGGAGACACCAAATGTTAAATCGGCTGCTGAAGCATATACCCAAAATCTGTTTGCCTTAAATAAATTAGACGTTGTTTTTATACTGAATGAAGTCCCTGCTGCCTGATTTCCTGTTGCCGAATTATCGATATATCGGTTGTCTACAGCTGAGCCATTCCATCCTGTAGCCGGATAATTTGCCTGGATATCGTAAGTATTTACATGAGAAAGGATATTAAAAATCACTCCGTTATCTGTAAAACTTGCGCTTCCGTGAGATTCTGTCTCAAATTGTTCTGTACTGGTCTGTCCAAACGAAAAGATCGATATGAAAAGACTGCAGATCGTAAGTAGTATAGTACTTTTCATGATGTTTAAAGTTTTAATTTTAGGTTTTTTTAGATTTATTATGGTCTTGAAGGATAAATCCCCTCTACACAAATAATGTAGTTCATGCCTAAGTAAGGTGGCATATTTTCGATAGGCACATTCGCCCCGTTGAACGTTACAGAAGCTCCGTTAATAGCAGTATCAGGAGCAGCATTTACAAAGCTTGGAACTGCGGTGAAGTCTCTTCCGCTTTGTGTACCTGTAACAGCAATTGATGTAGTAAGTGTTGGTGTAGCCGTAGCCGCATTAGAACTTGAAACTTTCAGCGTGCTCATAAACGTTGGCAAATTAGTGCTAAGAAGAGTTGTGGTGGGTGATCCTCCCATTTCACCAAGGTTTACAGACTTTCCTGTGTTGGCAATTCCTGAACCCATAGGAGCACGTCCGTTAAAGTTAGGTAAAGCAAAAGTAGTAGTACCGTTTCCACCATATGTTGTTCCTAGAAGGGAAAAAAGCGCCTGATTTTGTGAAATAGGCAATAGAGCCCCGTTGCAGAATAAATAGCCTCTCGGGGCGAAATTTCCGGCAAACATTTTAATTGTTGCTAACATTTCTTCCATGATATCTCTTGTTTTTTAGTTATTAATTTTTGAATTAAGGTCTTGAAGGATAAATTCCCTGTACACAGATAATATAGTTTATTCCCAAATAAGGTGGCATGTTGTTAATAGGCTGATTTTGCCCCATAAACACTACAGATTGGGTATTGATAACCGTGTTCGGATTTGCATTTACATAACTTGGAACGGCAGTAAAGTCTCTTCCGCTTTGTGTTCCGGTGATAGCTAGCGATGTGCTTGCAGAGGGTACCGCAGAATTAGCATTGGCATTGGCAACCATCAATTGGCTCGCAAAACTTGGTAAATTCATTGACATGATAGTTGTCTGCGGAACTCCAGATTGCTCACCAAGCTCGTAAGATTGACCTGCATTTGTTCCCGTTCCTAGTGGATAACGGCCATTAAGGTTAGGTAAGGCAAAAGTATTAATGCCATCACCGCCATAGGTAGTTCCTAAAATTGAGAAAAGCGCAGAGTTTTGTGAAATGCTCAATAAAGCTCCATTGCAGAACATAAAGTTTACCGGGGCAAAGTTTCCGGAGAATGCTTTGATAACCCCCATCATTTCTTCCATAATATTATTTGTTTTTAGGTTTATATTAATGTGATTTCTTTAAAACATACTTGGTGTGTTTTCGTTTTAATTATACCCCAAAGTAACGATGAAAACAGGAAATACGGTAGAGTATAAATTACCAAATGCACCATTCAGTATTTATACGTAATCAGAATTGAAAATGAAAACCTATGAAACAAAAAACCAAAGCAAAAAGGCTTCTGCTTTGGTTTAATTAACCATTTTTGACCTACAATCTGTATCAGATTTTTAGGACTCGTCAAAATTTTGATTTTTTAATAAAAGTATAAATAATTAAAGCTTTACCGGAAGAGAATAAATGTCATTAATTACAGCATAGATTACGATGCCCACTGTGTTTTTGGCACCTATTTTATCTAAAATTCTCTGTCTGTGACTTTCAATTGTTCTGGGACTAAGGAAAAGTTTTTCTGCAATCTCATGATTGGTCATCTCTTCACAGATCAATTTTACGACTTCTTTCTCACGATCGCTAAGTTCATCTTCCAGATCAAACAATGATTTTGTTTTCGGTGGATTATTCATGTACGAGAAAAGCATTTTGTAATCTTCTGAGGTGAAATACAGACCTTTTGTATGGACTTCTGTAATGGCTTCTATGAATGCTTTTTTATCAGAGTTTTTAGGCAAAAATGCAGAAACGCCTAGTTTTACCATGTACCCCAAGATGCTACTTTTATAATGAGAAGAGAGAATGATTATTTTGAGTGCAGGATATTTTTGTCTTAAATTTTCTACAAGTTCAAACCCGTCCATTGGTTTCATTTGAATGTCGATAAGGGCAATATCCGGGAACTCTTCAGAATTAAAAGTGGCTAAATTTTCTAAAAAATCCGGGCCATTATTTGATGTTATGGTCACAGAGATGCTTTTTTCTATAGAAAGCAAAAGTTTTACACCTTCCAAAATAAGCTGCTCGTCATCTACTAAGGCTATTTTAATTTTCATGGTCGTTATTTTGTGGAATTATGATAATCAGCCTGCTGCCTTTTCCTATTGTATTCTTCCATTTGAAGCGGGCGTTGAGCGATTTTATTCTCGATTCTATGTTTTTCAAGCCCATTCCTTTGCTTGCATTGTCGTAATCAAAGCTTTCTCCGTTATCAGATAAAATTACGATTCTATTTTCTTTGATATCCTTTATATAGATACTCATTTCAGCGGCTTTAGAATGCTTGATAACATTGGTTGTAAACTCCTGAATGATTCTATAAATCTGCACTTCTGTAAAAATATCTTTTTTCTGATATTCCTGAACCACATGCAGATTGATTTTAATCTTATTCGAAAGATTGGTAATCAATTCTTCAACATACAAAACGAGTCCTAATTTTTCAAGATTGACAGGGTAAAGTGAATGTGAAATACTTCTCGCCGAGTCTATCAGTTCAGAAATTTGATTTGAAATTATTTTTTCAGAAGTTTCTTTGTTCTCTGCGTTTAGATTTTGAAGCCAAAGCGAAAGAATATTAAGCCTGTTGCCAATATCATCATGAATCAAAATTGCCATTCTTTTTCTTTCTTCCTCCTGGGTTTTTGTGCTTTCGAGAGTAAGATTTTTCTGATGCTGAATTTCTGCCTTGTGCTGGATGCTTTTCTCTTTTATAATTCTGTCGATAAAGAACTTATAAGCCAGTAAAACAAACGTGACAATAATTACCAAGACGATAATTAAATAGATGAAAAAGCTAATATTGAGTGTAATTTCTTTAATTGTAAATGTTTAAAAAATTAATAATTTATGTTTTGGTTAATATATTTTTTTTCAAACGTAAAAATGTGTAGAGTAAAGATGCATAAAATACAATCAGCAACATATTATTAGTACTCAAAATAATAAAATAAGTACTTTCAGATAATGATGTTAACTGATTCTGAAGAACAAATATAAAAACAGAAACCGTATAATACATAAAAATAAATGCATCTACTACGATAAAGTTGTTTACTTTATTATTGTATTTTATTTCCTGCAGCAATGTGTAACCTGCAAGGCACATGATGATGATGTTAGATGCCGCTTTTATATAATCATTGGCAACCTCAAAAAACTGGTTCGCAATCAGCAAACCAACACTTAGAGAAAGTGTTGGTATCAGCCAATAATCTGAAAATTTAAGTTTTTTTATAAATAACGATGTCAATATAAAAAATTCTCCTGCTATAAATATAGGGTATATAAAAGAAGTGTTTTTATACCCGAAAAATTCTATTAAAACATTAGTTGTCAGCTCTATAATAAATAAAAAAAACAATAGAAAAAATACCATTTTTCTTTATTGCTAAGTCTGAAGTATTTTATAATTCCTGTAACAAAAGCTAATAAAAGCAATCCGTAAGAAGCATATAAAGAAAAGATGTAGAATCCTTTCATTTTTTAATTTTTTAAAGTTGACAAACCGGAGGGCAAGGTCTTGCATAGTCAAAGACATTTGAAATACTAAAATCTGGACCGGCATTAGTTAATAAATTATTTTGTTGAAAAGATATGAAAATAAGACTTACAAGCATTCTTTGATAGATGTCTGAGAATTTCAGTGCAAATGAGCACGTAATATTTGTGGTGCTGCTCTCATCCTGTAAAAGGTCTTCTTTTGAAATGAAAAATCTTCTGAAAATTCTCTTTCCGTCAAATTCATTGCATTCTCTCAAAAACCAATCCATACCGCTCATACGCCAGTCTTCTATTTCTTTTACAGCAGTCTGCTGTTCTATTGCAGGACGGCTCAAAATAGGAAAGTTAAGGTCAGAATCTGTTGACATATGGGTAAGATCTTTAGAAAGTACACTTCTGTTGATAAGGGTGTATTGCTGTATTTCTTTTAGCTGAAGGTCATGATCAAGAGGTGCTAAATTTACATAAGTATAATTTTCTAGTATTTTTATTGCTCCTTTAGCATCTCTCGGAACTAAAATCATAATCAGAACATCATCCTGAATTCCAATATCCAGACGGAAGTTTTTAGGATCTTCATCTTCTTTGTTGATTTGTTGGATCTGCTCTGGAGATAAGCTGAAAACGTTGTATAAAGGGATTAATCTTTCGATTTCAGAATATCTTGAGATCGTGTTTTCCCATGATTGAATTGCGGCAAGGTAGCTTTCGTGATTGAAATTAGACATGTTATTAAGTTTAGGCATAAAAGTAAAGAAATAAATTTCTGCAAGCAAAAATTAGGCATTAATTTTTTTGAAAATATTTCGATATGATTAGATTTCTGAGAATTGTTTTAAAGATATCTAATTATGAGTATATAATGAATAATAATGATGATAGTAGATATATTTAACAAGATTACACTATTTTTGCGATTATTAAATCTCAAACTATATTTAAAAGAAATGAGTGACTTTGTAACATCAGAAATTAAAAATAATATTGCCGAAATTACATTCGGAACTGCAAAAAGCAATGCGCTTCCCGGAGCAATTCTTGAAAAATTAGCTGAAACAATTTTAGAAGAAGGCGCGAAGAAAGAAGTGAAAGCAATTCTTGTAAAAAGTGAAGGTGAAAAAGCTTTCTGTGCTGGAGCAAGTTTTGACGAACTTTTAGCAATTGACGAACTGGAAGCTTCCACTAAATTCTTCGGAGGTTTTGCTAAGGTGTTAAATGCCATGAGAAATTGCGGTAAAATCGTTGTCGTAAGAGTTCAGGGAAAAACCACTGGTGGTGGAGTAGGATTGGCTTGTGGTGCAGATTACTGTTTTGCAACTAAAGATTCTGCTTTAGCATTAACTGAAATCAATTTAGGAATCGGGCCTTTCGTCATCGGGCCTTTCGTAGAAAGAAAAATCGGGAAATCTCAGTTTTCAGCAATGGCAATTGATGCAGATTTCAGATCGGCAGATTGGGCAGAGCAGCATAATATCTATCATTCAGTTTCTGAAACCATTGCAGAAATGGATTCGAGATTAGAGAAATTTTTAAATACTTTGGCTTCAAGAAGCGAAGATGCATTAGCTCTAATCAAGAAAGTTTCTTGGGAAGGCACAGAGCACTTCAATGAGTTGATGCCTGCAAGAATCCATATGAGTGCAAGTCTTATTTTGGAAGATTCTGCCAAGAAAAATATCGAGGCAATCAAAGAAAGATTAAGAGCAAAATAAATTTTAATGGTTAATAATTAACCGTCATTACTGAATAAACAAGAAAACCACCCCATAAAAAGGGTGGTTTTCCTATATAATGAGGCTGTCAGGCAAAGTAGTTTTGTATCAAATAATTTATAAAACTTTTTATTATGAAATCAAGATTTTTTTTATGCCTGATGTCTATCGCCACTTTAGTTATAAGCTGTAAGAATGACGATGACGAAGTTGTAGCACCACAACCTGAAGCGTTTACTTACAGCGCTGTAACGGGGATGAGTACAGGGAATACATCTGTTGCAGGAACTTCTGCACCTACAGGATATACCTGGAGCGAAGTGAAAGCACCTCAGAGTACTTGGGGATTGAACGGAGCAATTACTGATCGTATGCTCGCCGATGATTTTCAGGTTCCTGCAGGTGAAAAATGGAATATACAGAACTTCTATTTCTATTCATACCAGACAAGTTTCTCGGGAACTACATTTCCTGTAAGTGAATTTTATTTTGAAATATACTCTTCTGACCCCTCCGTTGCAGGAGCTGTGAAAGTGTACGGCGATATAACCACAAATCGATATGCTTCATCTGAAGAAACTAAGTGGTACAGAATATTGCAAGGGCAACCGGATAATACGAACAGAAAAATTTATAAGATGAAAATTAATTCACCTGATCTTAATTTGGCAGCAGGTACTTACTGGATAAAATGGGGTTCAAAAACTTCTACAGGAACTCATTTCTACCCACAATTGCCTCATGATGCAGGTAAAGTAAACAATGCGCAACAGTTTGTAGTTGCAAGCTCTACATGGGTAAATTTGGATGATGGCGGACAAAGAGTAAGTTTCCCATTTGAAATTTCGGGAACCAAACTTCCTAACTAAAAAAATACAAAAAAACTAAAATCAAACCAACCAAATCACAACAAAAACCATTCTGGCTTTCAGAATGGTTTCTTCTTATTTTTAAATAAAAAGGATCTGCGCAATCAGCTATATCTGCGAGATGAATTTAGATGAATTAAATTTTACTAGCTTTTCAGCAAATTAATAGAAACCGTTGCCAACTCAGAATTAGGAAACTTCCTGAATAATTCTTTATCAATCTGAAGTCCCGTTTCTAAGCAAATTTTCTTAAAAACTTCCACTTCCAAAATGTATTGGTCTGAAAAACCATGTGTTGCCTCGTAAGCGGTTGCCGGAGTTTTTCCTAAATTTTCAGCCGTAAGTTTTGAATCTAAAGCATGAAGCTCAATGATTAAAAGTCCGTTTTTTCTAATATATGGAAGCCAAAGTTCAAGGTGTTCTTTTAAACTTTCTTCAACTAAATTATTAGGTAATCTCTTCCCACGATGTGCAAACGCTCCGGTTGAAGTACTGATTCTTTCCGGCTGACTGTTCTCAGGAGCTTTCCAAACTCGGTTGTGATCGAGAAAAGTTCTGATATTCAACAAATCTGAAAGATCAATCTCATAATTTTCTTTTAAATCATCAGCCAATTGTTTCGGATTTCCGATGTCTCCCCAAATCACTTTAGCCCAAATATCGTTGTTGATGAGGTTGGCTCGGGTCACTTTCAAAGCGGCTTGGTTGTAATCTGCACCCACCAAAAATAAAGGATGTTCTTCCAGCATTTTCCCGCGAAGCGTATATCTTTCAATTGTTTCAAATATATGCTGAATGAAGGCACCGTTTCCACAACCCATATCCAGAACACCCTTCGGTTGTAGATGAATGGGCTGATTGAAAATCTGAATAATAAAATCATTCGCCACTTTAAAATAATTGGAGTGTGAGCCACCGCTTCCCCAAACATTCATTGCTCGGTCTACATGAATTTCATCTTCGCCTTCGGAGATTTCTCTTATTTTGGATGCGTCACCAAACAGAAGATCGTCCATTTTATTCAACAAAGGAAGATAAGAAACTGTAACTCCGTATGATGCTGCTCTTTTGGCAAAGTAAATTCCGGTTTCGGTAAATTTATAATTATCGCCGGTCTTTTTAAACCAACCTAAAAATGTCAGAAAATCTAAAATGACCTCAAAATTATCAGAGTTTTTATGAAATTCTGCCGCCTGAAAAGAAGTTTCCATAAAATACTTATGAAACATCCCTGTCATTCCGAGATAAACGATTACCGGACCGATGATGCATCCTTCGATATGTTTTAAAATTTGCTCCTGAATATTTTTTTCTTCTGCATCATCAGAAAGCTGAATCCCGAAATGATTTTTTATAGAATCACTCAGCTGTGTAAATTCTTCAATAAATGAATTTTCGTTGATTTGATTTTTAATATTGGTAGAATGTTTCAAAAACGGAATCACTTTTAGATAAAGCAAGCTATATTTTTGAAGAAACTGAGTTTTGTTGTTTGCAGAAATTATAATGTTGTCTTTCTTATTATCGACATCATAATTCAGGAAACCTTGTGACGCCAATGCCCGAATTGCTACATTCAAGTAGCCTTCATTGGTTTTGAACTCTTCTGAAAGTTCACTCAAAGTTATTTTTTCACGGTCAATAATGAAATTAATAATTTCCTTTTTCATGAGTGAAGCAACTACAGGCGCAGTAACAACGCCATCCAAATGTCTGAAAATTTCTGAGCGCAGAATTTCTTTATCCATACCATATGTTTTTTCTAAAGTAAAAAAATTAAACAAATAATTTGAAAAAAGTTTTGCTGTTCAAAAATTAAATATAACTTTGCAATTCAAAGTTCTTTTATATGGAGTCAAAAAACTATCACGAAGACTTATCACACATCCGTTCTATGATGGAGCGGTCGTCACGTTTTATTTCGTTAAGCGGTTTATCTGGAGTAGTTGCTGGTTTGGCAGCGATTATTGGCGCGGCTTATGTTTATTTTGTTTTCCAAAGAGAAGGAATTGATTACTTTGACGGCGATAGAAATATTTTTGGAAAGGAATTGGTCAAGGAGCTTGTAGTCATTGGTGCAGTCATTTTAGTAGTGGCCATTTCATGCGGATATATCTTCACAGCTAATAAAAGCAAAAAGAAAGGATTGAAAATCTGGGATGCAACCACGAGAAGGCTGTTGGTGACATTTGCCGTTCCTTTAGTTACGGGTGGATTATTTTGTCTGGTGCTTCTGTATCATCATTTATTTGTCTTGGTCGCTCCGGCAACATTGATTTTCTACGGATTGGCTTTGGTAAGCGCAGAAAGATATACTTTGACAGATATTAAGTATTTAGGATATTGCCAGATTGTTTTAGGTTTGCTTTCCTTCCTGTTTTTAGGTTGGGGATTGGTTGCATGGACAATTGGTTTTGGTGTGCTGCATATTGTGTATGGTTTGATTATGCATAAGAAGTATAAGTGATGATGTTAATTTGGTTCATGTTTTTTATTATAATACTTGGAATTTCTCTCATTTTCCTGTTATTATATGACAGAACTAAAAATAAAATTTTTAAAAAATTATTTATTGGATATTGGCTGTTTTTTAGTTTATCATATTTGACTTTGTTTGTAGTGAGTTTTATTAATAGTTCAACTACTGTAGATAAAGAAGATATTTATGGAAAATATGAAATAGATAAGGATATGTTTAAAGGAAATGATGCTGATTGGCAATTTCGACATTTTAGTTTTGAAATAAATAAAGATGAAGAGTTCGTTTTCTTTGAATACTATGACAATCAAAAGATTAAAAGCAAGCATAAAGGAGGTGTAGAATTTGTTGAAGGTTATGCTAGCCCACATTTAAAAATTACTCACATCGAACCTGAGCATCAAGTAGTAGAAAGTGAACCGTTATTAGTAAGGACTAAATGGGATTTTTATTACGTTTTTAAGTCGAAAAAATTTGGAAACGTATTTTTCAAGAAGAAAGAAGAAGGAATTTTTAGCAAATTTTAATAATGTACAATATCAGTCAACTCAACAAAGAATTCGAAAGCCGTGTAAGATTGGGCATCATGTCCGTTCTGATGGTCAACGACTGGGTTGATTTTTCTGAAATGAAAAGTTTGCTGGAAATCACAGACGGAAATATGGCAAGTCACAGCAATGCGTTAGAAAAAGCCAATTACATTGAAGTTAAAAAAGAATTTGTCGGTAAAAAGCCAAAAACTTCATACCGTGTAACTCAAAACGGGAGAATTGCTTTTACCGAACATTTAGATGCCTTAGAAAAATTAATAGGCAGATAAATTCTATATTTTTTTGAAAATTAACTTTGAAATACAAAGTACTTTATAGAATTAAAATTAATTAAAATGTTAACAAAAAAACAAACAACTCTGGCAATTTTTGCGGTACCGGCTCTATTGATGGTAGCAGCATTTTTAGGAAACCTTTTTGTAGAAGGTTGGAACTGGTCAAGATTTGATTTTATCCTGGCTGCAATTCTACTTTTCGGAACGGCTGGTTTAATCAGCTTGGAGAGAGCGATTGTTAAAAACAACAATTACAAAATCTTAATCAGTCTCTTAATTGTTGTGATTCTTATTTTAGTTTGGATGGAATTAGCAGTTGGTCTTTTCGGAACTCCGTTCGCAGGAAGCTAATGTGCTTTTCCAAATAATCAAAAATGAAAATTTTCTCACAGATTGAGCTGATTCCGCAGATTTTTCATCCGATTGAAATCTGTAGAATCTGCGAGAGTTTAATGCAAAATAATCACATCAACCTTACATCATGACCAGAAAACATTTTCTAAAAAGACTCATGCAGCTTTCTGCAGTCGGAGCTTTGCCTTTTCTATATTCATGGCAGATCGAACCATTTTGGGTAGAATTTGTTGAAAGAAAACTTCCCATCAAAAATTTACCTGAACATCTTGAAGGGAAAATATTAATGCAGATTTCAGATCTACATGTCGGAGACCGTTTCGATTGGAATTTTTTGATTGAATCTTTTCAAAAAGCCCAAAATTACAGTCCTGATTTTGTTGTCTACACCGGAGATTACGTAAATCACGGAACCCCAGAAGATCATGAAAGTTTGAAAAAAGTTATGTCAAAAGCAATTTATGGTAAGTTGGGAACTTTCGGGATTCTTGGTAATCACGATTACGGAAAAACCTGGAAGGATCTCGGTTCTTCAAAAGAGATTTGCCGTATTCTTCAAAACAATGGCGTTACCATGTTGAATAACGAGCAAGTAGAATCTCACGGTTTAAACATTATCGGCTTCGATGATTTATGGTCACCCAATTTCGATCCGATGAAAGTGATGAAAGATTACAATTCCGAAAAAGCGAATCTCGTGCTTTGTCATAATCCCGATGTCTGCGACAAAGATGTCTGGAACGGTTACCAAGGCTGGATTTTAAGCGGTCATACTCACGGCGGACAATGTAGAATTCCAGGTATGATTACGCCAATTCTTCCGGTGGAAAATAAAAAATATGTCTCCGGAGAAATTGATTTGAAAGATGGAAGAAAGATTTATATCAATCGTGCTATCGGTCATTCATTTCAGGTAAGGTTTATGGTGCGTCCTGAAATTACTGTTTTCACTTTAACTCAAGCTTAAAAAAAATTATAATGAAAAATCAATCTTTTATTTATTTTGGAAAATGTGTGTTTGCTCTATTTCTAATATTGGGAAACATCAGTTTGTTCGGATATCTGCTGACAAAATTTGACAGTTTTGCAATTTTGGGATTTTTACTTTTGATTTACGGCACGCTCATCAATCTTTTAATTGTTATTATTCTTTTTGTCTACGGTCTGTTTGAAAAAGAACAGTTAAAATATTGCTTAAGTGCAATTGGTTATATATCTATAAATATTCCAATAGCCATACTATATGCAGTGATCGGATTGAATCTGAATTAAATCTAAAAATACATAACTATGAAAAAACTACGCATCCGCTTTATCGTTTTCATGTACGAGAATTCACAAAGACAGTACAGGAAATATTTTAAAAAGAAAAAAAGACAGTGGCAGTTCAACGAAAAACAACTGTTGAGCTTCAATGAAGATTCATTGGGTAGAACGTTAGGTGAATTTTACCACAATCACGGTTTCAGAATGATTCCCAAAATGGAAAACCACGACGTCTATCATTTAATTACCGATTGCAGTACCAACGTTCAGGATGAAATTGCGATGCAGTACTTGCTTTTCGGCAACGGAAAACGTAGTGCCTATCTTTTGGGAGTTCTTGCTTTAGGAACCATTGTTTTCCCGGAGTATCTTAAAATTTATTTAAAGGCTTTCCGTAAAGGACAAAACATGAAAGCTTTTCATCATTGGGATTTTGAAGAACTTCTTTGGCAAAATTTCGATAATCTCAAAGACTTCATCCGCCAAAAAGAAACTCCGGTTTTATATTAACCTAAGCCTCAACTTTATCCTTAACCTCAAAAAAATTCCTCATGAAAACACATCATTATATATTTCTTACAACCGCCATCTTTGTAACGCTTTTTTACAACGAAAATATCGGTCTCAACCTCGGGATTTTAGCGATTGTATATTCTGTACTCACTGTTTTTAAAACTCCTGAGAAAAATAGGACGAGAACCTTTATGATTCTTTTGGTAACCAGCATTTTTTCGGGTATTGCTTTTGCGTGGTACGGAGATTTTGCTTCATTTTTGGCGGTGGTAAGTTCACTTTTGCTTCTTTCTTACCGTTCACAAAACAAGAGGATGAAAATTCTTTTACTGATCCCGGTTTTTGTAGTCAATTGCTTTACTTTTATCTGTAGAGTTTTCAATTTAGATAAATGGCTTCCGAAACGGAATGCTTCAGGTCTTTGGCAGAAAGTTTTAGCATTTGTTTTAATTCCGCTTATTTTTATTTCGATTTTCTTTGGAATTTACTCTGCGGGAAGCGATCATTTTGCAAGCATTTTTACAGATTATGAATTAGATATAGATCTTTGGCAATTGCTATGTATTTCCATTTTAGGTTTTTTTATAGCTTTCAATTATTGGAATTATTCTGTGGAGAAATTGATTTACAAACAAAACCATGTTCTGGCAAACGAATTTGAAGCTAAAGATAAAATTCAAAAAGCAACATATTCTTTTTTAGATTTAAATTCTGAAAGAATGAGCGGTGTGATCTCATTTTTTTGTTTAAATATTTTGTTGGTCTTTTTTATTATTACTTTCAACTACGAGCAATTTTATGAAGCTGTAAAAACGCCTAATCAATTGTCTGAAGAAACACATGAGAGAGTAGGTGCAGTAATCATGTCTATTGTAATGGCAATTTTGGTGATTATGTTTTATTTTAAATCAAATTTCAACTTTGATTCTAAGGCAGGCTTAATGAAAATTTTAGTCAAAATTTGGATTGTTTTGAATGCTGTTTTAGTTATTTCTGCAATGCTTAAAAATACAGAATACATCATCAATTACGGTTTTACTTACAAGCGTTTGGGTGTTTATGCTTTTCTTATTTTATCATTAATTGGTCTCGTAATGACCTTTGTCAAAATTCAGATGAGAAAAAAGAATGTCTTTCTTTTCAATGCCATGATCTGGTATTTTTATGGAACAATTTTAGCTTGTAGTTACATCAATTGGGGCGGATTGATTACTTCTCAAAATATGAAGAGAGATGATTTTGCCATTAATTATCATTTGCAATCCATCAATTTCAGTGAAAAATATTTGTTGAAATATGCTGAAGAAAAACAAAACACACCGTTGAAAAAAGAGATTTTAGAAAAAGTTAAAACTGAAAAATCAGAGACATTTCTTTCGAAAATCCTTTACTATGAAACCATTCGTGAATAAGGTAATTGAAATAGATTTGTTTCTTCGTAAAAAATCTTCAAATGAAAAAATCAATCTTATTAATTATTCCTTTAATGATTTTATCATGCAAAAAGGAAGCGGTGGTATCGGATATGGCACAAAAAGATTCTTTGGTTGTCAATGAGTTACCAACTCCTCAGTCGAGGTTAGATTCTGCAAATATGCCTAAAAGTGATTCTTTAATCAAAAAAGATTCTGTCAATAAAGAATTGATAAGAGAAGAAAAAGATAAAGTAATCATCATAACGAAAGACGGAAGCAGTTCTTTTAAAATCCATGAAGAATTTACGGACAAACATGATAAGTTGATTTTGAAGATTGCTAATTTCACTAAGTCTAAAATTACAGCAAAGATTACCACAAAACAGCAGGATTTTAATATCAGATTTAATCAAATCAAACTTCCTGACGGCAAAATGGATGGACCTTTTATGAGAGAAATTACCTATAATGTTCCATCATCTGGCGAGTTGTGGTTGATTATCGGGAAAAATAATATGGCAGACGGTAAAACCACAGGCAGTTTTTCTGTGAACGTAGAATAGATTTGGTATAATTTCTGCAAATCAAAACTTCTAAAATTTAATTGTTATGAAGTCATCAGTTTCAAAATTGTATTTATACAAATGATGGTAACATGATACCTTAAAATAAATATCTATTTATGAAAAACATATTTTCAGCAGCAATCATTGTTTCAACAGCTTTGGTAAGTTGCGGAACCGTGCAGTCGGTTATTCAGAATACATTTCCTTATACGGCAAATGTTTTAGTTTCTACGGGAGTTCCTGCAAACAAAGAAGTCTCGTCAACAGCAACAGCAACTAATGTTCAGACTTGGTTTGGCGGAAACAATAATGCACAGATCAAAGATGTTAGAATTTCTGATGCTAAAATATCAGTGGTTTCTCCGGTGGGTGGTAATCTGAGTGCTTTAAAATCAGTAAAGGTTTACATTTCATCTACCGGGACTAATGAAAGATTAGTGGCTTCAAGATCTGATATATCTTCAAATTCATCAAGTTTAAATTTAGACTTAAACAACGAGACAGGATTTTTAGATGAGGTTGTAAAAAGCACCGGAGTTACAGTAAGAACAGTCTACGAACTAAAAAATCAAACATCTTCTGATATGAATCTGAAAGTGGCATTGAATTTTAGTAGTGTGCCGGTGAGGTAATTCTAATAACATAATAAATAACTACGGCTTTCTCATCTGAGAAAGCCGTAGTTATTTTAAGTAAATGTTTTTATCTTATTTTATAAATAGATAATTCTGCTGATTTGTCTGTTATCAATCCCAAATTAAGGCCTCCTTGTACAATTCCAAACCTTAAAATATCGCCAGCTTTCAAATTGTAAATGTGACTTATTTGTCCTTGGGTTAAAGTGACATTCGCAACGACAAGAGAGAGTCCCAAAAGTCCAGATAAATCTAACAAATTAACACCGCCAAAATATCTGTAATCAAGTGCTGTAGTAGTACCTCCCGTTGTTTTTGTAATGATTAATCCTGGGCGTGCACCTGATAATAATTCAGCTGAAACACCCTGTCCGGTTCTGAAACTATAATTAATTTGATATAAACCATCAGTTGGTACAGTATATATATTATTGTTTACTTGTGCAGATGGTATCTCAACATTGTAGATTGTCGTGGTAGTATTGGTTAATGGGATATAGTTAACATTAGAACCTAATAGATTTAATGATAAACTTAGAAGGGATAGGTTACCGGCGGCTTTGACTGCATACGTACTGCTGGCTAAACTTGTATCAGTGGTAGCTATTTTGTTCCATATGCCTAATTGATTTCCAGGATGGGTGTAGCTCGCATCGTAAACAAAAAAACCTGTGGTAGATACACCTTGTGTTTTTATTGATCCTGTAGTAACCGGGCTGGTTACAAAAACAATTGCACCGTTTTGTGGAAGACCATAAGCGGCATCTTTAAGTTGTAATGAATCACCAGAAATTCTAGGAGGTATTATTCCATCTGCAAATGTCAATTCTGTTCGCTTGTGAACATCTAATGTTGCTTTGGGATTCGATGTATTAATTCCCACTTGTGCACTGATTCCACATCCCATTGTCAATAGGAAGAGTAATAAATAATGTTTTTTCATATTTTTTGTATTAGTTTTGGATTGTTAAATTTAACTAAAAAAATACGTATAAAACAAAAATAAGTTTGATTATTTAATGAAAATTTCACATAATTATGTTTACGTTGATTTATTCTAAATGTTACCTTTTGTTACTATTCAAATTTGTGGGATATAAATGTGGCACACAATAATTCTCGTTAGTGAATTATTGTGTTGATTTTAACCTGAAAAGTGTGTGTAGAGTTAGTTTTTAGAAATAGAGTCCATTACGATGGTAACCGGACCATCATTTATTAATGAAACTTTCATGTCTGCGCCGAAGATTCCGCTTTCGATTTTTAAGCCGGATTTTGCGATTTCTTCTTTGAAATAATCGAATAGAGGAATTGCTTTATCAGGCCTAGCAGCTTTGATAAAGGAGGGGCGGTTGCCTTTTTTGTAGTCAGCAATCAATGTAAATTGGCTGATGCAGAGAATTTCTCCTGAAATGTCTTTTATAGAAAGATTGAGTTTTTCATTTTCATCTCCGAAAATTCTGAGATTTAAGATTTTTTGAATCAACCAATCGGCGTCGGTTTTTTCGTCTTGTTCGTCGATGCCGATAAGGAGCATGAAACCTTTCTCGATTTCTCCAACAATTTTACCGTCAACTTTTACGCTCGCTTCAGAAACTCTTTGGATGACAGCTTTCATTTAATTGTAAATATTTAAGTTTTTGGTTCCGGCGTCATAATTCCAGAAATAAGTCTTTGGAGGAACTGAAGAGATAGCGGTTGGCTGGCCTGAATATAATATCCATGTTGCGTTATCTTTTGGGCAGATGATACTGATGTCGTCTTTAATTTCTAATGTTGTATTAGAATCTGGACAAAGGTGAGGTGCGTTTCGGTCATACACTTTAAAAGATGCCGGAGAATCTTGTGTTCTTACAATGATAAGTCCGCGTGTTCCGGATTGTTGTTCATCGATGTAAATAGGCTGTCCCACGAAGTTGAGCTTGTTATAAGTAGGAAGATTTAAGTTCAAATTTACATTAATGGGAGAGTTGGGAAAACAACTTACCGTATCTTCACGGCTACCGCATGAGTTTACATTTAATAAACTGAAAGTCAGTAAGATGAAAAATGATATGATTGAGAAAGTTTTTTTCATTAGAAGATAAATTTTTATATATTTGTAAAACAATAACGATTAACACGCAAAAACATTGTCCGACAAATGTCGGATTATTTTTTTATACTAAAACTAAATTTTAAAAATTATGGCGAGCTATGTAACTAAGGAAGGACTAGAGAAAATGAAAGCCGAGCTTGAGCAATTGGAAAAAATAGAGAGACCAAAAATTACTCAACAGATTGCAGAAGCAAGAGATAAAGGAGATTTGTCTGAAAATGCAGAATATGATGCAGCCAAAGAAGCACAAGGAATGTTGGAAATGAGAATTTCTAAACTAAAAGATATTGTAACGACTTCTAAAGTAATTGACGAAACTCAGCTTGATACTTCCAAAGTTTCAATCTTAACAACGGTGAGATTGATGAATAATGATACAAAAAAGAGCAGGTTTTTAAATTGGTTCCGGATAACGAGAGTGATTTGAAGTCTGGTAAAATCTCTGTCAATACACCTATTGCAAAAGGTTTATTAGGAAAAGTAATTGGCGAAACTGCCGAAATTATTTTGCCAAACGGAAATAAATTGTCTTTCGAGGTATTAGAAATTACACTTTAGGAAAATTCAAATTATTAACTCTTAACTTATAACTTTTACAATGAGTTCAATATTCACAAAAATCATCAACGGCGAAATTCCTGCTTACAAAATTGCAGAGAATGATGATTTTATTGCTTTTCTAGATGCAATGCCTTTGGTGAAAGGTCACACATTGGTCGTTCCCAAAAAGGAAGTCGATTTGATTTTTGACCTTGAGAGTGATAAGTACAAAAACCTTTGGGGATTTGCTCAGGAAGTTGCAAAAAAAGTGAAAAATGCAGTTCCATGTGTAAGAGTTGGAGTAGCTGTAGTAGGGCTTGAAGTTCCTCATGCTCATATTCATCTGATACCTTTGCAGAAAGTAGAAGATATGAATTTTAAAAACGAACGGCTGAAGTTATCTGTAGAAGAATATACAGAAATTCAAAATTCAATAATTAATTCTTAACAAAACAAGAGGTCGTGAAAAAGTAATTTTTTGCGATTTTCTTTCTTATATTTAAATTAAAATGAATGCAAACCAATGTTCTTTCTGTGGCAAGAAAAGAAATGAAGTGCAAATGTTGGTCTCAGGACAAAACGGATTTATTTGCGAAAACTGCATCGAGCAGGCACATTCTATCGTAAAAGAAAGTGTTTCTCCTACAGGATATTCTCCTGCAGAAACAATTGATGAATTAAAAAAACCAAAGCAGATAAAAGAGTTTCTTGATCAGTATGTAATCGGGCAGGATCAGGCAAAAAAACAATTGTCAATTGCTGTTTACAATCATTATAAAAGATTGCTTCACGCAAAAGAAGAAAACAGGGAGGTTGAGCTTGAGAAGTCTAACATCATCATGATCGGTGAGACAGGAACGGGTAAAACTTTATTGGCAAAAACCATTGCTAAAGAACTGAATGTTCCTTTTTGTATCGTTGATGCAACGATTTTAACTGAAGCAGGGTATGTGGGTGAAGACGTAGAAAGTATTCTGTCAAGACTTCTGATGGTCGCTGACTACGATGTAGAAAAGGCGGAGAAAGGAATTGTTTTCATAGACGAAATTGATAAAATTGCAAGAAAATCTGATAACCCAAGCATCACAAGAGATGTATCAGGAGAAGGTGTGCAGCAAGGTTTATTGAAGTTACTTGAAGGAAGTATTGTAAACGTTCCGCCACAAGGAGGGAGGAAACATCCGGATCAAAAATACATTCAGGTAAATACCCAAAATATTCTTTTCATTGCGGGTGGAGCTTTTGATGGTATCAAAGAAATTATCGAAAGAAGAATGAACAAACAGGCAATTGGTTTTAGTTCAGAAAAAATTAACAAAGTAGGAGAGGATGATTATATATTAACAAATCTTAATGCTATTGATCTTCGTTCTTTTGGATTAATTCCTGAACTTTTGGGAAGATTTCCAATCATCACTTATTTAGAGAAATTGACTAAAGAAACGATGATAAGAATCATGACTGAGCCTAAAAATTCTATTACCAATCAATTTGTTGAACTTTTTAAGATGGATGGTACTAAACTGATCTTTACAGAAAGCTCAATTGATAAAATTGTAGAAGAAACCATGGAAAAAGGTTTAGGCGCAAGAGGTTTAAGAGGGACTACAGAAAAAGTATTAGAAGACTATATGTTTTCGATAGGAGAAGATGAAGAAATCACATTAACGGAAGATAATATTTTGATTAATAAGTGAATTTAACTTTTTTTTGAAAAATTGTTATATCTTTGTCGGTGAAAATTGTATTAACACAAAAAAATAATATACAATGAAAAAAAATTTATTAGCTATAGGACTTTTAGCAATTGGTTATTCTGTTCAGGCGCAGAATGTTCTACTACATGTAGATGACACGGCTAAAATGTATGTAAGTGCAGGAACTCTCGTTTATAACGGTGGAGGACTGCAATCTCGAGGCAGTGGAGTTATTGACCTTCATGGTAACATGATGGTTGTAGGTACTACTGCTGATGGTATTAAAATGATACCTACTGATGGAACAGGTGGTACATCAGTTACCCCAAACCCTACCAATGTTATTCTTAGAATAAATACACCAGGTACTCCGGTTACTTCTACGTATGGACAGCTTTACATTAAAGGGATTCCACAGAATAACATAACAGGATCGGTTGATAAAGAGTATGCAGCTACAAAACATGGTGCATATCAGCAACTTGGTGTTCCGTTTTTCAATAAAACCTTTGCTTCTCTGAGCTCAGAGTTAGGTGGAGGATTTGATGAAATTAGATGGAATGGTAGAGAAATTCTAAAATGGAGCAATACGAACTTAAGATTTGATGGCTCTATAATTCCTCCAACTCCAATTCCTAACGCAAGTGTTGCAGGTATTACAATTGGTTTAAGTTCTACAACATCTTTAGCTGATAGAACAGCATATTATGCTGTTGGAACCAGTACTTATGTTCCTACTACATTAAGTACTGTGAAGGGTAGACCATTTGCAGATGGAGATGGTTTGGGTAGTGTTGCTGTTGGAACCAATGTTGTAAGTTTAACTCCTTCTACTATTCCGGCATCTTTTGGAACAGGTGGTAACAATAGAAATGTATATCAAGAGAGGTATAATACTTACATCGGTGATGCATTTGATCCTATTCCGGCATGGACGGCACCAACGTTTGGAAAATATTTGTATCAATACTCTAACCCTTTTCTTACCAATATAGATTTATCTATGATAGGGTTTGTAGAGGCAGGTGCAACTACAGATAATAATAATATATCAAATATTTGGGGTGTAATTGTTGATCCTCAAAATGTTACTTGGAATTCAAATACAGGTGGAACTGCAACATACGCAGAAGCTCAAAAGGTTACTTTTGATTCATCTGGAAAACCTACTGGTAATTTACCTAGTTTGGTTATCAAGCCTTTGAATACTTTTAAAATAAAACTGAGAACTGCTACAGCTCATACATTAGATTTCGATAACTTAAGAAGGTTTGCATTTACAGCAAGAACGGAAGATGCTGCTAATCCTTATTCAGTAACGGCGTCTAAGAACACAAACTCAGGTAGTATAAAACAGTTAGGTGTATTGGCGCTTGACGCTGCAGGAAATCAGATTGGTGAAACTTTCTATGTTGTAGCACCTCACTTTACTACGGGTAATATTACTAACCCAAGTCTTGGTTCGGTACAAGCAATGACTTCTACTACATCTGCAATGATTCAGACATTTGAAGAAAGTGTGAATGGAGGAGTAGATTCTAATTATTCTTCTGCATATAGATTATATATTAATGAGGCTAATGAGAGTAATTATAAAGGGAAAAGAATTGATTTAAGCATATTTGGTCAGAATGTAGCTTCACTTAAATTTGAAGTTAGAGATGATACTGTTTTGATTCCTAATAATACTCATACTTTATCTAGTGGTACAGGATTTTACTATAGTGTAGGTAACGGTCAGGCTGCACAAATTTATCAAGGTGCAGTTATTCCTGTAAATACTTCTAATTTTGGTCTTTATTATGGGACTCCACAAACACAAGGCGCTTTAAACACGGGTGATTTAACTAAAAAGTCAAGAACATTGGTTACTTATAACCCTAATATTGATCATTACATAGTTCGTTTTGATTCAGATTGGAAATCTGCATCTATTGAGGTATTCGATGCAAGCGGCAAACTGGTTATTTCTGAAAAATCTGTGAAAACAGATTCAGACTACGTTATAAAATTAGATTCAAGTCTTAAGGCTTTCTATGTTGTAAAAGTAGTAGGTAACGACGGAACTATAGTAAATAGCAAAATATTAATAAAATAAACTAAGACATGAAATTTCTTGTAAAAAAAATATTACCTCTTCTCTTTTTGGTAGTCTATGGTCTAGGTAGTGCACAAAATACACCAGGTACTCCATGTTTTCCAGGTGAGCCTTGTGAAAGACCAGCATCACCAATTGATATGTACGTCTATGTTTTAGTAATCGCAGCCATTTTGATGATTGCATATTTTGCTAAAAAATACAAGGCGCAAAAAATATAAAAATTTTATTAAAATATTTGAAACTCTCTGATTAGTCAGAGAGTTTTTTTATTTTTACATAATAAAATTGTGATGATGCAAAATACAGGCACTCATGAAGAATATACAATTTTATACAATCCTTAAAAAAAGATTTAATATCTACATATGAAAAAGATATTCGTAGTATCAGGAATGTTGTGTGCATTCTCATTGCAGGCACAATTTTCTGTAAACATTCAGGTGCCTGCAGACTTCAAGGAGCAAGAGGCAATTTTATATACGCTCAATGGTTCTAAAGACATCATCGTTACCAAAGAACTCAACAAGAATAATTCATGGACTTTTAAATATCCCAAAAACTATTCCGGGATGATGAAGGTTTTCTTTCCGAGTACCAATAACAGCGTCAGCTTTATTTCTGAAAATAAAAATGTCAGCATCAGGTTAGAAACTCTTAATAACAAAGTTAAAAATGTTATTTATCAGGATGAAGCCAATGAATTGATGAACAGTATTCAGGAGTCATCTCAAAAAAAGGAAATGATACTTCCTGCGCTGGCTCAGATAAAAGAATATTATAAAGACAATACAGATTTTGGTAAAGCACTTACTACAGAAATCGGAAGACTTTCCGGAGCAAGTACCGCTGATTTTTCTAAGCATCCTTTTGTCTCTTATTACAATACCAATTACGCAAAATTTTTATCAAACGATCCTACCAAGAAAGTTAGCCAAGATGAAGTAATAGATTTCTTTGATAAGTCAAATGACATGCTTGAATCATCATCATTAGTAAGGCCAATTTTAGTGTCTTTTCTAAACAATGGGGGTAATGCCAATGTTGGGCAGTCTGTAGATAAATTGTTAGACAAGTTAAAGGTAGAAACACCCCGCGGACAAACCGTTTTATCAGAATTGATTGATATTTTTGATATCTATGAGATGGCAGAGTTTAAAAATAAATATTTGACACTCGCAAAAAATCTGAAATGTACTATTACAGATAGATTGGCATCAACTATAAAGTCTAATGCTAATGTGGAAATTGGGGCGGTATTTCCCAATTACAAATTCCAATCTGCGGTTAATACGACTGCAAAATCGATTGCTGATGTAAAAGCAGATAAAAAAGTGATAGTATTTTGGTCTTCTACATGCTCTCATTGTGAAAGCGAACTTCCTAAACTTCTGGAAAAGTATAATGATATGAAAGCCAAAAATATTCAGATTATTGGACTTTCTTTAGATTCTGATAAAGATTCTTACACTAAGAAAATTGTAGCCTTCCCATGGATTAATGATTCAGAATTGAGAGGTTGGAATAGTTCTTATGCAGAAACTTATAATGTACATGCAACACCAAGCTATTTTATTTTGGATGCTAACAATAAGATTATCAGTAAACCAGACCATGTAGGCGATGTTTTATCATATTTAAATCTAAAATAATTTTGGTAAATGTTAAATATTTTATATATTTGCACCACCAAAAAGGCGAGGTAGCTCAGTCGGTTAGAGCGCAGGATTCATAACCCTGAGGTCACGGGTTCAATTCCCGTCTTCGCTACAGTAAAAACCCCTAGTAATAGGGGTTTTGTCGTTTATATATATTCTCTTCTGATTTTTTATACTAAAAAGGTCATTATTTCTTTACAATTGGATAATAATATTTGAAACTTAATTTTTGGTTTAAAATTTATTGATTTAGGTAAACGATTGCACACTTTTTAATTAAAGATTCTAAAGGAAAATTTTACAAAATTTGATTAAATTTTCATTCTAAAGTAATGAATTAATATTTTAAGTGAAAATTTTACTTTTTTTCCAGGTTTTTTTACCGCAAATTGCCACAATGCTTTTAAAATTTATTTCAAAAATGGATTTTTTTTAGAATCTCAATAAAAAAACATAGTGATTTTGTATAGTAAATTTAATATAATGATACTTGTTTCTTATTGATAAATTAATAGTATATTCATTTTTTTTTAATATATTTTCAAATATAATGGCGAAATGTAATTAATAAGTAAATCATTTGAAAGAGATTAATAAATAGTGTGAACTTAAAAAATCATAAAGTTTTCTTAAAGTTTAATTAAATTAGGGAATGGGATTTTGAAATATGAATTATTGTTGTATTTTTACAAAGCCTTGAATGAGGGAACAAGTCAAGGTAATAAATTTTTTTTCATCATTTGTGTTTTTAGAATCGTATCGCCTGATACGATTCTTTTTTTTTGTTTTCACTTTTCGTAACGAACTAACAAATCAATGAAATAAGAATAAGTAACCGAACCTTCCTGCTGATTACTTTTTAAAAATAGATTATTTGTAAACCCGAAAAAATCATTAAGCCATCCTTGATGTTGTAAGATGAACTCTCTTTCATAAGTCCTGTCTCTTTTCATTCCTGCAGAATAGTTTTTAAGCGCATTATTGACGAAATTTTCATCTTCATATATAATAGAGTTCAAAAGGCTTTTTAAAGTAAAATATTCGGTACTGTATCTAAGTTCAGGATTAGATGAATTAATGCCAATTAAATATCCGATAAAATTTGCTTCTTGTTCACGGGCAAATCCGAGCTGATGAGAACTTTCATGAGCTAGAGTAAAGAGTAGGTAAGAAGACGGTAATTCGGCGTTATATTGAGCTTCTGCGGTGAAAGGATTGTAATATCCCAAGATGCCCGTAAAACTCATTACATTTTTAAATAAACTTGGTTTAATAGAATTAACTTTGTCTGCCTTTTTATCAGAAATGAAAGATGGAAGTTTATTTTGCTGATTCAGAATTTCAACCTGAATATTTTTGATATTTAAAGCATTAAAAACTCCTTGTTGATTTTCATTGACAAGCAATCTTGTCTGTTTGCATTTTTCAAGGTATTTTAGAGCTAAATTCTTCCTTTTTTCTAATGTAATTTCTGTTTCGGGAAGTTTTGCAATAATCGGTTTTTGAAAGTAAAGCATTCCCCAAAAAATCTGATATGTAAAATAAAAGATGTTGATGAGAATCAGTATTTTCAAAAGTGATTCATTTCTACTCTTCTTCTTAAAACATTTAATTATAAAATAGAAAAGAAAAATTCCCAACAAAATATATAATACGTCTCCAACTGAAAACGGAATCCAAGAAAATAAAAGCTTATGTATTTTTTTTTGAATTTCAAAAAAGCTTTCAAAGGCGGAAATCACGAATCTCAGCTTTGAAAATATAAAGAACAAAAGAATTTGGACAACTAAAATAGCTGCCCAAAATCTTTTTTTATGATATGTTTTTATAATATTAATGTCCACCAGATGTTGTTTCGCCCATAATAATTCCTTGCTTTTTAAGGATTCTTGGTGTTACAAAACCATAAAATGCAAGATATACAAAGCAAAGAATCGGGATTACATAAGAAAAATGAGTCCAAGTGATTCCCATCACACCTTCAGGACTTGTTTTATCAAAGTCACAAATCCATCCCTGAACTAGAGGGATGATACCGCCACCCAAAATCATCATTACTAAGAATGAAGATGCTTTTCCGGTATTTTTCCCAAGTCCTGCAATAGCAAGATCGAAAATTGACGGCCACATAATCGAACAGAATAATCCTCCTGAAATGAAGAAATATTTAGCAATTTCTTTATCTGGATAAACCAAACCTAAAATCATCATCACAACACCAGCAATCCCAAAGATCATAAGCGTTTTTCCGGCTGCTTTTCCGCCAATAAAACTCATGATGATAAAAGCAAGAATCCAGAATGCGTAAATATAAAAGCTTGAAACGTCTTTGCCACTCAGCTCGTTAGCGAAAATAATGATAGCAAATGCTATAAAAGGAACTATAAGTTTCATCAACATATTGGTCGTTTTAGACATATTAAATACATTGATACTGCCATTCCATCGTCCGATCATTAAGCTTCCCCAATATAAAGATACGAATGGAGCAATGTTATGTTCTAAAACTCCTCCAAATTCTTTAGTATGAAGTAGTGCAGGAAGATTACTGATGATAGAAACTTCTACACCTACATAAATAAAGATTGCAAGCATTCCTAAGTAAAGCTGCGGATATTTAAAGATGCTGAATTTAGCTGAACCTTCTTCAATGTCGGCCTCTTCTTCTTTTGCAGGGTCTTCAATTTTTGAAAAGAGCATAAAGATAGCGACCAAAATAAAAGCGATCCCTAAAACAATGAAAGGCATTTTGACCTCTTTCAGATGATCTTTCACAAATCCTATAGGATAGGATATATTGGTAGATCTCTGCTTGATCTCTCCCAGTTTGGATGTGTATACATCAACCTGCGAATCACTTGCAGAAGTATTTTGTGCAATTGATGCTAACTGAGTATCTAGATCGGCTATGTTTTTTTCAACAGTTGTGATGACTTCGTTTACTTTCGCAGGGTCATCTTGTCTGTCATTTCGTAATTCCAGAATATTTTTCGAAAGCTCGTCTTTATGAGTTTGGTATTCCTTTTTTACGATTTCAATTTTAGTTAAATGAGTGTCTTTGGGTTTAGAATCTTCTTTGTTCCCCATTCCGAAAAGAACGATACCCAAAAGGATAGGGCCAATGGTGGTTCCTAATGAATTGATACCTCCTGCTAATGTTAAACGGTGTGCTCCGGTTTCGGCACTTCCCATTTTGATTGCAAGTGGATTAGCAACAATCTGCTGTACAGAAAAACCAAGTCCTACAATAAATAAAGCTGCTAAGAAAAACCAGAAATTGGCTGCAGCAGCAGCCGGAACAAATAGAAATGCTCCAAATGCAGACAGGACTAAACCAACCGCAAGTGTTTTTTTATAACCGAATTTCTGAAGGATATCACTTTTTAAAGAAATGATAAAAAAGATGACAGATCCTACAAAATAAGCAACATAAAATGCCCAGGCTACAAGCTGACTTTGCACTTGTGACAGTACAAACCATTTCTTAAAAACCGGGATAAGAATGTCATTACTTGCTGCAACAAATCCCCAAAAGAAAAAAACTACGATTAAGGATAAAAATTGCGACCATTTGGTCTGTTGTGGTTTTGAATCCATATATTAAAATTAAGTTAAACAAATATAATTTTTTTCTTTGATTAACCGAGTTCTGTTAAAGTTTTTTTATTGTCTCAAATGAAGACAATTTTAAATCTTTCGGAGAGTCTGTTGGTGCGAGAATATCGTTGAAGTAAACTTTTACTTTTCCGGGGAAACCTTTTGAGTTGTCAAACGGAAACATTTCCTTTAAGCCAATAAAAGTAAATACCGCAATTGGTGAATGATGTTTTGAAGATAAAGTGAATGCGCCATCTTTAAACTGATCTAAAACAATAGAAGTATCATCTGGAACACCACCTTCCGGAAAAAGTACGATGCTGTTGCCTTCTTCCATTTTTTCTGCACATCTTCGGTAAACATCGGCGCGGCTTCTCGGGCTGCTGCGGTCAACCATTACACAAATCCGTTTATAAATCGTTCCAAAAATCGGAATTTTCACTAATTCTTTTTTTCCAACATAACAAAGCGGATGGTTTGGAAACAAAATACACGGAAGCATAATATCCATAATCGAAGTGTGATTCGAAATGACAACATATTGTGTGTTTTTATCGATTTTTTTATCAGTAAGATTGATGAGCTCGTATCTCATTCCCATTCCGTAGAAAACTCCGTAACACCAGATTCTGATGAAGATGTAAGCGTATTTATAGGTTTTCTTGTTGAGGGAAAATAGGTAAACAGGTAAACCTAATAAGATTGTCAGCAAGAATGCCAAAACCACTAACCAAAACCTCCAGAGATAATTTAAAATCTTTACCACAAATCAACCGTTAAAAATTACTTTTTTCTTCACCGAATAGTTCAGAATGGAAACCAATAGAATCGCTGCGATTTTACTGATCATTTCCGGACTCAAGGTATAAAAAATTAAATCAATATTATCTTTAAATATAAAGCTGTAGAATATCTGGAAGAAAAATAAACTTAATAATGTAGAAACGAAAGATACACCCATGAAATAAACAAACTCTCTTCTTTTGGAATGTTTTCCTCTTTCAAAAACAAACCAAATGCTTAGAAAGTAATTGGATAGAATTCCGCAACTCGTAGAGAAAATGTTACTGAATGGAAAATGTATCCCATGAAAATTCTGTTCCTGAGAGAATATCTGCGGAAGGTAAGTGCTGAAAATCTTAAAACTCCCAATTTCTACAATGGCACTCAGTCCGCCGGCGATAATGAAAAACAGGACTTGTTTGTGTCGTAGTAATAGTTCTCTCATATATTTTAGTAATGTGCAAATTTATAACTATATGTTAAACAGTGAAAAAAGTTGTTAATTTTTTTTTTCGTCTCAAAATAATTTCTAAATTTAATTTTCAGAAAGAAACAGAATCTACCTGATACTAAATTCATTTTCAACTCATTCTGTTGATGGTTTTTCTATCTTGTACCAAGCGGTTGAGGCAGTTTGCTCAAATTTTACACATTAAAAACAATCAAATATTTGTATGAAATCTCAAAACAAATACAGAAAATTTCAGCTTCAGCAACAAAATATTGAAGCTTTAGAAAAAGAAAATACCCGTTTCAAAAGAGTATATTCAGAGTATGAAAATATGTCAGATGAACTTTGGAATCTGGAGAATAAAGAAGGAGAACCTATTCCTGACGACTTTATAAACGCTATGGTAATGCAGGCCTCTTATCTTGAAGAGGAGATAGAAGACTGGCTCATACAGTTTAACCAAAATAAAAACGAAATCAAAAGCTGAGCTTAATCATTAAGAGGGTTTCCTTGTCTGTTTTTAAAGGCTATTTAAAGATAAATTCATAATTTAGCACTCTTAAAATAAGAATTATGGTTGCTATTGTTGATAGTGGTTCTACAAAATCAGATTGGGTAATTTTAGATGAATTCAAAAATGTTTTTCTGAAAACAGAAACCATTGGTTTCAACCCCAATTTTATCAGCAGAGAACTTATTGTTCCGGAAATTGAAAAGAATACAAGCTTAAACTCTGTTAAAAACTCAATTACCAAAATTTATTTCTATGGCTCAGGGTGTGGTGTGAAACAAAACTGCGAGACTATAGAACATGAAGTAGGAAGGGTTTTTACTAATGCTAAAATTTCTGTAAGAGAAGATTTGGCAGCGGCTGCATTTGCTGCATACAACGGAAAACCTGCAATTGTTTGCATCATGGGAACCGGCTCCAATTCTTGTTATTTTGACGGTGAAAATTTAAAAATAAAACTTCCGTCACTCGGTATTCTTATTGGTGATGAAGGAAGCGGAAGTGCCATTGGAAAACAATTGGTACGCAGATTTTTTATGCAGAAACTTCCTCAGGATCTTCATGAAGAATTTGAAAACACCTATCATCTGACGATTGAAGAGGCATTGAAAAACATGTATCACAGCACAAGGCCTAATGCTTTTCTTGCAGATTTTAATAAATTTGTGGTAGAGAGAAAAGATCATCCTTATTTTGTTCAAATGGTTTCCGAAGAGATGAAAAATTTCTTCGAATATCAGGTGATTCCTTACGAGGAGTCAAAAGAATCCGAGATTAATTTTATCGGATCCATTGCTTATTATTACGAAAATATTCTACGTTCTGTAGCTTCAGAACTTCAATTGAATGTGGGACACGTTGTACAAAAACCTATTGAAAGTTTAGTCAACTACCATATTAAATATATACTATAAAAAAACAGAAAATTCTATGTCGAATAAAACTAACCGCGACGAAAAAAATTTCAATCAGGCCGCGCTAGACTATCATAAAGCAGAACCGAAAGGAAAAATTGAAGTCATTCCTTCAAAGCCACACTCTTCGCAGAGGGATTTGTCACTGGCATATTCTCCTGGAGTTGCCGTGCCTTGTATGGAAATTCACCATCATCCTGAAACGGTTTATGATTACACAGGAAAAGGAAATTTGGTTGCAGTAATCTCAAACGGAACAGCTGTTCTTGGTTTGGGAGACATCGGTGCCGAAGCTTCAAAGCCTGTAATGGAAGGGAAAGGTCTTTTGTTTAAAATTTTCGCAGACATCAATGTTTTTGATATTGAAATCGACGAAAAAGATCCTGATAAATTTATTCAGATTGTAAAAGGTATTGCCCCAACTTTTGGAGGAATCAACCTTGAAGATATCAAAGCTCCGGAAGCTTTTTACATCGAACAAAGATTAAAAGAGGAATTGGATATTCCGTTGATGCACGACGATCAGCATGGAACAGCGATTATTTCTGCGGCGGCATTAATTAATTCACTTCAAATTGCCAATAAAAATATCGAAGAAGTAAAAATGGTTGTGAATGGGGCAGGAGCAGCAGCTGTTGCCTGTACCAATCTTTATATTTCTTTAGGTTTAAAAAGAGAAAATGTATTGATGTGTGACAGCAAAGGAGTTATCAATCATAAAAGAGAAAACCTTACACCAGAAAAAATAGATTTTATTGCTCAGACTGATATTGAAACTTTAGAAGATGCTTGTAAAGGTGCTGATGTTTTCATTGGTTTATCTAAAGGAAATGTCATGACGCCGGAGATGTTGAGCAGCATGGCAGAAAATCCGATTGTTTTCGCATTGTCAAATCCTGATCCTGAGATTGCTTATGATCTGGCACTTGCTACAAGAAAAGATGTGATCATGGCAACGGGAAGAAGTGATTATCCTAACCAAGTGAACAACGTTCTTGGTTTCCCTTATATTTTCCGAGGAGCATTAGATGTTCAGGCAAAAGGAATTAATGAAGAAATGAAACTGGCAGCTGTTCACGCAATTGCTAATCTGGCTAAAGAACCGGTTCCTGAAGCGGTAATTTTAGCTTATAACGTTCAGAATTTACAATTCGGAAGAGAATATTTCATTCCGAAACCATTTGACAACAGATTAATTACCAAAGTTTCAAGTGCTGTTGCAAAAGCAGCAATTGACAGCGGAATTGCTAGAAAGACTATTGCAGATTTCGACGAATACGAAACTCAGCTTCTCGACAGAATGGGAAGAGATGAGAAGTTGGTAAGAATGATGCAGAACCGTGCAAAGGCTAATCCAAAGAGAATTACTTTAGGAAATGCCGAAGAATACAATGTCTTAAAAGCTGCTCAGATTTTGTATGAAGAAGGAATTGCTTACCCAAGTCTTTTAGGAGATAAAAAATACGTCAAAGAACAAATGGAGCGTTTCGGAATCAACATTGATGTTCCGATTATCGATCCTAGCGATGACGACCAGAAAGAAAACAGAAAAAAATACAGAGAAACACTTTGGAAACTTCGTCAGAGAAAAGGGGTGAATGAGTACAAAGCCAAAAAATTTGTACGTCAGAGAGATTATTTCGGTCCTTTGATGTTGAAGCATGGGGATACAGACGGATTAATTGTAGGTTTTTCTAAAAATTATGTTTCGACTCTAAGACCTGTTTTAGAGGTTATCGAGAAAGAAAAAGGAGTTGAAAAAGTGGCGGCAATGATGATGATTTTGTCTGAAAAGAAACCGATTTTCTTCGCAGATACTTCGATCAATCAAAATCCTACTGCTGAAGATTTGGTGAATATTGCTAAAATGGCAGAACATACGGTGAAATCTTTTGCGATCGAACCAAGAATTGCGATGCTTGGTTTTGAAAACTTTGCAGCGATTTCTGATACTTCTAAAAAAGTAGCCAAAGCGGTAAGTATTCTTCATGAAAAATTCCCGAAAATGATTGTCGATGGAGAAATTCAGCCTGATTTTGCGATGAATGCAGATCATTTAAGTGATTACCCGTTCTCAAAATTAGGAACCACTCCTGCCAATACATTCATCTTCCCGAATTTGGAATCTGCCAATTTATCTTACAAAATCATCAGAGGAATGAAGGTTGCGCAGGTAATCGGACCGATTTTGATGGGGCTGAAACAGCCTGTTCACGTTTTACAGATGCGTTCAAGCGTTGATGAGATTGTGAATCTTGCGACTGTGGCGGTTTTAGATGCGCAGAGAAGAGAAAGTAAAAAATAATATATATTAACCACCTATCAAAAAAGACTCTTTTAGTATATCGGTAATTACTAAAAGAGTCTTTTTTGATATAAATTCATTATAATTAATAATAAAAAGAGTCTCCCGGGACTCTTTTTATATCTCATAAAATGTAAAAAGAATAAATTTTAATGTAAAAAGAATCATCATTGATTCTTTTTACTTTTTCAGAAGGCTCTCAATAAGCTTACTTTGCACTTCTACCAACTTTGTTATATCCTGCTGGTTTTTAATAATGCTTTCAATCAATTCCTCAGATATTGTATTATTAATTGTCACAGTACTATCAATATAACCAAAACTTCTATCAGTATTATTTTGAACAATAGATTTTTCATCCAATAAATCATACACATCCGTTTCATAAAAATCTGCAATCTTCATCAGATTTTCCATGGCAGGTTTAGCCTTGTCACTTTCCCACTTATTGTAAGCGTTCTGTGAGATATGTAGTTTTTCTGCAATCTGCACCTGTGTAAGGTTGCGCCCTGTTCTAAGTTTATTGAGTTTGGTTCCCAAAGTCATCCTGTATAATTTTATGCTAAAGTAAAGAAAAAAATAAAAAAACAACTAAGGTTCAGGTATTTTACAACCAAAGTTGTAGAAAGTTTATTCATCCTTTTATGATATTTGTTGCAGAATTATTTTTATATTTAACACTTTTAAAAAAAACAAATGACAATGAAAAGAAATTTTCTCAGGCTTTGCCTGATGTTGGGATTATTTTCCCTAAATTCATGTAGGCAGGATATTCTCCCTGATCAGGAAACCTACAACAACAGCGGAGCATTTCAGCTTACTTCCAAAAGAATCTCTTTAGATGAAGCTAAACACAAAGCTAATCTTGTCTCTAAGATTAAACAGGTAGAGACTAACCTTTACACTGATTCAAAAAATAATCTGCAGGGCAAAACCGTGAATTTCGGAAACGGAATTTCTATTGATACCGATGATGTAATCTACCTCGAAAAAGGCCCGGACTTCCACAGTTATACTTTTCGTATCGATCATGAGAATGCTCCTGCCAATGCACCTGTTGAGAACCTTGTGATCAGCTCACGTCCTGACGGTACCTGGAAAGAAGCTTTGGTAACGTATTATCTTACTCCTCTGGAAAGACAGAATATGCTTTCGGGGGGTGCAGTAGATTTTACCGGAAAGATAACTCATGAAATACTTCAAAACGGAACTTACTCATCTGCAATCATGCAACAGGATGTAATGAATTGCCATATGGAAATCAGCACGTACTACACGAGGTGTGGTCAAAGTGATGATCATCATAATGGTGAACTAACGGGTACAGAAGGCCCTTGTAGGTCTGAAACACCCTCGGTATTGGTGGTCTCTTTGGTGAAAAAATGCACTATGGCACTTCCTGCAGATACCGGTTTGGGAGAAAACGGAGAAGGAGGAGGAAGCGGACCGGGTGGATTAGGAAGTAATCCCCCGGATGAGACAACTACTGCACCGAATCTGCCGGCAGGACCCAATAGAAATAATGATCCATGTAAACAACTAAAAAACCTTGCAGAGAAGCAACCATTTAAAGATAAGGTTACTATATTAAAAAATAATGTAAATACAGGAACAGTAGAAAAAGGTTTTGTAATACATGATGATGCAACTACAGGGTTTTCCCCAATTATTGAAGGTAACTCCGAAGGAGAAATTGATTATAATGCTTATTTGAGTACGATTTCGGAAGACCTATTATATAAATCATACGGGTCTGCACATAATCATCTTTTAAGCAATCCTGACCATGTAGGAGTTTTCACGGATAAAGACCTAAATAATTTGTTATTTTGGGGATTAATGGAAACCTACCCTCAAAATCCAAATGTTAAATTCAAACCTGAAAATTCTATTACATTTGTAAATACGAACATTGGCTTTTTTGCTTTAAAAATTAACGACTTAGAAAAACTAAGACTTTTCTGCATAGACTTTGCAAGTTGGAATATTGGAAAACTTGAGAAATTTATGAGGGATACATATAAAAATTCTGATCAATACAATATTACCCATAATTCCACACATGATCAGCAGATAACAGGGTTTCTCCGTTTTATACAAGATTACAATATTGGTATAGAATTTTATGAAGGTAATAAAGATACATTTGGAGACTGGAAAAAACTTACTTTAAAAAACAACAGCAATGGAACATTTGGATTCACAGAAACACCATGTAAACTTTAAAAATATGACTACAAAAAAATAAAATTTATATTTCTAATGATAACTTTGTTAGGAGGAAATTTAATTAAGTCTCAGAATATAATTGTTTGGGGGGCAGATAATGGAAATTTACCTGTAAATTTCATGAATTCAGGAGCATATTATTATAAAGATATCCACAATTATTTAGATAATTTCGTAGGTACGTGGGAATACATAAATGGTAATGATAAATTCCAAGTCACATTTACCAAAATTATTAAGTATCATAGTATTGATAATGAATTACATTATAATTTTTATGAGGATGGTATTGCATTTCAGTATAAAAAATACAAAGGAAGTTTATTACTATATTCTTCTCCTATTTTATTTGAACCCACATTTAAGACAGCTGATGGGATTAAACTCGAAGGTACATTTATAGACTATGGCAGAATAACCAAAGAGGTAAAATGGCCACCATATGTAGGACCACCTATGGCAGGAACGATCTATAAACAAGGAGGAGAATACTTTCATCCCAGTTGTACAATAGAAAAAATTTCTTCGGGAACATCTCCTAAAATAAAATTTCATTTATATTTAAGAGGTGTCAATGCAGGTTTTGGAAGTCCTTATGATAACCCGATTTATGCGGGACAACCAAGATTAAGTATTCCTAATGATATTATTTTGACAAAAGTACCATAATAACTAAGCCTCTGTAACGGAGGCTTTTATTTTAAAACTCAACAGATAAAACATTATCAAATTTGTGTAGAATTATATGAAGATAACAAAGATACTTTCGGAAACTGGAAAAAACTTTCTTTAAAAATTAACAGCAACGGAACTTTTGGATTCATAGAAACACCGTGCCCATTATAAAACAAATATGAAAATGAATAAGCTAACTATATTTTTCACAGCATTACTTTCAAGCATAGCAGTAATTATAAATGCTCAAACTGTTGTAGATATTTCTTCAAGTACTCCACTTCCTCCTGATTATAATGAAAATGGACTTTATTATGAAAAAGATATTCACAATTATTTAGATGATTTTGTTGGTACATGGGAGTACATAAATGGGAATGAAAAATTCCAGATCACATTTACAAAAATTATTAAATACCATTTATATTATCCAGATATAAAAATTAATGTTTATGAGGATGGTATTGCATTTCAGTATAAGAAATACAAAGGAAATTTACTATTGTATTCTTCTCCTGTAATGTCTAAACCTACTTTAAAAACATATCACGGGACAATATTGGAAGGCACCTTTATAGATTATGGAAGAGTAACTAAGGAAGTAAAATGGCCACCCTATGTAGGACCACCTATGGCAGGAACAATCTATAGACAAGGCGGAGAGTACTTTCATCCTAGCTGTACGATTGAAAAAATATCTTCAGGCTCTGTTCCGCAGATAAAATTTCATTTATCTTTAAGAGGAATGAATGCAGGGTTTGGAAGTCCTTATGATAACCCGATTTATGCGGGACAACCAAGATTAAGTATTCCCAATGATATAATTTTAACGAAAGTACCTTAGAATGAAGCCTCCGAAATGGAGGTTTTATTTATTTGACAAAGATCATTCAGAGATAGCACTACCTGTAGACGCCGGTTTGAGAGAAAACGGAGAAGGTGGAGGAAGCGGACCGGGTGGATTAGGAAGCAATCCCCGGATGAGACAACTACTGCTCCAAATCTGCCAATTAGAAAAACATCTTGCCTAAAATTGAATAGCTTGTTTGATCCTGCAAAAGCAAATATAAAACCCTTAATTACCGGGGGATTGTACACCGCTGTTAATAACGCTGCAGGAGAAACAGGAATTGCCTTAAAAAGAGAATCGAATGGAACAATTACCAATGAGATATTGCCTTACACACCAAATCCTAATGGCGAAAATCCTAGTATTCGTGTAAAAACAGGAGGTAGCTATTACAGTGCCATACACAGCCATCCCAAAGAAGCATATTCTATGTTTTCATGGTCGGATGTATATTCTCTTTACAAATTAGAAATGGGAACAGCCCCTCATAATACAAGACAGTCTAGTTTCTTATTGGTTTGCGAAGATGACAGCGGAGTGAAACAAACATACGCCATTGTTTTTGAAAATACAGGGCTAATGATGGAAGATTTTTTTTCAAATCCTGAGAATATTGGATGTACGCAACAAGAGATTAAAGATAAAATGGATGGTGAATTAGAACTACAATATTATGAGGAATCAAGGAAAGCTAACCCAAATTACGAACGCGTATTTTTGCAACTTAATTATGGTACTAATATTGGCTTATATAAGACCAATAGTGATTTAACAAGCTGGCAAAAATTATCAATCAACTCAAATTCAGATACTTCCATTGTAACACCTACTAATTGTAATTAAAAAATGAAAACTACATTCTTACTATTCATAATTCTAATATCAACTTTTTTTAAATCTCAAAGCGTCATTATTGATATAGAGGAATCTGGGTTTGGAAAACCTGCCGGATATTACCGAAAAGACATGAACAATCTATTAGACTCCTTTCAAGGAACTTACGTATATACTAATGGAAACAAGAGCCTCAAAATCGTATTAAAAAAAATGATACAGCAACCTGTAAGTTCGCATTATGAGGATATCATCATTGGAGAATATCAATACATAGAAAATGGCGTTGAAAAAATAAATACTCTATCTAATTTGAATATCGTTTATTCTGATCAATACTTGAAGCATGGTATTGCAGGAAACGGAATACTATGGAATAATACTCGCTTATGGAAATGCCCTCAATGCAATCCTAATGAGAAAAGAGTAGTAGTAAGAATTATAGATAAAATTTCTGGTGTTCGTGCAAGTTTCCTAATGCGAAGAACAGTTGTAAATGGGCAACAGGTAATGCAGGCGAAAATTAACAACCTAAGCGCTACCATTTGGGAAGAAGGAACTCCTGAGCCTCTTGCTTTCGCACTTCCTACAGGAGAATTTACCATGATAAAACAATAAATAGTAATGATTTATAAATTTTTATGTTTCCTTTTTTTATTATTTGTTATTTCTTGTGCTTCATACAACCATGGGGTGGAATATTTAGAATATAATTACCATGGTTCTCCTATATCAAGAAAGGATGATAAAATTTTAATTAAATATATTCCCAACAAAAAAGATATAAAAGTAGAGCTTACTTATCACGGAAAATTTTATTCTAGAAAACCTATCAAGAAAAAAGAGTATCAGGAAATGTTAAAAATGTTCTTAAAAATTAAGAATGAGGATAGTGCTTTAGCCAATGATACTTTAACAGTAAAAGAAGTTGAGATTGTTTACGTGGATGCAGGAGCAAGTGAAATTATTTATACAAGATGTGGTGATACTATAAAACATCTTGTTCTTGGTAATAGGAAAGATGATAACAAAAATTTTTATGACACTTCAGTTTTAATTTACAAAAATGCAGGATTAGATAGTAAATATATAGATTAGTGTATTTCTTTCACATTATATTGTAAAGTTTTAAAAAGAAACAAAAAACTCCAAATCAATTTTGGCGTTTTTTGTTTTTTTAGTTAATTCATTGTCTTTGCAATGACAAAAAAAGTTAAATATCATTCTTGTGTTAAATGAATTTATTACTTAGTTTAAATTACTATATTTGGAAGTTATAAAAATTAATGATGATATTTTCTTTACAAGGAATTGTTCAGGAGCTTACACCAACTTACGCAGTTATCAACGTCAATGGCGTGGGATATTATGTTGGTATCAGTTTAATGACCTCACAAACCCTGACTTTGAATCAGGAAACCATGCTTTTTATTCAGCAAATTATACGCGAAGACGCACATTTGCTTTTCGGTTTTAAGACTCGTTTAGAAAAAGAAATGTTTAATCTCTTAATAAGTGTTAACGGAGTTGGTGCTGTATCAGCATTGATTTTACTGTCAACTTTAAGCCTTTCTGAGATTGCCACAGCCATACTTTCCAAAAATAGTGCCGTTATTCAGAAAGCGAAAGGTTTGGGGACAAAAACAGCGGAAAGAATCATTGTTGATTTGAAAGATAAAGTCCAGAAATTCGGCAGTGCAGAAGAAAATAATTCTGTTCTGGCAAATAATAAAAGTAAGGATGAGGCGTTATCTGCATTAGAAGTTTTAGGGATTTCTAAGAGGATGAGTGAGAAGATTGCTGATCGTATCATCAAACAGGATCCGGAGATTTCTGTTGAAGAATTGGTAAAACAAATTTTAAAAAATATTTAACTTTTGGTGGAAAATAATAAGTTTCTCAAGATATATTCGTTCCTGTCATTTTTATTCTTGTCAATAAATCTATTTGGGCAGGTAAATCCGGACGCATTTTCGATA
Organism: Chryseobacterium sp. 3008163; assembly: GCF_003669035.1. Classification (NCBI taxonomy): domain Bacteria; kingdom Pseudomonadati; phylum Bacteroidota; class Flavobacteriia; order Flavobacteriales; family Weeksellaceae; genus Chryseobacterium; species Chryseobacterium sp. 3008163. The sequence continues at coordinate 1,754,920 of NZ_CP033070.1, read as the reverse complement.
AAAAGAGATTACAAAGTAAGTGATCCTACCTATTACGAAGGCTACTACGATATAAAAACCGGGATGTACTATGTATATCCTAAAATTGGAAATACCATTACGGGTCAGCCCACTGCGATGTCGCCGGAAGATTATAAAGAATTTATGGAGGCTCAGCAGGCAAGAGCTTATTATAAAGATAAATCTGAAAGATACAGTCTGCTTTTCAGAAAAGATACTTCCGAGGCTCAGAGAAAAGGTTTAATTCCTTCTTTGACAATTAATAACAGGCTTTTTGAAGCCATTTTTGGAAGTAATAAAATTGAAATTATTCCTTCAGGATATGCCTCTTTCGATTTTGCAGGTTTATATCAGAAAATAGATAACCCTTTAATTTTACCTCAAAACAGAACCAGTTTTACCTTTGATATCGACCAAAGAATTCAGTTGGGTTTAATTGGAAAAGTGGGTGAAAACCTTCAGCTAAAAGCCAACTACGATACACAAAGTGGTTTTGCTTTTGAGAACCGAATGAATTTGGTTTGGCAGGCAAAAGGAAGTTGGAAAGATCTTCAGACAAAAGGTTTGGGGGAGGTAAACAAACCAAGCGCCGGAGGTGAAGATAAAATCATCAAAAGAGTTGAATTTGGTAACGTAAATATGCCACTTTCTACAAGCTTAATTCGTGGCTCAGAATCACTTTTCGGGGTGAAAACTGAATTCCAATTAGGGAAAACTTACGGAACGGTAGTGCTTTCACAACAACAAGGTGAAGCCAGAAATATTGTTGTACAGGGTGGTGGTGTGATGAATACATTTAAAGTAAACGCTATTGATTACGAAGATAATCAGCATTACTTCATCGGACATTATTTCCTTAATAATTATGACAATGCGTTGCTTAATTATCCACAGATCAACTCAAGAATCAGCATCAGCAGAATGGAAGTCTGGGTTTTAGATCAAGGGAATTCCAATTTAGCATATCAGAAAAGTATCGTCGGTGTACGAGATTTGGGAGACGGAGCATCTGGCTTGCCGGATAACTCTCAAAATGGAATTTATTCTGCAGTTACCGGTTTAGGAGCAGGTTTGCGTGATGCTAATTCTGCGTACAATACAATTGCCGGACAGGTTCTTCCCAATTCAACAGGTGGAACTGAGGCTTACGGAGATGGCGAACAATTTATATTTAACAGAAAAGCAAGAAGATTAACGAGTACAGAATTTACCTTTCATCCACAGTTAGGATATATTTCATTAAATCAAAGACTGAATGATAATCAGCTTTTGGCAGTTTCTTATTCTTATACCGTAAACGGAACCAACCAGGTTTACAAAGTCGGAGAATTTTCTGAGGAAAGTCCGGTTTTGGTAACTAAAGTTCTGAAACCGAATACCACTGTAAAAACAACATCACCAATGTGGAAATTGATGATGAAGAATATTTATGCATTGGATGCCGGTCAGGTTGATCAGGATGGTTTCATTTTAAATATTTATTATAGAGATGCACAAACCGGAGGTAAGGTAAATTATCTTCCAAATACATCAGTACAGGATACCAATTTATTGAAATTATTAAACTGGGACCGACTGAATGTCAATGGCGATTTACAAAACAGCAACGGAGTTATGGGTGACGGAGTTTTTGACTTTGTCAACGGAATCACCATCCGTCCGGAATTGGGGAAACTTATTTATACGAAAGTAGAGCCTTTCGGAAGTTATATGGCCGGTCTCGTGGGGAATAATCCACAATATGTCTTTACAGATTTATACACACAGCAAAAACAAGTAGCAACATCAAGTAACCTTGCTCAGCGATACACGATGGAAGGTCGTTACAAAGGTGCTCAGGGACAGGGTATTTCTTTAGGTGCAGTAAATGTACCTCAGGGGTCTGTAAAAGTTGCGGCAAACGGGGTACAATTGACAGAAGGTGTCGACTTTACCGTTGATTATATGCTTGGGACAGTAACCATCATCAATGAAAACGTAAAACAGTCTGGTCAGGCAATCAATATTTCATTAGAAAACCAATTGACTTTCAATACTCAGAGAAAAAGATTTTTAGGGGTGAATTTAGAAAGAAGAGTCAGTGAAAACTTTATCTTCGGTGGAACGGTTGTTAATTATTCTGAATCTCCGCTTACTCAAAAAGTAAATTACGGTCAGGAAGCCGTTAATAATACGATGGCGGGCATCAACATGATGTACAACAATCAGCTTCCTTTCCTGACAAGATTAACAGATAAAATTCCTGGAATCAATACGGAAGCTCCATCTAATTTGAACTTCAAAATGGAAGGTGCATATTTACTTCCGGGAATCAATAAAGGAACAAATGATCAGTCATACATTGATGATTTTGAACAAACGACTTCAAAGATTTCATTAAAAGAACCTGCAGCATGGAGCTTGGCTTCAAAACCTGAAAAAAATCAAAATTACCCGATTTTCAGTGGGTCAGGAGCTAATGATAATGTTACCAACGGTTACGGTAGAGGTTTGCTATCTTGGTATAATATTGACCCGAGATTCTGGGGAGTTGGTGGTAAAGCTCCGGTAGGAATTACCGCACAGTCGGTTTCCAATCACGCTTCAAGAAGGGTGCAGTTCTCAGAAATCTTTAACAACAGAGATTTCGTAGCGGGTGAGCAGACGTTTACCAATACTTTTGATATTTCATATTATCCTTCAGAGAAAGGTCCTTATAACGTCAATCCAAATTCGGAAACAGTACAGCAAAGATGGGCAGGGATTATGAGACCGATTCAGGTTTCCAACTTTGTGAATTCAAACATCGAATATGTAGAATTCTGGATGATGGATCCTTATGCTGACGGAAATAATTTAGGTACAGATCCTAAACTTTTGCTTCATTTAGGAAACGTAAGTGAAGATATTTTAAAAGACGGATTGATGCAATACGAAAACGGATTGCCTACACCGGCGCAGACTTCGTCAACATCAAATTCAAACTGGGGAACACAGCCAAAACAGCCGCCGATTTTATATGCTTTCTCTAGTGAAGGTGATGATCGTACGATTCAGGATGCCGGATATGATGGTTTAAATTCTAATCAGGAAGGTCTGAAATTCCCTACAAGTACGTTTGTGAATCCTGTTCTCAATCTTTCTGACCCTGCAGTTGATGATTTCGTATTCTATATGTCTGAGAAGTTTACAGGAAGTCAAGCGGCTTCAATTGCTCAGCGATACAAATATTTCAGAGGCCCGGAAGGGAACTCGCAAAGCAACACTTTAGAAGTGGCTTCGCAAACTCCCGATGCAGAAGATATCAACAGAGATTATAACTTAGATCAAAGTGAAAATTATAACGAATATGTCGTTAGTCTTGCTGAGGCAAATTTAACATTAGGTCAGAATAATATTGTAGATGTAAAAACAGTCAATGCGACTTTCCAGAATGGACAGACTGATGATGTGAAATGGTATTTATTCAGAATTCCTGTTTCTAAGTATGCAGAAGCTGGTGTTGGAGGTGATAAAGATGCTTCGGTACTTAATAATGTAAGGTTTGCAAGATTATTAATGACAGGATTTGAGCAAACTTCCACGTTAAGATTCGGAACTATAGATTTAGTAAGATCAGACTGGAGAAGATATCCTAAAAATATTGCAATAACAGGAACAAATCCTGCAACAGATGAAGGTTCTATTATTGACACAACTCTTAATAATTTTGAAGTAGGGAGTGTAAATATTGAAGAAAATGCATTAAACCAGCCACCTTACGTACTGCCTCCGGGAATTGACAGACAAGTTTTGAGCGGAAATGCTGGTGCGCAAAGACAGAACGAAGCCTCTTTATATATGAAGGCTGATGATCTTGCTGCGAGTGAAGCTAAGGGTGTGTTTAAAAACACTACTTTGGATATGAGAAGATACAAAAAATTAAAACTTTTCGTGCATGCACAAGATCCAAGCAACAGAGCTACAGGTATAGATAAAAGCACAAAGTTTTTTATACGTATTGGTAGTGATGCTACAGACAATTATTATGAATACGAAGCATCATTAAAAATTACACCAAAGACGGCGACAGCACCAATGGAAATATGGCCTTATGAAAATGAGGTTGATTTGGAAATTCAAGATTTTGTAGATGCAAAAATCAGAAGAGATAAAAATAATCCTAATGATGTTGCAAAAAGATTGTTAGATGCTACATATGGAGGGGGGAATACTTTCAAAAAAATATATATAAAAGGACGACCAAGTTTAGGCAATATTACGACCATAATGTTAGGGATTAGAAATGGATATGAGAGAGGCGAGCCTAATGCCGCACCCATAGATAGAATTCTCTGGGTCAACGAAATTCGTCTTTCAGAAATTGAAAATGACGGAGGTTATGCAGGAAATGCCAGCTTAAATTTCAACCTTGGAGATTTTGCGGTTGTCAACACAAGTGCATCATATACCTCAGTAGGTTTTGGAAACATAGATTCTAAGCCGGCAGAAAGAAATCAGTCTACACAATCGGCTTTCAGTATTAATACTCAGGTGAATGTAGATAAATTCTTGCCAGAGAAAACAGGTGTGAAAATTCCTGTGAACTATTCTTATTCTCAAACCATCGAAGATCCGAAATACAATCCTTTGGATACCGATGTTGAATTCAGCAAAGCTGCCAACAAAGAAGAGCTCAAAAAAGTTGCAAGAACATATACTCAACAGAGAAGCTTGGGTGTTGTGAATATGCATAAAGAACGAGTAAAAGAAAACAGCAAGCCGAAATTCTACGACGTAGAAAACCTTTCTCTTACTGCGGTCTATAACGACGATTATTACAGAGATATTTATACCAAAAAGAATTACAGACAGTATTTCAGAGGGTTCTTAGATTATAATTATACTTTCAAACCTTGGGTGATCAAGCCATTCAATAAAATGATCAGCGACACTGCTAAGTCGACCAAATATTTGAGATGGGTAAAAGAATTTAATTTTAATCCGATTCCTACAAGATTATCTTTCAGAACAGAATTAGACAGAAATTATAACGAGCTTGAATTTAGAAACATCGATGCGATTTTAAGCGGGAACTTGGGCGATGACTTCGCTGCAATCAAAAACAGAAACTTCTATTTCGGCTGGCAGTATGGTTTAGGATTTAATTTTACTAAATCTTTAAAACTGGAAATCAATTCTCGTACAAGAACGCTTAATGATAATGTAGATGTCAATACAATGGATAATTCTTCCATTTTTGGAAATATGTTCAGATCGGGAAGACCGGTGTTGTATAATCACAGAGTTCAGTTGAATTACAAATTACCATTCCAGCTACTTCCGTATTTAGATTTCATTGATGCAGAATTGCAATATGGTTTCGAGTACAATTGGAATGCGAGATCGACGGCTTTACTATCAAGCCCAGACGGAAGTTTAGGATCAATCGGTCAAAATACAAGTATTATTCAGGCAACGGCAACGGCAGATATTCCGAAGTTCTTTGGTCAGTTTAATTACTTCAAAAAATGTCGACTACGCTTCAAAAACGTAAGCAGGAGATGGATTCATTGAATAATGCATATACTCAGGCTTGGGATAAAAAGAGATATAAATTTAAAAGCTATAAGTTTAAAAACAAGTTATCGATTTTACAGAATGCAGCGTTTGTTTTAACTTCATTCAAGCAGTTAGATGTTAATTATTCTGAAAATAATGGTACCGTTCTACCAGGATTATTATCAGCGCCAAATGGATATGGTTACGGACAAACTCTTGGTGGCCCAACGATTGGTTTCCTTTTTGGATCTCAGGCAGACATCAGACGTACCGTTATTGAAAACGGATGGGTGAGTGATTCAGAACTAATGATTGATCCTTATGTGAAAATGTCCACACGGGAACTCCGGGCAAACTTACAGATGATGCCGGTCAATGATTTTAGGATAGATTTTAATGTATTGCAAACGTATAACAGAAACTTCTCACAAACCGGTTTCAACTTCCGGGACAGTGATGGTTTCTCTAATCCGAATTTGACCTTTGCAAGTGATATGGTGAGCTACTCAAACTCAGTTATTCTTACCAGTACTTCATTCTCAACGGGGCAGGCCGTTTATGAGTCAATAAGACAAAATGCGAGAGTGATTTCGCAACAATTGGGTGGTGTTGCAGGAAATGATGGTTTCACAGATGGACACAGCATTTCTAATGCTTATGTTTTAATCCCGGCATTCCGTGCTGCGGTGGAAGGTAAAAGTCCTGAACGAATGGGCAATGCCAAGAAAGCAGGAATGCCAATACCAAACTGGAGAATTGTTTATTCAGGTCTAAAAAACATACCAATAATCAGCGGACAGTTTACGAAGTTTGATATTTTACACAGCTATAATGCAACATATACTGCAACAGGAATACAGTCAAGTATCGATTATTTCAACAGCAAAAATGATGTAAGCAGTTCTCAAAGAGATGTGAATGATGATTATATCAATCCTTATACATTCTCTCAGGTTGGCTATGTGGAAGCATTTGCACCGCTTATCGGAATTGATGTGACGATGAGAAACAATATGCAGTTCGGGTTGCAGTATAACAGAATGAGAACTTTATTGTTAGGATTGGTGAATCATACATTGACGGAAGATTCAAATACAGAATATGTTGTAAGATTAGGGTATATCGTCAGAAACTTCAGACTAGGAAACATGGGTAACACAAGAGGTGGAAGAGGGAAAGGTAGCGACCTTAACATCAGAGGCGATATCTCATTGAGAGACAGCCGTACAAGCATCATGAATATCTTGTTAGATGACTCACAAGTAACAGGTGGTCAGAAGTTAATGAACATTAAATTATCTGCTGATTACAACGTGTCAGAAAACTTAAACTTAAGGTTATTCTACGAGCAGATGACTTCAAAATACAAGATCTCAACGGCGTTCCCGTTATCAACTATAAGAGCTGGTATCTCAGCAACATTTACATTTGGTGATTCCGGAGGATTCTAATAATGGTTTAACAAAAAAATCCCTTTCTAAAATATTAGAAAGGGATTTTTTTTGATTTTTAATTTAAATAAATGATGAATATTATTTAATCTTAACCGATGATAATTTAAATGTGGAAGAAGTATTTTCAAATTTAAATAAGATTAAAAACAGTAATCGTCAACTATTTAACGATGAATTTTTTGCTTCCTACTAAAGAATTTTTATCATCAAAAACGCTCAGGAAATATTCTCCGGAAGATAGACCCTGAAGATTGATGCTCTTTTTGTCAGTCGTTAAAATAATCTGACCTAAAACATTGATGATTTTAAAAGTATATTTCTCATCATTCATGATCCATACATTGATTTCTTCTTTAGCAGGGTTCGGGTAAATGGTAAAGTCTTTCACATCTTTATTTTTGATTTCAAAAGTACCCAAATTCGAAGTCGGCATAAACTGCGAGACTACACAAGCGAAACGCGCAAAACCAAATGCTTCATTCGAAGGATTAGGATTTCCAATTGCAATTCCGGTAGGTTCAGAATTGTAATTTACGATTGGGTTGGCCCATCGGTTTGCTTTAGGACAATTGATTCCAACATTAGAACATTGGTCGTTATAGGCCATCATGGTTCTCCATCTTTGGGATGATGTACTTGATGTTCCTAAATTAACTGCAGTCTGATTAACGTAACCATGAAGGTTACTACAAGGGGTAGTACTTTGATCTACATACCAATCGTGATTGAGTCCCATATTATGACCCATTTCATGAGATAGCGTATAATTGGATACTGCACAATTTAATAATGACACCGTAAAGGCTGTTGTGTTTGAATAGTTTGTCGAATTGGTATTTACATATCCTAAGCCGCATATACTGGTAGGTGTAGACGTGATCAGTCCACAAAGATCAGCACCGTAGGTTGTTCTTAACGTATGAACACTGTCCATAAATCCATCATTATTATTTCTGAATCTTGGCAAATCAACATAAATATCTCCGGTTTCTGTATATGGAATTTCACCAGAGTACACTAAATTAATGGTAATATTTGGAATCCCGGAATTGATAAGCGATGTATTAAAGTTTGTAATTGCGGTTGCCACAAAAGAATTACTCTGTGCAACACCTCCCCATGCAATTCTTGCTGCTGGCGTAAAAACAACTAAAACATCAATCGTTGTTGCCGGGCAGATAGGGGTAGATTCTAAACAGATATTTGCATTTACTTTTTGATTAATCGCAAATTCATTGAGAATAAAATCATTTTTAGAATCTCTATTGATAAGCTCTGATTCGCTTACCAAAGAAACGGCGAATATATTTTGATCAGTTTGGTGGAAAATAATTTTTTCCCCATGGCTCGAAGCATACATTCCTGTTACCGCATCATCATATTTTGAGAAAACCAATTCACTCTCTGGTTCGTTTTCAACAGAATAAGCGTAAGATGTGCTTTTATTTGTGTAATTGAATGTTTTTGAAAGCTTAGCTTTGATCGTTTTATCATTTGGTAGTTTAATTTCTAAATCAGAAGTAAGATCAAAGTTTGATTGTGAATAATACTTGGTCAAAATATAAGTAGCAGCAAGACTCTTACTTACTTTTTGATTGTCGGTCAAATTATTTTCATTGATTGCGTGCTGGAATATTTTGTTTTGAGCAAACAGAATTGCAGCACAACATAGCAGTAGGCAAGTACTTAAGATTTTCATATTCGGTTTTATTAATTTTGTTAAATAACAAATATATATATAAACCTCTAAAATATTATGATTTATTTAACGTTAAAATAATCTTTCATGAAAATCCTCAACCTTACTCACTTCTTCAATCTTGATCCCAAATTTTCTCTTTGGAATTTTATTTAAATTCGAAACAAAAATTTTCTCGTAACCCAATTTTTCAGCTTCTGTAATTCTTTGTTCGACCTGTGCCACCGGGCGAATTTCTCCGCTTAAACCAATTTCTCCTGCAAAACAAAAATGTTCAGAAATCGCAATATCTTCATTAGATGAAAGAATAGATGCAACAACCGCTAAATCTAATGCAGGATCATCAGTTTTTATTCCTCCTGTAATATTTAAGAAAACATCTTTTGCGCCCAACTGAAAGCCTGCTCTTTTTCTAAAACTGCCAAAAGCATATTCAGTCTTTTAGAATCAAACCCAGTACAGCTTCTTTGTGGAGTTCCGTAGACTGCTGTGCTTACCAATGCCTGAATTTCCAAAAGCATCGGGCGGTTTCCTTCAAGGGTTACGGCAACAGAATTTCCGGAAAGTTCTTCAAATTTTTTAGTAATTAAAATTTCTGAAGGATTTTTTATTTCCTTTAAACCCTGTGACACCATTTCGTAAATTCCTATTTCTGCAGTCGATCCAAAACGGTTTTTATTAGCTCTCAATAATCTGAAAAGATGGTTTCTGTCTCCGTCAAAATTAAGAACCACATCGACCATGTGTTCCAAAACTTTTGGGCCTGCAATTTGTCCGTCTTTTGTGATGTGACCGACTAAAAATACAGGAACATTATTTTCTTTGGCATATTTAATAATTTCATTAGAACATTCACGAATTTGAGAAACAGTTCCCGGTGAACTTTCAATCAGTTGAGATTGCAAAGTTTGAATAGAATCAATAATAACAAAATCAGGTTCCAGCTTTTTAGCTTCGTGAAGTATCTTTTCTAAAGAAGTTTCTGTATAAAGAAAACAATTTGGGTTTTTAATTTCAGCCAAACGATCGGCTCTCATTTTAATCTGAGAAGCACTTTCTTCACCTGAGACATAGAAAACTTTCTTTTTCATCTTTAAAGCAAGCTGAAGAAGAAGGGTAGATTTTCCAATTCCGGGTTCACCGCCAATCAATGTGACAGAGCCTAAAACAATTCCACCTCCTAAAACTCTGTTGAGTTCATCTGATGGGGTTTTTATTCTTGGTTCTTCTACGGCTTCAACTTCGATAATGTTGATGACGTTTTGTTTTGATTTTGAAAAAGGAGGAGTTTTCGAAGATGTTTTTTCTACAATTTCTTCTACCAAAGTATTCCATTCAAGACAATTTTTACATTGCCCTGTCCATTGCGGATATTGCGAACCGCAGTTTTGACAGAAATAAGCTGTTTTGAGTTTTGCCATTCTGTAAAATTATGAAAAATCCTGCTCAAATTTTTTCGTAAAAATTGTTAATCTTATCATGCATCAATGAATATTTTGAATTTTCTGATGTACATTTGCTATATAAATTTTAAAAATGAAAAAAATACTTTTAAGCTTTGTATTTGTTTTAGTTAGCATATTCACATTTGCACAAACTTCTTGGAGCGTTGATCCGATGCATTCATCGGTGAATTTCAGTATAAAGCACATGGGAATTAGTTTTGTGCAAGGGAAATTTGATAAATTTGTAGGAACTGTTTCTACAGGGGGAACAAATTTAAATAATGCAAAATTCGATTTCACTGTTTATCCGGAAACAATAAATACAGGTGTTGAGCCTAGGGATAAACATCTGAAAAGCGCTGATTTTTTTGATGCAGGAAAGTTTCCTGAAATGATTTTCCAAGGTGCAACATTATCACAAGGTAAAGGCAATAATTATACGCTTAAAGGTAAATTGACCATAAAAGATGTGACTAAAGAAATAAGTATTCCTGTAACTTTTGGTGGTATTGCTAAAAATCAACAAGGAAAAGAGGTGCTGGGTCTGCAAGCTAAATTTTCAGTTAATCGTTTAGATTATAACATTAAATATGATCCTACGGGAGCTGGTGTTGCTAAAGATGTTGAGGTAACTTTATTTTTTGAATTGACAAAAGAATAATAATTTTCATATATATAATTTGGTTTAGGTGGAGGTTTCTCAAAGTTATTTTGGGAAACCTTTTTTGTTTTTAATTTCCAGTTTTCAAATAAATTTAGTTGAATTTCAGAATTTAAAAGTGCAACAAAATTGCTTTGCATTTCTTTTTGCCCTAACTTTGCACAAACCTAATCTAATGAGTAAAAAGAATACAAAGTACATCTTTGTGACAGGAGGTGTAACTTCATCTTTGGGAAAGGGAATCGTTTCTGCTTCTCTGGGACTTCTGCTAAAATCACGCGGCTTTAATGTAACTATTCAAAAATTGGATCCTTATATTAATATCGACCCAGGAACATTAAACCCTTATGAACACGGAGAATGCTATGTAACCGAAGATGGTGCGGAGACAGATCTGGATTTAGGACACTACGAGCGTTATCTTGACTCGCCGACTTCTCAAAACAACAATGTTACCACAGGAAAAATCTACCAAACTGTAATCGAAAAGGAAAGAAAAGGAGACTTCCTTGGAAAAACAGTGCAGGTAATTCCTCATATTACGAATGAAATCAAACGTAGAATTAAAATTTTATCTAAACAGAACTACGATATCATTATTACGGAAATCGGCGGAACTGTAGGCGATATTGAGTCTTTACCTTACATCGAAACTGTACGTCAGTTGAAGTGGGAATTGGGTGAGAAAAATTCTATGGTGATTCACCTGACTTTATTGCCTTATCTGGCTTCAAGTGGAGAATTAAAGACAAAACCTTCTCAGCATTCTGTTCGCCAGTTGATGGAAAGCGGAATTATGGCAGACGTTTTAGTTTGTAGAACAGAACATAAAATTCCGAAAGATCAGAGAGCAAAACTGGCTCAATTCTGTAACGTTTCTTTGGATAATGTGATAGAATGTAAAGATTTGGAAACGATTTACGAAGTTCCAATGTACCTTCAAAACAAAACTTTGACGATGTAGTTCTTAAAGGATTAGATTTAAAAAGCGATAAAGAAGCAGATCTTAAAGATTGGAAAACTTTCGTAAAGAAATTCCAAAATCCAAAGAGAACCGTAGAAATTGCTTTGGTTGGAAAATATATTTCACTTCAGGATTCTTATATTTCAATTGCTGAAGCATTCAAACATGCCGGTGCAGATATTGAAACGGAAGTGAAAATCAGATGGGTTTACAGTGGTGATTTAACCAAAGAAAATATTAAGGAAACTTTAGATGGAGTATGTGGTATCTTGATTGCTCCAGGTTTTGGCGACAGAGGTATTGAAGGTAAAATTCTTACGGCTCAGTATGCAAGAGAGAATAAAGTTCCGATGTTGGGAATTTGTTTGGGAATGCAGATTATGACTGTAGAATTTGCCAGAAATGTTTTAGGTTACACAAAAGCCAACTCAATGGAATTTGATACTTCTACAGAACATCCTGTAATTTCTTTGATGGAAGAACAGAAAAATGTAGTGGATAAAGGAGGTACAATGCGTCTTGGAGCATGGAAATGTTCGTTGAAAAACGGTTCGAAATTACATGAAATCTATGGAAGCAAAAATATTTCTGAAAGACACCGTCACCGTTACGAATTTAATAGTGAGTACATTCAGGAATTTGAAAAAAACGGTTTCCTTGCGACAGGTACAAATCCTGAAACAGGTTTGGTAGAAGCATTAGAAATGCCGGATCATCCTTTCTACGTAGGAGTTCAGTATCACCCGGAATACAAAAGTACAGTTGCTTCACCGCATCCTTTATTCAGAGCTTTCATCAAGGCTTGTGAAAAAGAGATAAAGTAATTGTTTAATTACAAACGTTATATAATAAACTCAGGTTGATTTTTGTCAGTCTGAGTTTATTATATAGTAACATATTATAGTATAGAGTTTTGATAAAAAAACAGTATTTTTGTCGACTCAAAAAGTATGGCATTGCTATGCTTGTTTAAATTTTAAAAATTTTAATTAAAATAGAATGCAACAGAACAACGGACTCGATAAAAGTCAGATTATTAGTTTTGCGGTTTTATGTTTGGTCCTTTTCGGATTCATGTTTTATTTCCAGAGAAATGATCAGGAAGCAGAAAAGCTGAAAGCTGAGCAACAGAAAACAGAACAGGCAAAAAATCCCGTAAAGCAAACTCCGGCAGCCGATATCAATCCTAATGTGACTCCGAATGCTATTCAAGTTTCAAATTTGGAAAACAAACAACTGAAACTTGAGTTTTCAAGCTTAGGAGGTCAGGTTTCAAAGGTTGAGCTTTTAGAATATAAAGCGTACGATCATAAAACCGATAAGGCAGATCTTCCGCTTAATCTGATTACTAAAAATAACTCGAGCTACGGTTTTCAGTTCAAAGATAAATCCGGGAAACCGGTTAATACAAAAGATTTGGTTTTCTCACCTACTGTTGCAGGTAATGCTGTAACGTTGACTGCCAATTATAACGGAGCTGTGATTCAGTTTATTTATACTTTATTAGATAAATATACGGTAGATTTCAAAGTAAGAACACAAGGTCTTGCTAAAGTAACTTCAGCTACGAAAGCAGACTTCCTTTGGAATTACAGTGTGAGAAATCTCGAAAAAGGTAGAGCACAGGAGCAGACTCACTCAGAATTCTCTTATGTTTTTGATAATTATAAGAAGTATGAGTACGACGGTAGAACCACGATGGACGAGCCGGAGGAAACGATAAACTGGATTGGTGTAAAGCAACAGTTTTTCGCATCTGTAATCGAAGCGAAAAACGGATTTACGAAAAGCAAGGGTAATCAGGAGTCTATCGAAGAAGGTGAGTATCTGAAAAAACTAGACTACGAAGGTGAGGTTCAGATGTCAGGAAGTGAGCTGAATCAGGATTTTACCTGGTATTTTATGCCATTGGACTTAAAACTTTTAAGTTCTTATGAAAACAAAAATTTTGACGAAATCTTACCATTAGGTTGGTCATTCATAGGAGCAATGAACCGTTATTTCTTCATGTGGTTATACGGAATTATTGCAGGCTGGGGGATATCCGCAGGTTGGGTGATTTTCTTAATGACGATTATCGTAAAATTAATCTTGTCGCCAATTATGTACAAGCAGCATAAATTGAGTGCGATGATGAAAGTGATTCGTCCGGAAATTGACGAAGCTAATGCGAAATTCAAGGATGCAGATCCGATGAAAAAGCAGCAGGCTACAATGGAAATCTACAGAAAAGCAGGAGTTAATCAAATGGCGGGATGTCTTCCGGCATTGGTGCAGATTCCTATTTTCTATGCATTGTTCAGATTCTTTCCAAACTTTATTGATCTGAGAGGTCAGGGATTTTGGTTTGCAAAAGATCTTACAGCTTATGATGATTTAATTAAATTACCATTCAGTGTACCGTTTTTGGGTGAACATTTAAGTGTATTTGCAATTGCATGTACGATTGTAATCTTAATCTATACCGTAATGACTTCAGGAAATATGCAGCAGCCACAACAGGAAGGTATGCCGAATATGAAAGTGATTATGTATATTTTCCCGATCACCTTCTTATTCTTCCTTAATACTTCAGCATCAGGTTTATCTTGGTATTATTTTGTATCGAATGCAATTAATATTTTGATCATCCTAGTTATAAAGTATGTGATTTTGGATGAAAAGAAAATTCATGCACAGATTCAGGCAAATAAAGAGAAACCAAAAGCAGAAGGGAAGTTCCAGAAACGAATGAGGGAAATGATGGAAAAAGCTCAGGATGCACAGAAAACGCAGGAGCAACAAAAAGGTAAAAAGAAATAACTTTATATAACAAAAAAGAGAAGCAGTTTATTGCTTCTCTTTTTGTTATGATTGGTTAGGATCATTAGTATTATTTTTAGATAATTACTTGACTCTATAAAGACATATTTTCACCATGAAATATTGACTGATTTTAGGCTGTTTTTCCATCAACTGTGAATTTGTTTCTAACTTTAATTATAAATTGTGATTTTGGCGTGTTATTATGTTAAATTATCATCATTTTTATAGTTTTTAATTAATTAAGCTCATAGAGTAGTTTGCTATTTTTGAATTTTGTTTATTGATATGTGTGTTTATTTTAATGTTTTTTAGTGATTTAATAAAAAATAATGACATAAATTATTCAAAATTGCGAAAAATTAAATTGTTAAAAAATATTAATTTTTTTTGAAATTTTAATCGTTTCTTAAGAAAAAGTTTCACAACTTTGCGAACACAAAATTAATATATAAATGAATAAATTAACTGCAAGTATTTTAGCTTTGGTTCTTACATCCTCCTTTGCGATGGTAAATGCTCAAGAAACACAAGGCGACACTCTGAGAACTCAGGATATTCGTGAGGTAGTGGTAACAGGAGCATTAGGTCTTAAGAAAAGACAGGATGCTGTAACATCTACCAATCAAGTAGTAAATAATGCTGAAATTACTCAAGCTAACAACCCTAATGCAGTTCAAGCATTAACAGGTAAAGTTTCTGGATTACAGATTAATACAACCGATAATTCTGTAAATTCTACAACAAGAGTTGTTTTAAGAGGTCCAAGATCGATTTCAGGGAATAATCAAGCACTAGTTGTTATCGATGGTGTGATTTCCACATTAGGAATTTTACAAAATTTACCTCCTGAAATCATTGAAAATATGAATATCATTAAAGGTATGCAGGGGTCTGCTTTGTATGGTGAGAGAGGAAGTAATGGTGTTATTGTAGTTACAACAAGGAGAGGAACTAAGTCAGAAAGATTACAGTTTAGCCTTACAAATTCAATTGATTTTTCAAGTGTTTTTAAAATGCCTTATAGGCAAACACAGTATGGGCAAGGGTATCCAGGCGATACTTTTGATACTACTGATTATGGTGGTGCAAATTGGACACCATATGAGAATACCAACTGGGGACCTGCTTATTCATCAGCTTTAGGAGGGCAATCATTACTAGTAGGAATGCCACTAGCTGATAATTCTTGGCGTAGAGAGACATTTAGTTTTAAAGAAGATGGAATGAAAAATTTCTTTAAAACAGGAGTTTTGATGCAAAATGGCTTATCAGTAACATCAGGAGGAGAAGACTCTTACGTTTTCTTGTCAGTAAACAGAGCTGAAAATGATTTTGTTGTTCAAAATGATAATTTAAAGCGAAATAATTTTATTTTAAAAGCTGGAAAGAAATTAGGTAAACTGAGAATTGATGGGAACGTTAACTACTTAGATACGAGAACGTCGAATACCAGCTCAAGTCTTTATGGTCAGTTACTTCAGACTTCTAGTAATGTTGATGTTAGACAATTTAGAAATGCTCTTCCGGATGCTAGTTACACTATTTATAATGTTAATCCTTACTGGACTATAGATAATAATAGAACAGATACTAAAGATAGAACTTTTACAGGATTGATTAATTTGGAATATAAACTAAGTGATCATATTTCATTTACATATGCAGGAACTGCTGTTTCAGGTTCTACAATCCAAGAAAGTCATTTAAATGCGTTTGCATTTGATAGAGTTTATGATGGTACAGGTACTCCTATTGATGGTACTTCTCCTACAGATTATGGTGCTGATCCAATTGTGTCAAATTATTACAAATCTGTATCTTCTAGTTTTAGATATTATGGTGATTTGATGGCTAATTTTGATTACGATTTAACGAATGATTTAAATTTAAAAGTTAATGTAGGTCATAATATTCAAGATACATCCAGCTCAATCGCTCAGGTTGGAGGTGAAAATCTTCAGATTCCGGGATGGTATCATATTAACAATGTATTACAACCAGATAAATTTTATAATCTAAATAATAATACTACTAGACAAAGGTCTTTTGCTTGGTTTGCAAATTTAGATTTAGCATATAAGGATTTCTTATATTTTAATTCAACATTCAGATATGAAAAAAGTTCAGTTACAAGTGTTAATCCTGTAACTATAGAAGGCGTTCAACTGCCATTTAGTAATAAAGGATATCCATATTATTCATTTGGAGCTTCATTTATTCCTACAAAAGCTTTTGAAAGTATTAAAGGAAAAGTTTTAAACTATGCGAAGGTAAGTTTAGGGTATAGTAAAGTAGGGAATTCAGGAACTATTCCTGTATATGGGCTAGATAGAGTTGGTGCTTTCCCAATAGGATATCCTTTCGGTAATCTTTCGTCTTATCTTCCTACAACTACTATATATGCTCAAGATATTGAACCTGAATTCTTCATTTCAAAAGAAGCATCAATACAATTAGGTTTCTTTAAAGATAGAATTACTTTTGAAGGTTCTGTTTATAGAAATGATAATGACAACTTTATTACTACAATTACTACTTCAACTGCATCAGGAATTAGTAATTTTCAGGACAATATCGGAGATAGTAGAAACCAAGGGTACGAATTGGATTTAGGATTTACGCCTATTAAAACAAAAGACTTTGAATGGAAAGTTAGAGGGTCTTATTCAACTTATGATACTGAAATTTTATCATTAGCAGATGGTGTTGATGAAGTGGCATTGTATAATTCAACTACTACAAACGCAGGTATTTTTGCAGTTAAAGGAGAAAGTTTTCCAGTAATTAAAGGAACCAAGTATCAAAGAGATCCAAGTGGAAATATTATTGTGAACGCAAATGGTAATCCTTTGTCTACCACTACTTTTGAAGTTCTTGGAAAAGTGAACCCTGATTACGTAGTTGGTATCAATACTTCATTTAAATTCAAAGGACTTACTCTAAGTGCTACTGCAGATTACCGAACTGGAAATAGCTTTGTTTCTTTGGCTAAAGCAAGCTTAGGAACTACAGGGTCTTCTGAAAAAACAGGTGATTTTGATAGATCTCAAGGATATGTAATTCCAAATTCAGTTCAGTTAGTTAATGGGCAATATGTTGTTAATAGTACACCCGTAGGTAATGATGCAAGCTATTTCGGAGTAATGAATTACTTTACAACGTCGGCTTATACATCTGTAGGTGAAGAATTCGTTGTAGATGGGACAGCATTAAAAGTTAGAGAAATTGCTTTATCTTATGATTTACCAAAATCAATTCTTAAAAATACTTTTGTTAATTCATTAGCAGTAGGTGTATATGCAAGAAATCCATTCTTCATTTATGCTAAAGATAATAGAAACTATAACGATCCGGAAACTGCTAACACAAACGGAAATGCAGGAGGATTTGCAGTTACAGGACAATATCCTAGTATGAGAACTTTTGGTTTTAATCTTAATGTAACTTTTTAATTTAAAAAAATGAAAAATAATAAATTCCTAACGACAATTTTAGCTGCCACTGTAGGTTTTGCCGCAATATCTTGTAATAATGAATATTTGGATGTAAATGATAATCCAAATGCTGTACAGGCAGAGATGATTACTCCTGAACTTATGCTTCCAGGCGCTTTAAGTACTGCATATAGAACGCAGGCAGGTACAATGATGCAGTTTGGTAACCTAATGATGAATAGCTGGGCAGGAAATTCTTACACAATTGCTGGTCCGTTTTCAAGAGAATTTTCTCTATCTAGTGTAGATAATACTTTTTATAGTGGTATTTGGGGAGGTTTGTATCCAAGAATTGCAAATTTCAATCAAATGGAGATTACCAGTAATGCTGACCATAAACAAGATAATTATGTTGCTATAGCCAAAATTATGAAGGCTTATTATATGCAGTATATAGTTGATTTGTACGGAAAGGTTCCTTATAGTGAGGCCTTCCTAGGCCAGCAGAATACAACACCCAAATATGATAATGATTCAGATATTTATAAAAGCTTAATTACGAAATTAGAAGAAGCAAATACAATCATTGATGCTGCGAATCATGATGCTTTAGTGCCTACCTCTGATATAGTTTTCTCTGGAAATATGACTAAATGGAAAGCTCTGTCTAATACTATAAAACTCAGATTACTAGTTAGAATGTCAAATGTTACCGGTGATTTAGCTACGTATAGAAATACAAAACTTCAAACATTAGCTGGTGCAACATTTATAGAAGAAGAAGTAAGATTGAACCCTGGATATAATTCGTCTACTGATGATCAGATGAATCCATATGCTTTAACTTGGGCTAGAAATGCAGCAGGACAGCAAGCGTCAAATTATGCGGTTGTAGTTGTTTCTGAGCACATGGCAAATTCACTTGAAATGAATAGAATCCTTAATGATCCTAATTATTCTAAATTTAATGGTATTACTGACCCTAGAAAAGGGAGATTGTTTACAAATGTAAATTCAGTTGATTATAATGGTGTTGCTTTTGTAGGATTAAAAGGAGTAAGACAAGGTAATGTTCCTGGCCAACCTGGAGTACCTGTAAATAATGTTAGTACTTCAAAATTAGGATTTGGAAATTTTGGTGCTACAGCTACTAATTTAGCTACTTCAGTCACTCAAAATAATGCTAGAGGAGGTTTGCTTTTTTCGCAGGCTGAGAGTGATTTGTTACAAGCGGAAGCTGCACTTAGATGGCCTTCGATTTTTGGAACTATCAATGCTCAAGCTAAATTCACTAATGCTATAGTTGCTAATGCAACTTGGTTAGGAGTTCCTATTCCTGTCCCTCCTGTTACTATTCCTGTTACGCCACCTCTTACTATGGCTCAAGTTTTAGCTCCGTATATAACTGCAATTTCAGCTAGACCTGGCTTGGGTTGGACGGGTACAAATACTCAGAAAATTGAGGCAATTATGACTCAAAAATGGATTGCGTTGACGAATATAAACCCAACTGAAATGTTTATAGAGTATAATAGAACAGGTTATCCGTTTACTCCAATGGCTACTACTGCACAGTATCCTAACAAGCCTTACAGATTAGTGTATCCAAATTCTGAATATGTTGCTAATTCTGCTAATGTGCCAGCGATATCTAGTGCACAGGTATTTGTTAAAAACCAATATACTCCTTTCTGGAATCAAAACTAATTTAATAAGTTAGTTTTATAAAAAAAGACTGTCCTAGGGCAGTCTTTTTTTATAAATATCAACAAATTACAAGTGAAATTCTGATTTTTTCAAGTTGTTTTATAAAATTTCCTATTAAGAAGAATACTTATTAAAATGATAGTGGTAAAAATTCTTAACATTATATAACAGAAAAGAGAAGCAATTTATTACTTCTCTTTTTAATTTGGAATCATTTTAAATTTAAAATGTTAATATTTTTTAACTCATAATTCACAAAGCATTTTTAATCAGTCATATTTTAATCTGAAAGATTGTCTATGGTATTTCGTTACACCATGCTTTATCAGGGCTTCCTGGTGTTTTTTTGTGGCATATCCAAAGTTGGTATTCCATCCGTACTCTGGGTGTTCTTCATGCAGCTCAATCATCAATTTATCTCTATAATTTTTCGCTAAAATAGAAGCCGCTGCAATTGATAAAACTTTCGAATCACCTTTAATAATACATTGATGCGGAATGAAGTTGTAAGGGTGAAATTTATTTCCATCTACCAAAATCAACTCTGGGCGTATTGCTAATTGATCTAAAGCACGATGCATTGCGTGGATGCTGGCATTCAGTATGTTATGTTCATCAATGAACGCTGGAGGTAGTTCTGCAATTGCATAACTTTTAACATTATTTTTGATATAACTGTCTAGTTCCATTCTGGTTTTAAAACTTAATTTCTTTGAATCGTTCACCAAGTTTTGTTCAAATTTTTCATCCAAAATTACCGCCGCTGCAACCACTGGTCCGCTTAGGCAGCCCCTCCCAACCTCATCACATCCTGCCTCAATGTAAAAATTTGACCATTTTTTTAATAATTCCATAAAATTTTAACATTTATATGTTTTAAAATAGGAATAAATATGATTTGTTATTCTATTCATAATAATTTTTTCTCTTTTTAACAGTTTCTTAAGAAAAAGTTTCACAACTTTGTTAACACAAAATTAATGTATTTATATGAAGAAATTAACATCAGGTGTACTACTTGTAGTACTTTCCTCGTCTTTTGTCGTTGTTCAAGCGCAACAAACAAAGCCGAGTGATACCTTAAAAACACAAGAAATCGAAGGTGTGGTTGTTACTGCACTCGGTATTAAAAGAGAGAAAAAATCTTTAGGCTACTCTTCACAACAATTAAATGCAAGTCAGGTAAATTCATCTCCAACTAACAATTTTTTAAATAATCTATCCGGCAAGGTTGCGGGGTTAGATGTTAAAATGAATTCCAATTTTGGAGGTTCTACCAACATTGTGATGAGAGGTATTAAATCCATAACGGGTAATAATCAGGCGTTAATCGTAGTAGATGGTATTCCGATAAGTAATGCCAATCTCAATACGAACGACGCTAAAAATGGGCGTGACGGATTTGACTTTGGAAACGCTGCATCTGATATTGACCCTAATAATATAGAATCTGTAAACGTTCTTAAAGGAGCTGCAGCAACGGCTCTTTATGGTAGTTTGGCTGCTAATGGCGCTATAATGATAACCACAAAGAAAGGTAAAAAAAATTCAGGGTTAGGTATTTCATATAGTTCTACGGTTTCTGTAGGAACGTTTGATAAATCTACGTTTGCAAAATATCAGAAAGATTATGGTCAGGGTTATGGAGGAGAGGATAGCTCATATATAGGAGATATTAATGGAGATGGTATGGATGATGGGCTAATTGCATCTACTGGAGATGATGCTTCGTACGGTAATGCATTTAATCCTAATGTCTTAGTATACAACTGGGATGCTTTTATTGAAGGTCATCCAAATTATCAAAAGGCCACACCTTGGGTTGCCGCAAAAAATGACCCTACTAAGTTTTTCAAAAAAGCATACTCTGTGATCAATAGTATTACATTGAATGGGGGCACAGAAAAATCAACATATAGTTTCGGATATACAAATAATTATGAAACGGGTATTCTTCCAAACAGCTCTTTAAACAAGAATACGATTACTGGAAATTTTTCTCATGACCTTTCGAGCAAACTAAAGACTAATGCTTTCGTTACTTTTACTAATCAAAGTACTATCGGCAGAAATAATGTAGGATATGGTGATAATATCATAGGTGGATTCAGGCAATGGTGGGCAACAAATGTTGACGTTTTAGATTTAAGAGAGCAATACTTCAGAACGAAAAAAAATGCAACATGGAATATGATAAGCCCTACCGGAGGAAATTTAGCACCTAATTTTTGGGACAATCCTTACTGGAGTAGATATGAAAATTATGAATCTGATACAAGAAGAAGATTTTTGACGGGTGCATCACTTAGTTATGAGATAACTAAAAATTTAAATTTATTAGCAAGAGTCGGTATTGATTACACTAGGGATAAACAGGAAATAAGAAAAGCTGTTGGAAGCCACGCTGAAGAATTTGGTCTTTCACAGACCAATCAATCTTCCGGATACGAAATTTTCACAAGAGACTTCATGCAGCAAAATTATGATTTTATTGCTACGTATGATATGAAAATTGGGGAGAAAGTTACCGGGAAGTTAACAGGTGGCTATAATTTCATCAAGAGAGATATTGAGGCTTTCAATGCATCTACTACAGGTGGACTATTAAAACCGAATTTCTATGCCTTACAAAACTCTAAAACCTTTATTGCACCTATAGAGACAGACGTTCCTTATAAGAAATCTGGTGTTTACGGACAAGCATCGTTTGATTATGACAGAACAATATTTTTAGAAGGATCTTACAGATATGATAAATCTACAGCATTACCTGCAGCCAATGGTGGCTATGGTTATTGGGCATTGGGAACAAGTTTTATTTTCTCGGAATTAATTAAACAACCTTGGCTTAATTTAGGTAAGTTAAGATTGAATTACGCAGAAGTTGGTAATGATCCTGAACCGGGCAGATTTGGATGGTTAAATAATAATGGTGCTATATCTGATGCTGCGTTATTTGATCTGTCAAATACATATTTGGATTTCTCACAGCTAAGACCTGAAATTACTAAATCTTGGGAGGCAGGTATAGAATTGCAAATGTTTAAGAATAGATTAGGCTTAGATTTTTCAGTTTATAAAACCAATAGTACGGATCAAATTTTTTCTGTTCCAACTACTGCAGCATCACAGTATTTATTCAAAATGATTAATGCCGGTGATTTAGAAAATAAAGGTATTGAGGTGGCTTTAAGTGGAACTCCTATCAAAACAGAAAATTTCGCTTGGAATGTTAATGTGAATTGGTCTAGAAACAGAAATAAACTAATCTATTTGGACGAAGGTAGAACCAATCTCCAATTAGCAAATTTCCAACATACATCGTTAAATGCTACAGTGGGAGAAGCTTATGGGACTATACGTGGTACCGACTATGTTTACGATGGAAATGGTAACAAAGTAGTAGGGGATGACGGGTATTATTTGATAAATAACGATCAGGTCTTAGGTAATATACAGGCAGATTGGTTAGGGGGAATTTCTAATACATTTAAATATAAAAACTTTTCAGTAGGTTTCCTAGTTGATATACGAAAAGGAGGTGATATATTTTCTTTAGACCAAATTTTCGGTCAGGAAACAGGATTGTATCCTAATACGGTGGGTCTAAATGATTTAGGTAATCCGATCCGTAATACATTAGATCAAGGAGGAGGAGTAATACTACCAGGAGTTAAAGAAGATGGAACACCTAATGACGTTAGAATTGATGGTAGTTATTCTACAGGTATCTTTGGTTCTGTAAATCCCGAAAAAGCTTTTGTGTATGATGGCTCATATGTAAAACTAAGAGAAGCTTCTATTACCTATACACTTCCTAACAGGGTTTTTGAAGGTACAGTCATAAGATCAGCTTCATTCAGTCTCTTAGGGAATAACCTTTGGATAATTCATAAAAATCTTCCGATGGCTGATCCAGAAGCAGGATCTTCAGGAGGTAATGTGCAAGGTTATCAATCGGGTGTAATGCCAACTGTGAGAACCATATCGTTTAATGTAAAAGTTAATTTTTAGAATTATGAAAAAGTTTTTTTTATCAATATTTGCAGTCTCTACTTTAATCACTTCTTGTGCTAGTGAAGATGATATTTATAATGACGATTCTCTTAAAGCTTATGAAGCTTCCGGAGAGTATTTCTTTGCCAATGCACAAAAAGAATTGGTAGATCAGCTTACCACACCAAGTGTGAATCTAAATGTATTTCGCTATTTCTCACAATATTGGGCAGCAACTACTTATCGTGCAGAATCACGCTATGATTTAACATCAAGAAATATCCCTGATAATCATTGGGATAATCTCTATTCTGAAGCTCTTGGGAATTTTAAGAAAGCGAAAGAAAATATTTTATTAGAAAGCAAACCGGCTCTTATGTCCGAAACTGAGTGGGGCAAGATACAGCAAAACAGAATTGCTATTATTGAGGTTTTAATGATTTATACATACCAGGTCTTAGTAGATAGTTTTGGAGATGTTCCTTATTCACAATCGTTGGATATTGTAAATACACCGTTGCCAAAATATGATGATGATGCAACAATTTATCCTCAACTTCTTATAAGATTAAATGCTGCAATTGCCAAGCTAGATGCAGGTTACAAATCAATAACTCCTAATCAGGATTTGGTATATGCTGGCGATGTTTCAAAATGGAAATTATTTGCAAATTCATTGAAAGCAAAAATAGCTATCAACATGGCCGATGTTAACAGTAGTCTTGCAAAATCGAGTATAGAAGAGGCATATGCAGCCGGGGTAATTGAAAGTAATACAAATAATGCTTTACTTGCCTATAATTCTTTTGCACCAAACTACAATCTTATTCATGAAGAATTGGTACAGAGTAACAGAAATGATTTTGTTCCCACATCAGTTTTTGTAAATAGGCTGAATACCTTGAATGATCCTAGAAGACCTATTTATTTTACTTTCAAAGATGCTGAAAATGGTGGAACAACATATGTTGGAGGGAACTATGGTTACCAAAATTTGCTACCATATGATGAATCTTACTCTCATATTGGTGATAAAATAAAACAGCCAAATCTACCAGGAGTACTTATTGATGCTGCAGAAATCAATTTTATATTGGCAGAGGCTGCTGAAAGAGGCTATACCGTAGGTTCTGCCGCCACACATTATGAGAATGCTGTGAAAGCTTCACTTACTTTTTGGGGAGTGAATAGCGCAGATGCTACGACCTACTATAATCAGGCTGCTGTTAATTACAACACTGCAACCGGGAATTGGAAGGAGAAAATAGGAAATCAGGCGTGGGTTGCTATGTATAATAGAGGTTTTGAATCTTGGACGTTTTTCAGACGTTTAGATTTTCCAAATATTGTTGCACCTGCAAGTGCATATCCTGTTGCAGAAGGAAAAATTCCTGTGAGATTAACGTATCCATCTACAGAACCTAACATCAACGGAGCTAATTATCAATCGGCTTCTTCTGCAATAGGTGGAGATAAATTGACAACAAAGGTATTTTGGGACCTCAATTAATACTTAATCACTTTTAACATTCATATTAAGAACCGCCTTAGTGCGGTTTTTTTATTTCCGTATATTTGTACTTCAAATTAGAATAATGAATATTAAAGATATCATAGAACAGAAACTGGCAGAGGTTATCCTTAATGTCTATCAGTTAAAAGATATACAACTCGAGATTCAGGAGAATAAAACTGAGTTTGAAGGCGATTTTACCATCGTTACTTTTCCTCTGGTGAAACAATTAAAGAAAAATCCTGAAAGCATTGGAGTAGAATTGGGGCAGGCTTTAACTGAACAAACTGAATTGCTTGAAAGTTTCAAGGTGATTAAAGGATTTTTAAATGTAAAAGTTAAAAATCAATTTTTTGTAGATCAATTTAGAACAGTTTCAGAACAATTTTCAAACATTGAAAAGAAAAATGAAACCGTAATGGTGGAATATTCTTCTCCGAATACTAATAAACCGCTTCACTTAGGACATGTTAGAAATAATTTATTGGGTTTTTCTGTGGCTCAGATTTTAAAGGAAGCTGGTTACGATGTGATTAAAAGTCAGATTATCAACGATAGAGGAATTCATATATGTAAATCGATGTTGGCTTGGGAGAAATTTGGTAAAGGAGAAACACCCGAAACTGAAAATATAAAAGGAGATAAATTCGTAGGAAACTATTATGTAAAATTCGATCAGGAATTAAAAAAACAATTAAAGACTCAAGTTAATATAGAACTTGGGGATTTTTTTACTAAAGCTTTTGAAAATAATACGTTGGGATTGCTTAACATAGAGAATGAGCCTATAAGTAAAATAATTCACGATGCACAGGAGAAAGCTTTAAGAATTTGGATAAAAGAGACTTTGAATCTTGATCCGAAATATATTAATAGTAAAGTTTTTCTTTTAAGTAATTTTATTTTAAATGAATATGATGAAATTGACTCTCAAATTATAGCTAAAAAAGAAATATTTGGTAAAGTTTTAGAGAAAAATAATAAAAACATATTAAATATAGATAATTATAACGATGGTGAAGAAAGTATAGCTAATATTCTTAATAAAGAATATGACAATGCAAGAAAAGAACTGGAGAATGATAAAAATATAATTTCTAAGGTATCTATTTTAAAGGAAGCTCAACAAATGCTTCTCGATTGGGAAAATGGTGACGAAAAAGTGAGAAATCTTTGGAACGAAATGAACTCATGGGTTTATAAAGGTTTCGGTGAAACTTACAAGAGACTTGGAGTAAATTTCGATCAGGTTCAGTACGAAAGCAATACCTATATTTTAGGAAAAGATCTTATTCAGGAAGGTTTAGATAAAGGTGTTTTGTATCAGAAAGAAGATGGTTCGGTGTGGTGTGATTTGACGGATGAAGGTTTAGATCAGAAACTTTTGCTTCGTTCAGACGGAACTTCTGTGTACATGACGCAGGATTTGGGAACGGCTGTGCAACGTTTTAAAGAAAATAATCTTCAGAAATTAATCTACACGGTAGGAAACGAACAGGATTATCATTTCCAGGTTTTATTTAAAGTTTTAAAAAAGCTGGGTTACGAATGGGCAGATCAGTTGTTCCATTTATCTTATGGAATGGTTGAGCTTCCGAATGGGAAAATGAAATCGCGTGAAGGAACTGTGGTAGATGCGGATGAGTTGATGCAGGATATGTTTGATATTGCTAAATCTAAATCTGAAGAGCTGGGAAAACTGGAAAACTTTACAGAAGAAGAAAAGAATATCAATTACGAAAGCATCGGGATTGGAGCGTTAAAATATTTTATGCTGAAAGTTGATCCTAAGAAAAAAATGCTTTTCAATCCTGAAGAAAGTATTGATTTTAACGGAAATACAGGACCTTTTATTCAGTACACTTATGCACGTATTCAATCTTTGTTGGCGAAAGCAAATTTTGTAGCAAAAGAAACTGAAGCTATCGAATTAAGCCAATCTGAAAAGGAATTAATCATGCAGCTTTCCAATTATAAAGCAGTTGTAGCTAGAGCGGCAGAAAGTTTAAGTCCGGCATTGGTTGCTAATTACCTATATGATTTGGTTAAATCATATAATTCGTTTTATCAGAATAATCCAATATTGATTCAGGAAGATGAAAATATAAAACAGTATCGCTTAAATCTGTCTGATTTAACCGGAAAAACAATACAAAAATCATTACAATTACTCGGAATACAAACGGTAAACAGAATGTAAAACAAAAGCCTCTCAGGATTTCTGAGAGGCCTTTTTATGGTTTAAACTTGAGGAGTTTCAGTTTTAATCTGACTTTCCCTATATAATTTTGCACTGCTCCATTTGGCATGTTTTGAAGGAACAATTCTGTAACCTTTTCTTAAGGTATATACTTTTGTAAATTCGGCTCCAAAGAATACCAGCATGCAGGAATAATTAATCCACATCATAATCAAAATCACTGTTCCGGCGGTTCCGAATGCTGAGGTTGGTTTAAATTGTCCAAAGTAAAGACTTAATAAAAATTTACCTAAAGTAAATAATCCTGCGGTCAATAGCGCACCTTTCCAAACTGATTTCCAGCTGATTTCAACGTCTGGTAAAACTTTAAACATCAAAGCAAAAAGCACGACTACAATCCCGAAACCGATGGCAAAGTTAATAAGCTCTACAATGATATAGGTTTCCAAACCAAAATATCTGGTGATTAAATCATTAAATAACCCAATTAATGAAGATAAAACCATTGTAATCATTAATAAAAATCCTAAAATCAGAATCATTCCCAATGAATTGGCTCGGTCTAAAAGAAATTTAACCAAAGCTTTTTTAGGCGCAGCTTCTACATCCCAAAGGTTGTTCAAAGACTTCTGTAACTGAAAAAATAGGGTAGTAGAACCATACACCAAAGATCCGATTCCTACGACTTTCATAAAAATATTTTCTTTATCGATTAAAGCTCCGGCAATCATATCCTGAATACTTTTGGCAACATCCTGTCCCATCAATCCGCTGATCTGACTGCTGATCTGGCCACGAATAGCTTCTTCACCAAAGAAATATCCGGCAATCCAGATGATGATAATCAGCAAACCTGGAATCGAAAAAATGGCATAATACGCCAAACTCGCAGAATCATTGGATGCGGAAGAATTGTTCCATTCCGTAAATGTTTCTTTGACAGTTTCCCAGAAAAATTTTAGTTCCTTTAGCATAATTCAATATTAATAAGTGTGATTTGGTCGTTGATATTTATCCTTAAAAGAATACAAGATAATTTCTTGTATTAACGCAAAGACTATTCCTTTAAATAAGTTTTTACGATTTTTTAAAAGAACTTCCGCATATAAATTTTGGCTAAAGCCTAATGAATTGTATTAAATTAAAAACGGGCTAAAGCCCGTTCCTATTGATATTTTATTGTATTATTTTATACATGCTTGCATAAGCCAAAAGCTATTCGCTAGTTTCCATCCGCCTTTTAGAATGGATAACCAATTGCAATATTCAAAATCAAATTATCTCTTCTCCAGCTTGAATCTCCAAAGTTGATTCTGTCAAATGCCCATCTTTCGCCCTTTTCATAGTAAGGTACTCGCAAAGGCATTGCCAAATCAAGTCTTAGTACAAGAATAGAAAAATCAAGTCTTAAACCTACACCAGCACCTACTGCAATCTCGCTCAAGAATTCTTTAGAAAATTTCCCCCCAGGTCTAGTATTAATACCATTTTTATCGATCTCATCATTAATTAACCATATATTTCCGGCATCAACAAATACGGCAACATTTAAGAACTTATAAAGATTTGCTCTGTATTCTGCATTCAGTTCTAATTTTACATCACCTGCCTGATCAAAAGCAAAACCACCATTTTGTTGCTGGGTTCTTGGATCAAAACTTCCTGGTCCTAATGTCCTAGCGCGAAAAGCTCTGATACTGTTACTTCCACCCACAAAAAACTGTCTGGAAAAAGGTATGTGCTCCGAATTTCCATAAGGAACGGCGACTCCGGCAATAAATCTTGATGCAAAAGATGTTTTCTCTGTAAATTTGTGATAGAATCTTACATCATTTTCAATTTTTGCATATTGGCTAAAAGGAACTCCGAAAATTGTTTTTTCTTTTCCTTCTTTCGCATTAGCTCCGGTAACAAGACCTGTAATATTTCCTGCTAAATCAAGCATTCCTTTATAATAGAATGTATTTTTTCGAGGAAGCATCGTTGTCGAGTAAGTGTAAGAATAAGTTGGTCCGAAAATAAGTTGTTGCTGAGTAATTCTTTGCTGATAAGGATTATTTCGTGAAATTGAATCAAACTTTGCAGTCACATCAGCTGGACGAATCAAAGAAACATCAATGATATTGAGCTCATGTTCCTTCCTTACATTTTCTTTCCATTGGTAGCCAAATGAAGCATTAAAAGTATTTAAAGAATATAATGTGGTTCTGTTTTGAAATTCATAACCCAATTTAACATTGGTTCTCGGTACAAATGCACTCGAAGAATTAAAACGGAACGGCGCCACAATTCTAGGAATGGATAGCTGTGCATTTGCTCCTGCTCTGAAAATATTTTCAGCATCTGCAGGCCCACCGATCTGAACATCAAAAGCTCCATAAACAGAAGCTTTAAATTGTTCTGCGCCACGGAAAAAGTTTCTCTGTGTCCAATTTAAATTTAATTCACTTCCTGCATAATTGGCAGAATTGGTTCTACCTAAAGCTTCCAGACGTAGTGACTGTAGTTCTCTCGGAGTTAAAACGTAATATGCATCAAACTTATGATTCAAAGAATCTGAAACAACAAATTCATTTTTTACAAATTTAAAAACACCCAAACTGATCAATCGGTTCAGTGATAAATTGTGATCTTTTCTGTTGTAAATGTCTCCTCTGTCAAAATATAATGCACGGTCAAACATTCTTGGTTTAAATTTCTTTTAGGATCAACTACGTAAATATCATTGTACTCATAACCTTTCAGTGAATCAGGATTCATTGGAATATTATACAATCCTTTTTTTGCATCACGAAGATTATAATTAGGAAAAACTACCACTTTGTCAATCGTAAACTGCTCGGTCGCAAGCTTCGGCGTGTTGTCTTTTAACTTGACAATCATCTCTACTTTATGATCTTTGCTAACTGTGCTGTCGGCCTGAACGATAATATTATCAGGATTGAAATAATAAAAACCTTTATCTTTCAAACCGTCATCAATTCTCTGTCTTTCAGCTTTAATGACATCTAAATCAAACGGGTTTCCCGGTTTTAATAAAGTTTTGTCTTTGAAACTTTGAATTTCACGATTAACTAAAGTAGAATCTTCTACAAAATTGACATTGCTGATCAAATACTGAGCTCCGGGATTTAAAGTATAAATAACCTGTGCTTTTTTATTTTTCGAAACCGTATCATACTTCGCTTTTGCATTGAAGTAACCTTTGTTTTCAGAATAATTTACGATGATATCTTTGTTAAACTCTCTGTCAACATCGCCCAACAAAACAGGTTCCTCACCAAATTTATATTTCAGCCAATATCTTAAACCTTTTTCTTTTTTTGGCTCTTTTGTAACATTATACGCATACAGTTTTGGTCTTAAACCAAGAAATGATGAATTGGGTTTTGGCGTTAAATTTTCTTCAAGAGCAGCTTTCAGTTCGTTCTTTTTCTTTTTTGGAAGCGTATCATTTTCAATCTTTACTTCGGCTCCCGTGTAGAGCATCTGTCCGTCTTTCAGAAACTTCGTATTGCTGCAAGAAACCACAGCCGCCGTCATTCCCGATGCCAAAAAATATTTATAATATGTATTTAAATTGATTTTCATTACTTAAATTCTACGACTTGGTTATCTTGTTTTTTCTTATTCTCTCTGTTTTCCTTGTTTCGATTATTTCTCGATTTTCGGAAAATATCTCTGAACTGATTATAATCTAATGTGATGATAAATCCAACCCCAGTTTCTACAATCTGTCCTTGCAACGCAACTTGGTAATCATTTTTACGGTACGCACGAAGCATGTATCTTCCGTCTCTTGAAAGACTGTAATCCACAGTCACATCACCTGCGATATTGGTCGTGTTTTCATTTTGTCTGGCTTCACCTTCCAGTCCGAAATTACTTCCTACGGAAACTTTTAACCTATCATTCAGTAATTTTTTACTTAAACCGATATTAAGATCAGTTCTCGTATTTTGTGTGCCGGTAGAGTAGTCTTCCGTAGATTCCAAATCGAAATTTAAATCAACTCCTTTGATTAAATCTGATGCTAAATTATTCAGCTGCTGAGAAAGAATTTTACTCACACTCTGTCTCGCCATCGTCTCTGCAGATACTCCCGAATTACTTTGGAAAGGATTTTCACCAATGAAACGGTTTAATAGAAGCAATGCAAAAACCTGCTTGTTCATCTCATTCGGATCTTGTCTTAGCTGAGCTAATTTTCCATCGATGGTTTCTGTAACAGCAGAAGAAACAGCATTATTTTTCTCGTCTGTTGTAATATCAAACGAAATTTCAGGCTTCAGCAATTCACCTTTCAGAATCAATAAAGTATTGAAAGGAATTCTCTGTTTATATTGATTCAAATCTGCATCGCCAACTTGCTGTTCGACAAGGTCAATTGGTGCAGTTTCGGTTTTGTAAATTGCCGTAATATCAAGATTGGCAGTCGTCGGTTCGCCTGTCCAGGTAATTGTACTTCCTTTTTGAATGTCGAATTTTCTTTTCAGAACACTTACCGACATTTCGTAGCTTCCTTTTTCAACCTGGTAAACACCTACCAAAGTGGTTTTCCCTGATGGATCAATTCCTCCTGTCAGATCAGCTTCACCCTGAAGTTTTACAAAATCTCCGGCAGCTTTATCAATGACGATAGACATTTTTGCTTCTTTATCAACCTCAATATTTACATTGACATCTAATCCTTTGATCGGACTTTGACTGTCAATAGAATCTGCTTTAATGGTTTTACTTAAAGCTACCTGATCCTGATCAATAAATTCTACAATTCCGTCTCTTTCCTGTAATGAAGGGCTCGATTGTGGAAGTACAAATGTAAAATCTGTTGTTTTTGAAACGGCTAATCTTCCGTCAACTTTTGGTAAATCTAAATTTCCTCTTACTTTTAAAGCTGCATCAATCGCCAAGATTCCGTACATCATCGCATCGTTGGATTTCTCTGAATTCACAACTTTAAAATCTTTCGCATCCAAATCAAGATTAAATGCAAAATCTCTATAAGTTTGAGTTAAAACCTGTCCATCGATGTTTAAAGAATTTCCGTCTTTGTCTTTGATTTTGAAATCGTCAAACTCAATTCCTCGGTTAGTAAATCCTATTTTATCATTAATCCCTCTGAAATCACTTCCGGTCTGGGAAATCATTAGTCCGACATTATTCATTTTAATATCTCCAAGAATCTTTGGAGCAGTCGTCGTTCCGCTAATTTTTAAATCTCCCGAAAGATAACCTTCAGTATTTGTAATCGCATTCATCGAGAAGCCTTGGAGCGTCTTCATTTGAAGCTGATTCATATTTAAATCTAAATCAAATGTGCTGGAAGAAGTATTGTAATTTCCTAAAATTTTCACATCATTACTGTTCCCCGAAAGTGCAATATCTGCATTCAGAAGATTCGCAGATTGGTTATTAACTTTAATGTCTAAATTTCCAACCGGACTTCCATAAACAATCAAATCAGAAACATTGATGTCTGACGTAAAGGTCATATTTTGGGTTAAATCCCTAAGCTGCGCGGTTCCGTTAATGGTTCCTTTGGCTAAAAGAGAATCTTTTTTAATGATTTCAGTAATGGTTTCAATTTTAAAATCTTTCAAAGAAACATTCAGCGGACTGCTTGGAGAATTGCTTTCAGATTGTAAAGAAATTTCCGCTCCCGAATTGGAAAGGGTGAAATTATCCGCTACAATTCCCTGACTGAAAATGGATATTTTGTTGTTTTCAGCAACCGTCCAATCCATATAATTCAGTTTTAAACCATTTGGATTTAAAGAAATTTCTGTGATGTCATTCATCGACTTGGCATTTCCGGCAATTAGGAACTGCGTTTCGTCTTTATCGTCTTTTGTTGTGATATTGTAATTGATGATATTTTGTGCAACATCACCATTGATATTTACTTTTTTAAGCGCAAAACTTTCGCTGGCTAATGACGCAACACTCAAGTCATATTGTAATGCCTGATTTTCGTTGGTGATTTTTAAACTTGTATTTTCCAGCGTATTGGTTCCATATAAAACCTGAGGTATCTGCGCA
This sequence comes from Chryseobacterium sp. 3008163, assembly GCF_003669035.1. Lineage (NCBI taxonomy): Bacteria > Pseudomonadati > Bacteroidota > Flavobacteriia > Flavobacteriales > Weeksellaceae > Chryseobacterium > Chryseobacterium sp. 3008163. The sequence goes on along the minus strand of NZ_CP033070.1, from coordinate 1,721,480 downwards.
TCTAAAAGGATTTGCTGAGAATCTGCATTATAATTTCCGTTTATGTTGATCGTTTCAAAACTTTTCAGTTCGGGAACAAATTTTCTGATCAGATCATCATTTTTTATTTTAGCATTGAAAGTAAAAAACTGTCCGGCATCAATTTTCTGAGCAGCACCAGGCTTTTGAAACTGATAATATTGATTGACGGTTTGCATTAACGCACCAAAAATCTGAGTCAGTTTATATTTTCCGTTCAGCTCGACATCGGCAATCTGGGAATTGAATTTAATTTGAGTAGAATCTGCCGTTGAAACCGCCAGCAAATTCACTTCCTGAATTGGGTAAACTTCTTTTGTATCTGAAATTGCAAAGTCTTTTAAATTCAAATATCCATTCAGATTATCCGGATCTAAAGTTTTAAAATCACCATCGATTACTCCTGCGATAATCATCGGCGAGCTGTAGAATCCGAGTTTGTTTAAATCTAATTTGTTGATATTTCCATTGACTTTTACCGTCGGGTTATCGTTGAAAACACCCGAAGCAGCAAGATGTAAATTTGCATTCGGATCTTTTGAGTTCAAATCTATATCGTAAGCACCACGGTTGATTTTCCCTTTCAGATTCATATTCTGATAGGTGTAGCCCTTGTAGGTCGCCGATCTCACGTCGCCTGAAAGAACCGCAGACATTGTTTTCGGACCAAAACCTTGTCCTTTGGCATTGATTTGAGCTGTAATACTTCCCAAATCTTTATTCTGAATCAGTTTTCCGATTTGCAGCCCCTGAAGATTGGCTTTTACATCGAAAGTTTCTCTATTTTTTCTACGTAAATCAGCTTTTGCGATAATCGCCGCATTTCCTAAAGTGGAAGTCAGGCGTAAATTGGTGTCAATTAATTGCGTTGTCCCTTTTGCCGTTCCACGAATCGTGAAGAAAGAAGGCAAGGTTATGTTTTTCGGAATGGTATTTTTAGGAACTAAATTGTAGATCGTTTTGGATGACGAAGAAAGTTCTGCAACTTTCAAATCATAATACAACTGGTCCGGATTCATCGCATTCTTGATTTTCCCTGAAGCTAAAACTTTCAATTGATCTAAACCTGAAACTTTCAGATTCTGAATTGCCAGATCATTGACTGTTCCTCTGATAAATGCGTTGACATTTAAAGTAGCATTCGGATATTTGTTGAAAGGTGCTGTGTTTCTTAAGGTCGGAACTAAATTTAAAATATCAGAAAACCCGATTTTAGAATCTCTAATGTCAGCTGAAATTTTCACCGCTCCCAAATTGGAAGATAATTGCTCAATGGAATTGTAATTTAAAACAACTTCATCTCTTAAAATCGTTTTCGGAGTCTGCAGATAAAGGTTTTTTAAATACGCTTCTTTTTGAGCGTAAACAAAATCGGTATTGAATTTTTGCACATTCAAGCCTCTCGCTTCCTGAATTTCCGCTGATTTTACAGATCCTGCAAAACCGTTGTTTTCCATTTTAAAATTTCGGACGTCTAGATTTAATTTAGCAAAATTGAGATGATTAAAATCCATTCCTGAGCGGGTAGGAGCAACAGCCGTGTTGTTGTACGCAACTTTTACATCATCCAAAAATAATTTACCTAAAATCACTTTCATCGCTTTTTCTTTCGCAGAAACCGTAGAAACTTCAGGCTTTTCATCCTTTTTCGCATTGGCATTTTCTGTCGGTAGGAATAAGTTGGCATTGATGTCGGCGCCTCTCAAATAAAGATTTCCAACATTGTAGTCATTGTTTTCAAGGTCGATGCTGTTGACTTTTGTGCTTAATTCTTTAAACAAAACTTTTGCGAAAGTTTTAGAATTGTCATCACCGTAATCGATATTGAAATTAGTTAGCTTGATTCCGTTTAAGCCTAATTTCATAGGCTTTTTCTGATTCAGGGAATCTACTTTTTCTTCAACATTTTTGGCCACTTCTTCTACTAAATCCTGTTTCAGCTTTAATCTTAATCCGTCCAAATTAATGTCATTAACTGCGTAGGAATTATTTTGAAGGTCAAACGTTTTTACTCTCGTATCAAATGAATTAAAATAAACTTTAATATCGTTTCTGGATTGTTGATCATTGAAAGTTAGCCCAATATCCTTTAATTTAATTTTATCTAAAGAAATGATGAACGGTTTTGAAGTGCTTTCTTCTTTATCCGAGGTCGCAAAGGCATCAATGATATAATCGAAATTGAATTTTCCTTTTGGATCTCTAACCACATTGGCACGTACACCCTCCAAATCTATCGACGTGATATCAGCTTTTGAACTCATCAATTGCCACATATCTAAACCGACATCGAATTTTTTTACCGCTAAAAGGGTATCTATATTCTGACCTTTTAAGTATAGATTTTCCATCACTAAACTGTTTGGAAATCCTATGTAAACTTTGTCGAGACTTACTTTGGTTTTGATTTTTTTCTCTAAATAAACAATCAGTTTATCTTTTACGTAATTCTGTACTGCGGGAAGTCGTAAACTTAAAATCAGCAGGATAATTAAAATGACAATAGAGATCATTGTAATAACAATACCTCTGAGAATTTTTCTTTTGTTGAATTTCAGTTTCAAAATTTTCTGATTTAGACCAATATACAATATTTAATGGAGGTAAATTTTAGTTTTTACCGCTGTTTAATTTTATAATAAAGTCCTATATCTTGAAAATCTGAAGCTTAATAAGTGTTACCATGGTGATTTTGTTTGTAATGGCTTATTAATAATAGCTTTGTTTGATTTTACGAGCAATATGTTTGCCAACCGTTCCTTTTTGTGTGAATTTATGTTAAATGTGGTATGTTAAATGTGGTATGTTTAATTGAACAGATATGACACTCTGAAAGAATGTTGATGTATTAAATTAGCAATGAGTGAAGAATTTTTACCAGTTATTTCTAGTAGAGCAAGATAAAGATATTTGGTTATTTTAATTATAGACATAAAAAAACCATCCTTAGAAAAGGATGGTTTGTAGACCCACAGGGATTCGAACCCCAACTGATGGTACCAAAAACCAGAGTGCTACCGTTACACCATGGGTCTCTTTATTTTAGTGGTGCAAATGTATCTATTTTTTTCTTTACCGACAAAAAAATATTGAAGAAATTTTAAAATTTTCTTATTTCCATAAAAAACAAAAACCATCCTTAGAAAAGGATGGTTTGTAGACATAAATGAGCAAATGTCGAAACATATTGTAAATGATATAATACTCATTAACTCAATTAATTTTCTAGAAATAATTACTACTTAATAAACAGAGTTGCTATCAATTAAGAGTTCTAGTTAGCGAGCTTTAAAATCTCAAAATTTTTCTAATATAAATACTTATATTTGATATATATTAAATACTAATGAATATAAAATCATTTACAGTTTTTAAACTTTTTGGTAAAAAAAATTTGACCTTCATTTTGAGGATAATAAATTAATTATCGTTGCTGAAAATGGGTCAGGAAAAACAATATTATTAAGGTTGTTTTTTTTATTTTTTTCCAAGCAATGGAATGAACTAGCAAAGTATGACTTCGAAGAAATAATTGCTTTTGTTAATGATAAAGAATACTCTTTTAAGAAGAATGAATATAGATCGTCTGAAATCCCTAATTATGTAATAGAAAGGCTATGTGATCTATATCCTACTTACAGAGATTTCATTCGTAAAGGATTGATAAATTATAAGGTTGACGAAATCTTAAATGATGAATTTTTGTTAGGAGATATTGAAGCTAAATATGATGTTCCACAAAGCCTACTTCTATCAATTTTAAATGAAGTCTCGTCAAATAATATAAGTGATAATAAGTACGATTGGTTAGGATCATTTCTTTATCTTCCAACTTATCGCAGAATAGAACGAAGTTATCGTGATTTGTACGGTGATATGGCGAAAAGATTAGAGCAACATTTAAGACAATTAATTCCAGAAATTGACTTGAGAATTAATGATGAAAAGATGTTTAATAAAAGTTCTTTTAGCGAAACTGAAAATGATTTACAAAAGGTTTTTGATACTATTTGGTCTAATAGAGATTACGAAAGATGGGCTTTTAGGAAAGAATATTTTAGTATGGAATTGGTCGAATTCGATATGTTTGATATTGAATTTAGAATTTCAAAACTTTTAGAAGATAAGACCTTTTCATCCTCAGAAGTGTTCCAAAGATTTATTAAAAAATCTAATAAATATCTTAGCAATGATAAAACGGTTATTTTATCAAAAGATGGAAAATCTATTAGAATAAGTATTGATAATAAGTCTCTACCTTTAACAATCTTATCAGCGGGGGAAAAACATATAATATCTCTTTTTAGTTATTTACTATATAATCCTCAAAACGTTTGGTTAATTATTGATGAACCAGAAATCTCTCTTTCAATGGGCTGGCAAGAAAATTTGATTAATGATATAATGGACTTTCATATTGATGGTATTATCGCGGCAACACATTCTCCTTTTATAGTTCCTGAAAATTTCAACAATTACACCTATGGACTTAATGAGTTCAAAGAAATTTTATGACTAAGGACTTATTTTTTGCTAAGAAGGAAGCGATAATTCCAAAAGCACGATATTTTAACCTTAAGCAAAACTATATGTCATCAGCGAAAGATGTGCATATATTTACAGAGGATGATGATGATTATGAATTTTATAGAACATCTATAACTAAAATTTATACTGATTACAAACATCATAAATATTTAATGAAGGGTAAAAGTAACTTATTAGAAGTTTATGAACTGATTGATTGGACAAGATATTCAAATCTAAACTATTATTTTTCGCTGATAAGGATTATGATGATATTGTCGGAGTGAGAATGATAACAGAGCCTAATCTGTTTTACACTAAATATTACTCTATTGAAAATTATTTAGTTACGGAGGAAGTATTTTTAATAATCTTAGATAGATTTTATGTTAATGATATTGCAGAAGAATTGCGAAACAAACTTCTAGATTTATATCGATTATCATATAAAAAGTTTATTATAAAACTTAGAACTTTGACCTGGTTCATTTTGATAGATAGATTATCGTCAAAAAAAGCAGTTTTAGAAGAATTAAAACCTCAACATCTAATTTATTTCGACAAGATGCAGCTCTTTGAAAAAAAGCTTGTCTCAAAAGAAAGGTATGAAAGAATTATGCGTTCTAATGATAGCTTAAGAAAATTACAGATTCGTGATATGACATTGAAGGATATATTGGTTAATAAATGTGGAGCAGTAGAAAATGAATATCATTTCGAAAATATTATGCACACTAGACAATTAATTATGCCTATATCTAATCACAAATTGTTTCTAAGAGGGAAATATGATTTATGGTTTCTTCTTGAAATTTTGAAAACTGTTGATAAAACTATTGAGAATATTTTTATTACTGAAAGTATTGAGCGATCACCTGAAAACCCTATGCCAAGAAAGAAGTTCGATATTACTACTCTAAATATATTTGATTTAGTAAGCTCAAAAATAACACAACCTACTGATTTATTGAATTTTTTAACCACTAATTATACTGCTTTAAATGCAAACAATTAAAACAATATTTAATAATAAAATATTTAGAATACCTGATTACCAGAGGGGTTACTCGTGGGAGAATAATAATTTGGATGATTTTTGGCAAGATCTTAATAATCTTCAGCACAAAAAAGTCCATTACACGGGTATGATTAGTGTCGAAGAAGTTAGCGAAGAAGAATATTCTAATTGGAGCGATGATCAATGGTTAATAATAGGAAAGGGTGAAAAGCCATATTTTATTGTAGATGGTCAACAGAGGATAACGACAATAATTATTTTGATTTGGGTAATCTGTCAAAAAATGCCTGAGGGGAGTCAGATTAATTTTAGTAGCAAAGAGGAAATTATTAACAAATACATATATACCGAAAATAAACAGCGACAGGAAAAAAGTTACTTATTCGGCTATCATCGGGATAATCCAAGCTACGAGTTTTTAAAACGCGAAATATTCGAGCAAAATGATAACTCAGATAATGATATAGAAGAAACTGTTTACACTAACAATCTTCTTAATGCAAAACGTTATTTTATTGATAAGGTTAAAAAAATGTCTTTAAATGATTTGGAGATACTATTTAGCAAAATAACACAACAACTTAAGTTTGATTTTAAAGAGTTGGAAAAAGAGCTTGATATATTTATTGTCTTCGAAACTATGAATAATAGAGGAAAGCCTCTTTCAAATCTAGAAAAGCTTAAAAATAGACTTATATATTTATCAACGCTTTTGAAAGATGAAAGTATTGAGAGAAAAGTGGATCTCAGAGATAAAATTAATGAGAGTTGGAAAACAATTTATAAATATTTAGGTCTTAATAAGGAACGAAAATTAGACGATGATGCTTTTTTGCAAAATCATTGGATCATGTATAAAAGATATGATAGAAGAGAACCTGAATTTTATGCCAATGATGTTTTCGACAGGTTCTTTACATCTCATAATATTCTAAATGGAAAAGAAGGTTATGAATCAATACAAAGGTATATTAAGAGTTTAACAGAAAGTGTTAAACAATGGTTTTTAATGAACAGTCCAAAACACCCACAAGCAAATGAGATTTGTAGATCAAAGATTGTAATTACTTGGCTAACGAAACTAAATCAGCTGGGTTTCAAATCCTTTGCTCCTTTGATAATGGGTGCTTTAGTTACAGAAAACGATAAAGAAAAAACTATAAAGCTATTACAATTAGTTGAATCCTATATATTTTTAATTTTTTCCGTTTCATTCAGACGTTCTAATACTGGAACATATCATTTTTTTGCTAAAGCGAGCGAACTATACAATGGTGAAATCGAAATTGAAGATATACTTACAGATCTTGAACTATGGATATATGGGAAACCAGACTATAATGGTTATTACGAAATTAGTGGGTTTTATTCATTCTTGAGAGATTTATTTTTGCGAGAAAATGCAAAGGGTTATTATGACTGGAAATTTTTAAGATATTTTTTATATGAGTATGATGTCTACATCGCCCAACAAAATAATTTAGAACATGCTTCATATGACGACTTGACTAGTGTACAATACATATTTCCTGAGAAGCCATTACTAATGTGTTGGAAAAACATGGAAGTAAAAGATTTCTCTTATCAAGAAATAAAGTATGTCGTAGGAAGTCTAGGAAATTTTGTTTTGGTAAGAAAGAACTCACATGAGCAAGATTGCTTCATTGACAAATTATCTACTTATAAAAATTACAATAATGCTAAAAATGTAGTTAGTTTAAATGAATGGAATGAAAGAACAATATTAAATCGTGGGCTTGAATTATTGAGTTTTATGGAGAAAAGATGGAATATAACAATTGGTTCTAAAGAAGAGAAGAAAAAATTATTGTTTTTAGATTTCTTAGAATTTGACAATTATATAGAAAAATAAAAAGACTAATTAAGAAAAATATATGGCATCAAAAATATTTCAATAAAACGCAAAAGCTTTCTGTTTTATAAAAGATTTGACATAATCTAACTAGTATTAAAACTGGTTGGGTTATTTTGTTTTATGCAGTTTTATTAAAAAATTGGATAAATTTTGCCATTCTTTTCTTGAATCCCATAAATTACAGAATGTTGACTGTTTCTTTTTTTCCTCATAATAGATCAAGCAGAAACTACACAGAGAAATTAGGAACGCATTAGCAACTTTGAAGGTCGTGCCTCAACACAAACTTTTTAATTATCTTAGCTATGCTATCAATTAGTTGGAAAAAAAGATTTGATTTTGTAGATTAACATATCAAAAACAATTTTTTTTCCAAGACAAACTTCAAAAATTAAAAACTAAAAACCAATTGATAACCTATGAGTTTAATTGCCAATATTAAATCAGATGCTAAACAGAAATTTCCACTCATTTATTCTGCAAATAATAACTTAGTAAAAACTTTTTTATTTAGACTTTACTCGTTTAATTTCAAAATGTTATTCTTTGTTTATTGTCTAATTATTATAATAATAATATTTTACACGCTATTTATAGATTTTGGTTTTCTAAAAATTTTAAATATAAATTTTGAAGATGCTATTAAAACCTTTACAACCACTGTTATTACTTTAGTGTCGATGAATTTATTTGTTACTAATCTTTTATTAACCCATCTGAAAGATGAGAGGGACGATTTACAATCAATTATTGATAAAAGAGTTAATTTTAAATTCATAACTTATTTAGGTTTTTCAATAATTATTAGCATATTGATTTTGTATTTTTTATCTCCTTCAATTACTAACCCAGAAATAAAATCAAATATTTTAATATTTATCTTCTCTACATTCATAATTTATATAATTTTCCTGATTTCATTATATAACAACGTTTTTAATTTTATTCATAAATCAAAAAGGAACGAGATAATTAAATCAGAATTAGAATTAGAATTTGATAGAGCATTTTATAATAATTTCCTTAAGAAAGAATTTAAAACGAGATACATAGAATTTATTCAAAATAGTGGATTTGTTAGATACAATAGTTTTGCTCCCTTAAATGATAATTTAGTGGCAATATACAAAGCAGGAAAAAATGATAGATTTTTATGCGATATTAATACAGATAAACTAAAAAACATGCTGGTCAAAATAGTTGATGAAAAAAATATTATGAAACTTTAGAACTTAATAAAAAATTAGAAAAAAATAATTCATATAGATTTCTTTTATTTTCTAAAAAGCATCCGAAAAATTTTCTAAAGTGCTTTACTTTAACTAAAACACCAATTTTAAAAGAGACTTTAGGAAATGAGAATCTGGAAAAATTATTAAAGAAAGTCAACAATAACACACTAAGCAATAAACATATAGATTTAAAAGAAAATCTCAAAAACTTAGAAGACATTTACACAAAATATATAGATTTAAATTCATGAATTGGGGATTAATTAAATATACTGAAACTATCTCTTTCGATTATATTAATGAGATCTTTTATTCAGTACAAAGAAATATTATTTTATCAGCTTCAAATAATTATCAGGAATCTTTTAATGAGCTTCTTGATTTCACTTTATCATCACTTGTTAGTAAATCATTCGGAAAATCAGAAGCATCCTTTTCTAAATCGGCTACTTTTTTAATAAACATTTATTCAAATTTACCTCAACAATACAAAGAAATTTTTGTTGAAAGGTCTGTTTCTCGATTATCTCACATGATAACTATAGCCAACTATTCAGAAGAAATCAAAAATGAATACGCCAGTTTGAGTTATTTATCCTTAATAAACATTTTAAAAGTTGCATTGGAAGAAGATAATCATACTGTATTTAATATAATATCCAAATCTATTGGAGATGACCTACAGAACTTAAATTTTGATCAAAACAATTCTGCAGAAGATTTGCTATTCAATTTTAATGTTACTTTATTATCTTGGATGTATTACTTAAGATTTAGCAATGTGATTGACTATTCTAAATATGATGTACGCTATTTAGAAGCATATTTCGATGAACTTTATTTTAACAGCAACGATAGTTTCATTAGTCGATTCTATAAGCTTTATGATGAAATAGATAAAGGATTGTGGGCTATAAATGAATGGGAAATCAATAAACCTCCTACTGATCAGGCATATTTTACTTTAATGACTAGCCAATGGCTACCATTTGGATTATTAATAATTCTTCTAAAATATGATGGGCTAATTAGTACAAATAATGATTATTCAGATATCCCATTAAATCCTAGATTTAAATATCAATTAAATAATATTAAAGAAAATCTTGATATAATTAATAATAATAAAGATATTACTAGATTTTTATCAGAGCAAAATTTTGATGAAAAAGAATTAAATAATGAATTAAATTACAGGAAAGAAAAAATTATAGAATTATTTACTTTTTAAAGAAAAGAGAAGAGATTGAGAATTATAAAATTATCAAGTCTATTCCTCTTTCACAAAAGAAAATTGAAAAATTTAGAGAGAATGTTGGGAGGTTATGGGAGGGTAATATTAAAATAATATCAATTTTAAAACACTTTGGAAATATTAAATATATCGAAAATCTGACAGAGAAAGATGGGTTAGGATATTTTAGAACTCTTTTGAAGTCAAAATTTGCATTTATTGATGGCGAAAACTTTCAAGAAATTGGAGGATTAAGTTCTTTTGGAACTCAGTTAGCAAGAGTAGTTGATACTCAATTTTTCAAAGAGGCTTTACAGATTAGTAAAGCAGTACAAGTTGAAAATATTAGTCAAAGTATTAGGGATTTCATTGATAAAGTACAGGATAGAAGCAAGATTGTAATATTTGCTGGCATACATTCTCAAAGAAAATTAGAAGATGTGAAATATTCCAATAGTGGAATCTTACCTTACTCTTATAATACTTTTTACAATATACCGATAATCAATTCATTCAATAAAAATCATATTTTCGTAATTGACTTTAATAAAGTCAAAGTGAACATTTATACAAGTAATTCAAAAAAATGGTATAATGGACAACTCTTAGTAGATATTACTGAATATCAAAAAGAAATTATAACAAATGATATAATTACCAAATGGAATGAAAACGATGGTTATGATTATAATATTGAGGAGATCGATATTTTGGAAAGTAATAATGTCAATATGAAGATTTTGTTTAAAGGCGACTATGTTTTGAAGATTCTAAAAATATTTTGGTTATTGATTGTGGTCTAAGTAGCGAGACACTTTAAGCTTATGGAAAAATACTTTGATGAATTATTTAGTTTAATATTTAAATTTGACAAATTACAGTTTAATTTTAAAGACATTCAATATACGAATGAGCTAATTAAGGAAAACATACTAACCCAAGAGGGAAATCTCCTAAACGTTAATCTTGAAACGGATTTACTTTTTGAATATTTAATTAGTTATGCTGAAAATATTCTAAACATGCCGCTTCCTCAAGAAATTTCTGATTCACTTCTATTTCATGAAAATTTTCACAACGAAATAAAAAGGCTTAATAATGCTCCTTTTTCAAATTCCTACCATGCAATTATTGATAATTTAGGTGCTTTTATTTTAGTTAAACGAAATCGTGATGGAAAAGATATTACAGAATTTTTGTTAAATCTAAATGATGAGATAAGACAAACAAACAGACATCTCTACAGCTATGAAAAACATTATTACAATGCATTAGTTAAACTAAATGTAGATCTTGAATTGGTAAGTGATGCTATACAATATTCTTTAAATGATGAGATCCATAGACATTACTCTAAAACCTACTGTAAAAAAATATCTGTTAAAAATCCGGTTTTCGCAAATAAACTTGTTGAATACTGGAGCAACGAAAAATTCGACCTGTCATTTAAATATTTGCAAAAAGACATCTTAGTAAATTTATATAGACAAGACAAAAAAGCTTTCAAAAGAGCATTTAAAGTTTTCAAAAATTCGCCTAAAATCCTGATAGACTTTCTTGTAGAAATAGATTATCAGAATGATGATGACTTACAAATTGCAATAAGAGCTGTTGAAAACATAGAATCAGATGGCAATTTCTATGGTTCTGAAATAGTTCAGTTTTATGCTAAATTATTAGAAGTAAAACCCGATTCATTAGAAATAATAAATAAAGTTTTTGATAAATTTTATGAATATTATGAGAAAGAAGATGAAGAAATCAGAGGTTGGATTGTTCATATCATATCAAGAGGAATTGATGGATTCGAGGATGAACGTTATAACTTTTTACATCACATATTGAATAAAACAGGAAACATTAGAGTAATAAAATATTTTTTTGAAAACTTTAAAGAACCTAAGTATTACTTTCATTTTTTTGAATTTGCATATACTAAATTAGAATTTAGGACTAATTTATCATTGTTTGAAGGTGGAATAAAACATTTCTGGAAAAGTAATAAAAGTGAAACTGAAGAATTTATTTTGAAATTTTTATCAAATGAAAATATTAAAAAGAGAATTGGAGGTATTCATTTGATTCTAATGGGTGTATTTGCAATAGATGTTTTACATATCGACTCTGAAATAGGTCAATTACGCTCAATAGAAGCATTTGAGAGATTTCCACACAGCATCGATAAAATAGTACCATTATTATTACAATTTAGAAGCTCCAAATATAAAGCTGTTAAAGAAGAATGCAAACTGACATTAAGTCGGCTAATTTTTGAAGCTTATCACGAACACATTTATAAAATTATTTTAAATCATCTATCCAATTCAAAAGCAGATAAAAGTCTAAAAGAATTTTTCACTAAAACTTTAGACAGCTACAATGAAATGTGTGTATTTAAAAGCAAAATCAATGACCTTTCTCCCAATCAAAATGAATATAATTTAATGGAATTGTATTACAGATTGGAGCACGAAAATCAAGCAAAAATGATGGAAGAAGTAAAAGAGGGCAAGGGAACTTTTTTAGAACATTTAGGAAAAACATCTGTAATTGTAAGGGGTAATGCCTGGAAATTGGATGGGCAAGATGAAATAAGAAAATTAGATAGTCATCAACATTCTATTCTTGTAGATGGTAGGATTTACAAAAACCCCGACCTATATGAGCACTTATTAAATTCTAATAAAAGTAAATACGATAATTAATGGATATTAAGCCAATCATTGTTAGAGAGTATTTGGAATCATTGACTGAAAGTGACGAGTTAGATTTACTTTTTCCAATGCTGCTAGAATCTAAGGGATTTACTATACTTTCAAAGCCTAAAGAATATAAGGGTTTCCCTCAATATGGAAAGGATATTGTCGCTGTAGGAAAAGATGAAGATGGTATATTAAAAAGATTTTATTATGAATTAAAAGGCGGTGAAGATAGGCATATAACCACTACAAATTTTAACAAAAAAGATGATGGTATTGTAGAATCAATAAGAGAAGCTAAGTATAAAGATTTTAAATCATCTTATAGGAATTTTGACAATCTACCATTAAAAATTATTTTAGTACACAATGGAGAGATAAAAGCAAATATTAGTGAAACATTTGCAGGATTTATTGAAAAAGAATTTCCAAAAACAGATGAAATTGAGTTTGAAAGATGGGGTATTTCAGAATTAACAAAATTATTTTCAGAAGATTTATTCGGTGTCAATTTACTAACCAATAAAAGAACTACAAAACTTTTCAATAAAGTTTTAATTAATCTAAACATCGATGATGGAATACAAAATGAATTCGAATTGCTTATTGATGCCCTTTTATTTGAAGAAGAAGTATGGATTGGATATAAAAGATCAATTCCAAGAAAATGGAAACTTATATTTGAGTCTTTAAAATTAATTTCATTTATAATATATACAGAATCAAAAGAACATAATAATTTAGAAATTGCAAAACGATATATTTCTTATTTGGTATTAAGATTTTGGTATTGGATTTTGAAAAATAGATTAGAAAAGGATAAAAAAATACTACATTATTACAATCAAGTATTTTTCTTTTATTTCAATCTTTTAACAGAGTACTTTGGAAGGACACTGCCAATAGCAAAACTAAACAATGGATTAAGCTCTGAAATTGCAGGGCGATATGAGCAAATTGGATACACAGTTAGAACATTTGATTATCTTTTTCATTTGACATTTTTTCTTAAAACGAGTATATTGTTTGACCCAAATTTTGATAAAAGAATTACACAGGACATACTAACAGGAATTATAAAAGCCAACAATGTTTCGGCTCGTCCGTTAATTGATATTCATTCATTAACAATAGTAAATGTATTGAATTTACTTATTGATATAGGGGATTTGGAGTCTGCAAAAAATTATTTGATAGAAGTTTTTGGATATGTCACTTTACGACATAAGGATTATAAAATTTTGCCTGATGCAAATAATAGTATTTCAAATGTCATAAAATTTACAGAATCAAGGATAAAACCAATTTATTACTCTGATTCGACCTCTCCACTTCTTAACGTATTAATGGAATATCTGGTTATCTTAGGAATTGAAGATAGATTTTTGTTTATGAAAAAATTCATTAATGATAATAAAATTGATTTAGGATTATTTATACCTCATCTCAATAAACACTCAACCTCTTTGGATTTGATTGAAGAAAAAGAATTGGATCTAGATGAACAACTATTTTCAAAATCTTTAAAAGATGGGTATCAATCGGAATTAAAGGTTTCAAAAGTTGATTATGAAAATATGGACTTAAATGCAGATATAAATTTTGAAGAGTTCAAGCAGAAATTATTAAAAGAAAAAATGAATTTGAATATAATTATAGAACTGACGAAGCAGGATATGGCTTCCTAAGAGATCTTGCCCATTTTCATTTCCAGACACCCTATTTTCCTGACGCTTGGCGGAAATTATTACATTTAAACTTATAATTATTTATATGTAAAATCTTCAATCTTTCTATGAAGACAAATGGGTCGCCGAGTATAAAACTTTGAAGGAGATAATATTCATATAGCTTATAATATTTAAAATGTAAGAAGTCCGCTAAAAAGCGGACACCTTATATTTTTTTCAATAGGAAAAAGAAGCTAATTTCCCCGAGTAAAGCCTCACGAAAATTAGCACCTTTTAATTTTTATTTTGAGAACCTTTATTCTCAATATTATTATTGGTTTAAATTTAGTTGAGATTAGAAAACTTCCAAAACTAAATCCAATGATAAGGTTTATCTTTTCTATTTAAATAACAATGCATCTCCTCTTTTTTAAGTTCCGGAAAAAAGTCGATTGATCGGTCAATTGCATAATCAGGCAGAAAATAAATTTCGTTTTGAATTGTATTTACAACTTTCTCATGACCATAGTATTTTATAATTTCATCAATTTCATTTTGACCTCCTCTTTCGATAATTCGAGAAATGACAGGAACATAGGCTGTCTCCCAATCTAATAAGCTAAAATCGGTGTCCCAAAAGAATTTTGGATGAATATTTGGTAAGACTTTATCTTTTATTCTCATACTATAAATATAAGGTTTTTATCTCTTTTTCGCAACAAAATCACCTTCTAAATCCTTTCCCTTTATTAATGGGAATGGCTTTTTTTGAAAGTGAACTTCCAAATTTGAGATTGGGATTTAAAACAGCTTTTTTGAGTCTTTCCTGCATTGTCTTCCAATTATTCTCTTTCCCTTGAATCATTGAAACATCATATTGTTTTCTAATACCATCAAAGTAGATTAATGAACGTGCTACTAAATTTGAATTTCCGTTATATTTTTGTTGGTAGCTATCGAGATATGACTTTAAAGGATTTTCTTCAAGAAGAAAATACATATCTACGAAATCCTTTAACCTTGCTCCACTTTGAAATATTGCGTGAAGTTTCATAGCACCAATATCATCATTTGAAATCATTCTAACATTTTCTGAAATTTTATCCATTGCTATAAGAGGATATTTGTGAGCTAAAAGGTCAACTTTTATATCTTCAATATAGGTCATAACGGTATTTTCAAAAACAATCTCATCTGTTGCCTTATATTCTTTTTGCAGGTAGCTAATTAAATCTTTTGAGTTAAAGTCTTTTGTAGTGAACAGATCAATGTCAATGGAAAATCTATGCCCTAATTTCAAGGCTAATGCGGTACCGCCAACCAAGATGAAGTCTTTTAGCATTTCATCTTTCATCAGTTTTTGAAGAATTTCCCACATTTCCCTGCTGACCGTTTCTTTGTGTAGCATAATTTCATTTTTCAGAAAATTAATCCTGAAAATGATGGCCATCTCTGAAATGGTACTAAAAGAGAGTGTTTGTCACTGATTATCGTAATACCTCAAATATGTCTATAGTAATTTAAGTTCCTAATACAATATCGACTTACAAATTCCTCTACTTTGGTAATTACATAAATACATATCTACATAGTTTCAATGTACATTATCTACATAAATAATTTAGTTTTATTGGTTTTTTATTACTAAATAATATACAGCAAATTATGTGTTCGAAGGAACACGGCAAGTTGTGTTTTGAGCATCTCGAAACGTTTCGAGATGCTCAAAACAACTTGCTCTTGCAGAGGGCTGAAATTTTCTCCGAAGTCGAAAATTTTGATTGGAAATGTAATTATTACTAGAAAGATTGTAGTTGGTAGTAAAAAATAATAAAAAGAAAACAAAGGAATAGTTTCAGATTATTAAACACAAGTTCAAGCCTGTCGGTATAAAGAAAAATCTCCACCCTTCAGGTAGTATTTTGCTTTATAAACTTGTTTATTAAAATCTGCAACAATGATGGAAGGGCTTTCTTTTTTTTCCTTTTTTCTTTTAGATTAATTTTTAAGGAAGAGATTACCACATCTTAATTTTATTCATTAAACTCATTCCATTTTCGTATTTTTGAAATATTACGAAAGCATATATTAACAATATGCTGCACGTAAAACATTCAAAAACTAAAACCACTGGAAAACTAAATATGGAAGAAAATTCTAAAAAACACCAAGAAAAAAAATATAATTTTTTAACTAATCACCCTTTAGGTGAAGATTTATTTAAGAACAAATCCCAAGATAAAATTGCCACAGTCATAAGTGAAAAAATTATTAATGAGAAAGATTTTAAAATTATCGGAATAGATGGTGCTTGGGGTTCGGGAAAAAGTAATCTGGTACATTTGATAGAGAAGAAGGTAGAAAAAACGCATAAATTCTTTATTTATGATGTGTGGGGACATCAAGAAGATGAACAAAGAAGAGCAATTTTAGTCGAGTTAACAGAGTTTATTAAAAATGAAAAAGACCTTTTAAAGAAGAATGAGAAAGATATTTGGGACGATAAATTAAAAATATTACTCGCTAATTCCAAAGAAACAGTCACAATCAATCAACCCTACTTAAGTGTGGGTTTCATTTTTAGTTTATTATCAATTATTTACATTCCAACAGTAAACGTTTTTAAAGATTCTCTTAAAGATTTTTTTGAAATAGAATCCTGGTTTTGGAAGTTAGTATTAGTTGCTTTTCCATTGTTTATTGTAATTGGTATTTACATCTACAATCTGTTTAGAAATTGGATTGATAAGAAGGGATTTAGTAAATCTTTCCGATATGCCGCCGAAGAAACTTTTCAAGTGTATACTAATAAACAAAAGGAGGAAACTAAAATTGAGACAATTTCTGAAAATCAACCTTCGGTTCGTGACTTTCAAAAATGGATGAAGGAAATCGATGATGATTTGAATAAAAAAATAGTTTTAGTGTTTGACAATTTCGATAGATTACCTAAAAAACACATTCTAAACATTTGGTCATCTATTCATATTTTTTTTGCAGAGAAAGAATATAAAAATATTAAAGTAATACTTCCTTTTGATAGAGAACATATTCAAAATGCATTTAAGGAGCTAAATAGCGATGGTACCAACAAAACCTTTGGAGATGATTATGTCAATAAAACTTTTGATATCGTTTTTAGAGTTACATTGCCAATTATGTCTGACTGGAAACAATTCTTTCAAAATCAGTGGAGCAAAGCATTTATAAATTACGATGAGGATGAACTAAGGTTAGTAATACAGGTTTACGAGTTTCTTAGCAAAAGAATTACACCTAGGGAAATCATAGCTTTCGTAAACGAGATTTTAACCATAAAACTTTTAGATGAAAATTTCAGAGAAAGGTATATAGCAATTTTTGTTTTAAAGAAAGATGAAATTCTTGCAAACCCTTTAAAATCAGTTACAGAATTTGATTATTTAGATGGTTTAAAATCAATTTATTACAGTGATCCAGATTTTGCTAAGCATTTGACAGCGGTGATTTATCATATTGATGTCGATGAAGCAGTTGAATTAATTTATACTCAGGAATTAAAAGACTCATTAAACAAAAATGATGTTGAAAAATTTAATTCTATTTGCAAGTCTGATTTTGCAGATTCTATCTTTAGTTCTGCAATTGTTGATATTGATGTTCTAGAAAATCCTATCAAAACCTTATCACAAATTGAAAGTGAGAGCAAAATTCCAAAATTACAAATTGCTCAAGCTTGGAAAACATTTTACCATAAAGTATTGAATAGTGATCCAGTAATTGATAAACTTGAAGTAGAGGATTGGCAACTTATCTTAATAGAAAATTACGCAGATGACCAGTACTTAAAATTGTTGACGGATGAATATATTAAAATATTGAATGATTCGAATACTATGGAATACGTTGCTCTAGTTGATAAATTAACAGAGCATTTAACAGAAGAAAGAGTGTTTCCTCTCATTAGTGCCAAAACTTTAGAAGCAAAAAACAGCATTGCTTTAATTGAAAATAAAGGAGATAAATTTAATCAATATAAATTAACTACTGATGTAAAAGATTTGGACAATTACATTTCTAATCTCTTAATTGATGATATTTTACAAGTAAAAAACACCGATATACTATGTGAAAATTTCGAATTACCTAATTATATTAAACATTTAAAAACAAATCTTAGTACTGCAGTTGACGAAGATGATCTACAAAAAGCCAACGACATTCTTTCGAAGATTAAGGAAACTACAAGAAAATCTGGTGAAGTTATAAAAGACATAATTAAAGATGCTAAAATTGCTACCCTTTACAACTCTAATACATCCTCAAAATTACCACTGATAAATGATTTGATAGCTATGAGAATCGCTAAAGGAGAAAAATTCAACACTACATATAGAGATTATTTTCAAGAGGTTTTAGACGGCGATGATGTCTCTAGAGCAAAAGATATTAGTAATACAATCCTTAGATAT
Organism: Chryseobacterium sp. 3008163; assembly: GCF_003669035.1. Classification (NCBI taxonomy): domain Bacteria; kingdom Pseudomonadati; phylum Bacteroidota; class Flavobacteriia; order Flavobacteriales; family Weeksellaceae; genus Chryseobacterium; species Chryseobacterium sp. 3008163. The sequence continues at coordinate 1,702,755 of NZ_CP033070.1, read as the reverse complement.
ATATCTTACGATGATCTAATGGTAAGCTCAGAGTATTTTTCAGATTCATTATTATTTAAGCAGGTAATTTTAAGTGTATTTTCAGATTCTACGCTAGATAAAAGGTCAGATATCATCAAACTTATTAAGAGATATAATAAAATTAAAGTTGCGGTAGAATTAAAAGATGATCAGCTACTCACCGAATTAAACAAGTGGGAAGTCGACCAATCTAAATTGTTATTAGAAAATTTAGATGATGAATTTATTCAAGATTGTTTCGCCTATAAGGATTTGCAAATTTCAAAAATTTTCATTGCGCAATTTAATATGGAATTTCAAAATTTAGATCAAGAGAGCATTAAGACTGCTTTTGAAAAGGATAGCAATATCCATTTTAGGTATTTTGAATTTTTGAATGATGAATCATTAACTCAATCTTCGCTTGATGCATTTACAGCACAATTGCTAGAGAGATTGTTAAATGGTTTAGCTGACAATCAATGGTGGAAAATCCTTTATAAATATGAGGCAAACCATTCTCGACTTCCAATTGCGAATGCCTTAAAAGATATTAGAGATCAATTTCTAAATAATCATATAGAGCTTAATGTTGAAACCTCTAAAAAAATCTTACCATTTTTCATTAAATATAATTTGCTAGAACCGTCTACAGATGTCTTCAGAACTATTATTAAAAACGTCTTTTTAGGTGATACAGAGTTTAAAGAAATTTTATTAAACAATGTGAGTTTTGTAAAAGATCTCTATCAAATGACTTCACAATCTCAAAAAGATGGATTTAGAAATATAATTAATGAGAAAAGAGATTCTGATAACAAAATAGAGCAACTGGCTAAACAGATTGGTATAAGAAAAACAAAAGAGCAATCGTAACAAACATTTGAAAAATATCTAGAATCTAACTAATTACAATGTCAATAGATCCTAAAATTAAGCAAGAACTACAAGATAATTTAGATTCATTGCTAAAATATCGTAAAAGCAGACGAACTCAGGAAGAGATTATCGAAGATATCTATATGCTCTTAAATAATATAAAGAAAGATACGTTTCTTCCCTTCGTACTGCAAATGATGAATGCTATACAGTTTAGAGATTCTTTGGATGCTTTTAAAAATCTAAAATCTCCGCTTCAGCAGTTTGCATATTTAATCGACTTATTTTTTTCTAAACATCATACAGAAACCGAAGATGCTCCAGATGAAAAAGAATGGAATAAATTAACAGAGCTTCTTGATGAGGTAGAAATGAATTATTTCGGGGAAATTGGTTTTTTCGATGAAAATACAGGAGATTTACAATTAGATAAAATCACTGTATCATTAAAATCTTTCTTTGACTACTACGCAAATGGACAATTATCTTTTGACGAGCAAACTATCTACCGAATAAGAACGAATTTTTCAAGATTTGATGAGGTTATTTTCGGAGAATACGGTTTTGAAACGGAGGATATAATTAAATTTTCACTATCTGTAAATATAATACTGCAAGAAAAAGCTAATAGCTGTTTCTTTTACCACCAGCATCCGGAAAAGTGGCAAGAGTTAACATCCACTTTTGTTAATAAAGGTTTAGTGGATCCTAAAGATTGGGCAGTTCAACCTGAATTAAATGATTTGTTCGAGTTCATGACTAGACCAGGATATATTTTTATATTGAAAAAAGAAAATCTTAGATCTATAGAATTACCTGATGAGAGAATATCTAACTTGATTAAATTCTTAATTTATGATGATAGTACGATAAAGGATCATACTATTTATTATGATAATAAGAGACAATATTTTGATACGCCATTGATAGCACTGAGCAACAATGAAATTCTTTTCCCTAATGGAAAGTTCTTATTAGAAGCCTTTTATAACAGAATCAGTTCGAAGTTGGCAGAACTTAAAAAGGAAAAGTACACTCAATTCAAGAATAAAATGTTAGAAAAAAAATGTTTAGAAATTTTTAAACATTTATTCAAAGAAGATGCAAGGATTTTTACTTCTTTCTACTTCGACAAAACTACAAAAGCGGAGCAAGATTTAGCTATTTTTTATAAGGGTACATTTTTAATAATTGAGATTAAAGATTTTAAGTTTAGAGCTCCGCTAAGAAATCCTCTGAAAGCTTTTGATAAAATCAGATCAGATTTTAAAAATGGAATACAAAAAGCTTATGATCAATGTAAAAGACTCGAAAGTAAAATAGAAGAGGGAAAAGAGTTTAAAATATATGATTTAAAAACTTCAAAAGAGTTATTTGAAATACGACCTGAAAAAATTAAGTCACTTTATTCCATAATTATAACACAGCATAAATATGGAGGAATTCAAACAAACTTAGAAGAATTGTTAGAAAAAGAGCATTCAGATTTATATCCTTGGTCAATATGTGTTGATGACTTAGAAATATTTTTATTGACTTTACTAAAAATTAGAAAAGAATCGGCAGAGAAAGTGTTTTTTGATTACCTCGATTACAGAGAAGCTTTTCACGAGAGACTTGTTTGTAGTGATGAACTTGAAATGTGTGGTTTATTTCTAACCTCAGCTTTAATGTTTAAAAAATTAGCATCTCAAGAAGAAATGATCACAACAAATATTAAAATGTCGGATATTTTTGACGCTCACTATTTTAATGGATTAGGTTTCGACAATGAAATAAATGTTGATCAAAAGCGGAAAACAAAGTTAAGGGACTATGCGAAAAATTTTAATTTCGATATCGTTTCAGGAGATGATTTACAATTATAAATCCAAGTTTTTTATAATAAAAAATAGATATATGCTGAAGATAGAACAGAGAATAATTTGAAGTCAGTGCAAGTTAATATTTATTACTTTTTTGGATATTCAATCTTATCAGTTTTAGGATCATAGCTGAATAGCAATCCTAGCTTGTGAGATTGGTTATCAGTAGTATCAAAAATGTGCAAATCATTATTTTTGTCAACTACAATACTACCTTCTGCTTTGTCATTTAATGTAAAGCTTAATGTTTTTGCCTTAGTTTTGTTTGTTTTGAGATTTAAAATTTCTCTCACATTTGTTTTAACTTCCACAAAATCAAATTTCACAACTGCACTCCAAGAAATACTGTCAATTTTTATGTTTTCTTTTTTATAGATTAAAAACAGATTTTCATATTTAATCTCCAAAGTAATCTCATTTTCTTCCGTTTTTTCTTTCATCCAACTGAACATTGCGTGCTTCATTATCATACCCCAATTTGGCTTTGCATACAGCTGAAAGGTTTGAAAAAAGTCTAAATCCAGACCATCGAGTTCTGTTCTAAAAATAGAATTGCTGTCAATAATTGTTTCTTGATTTAGAGGCTTTTCAAATTTAATGCCTGTCAAGTTATATTTTGCAAGTCTCGGTTTTAATTGTTTAATAGCAAATCCCAGTATTTCGAATGAATTGGCTTCGATCTCTGAAAATGAATACAATTCAATCCCAAAAACATTTGCAGCAGCAATCGCATCTTTCTGAAAACCTTTTTCTGAGATTAATATTTTTTTATTAATGTTAGGAATACGAAGACATTTTGAGTTAAAAGCTTCAATTTTTTCTACAGATACTTTTCTAGAATATTCTTTACATTCTATCGCAATTATAATTTCGAAATCATTAACCACAGATTTGATAAGTAGATCTATCTCCCTCAGATTTTCATCAAGATTTTCAATTTTATGGTTACTCAAAATTTGTGTGTTTGAATCTGTTTGATAAACTTCTTCTACGATTCGAACTAGCTTTTCTAAATTTTTTCCTGATTTTTTCATACAATTGACTTCTACTGACAATCCAATCTAAGTTTTTAAAATGCAAAATCCCAACTTTTGTTGGGATTATAATCTAGTTATGATTTATTCAATATTGAATAAATACTTTTATGGTTTTTATTTATTGATAAGCTTCTCCAGCCTATCCATCATTTCGTCTTTCTCTTTCAACATTCTTTCGTACAATGCAATCTTTTCCTCGTGAAGTTTTAAAATTTGCTCAACTGGATGAAACGTAGGATTGTCATTTCTTTGAAATCCAATGCTATGATCCCCGAACGTATTAGCAATAACATTAACAGCTAGTTCCTCATCAAAGTTCTGAAAAGCCTCTACAGGAATTTTAAGAGCATTTGAAATTGCTTTCAAAAGATCATCTTCTATAATATCCTTTTGCTCCAACAAAGAAATTTTCTTTTGATTCCATTCTTCGCCCAAGTCAAAAGCTAAAGCCTCCTGCTTGATTCCAAGCATTTCTCTAAAGCGTTTCACGTTTCTTCCCTGATGTATTTTCTGTTCCATAGCGGTTATCAAAATTTTAAAGGCTTAAAGATAAAGCCATTTCTGTTAATTCGTCTGAATTGTAAAGTTAAAAAATTATCCTGTAAAATATCCCTTCCAACGGATATTTTATTCACTAAAAGAATAGATTAGTCGACGGCAACAACAGAATTTAGTTCTCTATATTAAATCCTTTTCCTATGAAAAATTCTAAAATATCCTTGGAATCTTTTTTCTGGTCAGCAGAAGAGATTGAGGATCCTTTTGCACTGATCGACTCCTTTTTTGATTATGCAGATCTGGATTCACACAAGCAAATCTTGGCAGGAGCAATGCTGTTTGTCCAAAAGAAAGAAGTCTACAATAGTGATTATCCGGGACAGCTATTTGTCTTTTACACTGCTTTCCGCTCTTTCCTGAAAGCCTGTGTAAGGATACAGCGAAAAGACAAAAAATGGAAGATCAAAAAAGCACCCGAAAGCTGGTCTTACCTGCATCAAGCTTCTTTATTAAAGGACGAATATCTTAATCCTTTCCTTGTATTTCAAAGAGCATTTACCGAAAAAACCATTGCCGAATTTGATTTTTTTCTTTGTGAGATCTTACATCTATCAGCGTCTCCTTTCGTCGAAGAGTTTGTTGACATTGATTTAATAACACCGTATATCCATGTGGTCAAAATGCTTGATGCAGCACAGTTGATGCGCGAGCGTGGAATAGAAAAGATCAAAAATACGTGACGGGTAATTCTGAATAATATATCCCTTTCTAGAATAGAATATCCTTCACTCCTTCGTCAACTTTACTAAAGCAAAATTATTGAAATGAAAAAGAACACACCCTTTAGTAAAGAGAAACAGCTTGTACAAACAAGAGAGCAAGCTGAGATCGCATTAAGTATTCTGGTTCAGAATTCTCAAGGAGAAGATCTTGAATTAGGTATATTCTGCCTGCGTGACCAACTGAATAATCCCACACTTACAGAACTGCTCGATAGCTATCCTGATTTGATTCAAGAATACGAATTGGAGAAATTATTATCAGGAGAGATTGAGATCAAAGATGCAAGCAGGCGGGATGTCAAGACGGCAGGACTGCTGTCCTGCCTGTTATTACTCATTCATTTTTACTTTGACAAGGATAAGGGTAATTTGAGTAAATCCAAGGTCGATGATGTGACTCAATTTGATAGCATAAATTATATAATGAATGCAATCACTTCCGAGGAATGTATTAATGAGCTATTCCTCCTAATATTATCAATAGTAGGAATTGATTACTTTAAGAAATATCAAGAAAATATTAAAGACCCTGATTTTGTTTTGAAACAGACTTTGGGATTTGACAGCGATCCCGAAATGGGTGTACATATCGATATGATGGTATGGTTTGCCTTGGTTCGCTTATTTATTGAGGCTATCTTTATATACTACGATAGTGATTATGAAACAAAAAACGATCAGCTATGAAAACGCCAAATAAATCTCCGTTTTCAGTTCTCGCCAACGAGTTCTTGGAAAATACATTGAATTATCTTGTACACGACTATTCAATTGTTGAGATATTCCACAAGCAGGAAAAGAACTCAACGAAATCACACCTACTGATCTCCGTTTCTAAAAATGCAGATGCTTTAAAATTGCAGTCAAAAAGATGGGTTGCCGAAGTCAGAGAACAATATCAGATCTATATTTATTTCATTGATTATTCCAGAATCGAATACCAATTCTCAAAAGGTCATCCATTCATAGAATACTATTGTCAGCAATCATCAATGATTTATCAGAAAGAAGACTCTCGTTCTTCAGTTTTGATCAATAGAAACTGGAAAAAATATCACAAAAAGTTTAATCATTACGAAGATACTTTTCACCACGACCACGAGATCCATCAGTTGCAGGTCGAAAGACTGATCGCTGAGAATTCCTACAATAGTGTCTTTACTTCTTATGAAAAACTGATAGAATATGATCTTGAATATTTGGAAGAATTATTTACCGGAAACAGGACATTCAACATTGATCTGAACAAAAGGATAAATAAACTGCTGATCTACATTCCAGAACTCAAGCTTCATTTTGTCAAAAAAAATCAGCACGAATATTTTATCACTGAAATTTTTGAAGAAACAAAGAATTTAATTGAAGAGGATGATATAATCTACAATTCAGAAATGTTTGATTCGTTGCGCATCATTTCGGATTCATTATATACATTTATTACAGTTAGATTCTACAATTTGAAATATCTTATCAAAAAGCAATACGAGAAGATATGTAATGCTGGTGAAAGTCTATTTCCAATCGAGGACTCTCCAAAAGATGAAATTCTCGAGAAGGCTATTGACAGAATATTGACCTTCGCAGAATTGGAACAGATCTATTTTTTTCATCAAACAACGTATGGAGATGTCAAAACTTACTATTTCCTGCTAATTGGTCTGAATGTAAACAATGAAAAAATTAAAGCCATCACGCATTCTTTGATGAGCCTTTTTGGAACTCAATACAGGTTTTTATTGGTGGGTCACGATCGTTACTGGATTCAAAAGAATCTCCGTGAGTACCAGAGCTTCTTTGTTTTCATTATGCAAGGTAAACATCTCGTCTATTCCTCAGATCAGTATCATCCGGAACCACATTGGGAAACGCCCCATCATCCACAGCACAATGACCTGTATTTTTATTACAAAAGCACATTGGGAAGTTCATTGCAGTTTTATAAACTGATTGATGGAGAAAAAGAAAATTATCAAGGGGTAGATAATATCTTTGCTTTATTTCTCTTGTCCTTTTGTAGAACATACATCTATGCAAAAACCTACTATCTGCCAAATTATATGACCACAGAAGCCCTTTGGCAACTATGTATCTACGCAGATATGGACATACATAAGTACCACTATCTATTTGATCAATTCTCTAATAACATATTTTCTTTTACTGATTATAATATGAGCGTACATCACAGTATAGCAAAAGTTAACACTGAGAAAGCAGATCACATGAAAATGATTGTAGACAAGTTGATGGATGAGCTCAAGGAAACTGTGCTCGGCGGTAAATTAATACTGAGTTTTGAGATAGACTCTTTATATGAAAAAACTATTAATTGAAATGTACGTTCTTTATAATTCAGGACTCTATTTCTCACTTTTCCTCAGTTTCAGATGATCGATGAATAAAATCAAATTTACACTTATGAAAATAGATATCATTACAAAAGAAGATTTACAAATATTCAAGACAGAATTACTGGAAGAAATTAAGAACCTGCTTCAAGTCAAAAATTCAGAAAAGAAATTGTGGCTAAGATCAACGGAGGTCAAAGAACTTCTAAAAATTTCCACTGGAACATTACAGAACCTTCGTGTTAATGGAACTTTGTCTTACACCCGCATTGGAGGAACTTTATATTACAATTACAAAGATATCGAGCAGTTATTAAATAATAAACCTTCATAATTATTTCATCTTTCTCAAGCTTTTCACTGCGAGATATTTCAATTGGATATCAGCAAATTACTATCAAGCAAATGAATTACATCAAACATTTAACAGCCTTCTTTGGGAAAGTAACACAAGAAAACTCATTAAATCCCACGCATATCAGCCTGTATATGGCTTTATTTCAATTCTGGAACTTCAATCGCTTTAAGAATCCGATCCATATCTCTAGGGATGAGGTTATGCGAATTAGTAAAATACACTCAAGAGCTACTTATCATAAGTGTATAAAGGAACTACATTCTTCAGGTTATTTCGATTACCAGCCTTCTTACAATCCATTCGAAGGAAGTCAAGTTAATATGTTTGATTTTTCAGGTGAATTGAAGCCTATTCCGAAGAGAAAAAGGAAATAAAATAAGATTATATTATTGAGATAACAATGAGTAGGCAGACTAATAAAGACTATTGATGCCAATACATATCAAAGATCTAATGTTGGAATTTCTCTGAATTATATTTAGGGAAATTCTGTATTTATGTCTCAGCCAAAAGAAATCAAAAGGATTCCTATAGAGGAAGTAATGGAATACTTCAAAAGCGAAGGTATGGAAGTAACGCAGGAGGAAGCCGAAGCGATAATGGAATTTCTCTACAGTCTTACATTGATCGTTATCAAAAAGTATTTTGACAACGATGAAGAGTGACATACTTCTCGGCATAGCGTCATTTATGAAACGGGAATACAGTTAATTACACCTCTCTCTTCTTTGATCATACAGTCAACATTACGCACAAAATTTAAATATTTATCATTATGAAAACAGCAGACCTATATATTCGTGTTTCTACAGACGAACAAGCAGACAAAGGCTATTCCCAAAGGGATCAGGAAGAGCGATTACGTCGCTTTTGCTCACAAAATAATATTACCGTTGGAAGAGTTATCTACGAAGACCATTCTGCAAAATCCTTCAACCGTCCCGAATGGACAAAATTGTTGGTTGAGCTTAAAAAGAAAGGTTCTAAAACCAATCTGATCTTATTTACCAAATGGGACAGGTTCAGCAGAAACGCAGGCGATGCCTATCAGATGATAAGCATCCTTACCAAATTGGGAATAGATCCGCAAGCGGTTGAACAACCCCTTGATCTTTCTATTCCGGAAAATAAAATGATGCTGGCAATCTATCTGGCTGCGCCCGAGGTCGAGAACGACCGACGAGCATTGAATGTATTTTATGGAATGAGAAGAGCTGTAAAAGAAGGTCGTGTAATGGGAAAAGCACCATTCGGATATGCCAACAAAACAACTGAAAACGGCAAAAAGTACATCGCACTCAGCGAACCAGAGGCATCAAAAATGAAATGGGCATTCGAAGAAATATCGAAGGGAATCTATGCTTCTAATCAGATAAGATTAAAAATGAACGAATCACTTCGGAAGAAAATTAGCAGAACGTCTTTTCATATCGCCATCAGAAATCCTGTCTATTGTGGAAAGGTCTTTATCCCCAAATTTAAAGAAGAAGATGCTTATTTTATTATTGGTCAACATCAGCCTTTGATCACAGAGTCTCTATTTTATAGGGTGCAGGATATTTTAGATGGGAAAAAGAGAATACAAAGACCTAACACCAAGATATTATCAGATGAATATTTTCCATTGAGAGGCTTTTTGATCTGTCCTAATTGCGGAAAGAATATTACTGCAAGTGCATCGAAAGGCAGAAATAACAGATACTATTATTATCATTGCAACGCTACCTGCGGTTTTCGCCACAGAGCTGAGATTGTCAATTCTGTTTTTGAGGATGGATTAAAGGCGTTGCAAATGACAGAAACTGTAAAGAAATTGGTCAGAAAGGTATTCTTAAATTCTTATGAGAGATTCATTAAAACACCTAGAATTGAAAAGAAAACACTATCAGATGAGATCGATAAATTAAATTCCAGATTGTCCGTAGCAAGAAATAAATTGCTTGCAGAAACGATTGATGATGATGAATATATTGAGATAAAAAAGGACTGTAAAGAGCAAATTGAAAAACTGGAAATTCAGTTGAATATACTACCCGAGCAATCAAAAGTTGACATTCCAAAACTCATCGATCAGGCTATTGAAAGTCTTACAAATATCTGGAAAACGTACTCGGAAGGGGGAATTGCTGTCAAAAGGAAAATTATCGGTTCGATTTTTCCCGAAAAACTGGAATTTGACGGAAATCATTATCGAACCACCCGAATTAATACCATCGTAAATCTTATTTTCCAGATTAACAAGGAGTTGCCAAAAAAAGAAAACAGGAGAAACGATAATAATAATCATTTCTCCTGCTATGTAGACCCACAGGGATTCGAACCCCAACTGATGGTACCAAAAACCAGAGTGCTACCGTTACACCATGGGTCTGTTTGTTTTAGTGATGCAAATTTAAAGCTTTTTTCTTTATTCACAAATCATTTTTTAATTTTTCTTTAAATTTACATAACATTTAAACGGTCGGAAATATGTTGCTCAAGTTCAATAATCTCGAAATTAATAATTTACAACCTCAAACAGATTTTGAAAAAAAGTATTTTTTTTCTTGAAGAATGGCTTTCGGATTCTGAAACGGTAAAAGTACAGACTTCAGGTTCTACCGGAACTCCAAAAATATTTGAAATCGAGAAAAAGAAAATGCTTAATTCTGCAAAAATGACGTGTGATTTTTTAGGATTAAAAGGAAATGATTCCGCCTTAGTCTGTCTTCCCGTAGAATATATTTCAGGAAAAATGATGGTGGTGCGGGCTTTTGAAAGAAAATTAAATCTTATCATAACCGAACCGTCAATAAAACCTTTGGAAGATTTAGATATTGAAATTGATTTTTGTGCAATGACTCCTTTGCAGGTTGAAAATTCTTTGGATAGAATTCATCTCATTAAAAATCTGATCATCGGTGGAGCTGCTGTTTCGGAATCTTTAAAAGCGAAAATCACACAAATACTTCAACACTCTAATACCTCAACGAAAGTTTACGAGACCTACGGAATGTCTGAAACGCTTTCTCATATTGCGTTGAAAGAGATTTATCCCAATCAGGATGATTATTTTACCGTTTTTGAGGGTGTTTCTATTTCTTTGGACGAAAAAGGTTGTCTGAAAATTTTTGCACCTAATTTGAATAATGAAAAATTACAGACTAATGATTTAGTTGAAATATTTAATCAAAATCGATTCAGGTTTTTAGGAAGAGTAGATAACATTATCAATTCGGGAGGAGCCAAAATATTTCCTGAAGAACTGGAAGCTTTAGTTAAAAAAGAAATTCCGAATGAAGTTGTTTTTTTAGGGTTGAAGGACGAAAGTCTCGGGCAAAGATTGATAGCTGTAATTGAAGGAGAAGAATCTGAATCTTTAATACATCAATTATCAGCTATTAACTATCAACAAAAATTTCATAAACCGAAGGAAATTATCTTTGTGAATGAAATTCCAAGAACGCCGAATGGAAAGGTTAATAGAATTGAACTTCGCCAAATGATTGAGAGCAATTGATTTATTATATAATTCAAAGACCACCCCGTCTCAATTTTCTTTTGAAAATTGATCCACCCCTCCAGAGGAGGGGAATTAAAATGCAAAATATGAAAGATTTTACCAAAGAGCTGAATTTCAAAACTTCCCGAAGTAGTGGGGCAGGAGGGCAAAATGTGAATAAAGTGGAAACTGCTGTTACCGTTACTTGGAAAGTTTCAGAGTCTGAATTTTTAATGAGAGGCAGAAAGATTTAATCTCAGAAAAACTGAAAAATAGAATTAATCTGGATGGATTTTTATTTCTGAGTGTTTCCGAAAGCCGAACGCAGCTTCAAAACAAGAAAATTGCAATAGAGAAAATCTTAGAGTTGGTGGATAAAGCTTTAATTATTCCAAAATTCAGGGCAAAAACAAAACCGACGAGATCTTCGGTGGAGAAAAGGATTGAGCAGAAAAAGCAGCATTCCAATAAAAAAGAAAACAGACGGTTTAAATTTTAATTCTCCGCATTTAGAAAAAATAGTATTTTTGCGGAAAATCGATGACCATGTTTAAAAAACTTTTAATGTCGGGAGCATTCGCAATCCCGTTGTTATTTTCAGCACAAGAAGAAACTCCAAAATCAGAACCCAGAATTTCGATAATTCCCTCTGTTGGTTATGCGTGGCGATTGGCAAAAATGCCTTCAGGAATTCCTAAAGAAACAAAAGATTATATCAAAGGACTGAAAACTGGTTTAAATGTGGATGTTTCTGCATATTATCATTTAAAAGGAAATGGTGCTATCGGTATAAAGTACTCAAATTATATGGCATCCAGCGATGGAAGACTGACTGTGCAAGATATTAACGGAGGTACTGTTTCCGGATTTGTAAGCACTAAAGATAACATCAGTTTTGTTGGTCCGGCTTTTATGTTTTCGAACTTTAAAGAGGATACAAAACACAAATTGTATTACGATATCGCACTGGGTGTGATTACTTACACCACCAAAACAGGTTCTGTAAAAGGAACAGGTTCTAATCTAGGTTTGGAGGCGAATTTTGCTTATCAATATGCGATTACCAATCAAATTTTTATTGGTCCAAAATTGGGATTAACAGGCGGAACGCTTAGCAAGATGAAATACAATGGTACGACGGTGAATTTCGGTGAAGACGAAAGAGAAGGTTTAAGCAGACTTTCTTTAAGTGCAGCTGCGACTTTCCGTTTTTAAATTTTATCTTTGTAAAAAAATAAAAAAATGAGCAAACCGATTACTGAGTTCATAGAAAAATATTACCTGCACTTCAATGCAGCGGCTTTGGTAGACGCGTCAAAAGGATACGTTGCCCACCTGAAAGAAGGCGGAAAAATGATGATTACTTTGGCTGGAGCAATGTCTACCGCTGAATTAGGAAAGATTTTGGCTGAAATGATCCGTCAGGATAAAGTTGATTTTATCTCTTGTACAGGAGCAAACCTTGAAGAAGATTTGATGAACTTGGTGGCGCATTCTCACTACGAAAGAGTTCCTCATTATAGAGATTTAACTGCTCAGGATGAGTGGGATTTGCTGGAAAGAGGCTTAAACAGAGTGACAGATACTTGTATTCCTGAAGAAGAAGCTTTCAGAAGATTGCAGAAGCACATCGTAGAAATCTGGAAAGATGCTGAGGCTAAAGGTGAAAGATATTTCCCGCACGAATTCATGTACAAAATGATTCTTTCTGGAGTGTTGGAGCAGTATTACGAAATTCCGAGAGAAAATTCTTGGATGATTGCGGCGGCTGAGAAAAACTTGCCAATCGTTGTTCCGGGATGGGAAGATTCTACCATGGGTAATATTTTTGCTTCTTACTGTATTAAAGGTGAGCTGACGGCAACGACAATGAAATCTGGTATCGAATACATGACGTATTTGGCAGATTGGTACACGAAAAACTCGGCAGGAAAAGGAGTTGGTTTCTTCCAGATTGGTGGAGGTATTGCAGGAGATTTCCCGATCTGTGTAGTTCCGATGTTGTATCAGGATATGGAAATGCATGATATTCCGTTCTGGTCTTATTTCTGTCAGATTTCAGATTCGACGACTTCTTATGGTTCTTATTCAGGAGCAGTTCCGAACGAGAAAATTACTTGGGGTAAATTAGATATCACAACACCGAAATTTATCGTTGAAAGTGATGCGACGATTTGTGCTCCATTGATGTTCTCTTACATCTTAGAAAATTAATAGAGCGGGAAGACGGAAGTCTGAAGCTTGAAGTTATAGAAAACGTTCCAAATTTTGGGACGTTTTTTTTACGCCACGAATGAGCAAAAATGTGTTGTCTATCAGTGAAAAAGATAAGTGTAAAATTAGAGTTTTGAATAATGGCGTGCCCCTCTCCAAAGCAATCCCTATGCTCGGGTCGGGCTTCTACAGGCTCCACTTCGTTCCGGTGCTTTGCACCGCGGTCTTCGCCGCGCCCTCCATATCCCTCACGCAAAGCTTATCAATCCAAAGAATTAGTCAACACAAAATAACGGTACGCAAGAATTCCTTTCTGCACTTTAGTCAGTTTTGTCGGGTCTTTATCACTTAACTTCGGTAAGACGGCTTTATTGATTTTATTCAGAATTCTAAAAATGGACTTTTTCATAGCTTTTAGATTTAGATAGAAGGTTATTCAAAAATTATGCAACAGTTGTATTAGGGGCTAGAAATTAGATTTTAGAAGTTAGTTTAGCCAAACTTACTAGAGTTACTTTTTACAACAATCCTTTAGTTATTAAACGATGCATTTTTTTGTCATTTATAAACTTTGTCAAGGTTTTCTATACAAGATTGTTGTATAGAGTAAGATGATTTATTTCTTACATTTGAATATCCATTTAAATCAGAAAATGAACGAAATCTTCAAACAACAAGTCTGGGAAATTACCAAATTAGTTCCTAAAGGAAGAGTAACAAGTTACGGAGCAATTGCCAAAGCAGTTGGTTTCCCAAATCATTCCCGTCACGTGGGAAAAGCGATGGGCGGTTGTCCGAAAGATGTTCCTGCGCATCGTGTGATTTCGAGCTCTGGAACTTTATCGGTTCCTGAATTTCAAGAAAGATTGGAAGCGGAAGGAATTGAAGTGGAAAATTTCAGAATAAAAAATTTCAAAAAACTATTTTGGAATCCATTGGAAGAATTGTAATTTCATTTAGAATGCATTATTACGGTTCAGAATAAAAAAGTAACAATTCATAACAGAAAAAACTGGCTGACTTTGTGAAGCGGTTGAAAGTTTCATTGAGTAAATTTTTTCTAAAGATAAGATAGTATCGGCGGCACCTTTGGTGCCGCCGATACTTTTTTTAACGTTGAAAATTTCAACGACTATTATTTCTTTTTCAAAATTTCTTCAATCTTTGAAAGCATTTCCTTAGCATTTTGGTTTGTAGGTTCAAGCTCTAAAACCTTTTGATAATCTTTTCTCGAAGTCAAATATTCTTTTTTATTAAAATAAGCTTCACCACGACTGTCGTAAACATTTGCTGAATTTGGAAATTCAGAAATATTCAAACTGAAAATCTTGATGGCAGAATCTATTTTATGGTTTTGTAAAAACTTGTAGCCTAAAGAATTCAATTCACCTTCATTAGAGAAATTATATTGATTGAGTTGAGTTTTCTTAAGATTTTTGTAGAGTTGAATACCTTTATCGATATTTTTTCACATTCTTTTTTGATAGCCAAGGCAATAGATTCTTTAATCGGTTCCAAAGGATAATTTTTCCATTGATTCAAACTTGCAATACTTGAAACGATTTCTTCAACAAGCTTCATATTGCTTCCATTTGTCATTACGACGATCCCGTTTCCATCCTCAAGGCTTCCAACATAATGACAAACAAAACCTTCATTTCCACCGCTGTGACCGAAATATTTTGTGCCTTTAAAATCATTCAAAAATACGCCAAGATTATGATCTACTCTTTTTACGGATAGTTCTTTAGACAAAATTTTATTTGATTTCCCTAATAAAGACAATTGGGTTTCGATAATGTAATTGGCCAAATCTGTTGGGTTTGTCCATAATCCGGCTGCCGCTTTTTCAGGGTAAATATGGTATTTTCCTTTCACTTCTTTTCCGTTATCATAAGCTGTTGCAAGCAAGTTTTCTTTGTCTTTAGAAGGTGGTTGATTGTAAGAACTGTTGTTCATTCCCAGTGGAATCAAAACGTTTTTCAGCATATAATCTTCGTACTTTTCTCCTGTCGTATTTTCAAGGATTAATTGAGAAATCGTAGTTCCACCGCCGGAATATTGAAACTTTGTAGAAGGCTCAAAAATAGAACGAACTGCGCTAGAATTAGAAGGTTTCAGTCCATCAAGAATCTGTATTGTCGTAGGCAATTCTTCCCCTTTTTTGTAACCACCAAATCCGTGTACAGACAATCCAGCTTTATGAGATAGCAAATTAGCAATTGTAATTTTTTTACCATTTGAAGTTGCATCATACGGGAATTTCCAGGTTTTAAGATAATTATTAACGTCATCATCTAAACTTAAATTTCCTTCCTGAACCAATTTTAAAATTCCAAGACTATTGATAGATTTACTAATGGAAGCTGCTTGAAAAAGTGTTTGAGGCGTTGCAACTCTTTTTTCAGAAACGTCTGCAAAACCGTAGGCTTTCACCCATTCAATTTTGTAATCTTTGATGACGGCAATGCTTACAGCGTTTGCGTTGTAGAAAGCCATTCTGTCTTTTAAAGGTGCTTTTTTTGTTTTCGATTTGTCCCAATAATTGAGATTGTTTTCTAAAATTTTGATTTTATCATTTACACTTTGCGCAAAAGTGTTGAGTGATAGAGATAGCAGAATGATTAAGCTTAGTTTTTTCATTTGGAAATAATTGATTTCTAATTAATAAGACAACTCAGAAAAATGTTTGTTACATTGGAGAAGGTTTTATTTCCCAATTTCCTTTTCAATTTTCAAAATCATTTTTTTGCCATTTTCATTTTTAGGATTCAGCTCAACAGATTTTTTATACATTTCGACTGCCTTATTTTTATTTCCTGTTTTTAATAATACTTCGCCATAACTATCATAAGCGTTCCAACTATTGGGAAACAAATGGACATTAAGCTTGAAAATTTCTAAAGCTTCAGTTTGTTGATTATTTGCCATCATTCTGTAAGCCCAATTATTCAATTCTACTTCTTGTGGATCAAATTCGGGATTTTTCTTTTTCTTCTTTTCTGTAAAATCAATCGCTTTATCAAATCCAATTTCTCGCAGGTTTTTCCTCAAAAAAGTTAAAGGATCAGCTTCTAAAATATCCGCATTGTAACATCCTGCAATCTCTTCCAGAAAATCTTCGGGAGCACTTCCTCCTAAGTTGGTCAAAACAATTATTGCCAATTGATCATCCGGATAAATCAACAAAGCAGATCTATTTCCGCCAGACATTCCTATTGCTTTGTGGTTTTTTCTAAATTTTGCAATTCCCCAACCTCGTGTCCAGTTGGTCGGATTTCCATTGTTGAATTTGCTTGGCGACCACATCAAATCTAATGTTGCAGATTTTTGAAATAATTTACCACTTTGCAAAGCAATTACCCAGTTTGCCATATCTTCAGCTGTACTGTTGATTCCCGCTCCGGTTCTTGTAAAATCAGGAAATTCAGTATAATTATTTACCAATTTATCATCAGTTTTTTTACCATCAAATAAATTTCTGTAACGATAAGTAGGCGCAAATTGCGGAATCAAATCTCTGGAATCTCCAAATAATGTGTGTTTCATCCCAACAACTTCAAACTGCTTCTTTTCGAAATTATCCGAAAATGATTGATGACTAACTTTTTCGATAATCTTTCCTAATAAATAATAATTGGTTTGATTATAACTGAATTGTTCGCCTGTTTTAAATTCTAAAGGAAGTGTTTTCAGTTTTTCCCAAATGGCTTGTTCGGTTTTTAACGGACCTATGCTACCGGTGAGAGGGTCAAGAAGTTGTAGGATTTCTGGCAAACCAGAAATGTGTGTCAACAATTGGTCAACCGTTATATTTTGCCATTCTGAAGGTAAATCATTTAGATATTTTTTGATAGGCGCATTGAGTTCTATTTTGCCTTGTTCTACCAGTTGCATTACAGAAACACCAGTGAAAATTTTTGTATTTGAATTGATTGGAAAAATGGTCGTGTTTTTGACAGAAATATGGTCTTGAATATTTGCGTATCCGTACGATTTGCTTAATACGATTTTGCCATTTTGAACAACAGCTAATTGTAATCCAGGAATTCGTCTTTCTTTCATTTCACGATTGATAATTTCATCAACTTTTGAATTTACATTTTGTGCAAAAGTGTTGAGCGATAAAAAGAGTATGATTATGAAGCTTAGTTTTTTCATTTGGGAATAATTGATTTCTAATTAATAAGACAACTCAGAAAAATGTTTTTTACATTCGGGTAGGTTTTATTTACCTATTTCCTTCCCGATTTTTTCTATCATTTTTTCTGCATTACCATTGGTTCCACCAAGACTTATTGCTTTTTTATAACTATCTAATGCTAAATTGTATTGCTTATTTGTAAAATAGGCTTCTCCTAAACTATCGAATAGATTGGCATCTTTAGGAAATTCTTTTGTAGCCAATTTAAATATTTCTATTGACTCATTGTTTTTTCCAAGTCTTAAGAGTTCATATCCTAATTTATTCAGTTCGTTTGGGTTTTCAAAGCTGTATTCCTTTTCAGAATTTTTCTTGAGTAAATAGTATGTTTCTATCGCTGTATTTACGTTATCGAGAGATTCCTTTCTTATCGCTTGATAAACAGATTTTTTAGGAATTTCGTACTCTTTCCCTAACATTAAATTGTGAATAGTATATCCTAAATCCCAAACTCTATTTAGATTATTAGACACTAGAATTATTGTAATATTATTTTTAAAATCGTTTAAAAAGATGGATTCAAATTTATACGATACACCATTGTGTCTCTGTAGTTCTTCTTTTTCAAAGTATCTGCCAAGTGAACCACCTTCATCTTTTGCGTATGGATTATTCAACAAAGTTTGAAAGGATTCTTTAGATATTAAACGATTAGAATTCATAGCCTCAATCCATTTATAGAAATCATTGATATCTACCCAAAGCCATCCACTAATGAAATTCATTTCTGGACATCTGACTTTGTCAAAATCAAAACAGGACGTCCGGTTTTTAAAACCCGATTTTGGGTCAAAAATTGAATTTGTCATTTTCAAAGGTTTAACAATGTTTTTAATGACAAATTGCTGGAATGACATTCCTGTTACTTTTTCAATAATTCTTCTTTGCAAAAACACATTGCCGTTATCGTATTTGTAACTTGTTCCAGGTTCAAACAATAAATTATCACTGCTTCTCAAAATCTTCCACGCATCTGCATCACTTACCGGATTTAGCCCTGACTCTATTTTAGGAATTCCGCTGGCGTAATTTATCAAATGTCGAATGGTGACTTTTTCTGCCCATTTCGGCAAACCCAAATTAAATTTGGAAATCGAGTCATCCAGATTGAGAAGACCGCGCTCAACTAAAATCATTATGGCGACAGCATTAAACTCTTTTGCAATAGAGCCAATGTTAAATATTGACTTGTTGTTTAGCTTAGTTTGTTTGGTTTCATCGGTAAAACCAAATGATTTTTGATAGATGATTTTATTATTTTTAGCGATAAGAACATTTCCATTGAATAAACCTCTTTCGTAAGATTTTGTCATTAAGGAATCAATTTGATTGATTTCTGATTTTTGTTCAGTGGAATTTTGATGTATCTTCTTTGTTTCTTTGGGATTATTTAATTCTTGGGCAGAAAGCGTATTTGTAAATAAAAAAATTAGTACTAATAAGAAAAATCGGTTTTTCATTTTGATTTTATAATTTGATGCAAAGATGCTTCAGAACGCATTAATACGCGACCGATTAAAAAAAGTCGAACTGATTTTTCAATAATTTCAATACTTAAAATGAATTTTTCCGAAATTCCGTGGGCGTTTTCCCTGTGTGTTTTTTAAAAGAAGTACTAAATGAAGATTTAGAATTGAAACCAACCTGATAGAGAATTTCCAGAATTGTCAGGTCTTTTTGTGAAGAATCTTTCAATATTTCTTTGGCTTTTTCGATTCGATATTCATTAATAAAATCAAAAAAGTGTTTATTCATATACAGATTAATCAAAGCGGATAAATCTTTGACCGGCATTTTCACCTGCTCTGCCAAATCCTGAATCGTCAGCGATGAATCCAAATAAGGCTCTTTTTCAGTCATAAATTTTTGCAACATTTCTATTTCTCTGTTCTTTTCGTCATCAATTAAGGGAGAAGATTTTTGTTTCGGGATAATTGCTTCGATTACTTTTAACTGTGAATTTACACCTCGAAAAAATTCCGGATTATTTAATGCTACAAATAAATACCAACAAGTACAAATTAAAAATGCAAACCCATCAAGTGTTACAACCCATATCCGAATTTCGCCTGAACCGAAGATAAAAGTGACCAACCATCTTACAAGAACTATGAAATGCAGAAAGTAGTAGAGAATTGTTATTTTATGTAGAGCATTGAGTACAGAAATATTTGGATTTGTATAATTTTGAAGATAAACCGTTTTAGATTTTCTAATCACCAAAAATGACGCAATGAAATAAACTTGAAACATAAATTCAAAAAGAAACTGAAAAAACTGCATCAAAGGAATATCATTCATGCCATTAATGAACTGTATTTTAGAAGGTCTATCTACAAAATAAATTCCCCACATCAGAAACAAATTGTACGCAACGAATGGAATTGCATGGAGTAAATGTTTCTTTTTTAAACGGAAATTAGAATAGCAGACGGATAATGTATAAAGGTAAAACAATGCAGGAACCAAATACACAAAACTCCACCGAAATGCTTCGAGATTGATATAATTAACCGGAAATTCTCGCATCAAAAATTTTAATGCATCTATGGCATTTCCGATAAGAAAAAAAGCGAAAAGTTGGTTTCGTAATTTATGTTCCGTTTTCACGGTCAGCAAAAACAAGGCAAGAAATAGGATTACGAAAATTCCTATACAAGCAGTGATTTCTAAAAAGCTGAACTTATCCATGTTTTATTAAGCAAAGCCAAATTTACTATTTCTATGATTAATTTTTCATAAAAAAGCTCGAAACGATTTAGTCGTTCCGAGCTTCAATATAAATTAGTTTAATTTACTTTTCCAATTGCTTGTAACTTCTCTGGATGAAGTCTGTCAGCTCTTTTCCTTTCAATAAATTCTGAGAAAGTTTAGCCAAATCTAAAGCATATTTAATCTGAGAACTTTTCTCTTCAGCATTTTCATTAGCCAAAATTTTCGTTGCAAATTCACTGTTAGAATTCACCACCAGATTATACATTTCAGGGAAACCGCCCATTCCGAACATTCCGCCACCACCGGTTGCCTGCATATCTTTCATTCTACGCATAAATTCCGGTTGGGTAATCGTGAAGGGTGCATCTGTAATGTCTAAATCTTCAAGTTGAACGGTGAATTTCTTGTCATTAATCGACTCTTCAACGTTTTTCTTTAAGGTTTCTTTTTCAGTTTCATTTAATTTAGAAATTGCAGGTTCGTCTTTTTTAATCAAATTATTAATGTGATCTGCATCAACTCTTGCAAAAGAAATTTTCTCTTTTGAAGTTTCTAATTTTTGAATTAAATGAGGAACAATTGGAGAATCTAAAAGAATAACTTCGTACCCTTTATCTTTCGCAGATTGGATGTAAGAGTGCTGTTCATCGGCATTAGTAGCGTAAAGAATTACTAAATTTCCGTCTTTGTCTGTTTGATTTAATTTGATTTTTTCTTCCAATTCGTTCCAAAGGAAATATTTTCCGTCAGTAGTTGGATACAATGCAAATTTGTCAGACTTTTCGAAGAACTTATCTTCAGAAATCATTCCGTATTCGATAACGATTTTGATGTCGTTCCATTTTTTGTCGTAATCTTCGCGGTTTTCGTTGATTAATGACGCCATTTTGTCGCCCACTTTTTTCGTGATATAAGAAGAGATTTTCTTCACCGCACCGTCCGCCTGCAAATAAGAACGAGAAACATTCAACGGAATATCCGGAGAATCAATCACACCTCTCAACAACATCAAAAAGTCAGGAACAATTCCTTTCACCTCATCAGTTACGAAAACCTGATTTTGATATAATTGAATTTTATCTTTTTCGATATTTAAATTATTCGCCAATTTCGGGAAATATAAAACTCCCGTCAGATTGAACGGATAATCAACATTCAGGTGAATATTAAACAATGGCTCCTCAAATTGCATCGGGTACAATTCGTGGTAGAACGCTTTGTAATCTTCGTCTTTTAATTCGCTCGGAGATTTTGTCCAAGCTGGAGTTGGGTTATTAACAATATTATCTACCTCAACCGTTTCTGCAACTGCATCTTCCGCAGCACCTTCAGGTAAAGGAAGTGTTTCAGTTTTTGTTCCGAATTTGATAGGAACAGGCATGAATTTGTTGTATTTCGTCAACAATTCACGGATTCTATTTTCTTCTAAAAATTCTAACGAATCTTCTGCAATGTGAAGAATAATTTCCGTTCCTCTGTCAGTTTTGTCACTAGTTTCTTCTAAACTAAATTCAGGACTTCCGTCGCATATCCAACGAACTGCGAGATTTTCGTCACGATAAGATTTAGTAAGGATTTCAACTTGTTCAGCCACCATAAAAGCAGAGTAGAAACCTAAACCGAAATGGCCTATAATTCCTGAATCTTTAGCAGAGTCTTTATACTTGTCCAGAAATTCTTCGGCTCCGGAAAACGCCACCTGATTGATGTATTTTTCAACCTCTTCGCCAGTCATTCCCAGACCTTGGTCGATGATGTAAAGCTTCTTGTTTTCTTTATCGATTTTCACCTCGATTTTCGGATTTCCGTAATCTACCTTTGCTTCACCGATGTTGGTCAAGTGTTTCAATTTCAAAGTTGCATCGGTTGCGTTTGAAATGAGTTCTCTTAAAAAGATTTCGTGATCGCTGTACAAAAATTTCTTAATCAACGGAAAAATATTTTCCACCGAAACATTGATATTTCCTTTTGTCATTGTATTTAATTTTTAAATTTGATTATTAATTCTCAAAAAAATACCATTGAACAGAAAGTGACAGATTGGCATTTTTTTATCATCAATTTCTCCGAATAAAACGTATTCAATAGTTCAGTTCAATATACGTTACGAAATAAAGAATACTGCATAATCGTAGTCAAAGGCTATACAAGTTTTCTTTAAACCTTCTTTATAAAACAAAAAAGACAGCCTCTCAGCTGTCTTTACTATTTAAATCAAAACAAATTATTTTTTGTTTTTGATGATTTCTTCTTTTACTTTGTTTTCAAGTTCTTCGGCCAGTTCAGGATTATCTTTCAACAAATCTCTTACACCGTCACGACCTTGGCCCAATTTAGTTTCGCCGTAGCTGAACCAAGAACCGCTTTTCTTTACAATTCCCAAATCAACCGCTGCATCTAAGATTTCACCGGTTTTAGAAACTCCTTCACCGTACATGATGTCAAATTCTGCCATTTTGAAAGGTGGAGCTACTTTGTTCTTCACAATTTTCACTTTCACACGGCTACCAACTGCTTCGTCACCATTTTTGATTGGTGCACTAGCTTTTCTGATGTCAACTCTTACTGAAGCATAAAACTTCAAGGCGTTACCACCAGTTGTTGTTTCAGGATTTCCGAACATCACACCGATTTTTTCTCTCAATTGGTTGATAAAAATCACGGTACATTTTGTTCTTGAAATAGTTGCTGTCAGTTTTCTCAAAGCCTGAGACATCAATCTTGCATGAAGACCCATTTTAGAATCTCCCATTTCACCTTCAATCTCTGCTTTTGGAGTCAATGCTGCTACCGAGTCAATCACAACGATATCAATTGCGCCTGAACGAATTAAGTTATCTGCGATTTCCAAAGCCTGCTCACCGTTGTCCGGCTGAGAAATAATCAGGTTTTCAAGATCGATTCCTAATTTTCCTGCGTACCCTCTGTCGAAAGCGTGCTCAGCATCAATGAAAGCTGCAATTCCGCCTGCTTTTTGAGCTTCTGCGATTGCATGTAAAGTTAATGTTGTTTTACCTGAAGATTCTGGTCCGTAGATCTCAATGATTCTTCCTCTTGGATATCCGCCAACGCCTAAAGCGATGTCTAATCCTAATGATCCGGAAGGAATAACTTCGATGGTTGTGTCAATCGCACTGTCTCCCAACGTCATTACCGTTCCTTTCCCGTATGTTTTATCTAGCTTATCAAGCACTAATGCCAATGCTTTTTTCTTATCTTCTAAGTTGCTCATTTCGTATTGTAATAATTTATCAAAATTACATAATTTTAATTTCAAAAGCTAATATTATTTGTTTTTGGAAATTGTTTTTAGCGTTAAAAAATGATAAAGTTTTTGCTTTAAATTAAATACTAAATGAAGAAATTATAATCACAGATTGCTTATGATAGAGGATCCCTTTTCTTGGAGGTGGTGGTTCGGCCTTCGACCGAAGACGGTTGGTTTTTAGCCCCGATTGAACGGCCTGTTTGAGCTCTTTCTCTGTTTCGGCGGCGGCTTTGCCGCCGCCGAAACAGAGAAAAGCGAGTAGTGAAAGCGGGATTAAGCTACTGAAAAAATTAATGAAAATTAGAATTCTGGGTGATGCTCAGATAATCCGCCAAAACTTTCGTCTGATCTTTGTTTCCTTTTTTAATTCTGACTTCACGGCTTACGGTAGAATCGTATATTTTATTGATAATTCTTTTCGTAATAGGGAAACCTTTTTTGAACGGGACATCAGGAATCTGAAGCCGTTTGCAAACTTCGTCACCCAGCAAAAACCATGTGCAGCAGATATGCAGATAACGCAAGTTTTTTCTCTGAAATTTATATTTTAAAATAGGATTTTCAAGCGATTCATTCAACAGAGAATGTGCCAGCAACACTGAATCTTTATCAGATGATAGCTGAATGGAAGTCCATAAATAAAAATATTCTGTTGCTTCTTTTTTATTGTTTGGTAAAAGCGCTTCGGGAATTCCTAAAAGGTAGCCAACGTATTTCCAAAGGTGAAAATGACCTTTTTCTTCCTCTTCGGATATGGTATTTCCTAATTTATGAAGACTGTGCTGAAATACCAAGCTGAAACCAATATAAGTCGCCATCATATCCCAGGAATTGATGGGCTCACCCCAGTTTTGGGTATCCCAGTTTTTATAATGTTTTTTGATAGAAAGTCTAGCATAGGAATGAATGAGTCTTGTCTTAATTGCAAATTCATAACCTTTTTTATGAATTTCTAAAGCATCATATCTTGTCACATTGACCCAAAAATCCAACGTTTCCGAAAGTCTTTTTACTGCACCTTTTTTCAATGCTTCTGTGACAATTAACGGTTTGTTGAGGTAAGCGTAATCATAGCCGCCAATCAGACAGTAATCGCGAAGGGAAATCAAAGAATCCAGATTGCAGCGCATGCAAAGCTCGGCACCTTTTTTAATTAAATTTAAATCAAGCCAATCGGGTAGGGTTTGCGTTTGCTGAAAAAGTTTTTTTACACTTTCCGGAACATCATCGTTGTCTGAAACTCCGTTTCGGATGTAGTTTTCAATCTCTCTTGAAGCTTCGCTGTATTTTTTAGTAAAATAAACGTCTTTTACAACCTCATCACCAATTTCGTCTACATGATAAAAGAAATAAGAGAATTTATCAAAGTCTTTGAAGCTGACTTCTGCTCCTGAAAGATCAATCAGCTGCTTTCCGTTTCCTGTCGTCCAAAAATCTTTGAAATGTTGTGAATCTTTAAATCTTGGTTGTAAAATATGCTCTTCCATCATTGATAAAGGTACAAGTTTTACGCCGAAATAATATCGTGAGATTTGTCAGTTTTAAATTTAAAGTAGATTAAATCAATCCAAAATCAAAAGCTTTTTTCACCAGTTCTTTACTGTTCCTGCAATTAGTTTTGCTTAAAATATTTCTTCTGTGGGTACGAATGGTATGTTCTGAAAGTATTAAGATAGAGGAAATTTCTTTTCCTGAATAGCCTTTGGCAATGAAAGATAAAACCTCGGTTTCTCGTTTGGTGAGATTGTTTTCTTGCGTTGAAGATGAAAGCAAATTTTGATTAATTTTAATCTGATGGAAATCTTTTCTAGGCTCAATTCCTGTAATCAAAACGGTATAAGAATTCTCACTCGTAATGTGCTGGATGTTGGTGTGTATGTTGATGGACTGTACCAAATGTTGATTTTCATCTTCAAAAGTATGAATCGCCTGATGATGAAAAAGCTCATAATTTCCTTTTGCCGTTTTCATTCTGAAGCAGTAGCTTGGTTTTAAATAGAGTTGAAATTCTTTACCAATTTCCAGAATTTTATTGACTACAGTTTGTTCTGCTTTTATCACAAAAGGAATATCGTCCGGATGAATAAGATCAATGAGTTCTTTGAGATGTAAGGGATAGTTTTTTAGCCCATGAATTTTGAGAATGCTTTCGTGATGATTCGTAACAGTACTGTTGTTGAGATTTAAAACGTAATAATAGTATTCTCCGATAGCAAACATCTCTCCGATAATACGCTCTATGGAAGGTTTCTCTAATATTTTATCGCTTCTTCGGTTTCCGGGATAAATATTCCAGACGTCTATGAGCGGATGTTTTTCCTCGGTTTTTTCATGATGGTGATTGAGTAATTGAATTTAGTTAATTTTTCTTAAAAATACGCCTTAAGTGGTATTTTTTTATATTAAATAATTTAGAATCTTTGTACAAACTAATAACCATGAAAACTTATTATTTAAATATTTTTTCTTCGTTTTTATTTTAATTTTTGTCTCTACACTACTAATACGATATACCGAGTTTTGAAATGATTGAGAAACACATTTCATGACTTAATGATGAGAAGTTATGTTCCAATGTGCCATTTAAATCTTATTTAAATGGTTTTTTTATGAAAGTTTTGACCAAAAAAATCCGCTTTCTTTCGAAAACGGATTCTGTATTTATAAAGTTTACTTAAATATTAAGCTAAAACTTCTTTTACTTTGTTTGCAGCTTCTTCTAAAGTAATTGCAGAGTGTACCGGAAGACCAGACTCGTCAATTAATCTTTTAGCTTCTACAGCGTTAGTTCCCTGTAATCTTACGATCAATGGAACAGGAAGGCTTCCCATAGCGTGGTAAGCGTCTACAACACCCTGAGCAACTCTGTCACATCTTACGATACCTCCGAAGATGTTGATCAAGATTGCTTTCACGTTCTGATCTCTCAAGATAATTTCAAAAGCAGTCTGTACTCTCGCAGCATCAGCAGTACCTCCTACGTCAAGGAAGTTAGCAGGGTTACCACCAGATAATTTGATGATATCCATAGTAGCCATTGCAAGACCAGCACCGTTTACCATACAAGCAACGTTACCATCCAATTTTACGAAGTTAAGACCAGCTTCACCAGCTTCAACATCTAAAGGATCTTCTTCTCTTGTATCTCTAAGAGCTTCAAGATCTTTGTGACGGAACAATGAGTTACCATCCAAAGTTACTTTAGCATCTACAGCGATAATTTTGTTATCAGAAGTTTTCAAAACCGGGTTGATTTCGAATAAAGAAGCATCAATTCCTACATACGCATTGTATAAAGAAGTGATGAATTTTGTGAATTCTTTGAACGCATTTCCTTCAAGACCTAGGTTGAAAGCAATTTTTCTAGCCTGGAAACCTTGAAGACCCAAAGTAGGATCGATCAATTCGTTGTGGATCAAGTGAGGTGTTACTTCAGCAACGTGCTCAATGTCCATACCACCTTCAGTAGAATATACGATTGTATTTTTACCTTCAGCTCTGTCTAAAAGAATAGAAACATAAAATTCTTTAGTTTCAGATTCTCCCGGATAATATACATCCTCTGCAACCAATACAGAATTCACCAATTTACCTTCAGCAGAAGTCTGAGGCGTAATCAATTGCATTCCGATGATGTTTTGAGCGTTTTCTTTCAATTTATCCATGTTCGGAGAAAACTTTACACCGCCACCTTTACCACGACCACCTGCGTGAATTTGTGCTTTTACAACCCAAGCCTGAGCTCCGGTTTCAGCAGTCAATTTTTCAGCAGCAGCTACAGCTTCGTCTACGTTGTTTGCAACGTAACCACGTTGTATTGCTACTCCGTACTTTGATAAAATCTCTTTTGATTGATACTCGTGAAGATTCATATTATTTTTATTATTATATTTTAATTTTTAAAGGTTGACAAATTTAATAAAAAGACACGGAAGTTCAAGATTATTAGCACAAAAATTAAAAGTCTATTCGTCTTTTTAAATATTCTTATGATTAAAGCTTAAACTTTAACGAAGTTTTTTAGAAAAATTGAGTTTAAACCAAATAAAATCAGACTTAATTTTTGTGAACCATTAAGAAGATTTAAGGAGTTAAGTTTTATTAAGAAAAATAGGATAAATTTTTAATAAATAATCTGCTTAAGCGAAGCTCAACTTAATTATTCTCAACTTCTTAATATCCGTTAATGGTTTAATTCCCGTAATTATTCCTCAGACAATTTCTCAGATTGTGAGCCGATAAACGGAATTTTTGGAGCCAGAAAATATCCTGTCAGACTCGCAAAAAGTATCGGAACGAAATAGGTAAAACCCGTTAAAGTTCCCAGGATAATTGTTGTACTCATCGGCGTTCTCGTAACACAAGCATTAATTGCAGCCATACAACTTACAATCGCTAAAGTCGTATCAACTGTCGGAAATAAATGATGAATGATTAATCCTAAAGTTGTTCCTACAAAGAACAACGGAATGATAAAACCACCTCTCCAGCCTGAAGTTACGGTAATGGCAATCGCTAAAATTTTGAAAACTAAAATAATGATTAAAAAGTTCAATGTGTAGTTTCCGTTGATCAGTTCATTCACTTCATGATGCCCGAAATATCTTGTCAATGGAAAATAGAAAGCGATAATCCCCAATAAAATTCCACCTACCAAAGTTTTGATGTAGATTGGGAATTTTCTGTATTCGAAAGCTTTTTTGAAAAACTTAACAATAAAAATAAAAATCCAGCCAAATAAGGTTCCTACAATTCCAAAAGCGGTTGCGTGTGCAAAATCATAAACTCCGGTGTAATGATAGGCTTTCAAATCCCACGTCGCCCCGATTCCCAAATGGATAATCAAAGCAAACATCAGATAACTGAAACAGCTCGCTACCAATGCCGGAATAATCGCTTTATAATACTCAACGGCGTGTTTATGATGAAGAATTTCCAAAGAAAATAAACTTCCGCCAAGCGGAGCACCAAAAAGAGCTGTGAAACCTGAAGCCATTCCGGCAATACTCAACGAACGAAGTTCTTCACCTTTCAGTCTAAAAAGCTTTCCCAAATAAGTTCCTGTTGAACCTGTCACCTGAACCAAAGGTGCTTCCGGACCTAAACTTCCACCCGATGCTACACAAAAAAGTGATGACAAAATCATCGAAGGATTGTTTTTTGGGTCGAGTTTTCCTTTATTGAATCTGATGTTATTAACGATCAAATGGATTTCGCCAGGATCTCCAATAAAGTGGATCACTAAACCTGCTAATAAACCACAAATCGCCATTGTTGGAATGACCATCCAGCCGTGAAATTGATGTAAAAATTCTGTGAAATGTTCCAAGACAATCCAATATAATCCGGCAATAATTCCACCGACCAAACCTGTGATAGCCCACATGAAAAAAGTACGACTGAATACAAACGGATTGAATTTAATCGGCTGATCTAAAAGATTAAAAGTTCGTAGTAAGCGACGTCGTCTGTTGATTTTCATTTTAATTTATTTTAAAATTACGATCATCATTTGTTGAAAGTGTGTTTTGATATTTTCTAAGCGAAATTTTGTTGAAAAATTAACGGATGCTTCGACAAGCTCAGCATGACATCGCTAATACTACTTGCTAGCGATTGACGTGTCAGTCTGAGCTTGTCGAAGACTTTTATAATAATTACATTCTATTCTTTACAAAATAAAAAATCAGCATTCCCCAACTCAAAATCATAAATAATCCTCCAAGCGGAGTAATTGGACCTAAAAATTTAAGATTTAAACCAAAATGATCCTGTAAGCTCAAGCCGTAAATACTGAAAGAAAACAGCATTGTTCCTGCAATCATCAAAATAGAAATCCATTTTTGAGATGAGGTATCAAATTTTAAAATATAGCCTGCAATCAACAAAAAGAATGCGGCATACATTTGATATCTTACACCTGTTTCAAAACTTTCAAGTCTTTCTACAGATAATATTTTCTTTAAAGCGTGTGCTCCAAATGCTCCCAAAATAACGGATAGCATACCATAAGCGGCACCAAAGACTAAAGTAATTGTTTTCATTTTATAATTCTTCTAATTCTAGTTTTAAATATTTTTTTGTTTTATAATCCTGCCAGGTTCCTATAATTTTATTTCCCTGTACATCTGCTTCAACCAAAGCTTTGAAAATCCATTGATTCGTTTCTTCGCTGTAATAATCGTTTTCTATGATGGAGATGTGATTGCCTTTCAGTTTTCCATCCCATTGGATGAGTTTTTTATTCTTATCGTACCAATATTTTGCAGAAAAAGAACCGTCTGCATACACCTGATTAATCAAAACCGTGATTGGATACTTTCCGTCAATTTTTCCTTTATACAATTTGTTGTCAAAACTGGTTTTATCAATTTTTTCTGAGTCTGATAACAGGTTTTTTGCGTAAGAACTCCAGTGTTTTTCTAATTGTTTGTACGAAAATTCAACAACATGGCTGCCGAGATCATCCAATGCTCTCATTGCGTGATTAGAACATCTTCCGGCAATAAATCTGATTTTATCTTTTGCAAAATAATATTCAATTCCTTCTAAGGTATAATCGGTAAAACAATCTTCATACATAGAAATTTGCTCTGAAACTTCTTCCGATGGGTTTTTCTCCGATTTTAACTGAACAATGAAATCGCTAACCTCTTTTTTGACGCTTTTCTGAATTAAATTTTCAATTGTTTTGAATGAACCTGGTTGAAATAAATCTTTAGCATTGATAAAATTTCCCGTTCTCAAATCAAAATTTTTCCAGATTGAAAATCCTTCAGGATAGGCACCAGAAGCTTCTCCGTCGATAGCAATACTCAGAATATTCTTTGGGGTTTCCAGCTTTTCCCAGCTGTAAAAATAAACGTAGTTGGAATATGAGGTTTTCCCTGATGAAACCAGTTTCGATGGACTTACCTCTGAGCCAGGAACATATTCAAGTTGATCAACCTGCAAAAAGGTGTTGATTTTATTTTCTACTGAAGGTTTTTCAGGATAAGCGATTTTAGGAAAATTGAAATCTTCAGTTTTAGGTTGCAGATTAGTTATTTTTACAGTTTTCTGCTGCGAAAAACAAATCGAAGAAATCAGAATGAAAAATAATAAACCTTTTTTCATTATTGAGTTTTAAGATATTTTAAAATGATTCCACCAATCAATGTCAGAATTCCGAGAATAATGAAAAAGGTTGAGAATTTTCTTGACCTTTGAAATTCTTGCTTTTTTGTATTTTTTAAAAACATTCCAAAGAAAATAAAGGCGATGGATCCTACAATCTGTAACATTATTGCGCTCGTAATCTGTTAAATTCATCAATAACTTCGTGATGTGTCACCGTTTTATCTTTAAAATACGTCACAAAATGTTGCTTTTCTGCTTCTGTCGCACCCATTTGATTTAAAATATTAAATAAATGCATTTTCATGTGACCTTTCTGAATTCCTGTAGTGACCAAAGATCTTAACGCTCCAAAATTCTGAGCCAATCCTGAAACCGCCAAAATACTCATCAATTCCTGAGCAGAAGGTTTTCCCAGCAGAGCCAAAGAAAATTTTACCAGAGGATGAAGATTCGTCAAACCTCCCACAACGCCTACTGAAATCGGAAGGTCGATCCAGAATCTGAAAATTCCGTTATCAATTGTACAATGTGTTAAGGAAGAATATTTTCCATCTCTTGCGGCATAAGCATGAGCGCAAGCTTCGGTTGCTCTGAAATCATTTCCTGTCGCAATGACTACGGCATCAACTCCGTTCATAATTCCTTTGTTATGTGTCGTCGCACGGAAAGGTTCAATTTCAGCAATCGTAACAGCCTGCTTGAATTTTCTTGCAAATTCTTCATTTGAAATTCCGCTGTCGTCTTTTAAATCTTCAATTTTACATGAAACCTCAGCTCTTACGATACAGTCTGGAGTGAAATTGGAAAGAATATTCATCACCACCTGCAAAGAATCTTTTTCTTCCTGTGTGAAATCTTCTTCCAGAGAAATTTCCTCTTTTAAAGTTTTACCGAACTGTTCAAGACAAGAATTGATGAAGTTGGCTCCCATAGAATCTACCGTGTCAAAACTTGCTTTCAGTTGGTAATAATTAGGCATTTCTGCGGTTTTGTCAACGAGTTTTATTTCTAAAATTCCGCCACCACGATTTCTCATGTTTGCCGTGATGCTTTCTGTGGTTTCAAACAATTTTTTCTTTAATTTAAAATTAAAAAAATGCTGAAGTTTATGAGATTCTACATCAATAATAAAATGAGTGTGACCTAATTTTTTGGTATTGATGATGGTCGTTTTAAAACCACCTTTATCAATCCAAAATTTGGCTGCTTTTGAAGCAGCTGCCACTACAGAACTTTCTTCAACTGCCATCGGTAAAGCCAATAATTTCCCATCAATCAGGAAGTTTGGAGCAATTCCGTAAGGCATATAAAAATTGGAAATGGTGTTTTCAGAAAACTCATCATGAAGTTTCTGAAGATCCGGATTTTCGTTCCAATATTGATTGAGTATATTTTGATAATCTATGTTTCCTTCGAGATATTCATTGACTAGCCAGTCAATTTTCCCCTGCTTGGTCAGTTTAGAAAAACCTTCTACCGGTTGATGATTCATATAGTAAGTTGTTTTTTGATAAAGAAAAGCGGAATCGACCGTTTACGATTTCACGCATAAATTAATGATGGTAAATATAGTAAATTTGTTTGTGCCTATTGTGGATAAGTTCGTTGAAAAAAGAGTGATATTTCTCAATTTTGGATTTACTTTTGAATATTAAAAAAGCTTTAAACCACAAAAGACACAAAAGTTTTTTAACACATTAGTCATCTTAGTTTTTTTGATTCATCGCTAAAAAAGAACACATAAGTTATTGAAAATCTTTGATTTTCTCTGTGTGTTCTAAATATTTTCAAAAATTTACTTTAACCTAATGTGGCTTATGTGTTCGAAGAATTTTAACAAAGTACTTGAATTATGAATTTTGACCGCCTAAAAGAAAAATTAGAAATCCTTGCAGATGCTGCGAAGTATGACGTGTCATGTTCGTCTAGTGGAGGTTCAAGGAAGAATAAAAAAGGTGCTTTGGGAGACAGTTCCGCAAGCGGAATTTGTCACACCTATACCGAAGACGGTCGATGTGTTTCTCTTTTAAAAGTTCTCTTAACCAATCATTGCATTTACGATTGTGCATATTGCGTATCGCGAAGTTCAAATGATATTAAAAGAGCTGCTTTTACAGTTGAAGAAGTGGTTGATTTGACGATTAATTTTTACCGCAGAAATTATATTGAAGGCTTGTTTTTGAGTTCTGGGATTTTCAAAAATGCTGACACCACGATGGAAAGATTGGTGCGTGTGGCAAAAAAACTTCGTCTGGAAGAGAATTTCAACGGATATATTCATTTAAAATCAATTCCTGGGGCAAGTGATCTATTGATGCAGGAAGCGGCTTTGTATGCTGACCGATTGTCGATTAATATTGAAATTCCGACGGAAAGTGGTTTGAAATTATTGGCTCCGGAGAAAAACCGACAGGATATGCTCAATCCGATGAAGTATATCCAAAGCGGAATTACCCAATATAAGGAAGAAAAGAAAATCTTCAGAAAAGTTCCGAAGTTCGCTCCGGCTGGTCAATCTACACAAATGATTGTAGGCGCAACCAACGAAAATGATTTACAGATTATTAAAGTTGCCGATCATTTTTATAAAAATTATAATCTTAAAAGAGTGTATTATTCTGGTTATGTTCCTGTTTTGGAAGATACGAGATTACCTGCTTTGACGACGGCGGTTCCCATGCTTCGGGAAAACCGTTTGTATCAATCGGATTGGTTGATGAGGTTTTACGGTTTTAAAGCTGATGAAATTTTAGATCCGCATATGCCTTTTCTCGATTTGGAAGTTGATCCTAAATTGAGCTGGGCTTTGAGGCATCTAGATCAGTTTCCAATTAATCTACAGAATGCAGATTATCAGATGATTCTGAGGATTCCGGGAATCGGGGTGAAAACGGCAAAGAAAATTGTTTCAGCGAGACGTTTTCAGGTTTTAACGATTGATCATTTGAAAAAACTCGGAGCAGCGGTAAACCGAGCGAAATACTTCATTGATTTTAATGCAGGAAACGTTTTTTTAAGGCATTTAACGGATTTAAATTTGAAAAAATTATTGATTGGTGGAAGTACTTCTAAATTTCAGGATCAGTTTTCGCAGCAGTTAACACTTTTTTAATGATGAGAACTAAAAAAGCTGTAAGATATGATGAACAGAAAATTAGAGATATTGAAAAAGCAGTTTCTCAATTCTCTCAGCATTTGATATCAAATTCTAAGTGGATCAGATTAATTGAAGCAATTATAGATAATGCCCATGAATTCAAGAAAATCCAATTTAAAAAAATTCAGAATGATAGAATTGGAGAGCTGTATTTAAATGAAGACAGTATTTTTGAATTTGATTATTGGCAAAGAGGATTTGAGGGCAATAATTCTTTAGGTGATTGGCTTGAATATAAAGAAATTGAATATTTGATTTTCCCAAAAATTGTTGATTCTAATAACATTCAAAATTTAGAAGAAATTAAATTGATAATAGAGAAAGTTGGTCAGTTTTATCTTGAAATTAATGAAGATGAATTAAAACTGATTTGTTATAAAGAATAATTTTAAACACAAATAGCACAAATATTTTTCACGAATTTCACTAATAATTCTTACTTGAAAAATCAGTTCACTCTAAAACTCTAGAACTCCCAAACCCTTCAACCCAAAATGACCACTTTACTCTACGATGGAAGTTTCGACGGACTTTTTACTGCAATATTCGAAGTCTTCGAGTATAAGTATAAAGATGTGGAAATTGTAAGCAGAGAAAGATTTCATCAGGAAAATATATTTGCTGAGATTCATGAAGTGATTACGCAGGAAGCGAAATCTGAGAGAGTTTTAAATAAAATAGAAGAAAACATCGGGAAGTCTGGAATTCATGAATTGGTGAAAGTTTTTTTGTCGGAAGAATCAGATTTAGAACAAATAATTTTGTCTGCGGTAAGGCAATCGATACAATTTCCGAAAGAAAATATTCTTCAGAATTATGCAGATCAGGATATTTTGAGAATTGTTAAAATTTCAAAATCGGTAAGTCGAGAAAGACACAGAATGACTGCTTTTGTGAGATTTGAAAAAATGCAGGATGAGGTTTTTTTCTCCAAAATCGATCCGGATTTTAATGTGCTTCCTTTGATCAGAAAACATTTCAAAGACCGTTATCAGGATCAGAAATGGATGATTTACGATCTCAGAAGAAATTACGGACTTCTTTATGATTTGAAAACGTGTGATTTCTTTTATCCGGAAGAAAAGCTGGATTTAAAAAAGTATCAGGAGAAATTTCATGATGAAGAAAATCAATATCAAAAGCTTTGGCAACGGTATTTTTTTAAAACCAATATTGTAGAAAGAAAAAATTTAAAACTGCACATTCAACATGTTCCGAAACGATATTGGAAATATTTAACTGAAAAGAATTGGTGAAAAAATACAGCTTCGAGTTTCATAAATTTAAAATGTAAATTATTCCTTAAACAATTTGCTTTAAAATTACAGGATACTAAAGGATGAAAAGTATTGGCAAGATACTGCCATTATCTGAACTTGTTTTTGTAAATTTGTGTTTGAAATTTTTTACTAAATGAATGAAAGTGCTGTAAAAAAAATTGCAGTTCTTACTTCGGGAGGAGACTCTCCGGGGATGAATGCAGCATTAAGAGCGGTAGTAAGGACCGCAAATTATTACAATATCGAATGTTACGGAGTGAGAGAAGGCTACAATGGTCTTATTCATGATGATTTCCTGAAAATGGGGGCTCGTTCTGTAAAAAATATAATCAACCAAGGCGGAACTATTCTAAAATCTGCCAGATCCAAAGAATTCAGAACCAAAGAAGGTCGTCAAAAAGCCTACGACAATTGCGTAAAATACGGAATTGACGGTTTGGTGTGTATTGGTGGTGACGGAACGTTCACTGGAGCAAAGATTTTCAATGAAGAATTCGGAATCCGTGTAATTGGTGTGCCAGGAACGATTGATAACGATATCTTCGGGACAGACAACACGATTGGTTTCGACACGGCTTTGAACACGGCAATGGATGCGATTGATAAAATCCGTGATACAGCGACTTCTCACAACAGAGTTTTCTTTGTTGAGGTAATGGGTCGTGATGCAGGTTTTATTGCACTGAACAGCGGATTGGCAACAGGAGCTTTGGATATTTTGATTCCTGAGAAAAAAGACAGTATGGATGAATTGTTTACCAATTTCCGAAATGCAGAAAAAACAGGAAAATCTTCGAGCATTGTTGTTGTTGCAGAAGGTGAAAAGCTTGCAAACATCTACGAATTGGCAGAGCAGACTCAAAAGGAATTTCCAGAATACGATATTCGTGTCGCTATTTTAGGCCACATTCAAAGAGGTGGGTCGCCGAGTTGTGCAGACAGAGTTTTAGCGAGCAGACTGGGCTTTGGTGCTGTAACAGGATTAATGGTAGGGGAAAACAATGTGATGGCAGGAATGCGTTCAAACGAAATTGTTTACACACCCATCGAAGATGCCATCAAAAAACACAACGAAATCAATAAAGATCTTTTACTGATTTCAGAAATTTTAGCAATCTAAATATTATATAATTAAATAAATCAAAACAATTATGTCAACAATTAAAGTAGGTATTAACGGGTTTGGTAGAATCGGTCGTCTTGTTTTCAGAGCAATGACTGAAAGAGACAACATCGAAGTCGTTGGTATCAATGACCTTATTAATGCAGAATACATGGCTTACATGTTAAAGTATGATTCTGTACACGGTATTTTCCCGGGAGAAGTTTCTGTAGAAGGTAATGACCTTGTAGTAAACGGTAAAAAATCAGAGTTACTGCAGAAAGAGATCCAAACAACTTGAAGTGGAATGAAATCGGTGCTGATTACATCGTAGAATCTACAGGTTTATTTTTAGATAAAGAAAGTGCTACGGCACACATCAATGCTGGTGCAAAAAAAGTAATTCTTTCTGCTCCTTCTAAAGATGATACGCCAATGTTTGTAATGGGTGTAAACCACAAAGAATTGACTGACGATATCAAAATCTTATCAAACGCATCTTGTACTACAAACTGTTTAGCTCCTTTAGCTAAAGTAATTCACGATAACTTCGGTATCGTAGAAGGTTTGATGACTACTGTACACGCTACTACAGCTACTCAAAAAACTGTTGACGGTCCTTCAGTGAAAGACTGGAGAGGTGGTAGAGCTGCTCTTAATAACATTATTCCTTCTTCTACAGGTGCTGCAAAAGCAGTAGGAAAAGTAATTCCTTCATTGAACGGAAAATTGACAGGGATGTCTTTCAGAGTACCAACTGTTGATGTTTCTGTAGTTGATTTAACAGTAAGACTTGAAAAAGGTGCTTCTTATGAAGAAATCTGTGCTGTAATCAAAGCTGCTTCTGAAGGTGAATTGAAAGGTATTCTTGGATACACTGAAGATGCTGTAGTTTCTCAGGATTTCATCGGAGACAAGAGAACTTCAATCTTCGATAAGGATGCTGGTATTATGCTTTCTCCTAACTTTGTGAAGCTTGTTTCTTGGTATGACAACGAAATGGGTTACTCAAACAAATTAGTTGATATGTTGATCCACGCTTCTTCTTTAACTAAATAATAAGCACTCAGCTATACATAATGAAACCTTCCATATTTGGAGGGTTTTTTTGTTAAATTAGCGCAAAATTTATTTCATGCAAGATGAACTTATCGAAAGATATTCTGAATACTCAGATAGCGAGCTGATGAATATTTATTTAAATAAGGATGGATATACGGATGAAGCCAAAAATGCGTTAGAAACTGTTATAGATAACAGAGGTGGAGTACAAGCTCTTAAAGAACGTTACGGTAAAATCATAGAAAAAGAAGATGAAAAATTGAAAATAAATGATGAGGTAATTCTGCTATATGGGAAAGCATTTACGCAAAATGATATTATAGCAAATTTAAAGTCTGATATATTGTCAACAACCGAAATAGGGCAAATTTCTGCTAAAGTTATTGGCGTATTTGAATCAAGAAAAAAAGATTTAGAAATAAATTCTGGTACTGTAATCGGAAGTATTTTAGGAGGGGTAATTGGCGGTATTATTGGTGGTGTTTTATGGGGCTTACAAATGATTTATTCTGGTCGTATATTTTATATTTTTGGAATAGGATTATTAATCATCTCTTATGGTTTCATAAAATTTTTCACAAAGCAAAGTAGAAACAATATTGTTGTGTTAATACTTACAATATTGTCTGCAATTTTTGCGTTTTTTTTAGGTTTTGTTATTTATAATTTTTTTGGTTATCACGGACCGAATAAAAATTTACACTAATTTTTTTTAATTAAATAACTGATTTTTATAAATCAGTGTTCTCTTTCGGTGGCTCAATTGCCGGAGTATTGGTGATGTTAATGCTCGTCGGAGTTACTAATGGAATTCCCTGATCATCAAGGCTGCCTTTAATTTTCATTAAAATATCACTTTTTACATGGGCTAAATTTTCTCCAACTTTCATCCAGAATTTCACCTGTAAATTAAAAACTCCTTGTTTCAAACTTGTGAAAATCACTTCCACTTTATCTTGTTTATCGATATATTCCTGACTTAAGATTACATGATTGATGCTTTCCTGTGCCTTCACAATATCTTCATCCGCAGGAATTTCGAAATCTAAAATAATCCTTCGCTGAGGTGATGCCGTGATGTTATAAAATGGAGCATTGAAAATAACCTGATTCGGAATGTAGGCTTTCTTTCCATCGTCTGTAATCAGTTTTGTGGTTAAAAAACCAATATCCTGCACCGTTCCGGAATGATTTCCGATGGTAATATAATCTCCGACTTTAAAGGCTTTATCAATTCCAATCAGCATTCCTGAAAATATACTTGAAACCAAATCTTTTAAAGCAACCCCGGCAATCACCCCTGCAACCCCTAGACTTCCGATAAATTTCCAGAGAAATCCACTGAAGCCCATGATTTCTAAAGCAATAAAAGATCCCATCACGATAATGATAAATCTGAAGATATTAATGATTGTGATTACAGATCCTTCATTTTTACTTTTCGGAAAAAGCTTGTGCATGATTTTTACTGCAAGTTTACTCAGGTATTTGCTTGTCATTAAGAAAAACATGAAAACAAGAATTCCAACCACCAACTTTGGCGTGAGTTTCGCAAAGGCGATGTACCAATTTTCTAAAACGCTATATACAGTATCTAAATAGCTTAAGCCAGTTTTCATAAAATATTTTTTTTCAAAATTATAAATAAATTCTTTAGCAAAAATTTTGCCAGTTGCAAAAAGTCTATTAAATTTGTAGACTAATAGAAACAACATCGTATGTCAATTAAACTAGGAGATACCGCACCCAACTTTCAGGCAGATACTACTGCAGGAAATATAGATTTTTACGAATATCTTGGAGATTCTTGGGGAATTTTATTTTCCCATCCCGCAGATTACACTCCGGTTTGTACTACTGAATTGGGCTATACCGCAAAGCTGAAATTAGATTTTGACAAAAGAGATACTAAAGTTATAGCCTTGAGTGTCGATGGAGTAGAAGATCATAAAAACTGGATCAAAGACATCAACGAAACTCAAAATACAGAAGTGCAGTTTCCGATTATTGCAGATAAAGACAGAAAAGTTTCAGAGCTTTATGATTTCATTCATCCCAACGCTTCGCTTACTGCAACAGTCCGTTCTTTATTAATTATTGATCCCGTTAAGAAAGTAAGATTGATTATCACCTATCCTGCTTCAACAGGAAGAAATTTCAATGAGATTCTTAGAGTTTTAGATTCACTGCAGTTGGTAGATTCTCATAAAATTGCAACTCCTGCCAATTGGTATGATGGTGATGATGTTATTATTCCGCCATCAATTTCTACCGAAGATGCGAGAAATATTTTCCCGAAAGGTGTTACTGAGATTAAACCGTATTTGCGTTTTACTCCTCAACCCAACCAATAGGTTTAGATTTTTTATTTATTATATATAGTTTAGTTTTAATTTGAAAAAGCGGCTCGGAAATTTTTCCGGGCCGCTTTTGTATGTTGTATGAAATATTTAATTATTTCAAATCGTTAGCAACTGCTTTTGCCTTAGACGTTGGTAAATAAATACTGAAACCTACATTGAAAGTAATGTTTGAGTTCAGACCTTCGTTACCAAATCCTGACTGACCTTGATATTTTACTAAACCTTCAACACCAATGTTTGGAGTAATGAAGTAAGAATAACCAGGACCTACACCGAAGTCTAAACCTGTTGTAGAGTTTCCGCTTTCTACAGAAGATCCACCTACACCTAAGTTACCTTCGAAGAACCATCTACCATGGTTTAATAAATTGTCTACACCTTTTTCTCCCGGAGATAAGAAGTAACGACCTAAAGCACCTACACCATAATCAAATCTTGTAGGACTTCCGTTTGTAACTTTGCTGATTCCTAAGTTAACATATCCACCCAAGGCTACATTGTCTTTAATAAAGTAAGCAGCTTTTGGTTGTAATGCAATGCTGTAACCACCACCTGTATTTAAACCAAAGTTGCTTGAAAGTAAGCTACTACCAACCATCCAGTTTCCTTCTTGAATTTGTGCGTTTGCTGTAGCTGTCAATCCTGCAACAGCTAATATTCCTGTAAAAATTAGCTTTTTCATAATTTATAATTTTAATAGTTAATGTTAATTATTTTGATATGCAGTTCAATTCAATAAATGTGCCACAATGCTTGAGGTACTAATTTATGTGAAAAAGTCATATTTTAAGTTTGTGAATAACATTAAAATTTTAACTAAAATTATATAAAATATGTAATTTAAATAAACAATAAGATAATGGAAACGATAAGACCTGCCACAGCAAATTTAATTCCTCGCTTGAAAGGTTTGCTTTTCGTATTAAACATCCAAAAGCTTGAGATAACAAAGAAAAAAAGACAAACTCCGAAAAATGCGTTGAGGGGCGAAAGAGTATCTGCTGACTTTGCCTTGTGAAGTTTAGTCATTTTATCAATCACAAAAGGAAGCTCTTTTTTTGTGTATTTTGCCTGTCCGGTCGCTGAATTGTATGTTCCGTCTTTGAAATATAAAATACTATTTTCGGTCTTTTTTATTTCAAGATTCTTCATCTTCAATTCTTTCTCCAATTCTTTTTCAGAAAGATTTTTAGCAATTACTTTATCATACAGTTTTTCTTTTTTCAGAAAATCTGTATCTCTGTAAACCAGAAGAATTCCACTTAATGCATAAATCGCCATTATTCCGGCCATGAAGAATCCTAAATAACGGTGAGTGATTCTCATGAAACTTCTGGTATCCTTTATTTTATCCATAATTTATTGTTTGTTTTTAAATTTTAAAAGTGGAGGCTGCAAAAATGCAACTTCCACTTTGATTATAGAAATTTTGAATTATAAAATTCTAAATTTTACAGTCTGTATGTTAATGTGAAATAGTAATTTCTTGGTGTAATAGGGTTTACTGAGTAATTTTCATGTACATTATAATTGACTACATCAAATAGGTTACCCACTTTTCCTTGCAGCGAGAATTTTTTCCAGTCATATCCTAATGATAATGAAACGGTAGTGTAATCTTTCAGATCCATCATTCTGCTTACATCTTTTCTTGTAATATTCGTAGATTTAGAGTCGTTCCAGCCTGCAATTCTGTCTCCAATATAATATACTCCGATTCCCGCTTTCAAACCAGGAACATAGTTAGTGAATTTATAAAATACAGATGCGTTTGCAGTAGTTGCAGGTGTTCTTACCAATCTTTGCTTTTCTACATATCCTTTTTCAGGTGTATCTAAATATACAGAGTTGTTGTATGAAAAACCTCCAATGATAGAAATGTTTTCAGTAGGATTTCCGGTAATATCTACTTCTACACCACGGCTTCTCATTTTTCCTGCAAACTCTTTTAAATTAGTGTCTGGTGTTTGTACCGTACCTGAAGTATCTGTATAAAAGAAATTCTGATAGAAGTTGTGATATAGAATCTGATAAAGCGTAACGTTAACTGCTAAAGCATTGTTCCAGATATTTTTCTTCACACCAACTTCGTACTGATCTACGGTGGTAGGCTTTATCCCTTGTTTAGGCAATATTGCTACTCTGCCTTGTACTGTTTGTAGAGATCCTGAGGTATCTAAATTATTAACAGCATCAGAAGTATACCCTGCATTGGCCGCAAATGAATTGGTATAGGTTGCAAATGCTGAAAAATTATCGTTAGGCATATATACGAAACCTACTTTCGGAGAAAAAGCATTGTCAGATGTTGCGGAATTTAATACTTCAGTTTTTACGTTTGTGGTAAAACGGGTAAGTAAACTTGGCATATTTTCAATATACGACCAACGAAGTCCTGCTAGTACTTTAAATTCCTTTGTTAAGCTAATAAAATCCTGAGCGTAAACACCGACTCTTCTCGCTGTTGTTCTTGTTTTGGTATTTAAATTAGAGTCAGGCATTGCTAAGCTTCCATTGTCCCAAGAGTTCGGGTCGTCCAGATATAATATGTTTGTAGGAGCTTGAATCAAATTGTAAGCATTTGCATCAGATTGTCCATAGTCTGCATCAGTACCAATCAATACTTTATGATTGATTTTTCCTGTATTGAAATCTCCATTTACGTTGACCTGCGCAGAACCATAGTTTTGCTCATTATAGGTTTTGTTTAGTGGTGTATTCCAAGAAAGTCTGTTGGGAAAAATTTTATCATAACTCCATTGTACTCTTTCTGTTGAAAAATAATCTTTCGTATAATTTTGATATGATGCAGAAGCATTCAATGTCCATTTATCATTGATTTGATGATTGAATGTTACGTTTGTCGATGCTTGCTGTACATTTTGATATTGCCAGTCGGTTCCAAAAAAAGTATTTCTTGGTAACCAATCAATCAGTGAATAGCTTTGGTCTTTATTGGTAATTGATCCGATTCCAAAATCTGGAGTAAGGTCATTTTTAAGATAATCAGCCTCAATAATTAATTGTGATTTTTCTCCTAAATTAAATAAAAACGAAGGATTGAAATAATATTTTGTAGATTGTACAACATCTCTGAAGCTTTCTGCGTATTCATATGCACCATTGATTCTGAAGGCAACGTTTTTAGAAATTGGTCCGTAGATGTCAACTGTAGGTTTATAAGAATTCCAGCTTCCTGCGTTCATACCTACACTTCCTCCAAAATTGAATTTAGGTTTTTTTGTAACCAAATTGATGATACCTCCTGCTGCGGCATTTCCGTAAAGCATTGCAGTTGCCCCTTTTAGAACTTCCACTCTTTCAAGTCCGCTCACTTCTGGGAAAACTCCGCTGTTGACTCTGGCTCCGTTTTTATAGATATTATCGTTTCCGAAAATAAAACCACGACCTCCGAAGCTGTCTTGTGATCCACCTCTGGAAGAAGTTACATAAACTCCGTTTACATTCTGAAGAACATCACTTAGTTGTTTAGCCTGTTGTTGTTCAATAATCTCATGGGTAACAATAGAAATCGCCTGCGGATTTTCCATTATCGTAAGATTAGACTTTGTCGTTGCCGGCTTTGCTGTATTAGGATTTCCGGTTTTGTGAAGGTTGACGTCTTCAATTGTTTGAATTCTGATGGTGTCATTTTCAGAATTATTTCTCATCTGAGCACCAACCGATGATGTGATAGCGACAAGACCTAAGGAGATAATCCTTCTTTTCATAGTTTAGATTTTTGGAATAGAATTATGATTCCGCAAAAGTAAAAATAAACTTATTATTATTTAGAATTATTAAAAATAAATTTTCTTGATTTTTATCATATTTAATATTGTAGATACTTTTCCATATCCAAAAACATCTAGTAAACATTTTTTATAAATATATTTGTTTAAAATTAAAAAATATGCAACTGGTAAAAGTGGGGCTTTGTGCCTTTGGGATGAGCGGGAAGGTTTTTCATGCTCCGTTTTTAAAAGAACATCCGGGATTTTTTATGTCTGCAATTGTAGAAAGGTCAAAAGAAGAATCGAAAGAGAAATATCCTGATGCAACCATCTATCGATCATTAGATGAGATGCTCCAAAATGCCGATATTGATGTCGTGGTAGTAAATACTCCAGTTCAGACGCATTTTGAATTTACAAAAATGGCATTGGAAGCTGGTAAAAATGTAATTGTTGAAAAACCTTTTACCGTAAATGTTGCAGAAGCCGAAGAATTGGTAAGATTGGCTGAATCTAAAAATCTCTTTCTAAGTGTTTATCAGAACAGAAGATTTGATCGTGACTATCTTCAGGTGCAAAAAGTAATTTCTGAAGGAAAATTAGGAAACATTAAAGAGGTTGAAATCCGTTTTGACAGATTCAGAACCGAGCCAAGTGCAAAAGAGCATAAAGAAAATCCTGAATTAAACGGTTCTGGTTCTGTTCATGATCTAGGTTCTCATCTTGTGGATCAGGCAACACAGTTTTTTGGTTTTCCTGAAAAGTTGTTTGCAG
Source organism: Chryseobacterium sp. 3008163 (assembly GCF_003669035.1). Lineage (NCBI taxonomy): Bacteria > Pseudomonadati > Bacteroidota > Flavobacteriia > Flavobacteriales > Weeksellaceae > Chryseobacterium > Chryseobacterium sp. 3008163. Next base: position 1,658,515 of record NZ_CP033070.1, on the reverse strand, counting down.
ATGTATTTTCGATGAAAGGAGAGGAGTTTGCCAATGATTATTTTGAAATTTTGCTTTATTATAAAGATGGTGTAAGAGCGAGATTAAAATCTTCAGTTTTTAGTAAAGAGGAACATTTTGCGTATAAACTTCATGGAGATAAAGGAAGTTTCTTACAAGAACGAACAGATGATCAGGAGACCGAATTGGTTTCTGGAGCAATCCCAACATACGGAAAAGACTGGATGCAGCCTCTGAAAGAATCTGACGGAATTCTGAATTATTTGGATGAAAACTCAGAAACGAAAAGGATTTTGACCTCAAGCCAACCAGGAAATTACATGAATTATTACCAGCAAATCTATGAACATATTGTTTTCGGATACGCTTTGCCTTCACTAGGAAATGAAGTTGTTCAAAACATGAAAATCATCGAAGCAGCTTTGGAGAGTTCTAAAAAAGGGAAAATTGTTGATCTAAATTAATATGAAAAAAGAAGTTCAAGTTTTACAGTGATCGGTCTTTTATTTGTAGGAATCGGTTTGACTTTGGTTAACGACAATATGTATCTGAAATATGGGTTTCTTATTTTGGGAACTGCTTTTCTTCTATTCAGTATTCTTACTTTGGTCAAGAAAAAATAAAATTTTAATTATAAAAAAAGAGCTGTTCAGGAATTGAACAGCTCTTCATATTTTAAATTTATCTTAGTCCTGAAGCTCAAGCCATCTCATTTCGTGGTTTTCGAGTTTCTCAGAAAGGCTTTCTAGTTCTGCAGAGAGTTTTGAAATTTTCTCGTAATCAGCTTCGTTATTCAGTTGCTCCAAAATTGCTGCTCTTTTAGCTTCAAATTCAGGAATTTCTTTTTCAATCGTTTCCAGCTCGCGCTGTTCTTTAAAAGACAATTTCTTTTTTGGAGTTTGCGGTGTTGAAACAACTACTTCTACTGGTTTTTCAACGACTTTCTCAACTACAGTTTTTGCTTTTTTATCTTCGTTCTTTTGGTTTCCGTCTTCCAGTTTTTTATTTTCTCTGTACTCTGAGAAGTTTCCGATAAAGTCTTTGATTTTCCCTTCGCCTTCAAACGCTAAAATATGATCAACAATTCTGTCCATAAAATATCTGTCGTGGGAAACAATAATCAAACTTCCCTGGAAATTTAAAAGGAAATTTTCCAAAACCGTCAAAGTTGGAAGGTCAAGGTCATTCGTAGGTTCATCAAAAATCAAAAAGTTAGGATTTTGATATAAAATGTACATCAAATGAAGTCTTCTTTTTTCTCCTCCTGAAAGCTTTGAAATCGGCGAATATTGCGTTTGGTCATCAAATAAGAATAATCTTAAAAACTGCGATGCCGTAATGGTTCTTCCGTTTGCTAACGGGAAGTTTTCTGAAATATCTTTAATGAAATCAATTACACGTTCTTCTTCTTTATATTTAAGACCTTTTTGAGAAAAGTATCCGAATTTAATCGTTTCTCCCGTTTCAATTTCTCCGGAATCTTTTGGTTCAAAACCTTGGATAATATTTAGTAAAGTAGATTTTCCGGCTCCGTTTTTTCCTACAATTCCCACTTTCTCGCCACGTTGGAACGAATAACTGAAATCTTTTAATAATAATTTATCACCATAACTTTTAGAAATATCCTTAAGCTCCAGAATTTTGTTCCCTAATCTTTTCATTTCAAAATCAAGCTCCAGAGATTCTTTTCGGGTATCGGTTTTTGCTACTTTTTCAGTTTCATAGAAATCATCTTGTCGAGATTTTGATTTTGTAGTTCTCGCTTTCGGTTGTCTTCGCATCCATTCCAGCTCCTTTCTGTAAAGATTTTGTGCTTTGTCGATGGTTGAGTTCATATTATCCTCACGAATCATTTTGTTCTCCAGATAAGTTGCGTAAGAACCATTGTGAAAATAAAGATTCTGATCTTCCATTTCCCAGATAATTCCGCAGACTGCATCAAGGAAGTATCGGTCGTGAGTTACTAAAAGAAGAGTGATTTTCGCTTTATTCAAATAGCTTTCAAGCCATTCTACCATTTCCACATCCAAGTGGTTGGTAGGCTCATCCATGATCAATAGGGTGTGACGGTGTTCGGCTCTAGTTTCGGTTAAAAGTTTTGCCAATGCAACACGTTTGATCTGTCCACCGGAAAGCATCCCCATTTTGGCAGTCAGGTCTGTGATTTTAAGCTGAGACAGAATTTGACTCATTTCATTTTCAAGATCCCAGGCTTTGTGAATTTCCATTTCAGCTAGTGCAGTTTCCATCTCATCTGGATTTCCCGACAGCAATGCATGATGATATTTTTTTAAAGCCAAAATTGGTGCAGAATCTAAAGTCATCATAAATTCCTCAATCGTAAGGTTAGATTCAAAATCAATTTCCTGATCAAACAAAACCACCTGAATATCTTTATTAATGATTACCGAGCCGCTGTCTGCGATTTCTTTTCCCATTAAAATTTTCAACAGAGTAGATTTACCGCTTCCGTTTTTGGCAACAATGGCAATTTTGTCGCCCTCATTGATGTTAAAAGAAATGTTTTTAAAAAGAGTTTTGATCCCGTAAGATTTTGTAAGATTCTCAGCCGCAACGTAATTCATTGATATCCAAATTTTGTGGTGCAAAAATACGAAATATTAGAGCTTTTAAGGTTAATATATCATCGTAAACTTTTTTAATGTAGATTTGAGAAACTAAACTATATTTTAAAACTATGTTACAAATTAACTTTTTGGCAATACTTTTTGCCTCTTTAGTCCCGCTGATTATGGGATTTATCTGGTACAACCCAAAAGTTTTTGGAAAAGCGTGGATGAGAGAATGTGGCTTGACGGAAGAAAAAATGAAGGGTGCAAACATGGGAATGGTATTTATTGTTTCCATCATTTTATCAATCCTGATTGGTTTTTTTCTGCAAATGGTCACTATTCATCAGTTTGGCGCAATGGGAATGATTGGGGGTGATGAAAATTTAGCTAAGCCTTCTTACACAGCGTTTATGCATGATTATGGTACGGCTTTCAGATCATTTGGTCACGGTGCGTTGCATTCGTTTATGACAGGAGTTTTCTTTGTCTTTCCTTTGGTTGCTATCAACGCAATGTTTGAAAGGAAATCCTGGAAATATATTTTTATCAATACCGGCTATTGGACGATTACGATTACCATAATGGGCGGAATTATCTGCGGTTGGTATGCGATCGATGGATTTAATCTTGTGACACCGAAATAAAAATTTGAAATCTAAATTATAGGCTACATTTGTAGCCTTTTTTATGTCTTATACTTTTAAAAAATACAAATCTTCATCAGAAATTCCCAATAACTGGAATGAGGTAATCGGGCAGCATAATGTCATGTTGTCTAAAGAATATTTCGTGACTTTACAAACTTCATGTCCTGAAAATATGAGGTGCTTTTATGTTGGATTTTTTACTGATAATCAGTTAATTGGTGGTGCGTTATTTCAATATTTAAATTTTATTGAACATAAAACTTTTCAGAAAGATGAAGCTTTTTGTAATGTGAAAAATTTTGTGGCTAAACAGTTTAGTAAAAATGTAATGATTCTGGGAAATAATATGTTGACCGGACAAAACGGATTTTACTTTGATACTGAGAAAATCACTATCGATCAAGTGATTCCGCTTTTGGATGAAGCAGTTCAGGAAATGCAGAGACAAGAGGGAAAAACCTCGCTGATTATTTACAAAGATTATCAGGAAAGTTTCATTAAATATTTTCAAGGCAAAAATCATCAGTCATTTTATAAATTTTCGGTGCAGCCGAATATGATTTTAAGGTTAAAAGAAAACTGGCTGACTTTTGAAGATTATCTGAATGCATTTTCCACAAAATACAGAACCAGAGCCAAATCTGCAAAGAAAAAAATCACTGGAATTGAAAAATCTGAAATGAATCTTCAGAACATAAAAATTCATCAGAAAGAAATGAATCTTCTGTATCAAAATGTTGCTGAAAATGCTCCTTTCAATACGTTTTTTCTCACCGAAAATCATTTTGAAAGCATGAAAGAATCTCTGAAAGAAAATTTTAAAGTTTTTGGGTATTATTTAAATGAAAAACTGATTGGTTTCTATACTTTAATCCTGAACAATAAAGATATTGACACGTACTTTCTCGGTTACGACAAAGAGTTGCAAAAAGAAAAACAAATCTACCTGAATATGCTTTTAGATATGGTAGAATTTGGAATCAAAGAAAAATTCAACCGAATAATTTTCGGAAGAACGGCTTTAGAGATAAAATCAACAATTGGTGCAGAACCAACTGAAATTTTCGGGTTAATTAAACATAATAATCTTCTGATCAATCAATTCATGGAAAAGATTTTTAAATCACTCAATCTGGCAGTTGAATGGATTCAAAGAAAGCCGTTTAAGTGATTTTAATAAATTAGCTCACTTTGTTGTGATTTTTTAAAATTTATTTAACTAAAGCGTCTTTAAATTTAATAAGAAATTAAGAACGTTTTCATATTCAAATATTGATTTTTGCATCAAACTTTTATTATGAAGAAACTCAATACTTTAATTCTGTTATTTACTGCATTTTTGCTCCAAGCTCAGGTAATTTCCGGAACTGTTTTGTCCAAAGAAGAAAATACACCCATTGCTTATGTGAAGGTAGGTGTTGAAAAAGAAAATGTGGGAATCATCAGTGATGAGAATGGAAAGTTTTCTATTGATCTTTCTAAGGTAAATCCTGCTGCTAAAGTCAGAATCGATGTTGCAGGGTACGAAAGCTATACAGAAACCGTACAGGATTTCGTAAAACAAAATGACAGGAAAATTTATCTAAAAGAAAAATTCAAAAATATTCAGGAAGTAAAAATTGCACCTAAAAAACTGGTTGATAAAAACTGGGGAGTGAATACAAAAACGAAAAGTGTGATGTATTCTGTAAAACCTGAATTAAGCAAAGATGATTTTTTAGGTGAAACCGCTTTAGAATTTAAGGCTAATAAAAAATCAAAGATTAAAAATATTCACCTGAATATTGCAAGCATCACCGCAGACCGACCGATAATTATGCGATATACCATTTATAATGAAAAGAATGGCTTGCCGGGGGAGAGTATTTTGGATGAAGAAATAACGGTGGAACTAACCAAGGATAAAATTATAGATGACGCCTTTACTTTAGATGTCAATGAAAAAAATATTTGGGTTCAGGGTAAGTTCTTTGTCGGAATTCAGTTTTTAAAGGAGTTTGAGGGAAGGCTCAACATCAGCGCCGCACTTTTTAGAACCGGTTATCTGAGAAAATTTTACGGCGATTGGAAAAAAATGACCATTGCTGCACCAGCCATTAATATTGATGTGAAAGTCGATAAAAACGGAAAAAATGAAATTCAGGAAAAATATGATAACGACAGTGGAGTATCAAATCTTTTTCATGATGTAAGCAAATATCAAATGGAAGCCGAACAATCAATTTACGGGAAAAATCCTGCTGCAGGCAAAGTTTTAAAGCTAAAAGATGCGGATTTATACTATGAAACGTATGGTGAAGGCGAACCTTTGCTTTTACTCCATGGAAACTCAGGAAGTATCAGAGATTTTTATCAGCAGATTCCAGAACTTGCAAAGTATTTTAAAGTGATTGCTGTTGACACAAGAGCGCAAGGTAAAAGCATTGATAAAACGCAAAAGGATTTTAGTTATAAAATTTTTGCAGATGATATGAAGGCTCTAATTGATGATTTGGGCTTGAAAAAAGTAAACATCGCAGGCTGGAGCGACGGTGGAAATACAGGACTAGAGTTTGCTTTAAAATATCCTGAAAATTTAATTAAATTAATTACGATCGGAGCCAACGCCTCTGTTGATGGGGTAGATGAGGAGTTGGTAAGTGAGTTAAGATTGAGTCTGAAAGCCATGCAATATGAAAATAAACCGGAAAAATTCAACGAAATGAGATTGCTTAAACTGATGTTGAAAGAACCCAATATTTCTAATAAAGATTTAAATAAAATTCAATCTGAAGTTTTGGTGATTGCCGGAGAAAAAGATGTGATCAAGCCTGAACATTCTGAATTACTGTCAAAGCAAATTCCCAATGCAAAGCTGAAAGTTTACAAAGATGCAACGCACATGATTCCGTTTGAAAATGCAGATGAGCTTAATAAAGATATTGTTGAATTTTTAAAGAAATAATTTAATCTAAAGTCAAGCTTTTCAAAGACCAAACTCCGCCATTGTAAACATCCAAATCTACTTTGGTGTTGATGCCATGAACGATTCCGTTCTCGCTGAACTGCCAAAAATTCCACTGGTCATCAGGTGATGGAGTAGGAACGTCATTGTAATTGGCCAGCCAAAGCGGATAATCGTCAAACTCACCCTTCAGAAAATCTTTGTAGTAGTGGTAGTAAGTGTAAATGATAGGTTTTTCACCATAAGTTTCTTCAACAATTTTGCACCATATTTTCAAGTCTGCAACCAAATTTTTATTTGATTTTCGTCTCGGTATTTTTTCAATATCTAAAATCGGTGGAAGGTCACCACTTTCCAGTTTTACATTTTCAAGAAAATTATTGGCCTGAATCACAGGATCTTCATCGGCTCTGTAAAAATGATAAGCTCCACGTACAAGATTGTGTTTCTTTGCCTGCTGCCAAAACTCATCAAAATGTTTGTCAGCACTGCGGTTTCCCATCGTTGCACGCATCACCACAAATTCAAGCGGAATGGTCTTATTTCCGATGCTCAGACTGTCCCATTTGATATCTTCCCGATTCTGGTAATGAGAAATGTCAAAACCATACGTTTTATCAAGATTATTGCTAAGAATTTTCTGGATTCTTAAAGTTTCTTTTTCGTTGTTGTGAAGCTTTTTGTGAGTGAATTTGTTAAAATATAAAGCATAATAGTAACTTATTGACTGCTTGAGGTATAATCCCGTTCCGAACAACGCAATAATCAATATTCCCAAAAGAATTTTTCGTCGGAAAAAATAGTTCTTCCGACGGGTTTTATGGATGCTTTTGGCAGTTTTTTTGGTGTACTTTTTTGGGCTCATAAAGTTTTGCAAAACTAACTTTTTAAGCCATAAAATACTAAATAAAATGAGTAAATTTGTTACTATGGAAACACGCGAAAAGATCATCATCATCGGAGGAGGTTTTGCGGGGCTGCAGCTTGCGAAAACATTAAACAATAAAAATAAAAAAGTAATTGTTCTCGATAAAGTAAACCATCACATGTTTCAGCCGTTGTTTTATCAGGTGGCATGTGGCAGGATAGAGCCTTCCAATATTTCATTCCCTTTCCGTAAGATCTTTCAGGAATCCAGAAATACACAATTTCGTCTGACGGAAGTTAAAGAAATTATTCCTTCTCAAAATAAAGTCATTACTGACGGAGCCGAATTCACTTATGATAAACTGATCATCGCTACAGGCTGCAAAACCAATTTCTTTGGAAATAAAGATTTGGAAAGCAAAGCTTTCGGGATGAAAAATACTCAGGAAGCCATCGGAATAAGAAATCATGTCTTGATGACTTTTGAAAAATTAATTCTTGAAAAAAGCCGCAGTGACGACGGAAATTGGAACATCGTTATCGTAGGAAGCGGGCCAACAGGAGTGGAATTGGCGGGAGCTTTTTCAGAAATGAAAAAAGATATTCTTCCCCGCGATTATCCTTACATGAATTTTGATAATCTTAAAATCATTTTGGTAAGTTCAACAGAAAAACCTTTGGCGGTGATGAGCCCCGAGGCACAAGAGAAATCTGAAAAATATTTGAAAGATCTTGGCGTTGAATTTATGAGCGGAGAAATCGTTACCGATTATGATGGCGACAAAGTCTACATGAAAAGCGGAAAGGAAATCCCATCTAATAACGTAATTTGGGCTGCCGGAGTTGTAGGAAACGTAGTTGACGGTTTCCCCACAGAAAAACTGATCAGAAACAGATATATAGTTGACCGTTTCAATAAAGTAAAAGGCTACGAAAATATTTATGCTGTAGGTGATATCGCTTACATGGAAACTCCAAAATATCCACAGGGACATCCTCAGGTAGCCAATGTTGCCATTAATCAGGCGAAAAATTTAGGAAAAAACTTTCTAAAGAAAAATGCTGGTGAATGGACGGAATATGAATACAAAGACCAAGGTTCTTTAGCCACCATCGGAAAACACAGAGCTGTTGTCGATTTACCTTTTATTAAATTTCAGGGATTTTTAGCCTGGTATTTTTGGATGTTTTTACATTTAATGCTTATTTGAGCGTTCGAAATAAATTGGCGATATTTTTTAATTGGATGTGGAGCTACTTTAACAAAGATTCTTCCCTACGTCTGATTATTTCGCCAAGTAAAAAAAATAATACGCAACAATGAGAATTGATATAATAAGCGTACTTCCAGAATTGATGGAAAGTCCGTTCAGAACTTCTATTTTGAAGAGAGCAGTTGATAAAGGTTTGGTAGAAGTGTATTTCCATCAGTTGAGAGATTGGTCGATCAACAAGCATAGACAAATCGATGACGAACCTTACGGTGGTGGTGCAGGAATGGTGATGATGATTGAGCCTTTAGATAAGTGTATTTCTGAACTGAAATCTCAAAGAGATTATGATGAAATTATCTATTTGACTCCCGACGGAGAAACATTAAATCAGAAAATATCAAATTCTCTTTCTATAAAAAATAACCTGATTTTCCTTTGCGGACATTACAAAGGGATTGATCAAAGGGTTCGTGATCTTCATATCACCAAAGAAATTTCCATTGGAGATTTTGTCCTAACAGGCGGGGAATTAGCTGCTTGTGTTTTGGCAGATTCTATTATTCGCCTTGTTCCCGGAGTTTTAAATGATGAGCAGAGTGCTCTGACTGACAGCTTTCAGGATGATCTTTTGTCACCTCCTATCTACACCAGACCAGAATCGTACAAAGGTTTAGATGTTCCGAAAATTCTTTTGAGCGGAAATTTTGCTAAAATTGAAGAATGGAGACATGAAGAAGCACTAAGAATTACTGAAGAAAAACGCCCGGATCTATTAAAATAACATGTAATTCCTTGTGAATTTTTGCGATTAAACATTAATGCAATCGTTTTCAAATAATGATTTCTGAAATTTAAAAATGTTTGAGAGAAGAGTTTTTATGAATGTAAGTTCATTTTTATTAAAATTTTCGCTGTAATAAATTAACAAGCTTACGATTATGTCAATTTTTTCGCGTTTTATGTGAAAATTTAATTATGATTAGTGGTATGATACTAAAAAAACAATAAATTTACATTCTGAAATTAAAATTGAAAATTTCTGAATGCCAATAGAAAAACGTGTAGATGGAACTGTTTGCTTTTTATAATGTAGAAAATTTATTTTTGCCAGACCCGCCGCCTAATCATAGGCTAGATCCTACCACCTCGGGACTTAGAAACTGGGACGAAAGAAAATACAGAGACAAACTTTTCAAAATTTCACATGTCTTTCAATTGATGAAGGATGAAACAGGCATTCTTCCGTGCATGATTGGCCTTTCTGAGATTTCTGGAAGAAAAGTTCTGGAAGATCTTGTAGAGATGAGTCCTTTCAATTCTCAATATGGCATCGTTCATTACAACTCTATGGATGAAAGAAAGGTTGATGTAGCCTTACTTTATGACAAATCTAAAATTGAAATTATAGATTCTGAAGCCATCACATTTTTCTTTGAAATTGTAGACAATAATCCCGAAAACTACGATACAACAAGAGATGTACTCTTCTCGAAAGTTAAATTTAAAGAAGAAATTATCAATGTTTTTGTAGCGCATCTTCCGTCAAAAAGAGAGAAAGATATTAATCAGCCGAAACGCGATTATATTTTAAGCGAAATCAGAAACCGAATTGTTCAGATCGTTAATGTTGAAAAGGAAAACGTAATTCTCTGTGGTGATTTTAATGAAAATCCTGATGGTGAAGGTTTACTGAAAATCCTTTTTGATGATAAAAATGAAAAAGTTCTGATTAATCCTTTTCAGGAATTGTATTCTACAAAAAATTATTCTGCATTTCATTATAAATCAGGTCTTTTGTTTGACCAGATTTTATTATCAAAATCATTTTTTGATGACAATCAATCATTATCATATTACGACGCCAAAATTTTTAAGCCAGAAAAACTGAGAAGCAGAAATAAAATGTTTAGTGACAGGCCTTTCAGAACCTATGCAGGAAGCCGCTATTTGGGTGGTTACAGTGATCATTTTCCTGTTTTTATAGTTTTAAAGAAATAAATGACAATATAAAAAAAGTAATAATCTAAGATGAAAAACTCAACCAGTACAAGCTATCATTTAGACCCTTTAGATAAAGAAATTATCTATATGTTGATGGATAATGCTAAAAGCTCTTTGGCATACATTTCTAAGCAGGTAGGGATCTCAACTACAGCTGTGCACCAAAGAATCAAAAAGTTGGAGCACGCAGGCGTAATCGAAAACTCTATTTCATTTCTGAACCCAAGAAAAATAGGATATAAAGTAGTTTCGTACATCGGGATGTTCCTCGATCAGCCAAGCCACTATCCGGATGTGGTAAAAGCACTGAAAGATGTAAATGAAGTAGTAGAAGCACATTACACTACAGGAAATTATACCATTTTCCTAAAGGTTTTATGCATAGACAACGACCATTTGATGCAGATTTTAAATAAACTTCAGAAAATGAAAGGAGTGACAAGAACGGAAACTTTTATATCTTTGGAGCAAGGGATCAACCGACAACTCAAAGTATAATTAAAATGAATATCGCTCAGTATTTAGATTCAACTTATTTAAAAACACCGTTTCAGGCAGGGATTTCTGAAGATGAAACATTGCAGAAAGTAAAAGAACTCACTCAGGAAGCGATTGAAAATCATTTGTTTGCTGTTATGATTCGTCCGGATTATGTAGCTGAAATCAGAAAATACATTCTGGAGAAAAATGCCGATGTTGTTCTAGGAACGGTCATCGGTTTTCATGAAGGAACTTATTCTTTAGATGCAAAATTAGCTGAAGCCCAAAAAGCAATTGAAGAAGGTGCAGATGAATTAGATTTCGTCATCAATTATTCTGCGTATTTGAAAGGAGATTTAGATTTAGTAAAAGATGAATTTTTGCGATGCACACAATTGTGTATGAATCATCATAAAGTTGCAAAATGGATTATTGAAATTGCAGCTTTAACGGATGAGCAAATTGCCAATCTGACTAGAAATATTTCCAATTGGGCAGAAGAAAATTTTCCTGAAAATGATTTATCTAAAATTTTCGTTAAATCTTCCACAGGTTTTTACGAAACGAAAGACGGAAAACCCAGTGGAGCAACATTTGAAGGTATAAAAATTATGCTCCATAACGCAGGGAAACTTTCTGTAAAAGCGGCAGGTGGAGTAAAAACTCCCGAAGATGCCGAAAAGATGATCAATCTCGGTGTCAAAAGGATAGGAACTTCCTCAGCGTTGGCATTAATTAAAAATGAATCTTCTACGGAAGGATATTAAAATAAACAAACCCATCAGATTTTGATGGGTTTGTTTATTTTAATATGTTTTCTGATTACTTTATTCGACCAATAAAAACATCGAGCAATTCGGTACTCTGGAAAACAAACCTAAAAAATTTGATTTTAAGTAAAATAAAATAGTAATTTTAATCTAAATTTTTAAATACAATGAAAAAAACAATTTCAATTCTGGCAATTTTAATGATTACATTCTCTGCCAATGCACAAGAAAAGCAAACTGTAAAAGAAACAGTGAAAAAAGACGCTCAAGCTGTAGGGAATGCTGCTAAAAAAGGGGCAAATGCTACCGAAAAAGGAGTTCAGAAAGGAGCGAAATGGACTGGTAAAACCGCAAAAAAAGGTGCTAAAGCCACGGAGAAAGGCATAAAGCAAGGAGCAAAATGGACGGGGAAAACTGCTAAAAAAGGCGCAAAAGCTGTAGAAAAAACATATCAGGACGTGAAAACTGATATTAAAAATAATTTCTTTTTCCAAGCATAGTAAAAATAAACAAACCCATCAAATTTTGATGGGTTTGCTGTTTTATATAAAGTTTAATAGTTTTAATTAACCTTAACTTAAACCTGTGCCTGATATTCCTCATAAAACCCTTGAGTTTCTTTGATTACTTCATCCATTTCAACCAAAGAATATACTTCCAAAAATTTTCTTCTAAAATCTTTAAAATGAGGAATTCCACGGAAATAATTGCTGTAATGCTGTCTCATTTCGATCAATCCTAATTTTTCCCCTTTCCATTCTGCGCTCCATTCAGCGTGTTGGCGAACAGCCAAAAGTCGGTCTGAAATTGTGGGTGCATCAAGATGTTCTCCGGTTGCAAAGAAATGTTTGATCTCATTAAAGATCCACGGATAACCAATCGCAGCACGGCCAATCATAATTCCGTCGCAAGCGTATTTATTTTTATATTCTAAAGCTTTTTCGGGAGAATCTATATCACCGTTTCCAAAAATAGGAATTTCAATGTTTGGGTTTTGTTTGATTCTTGAAATGTGTTCCCAGTCAGCTTCACCTTTATACATTTGTCCGCGCGTTCTTGCGTGAATCGTCAAAGCTTTGATTCCCGTTTCCTGAAGACGTTCTGCAACCTCATCAATATTGATTGAGTTGCTGTCCCATCCCAAACGGGTTTTCACCGTCACAGGAAGACTTGTAGAACTTACAACAGCTTTCGTTAAACGAACCATCATGTCAACATCTTTCAAAACTCCGGCTCCTGCACCTTTGCAAACCACTTTTTTACCGGACAACCAAAATTGATGTCCACCAAATCAGGGTTTACGGTTTCCACAATTCTTGCAGACATCGCCATCGCTTCTTCATCACCACCAAAAATTTGGATTCCCACAGGTCTTTCATAATCGAAAATATCCAGCTTCTTTCTACTCTTCATCGCATCGCGAATCAAGCCCTCAGAAGAGATAAATTCTGAATACATCATATCTGCACCATGTAATTTACACAGTCGTCTGTACGGCGGATCACTTACATCTTCCATCGGAGCGAGCAAAAGCGGAAATTCCGGCAGTTCTATGTTGCCTATTTTTATCATGCTGCAAATTTACGAAATTCTAAACTTTCAGCATTTTGAAATTATCTATTGCTGTTATCGTTAAGAAATCAATCTGAAATTCTCCACTTTTTTGCCTTCTAAATGTTTTTCCCAGCGTTCTAAAACGGGTTGTTCCAGTTTAAATTCACGGTATTCGTCGGGTGACATAATGGGGATTCCGCTGATGATTGGGTAGACTCTCTTGCAGTTGTCACAAATTAATAAACCTTCAGTTATGTTTTCAGTTTCATCTTGTGAAATGATGGTTAAATTTAAATCTGACTTGTCAAACGGACAGCACAATTTTTCTATGGTTTTTATTCTCATTGTTTTATTTTTTTAATTTTTGATGATAATTTTTAATAGTTTCTGAAGGGTTTTCTGCACTCATAATTCCTGAAACGACAGCGATTCCGTCATAATTTAATTCATCTAAATTTTTGATATTATTTAAATCAATTCCTCCGGCTAAGAAAATTTTTCCGCTGAAAATACTTTTTGCTTTCTGAACAGTATCAAAACTCACCAGTTCACAACTGTTTGCGGTTTTTGACGGAAACATTGAGCAGAAAGAGATATAATCGTACTGATGTTTTTCCGCATACTCAATCGTTGAAAGCTCATTGTTGCAGGTAATTCCAACGATAAAATCACCATTGATTTCTTTTTTTATTTGATTGAAATTTTCAGGAATCTCATCAAAATGAATTCCATCCAAAGGATTTTGTTTTAAAAGTTCCCAGCGATTATTGATGATTAAAGGAATGCTATGTAAAGAAGTTTTTGCATAAATTTTCAAAAGCAGTTCTTCAATATTCTGATTTTCTTTGAAGTGATCCCAAACCTGAATTACTGCAATGTTCTCTTTTACAATTAAATTTAATTTGGGAAAAAGAATTTTCTCATCCATCGCAGGATCAATGATTAAATAAATTCCGGATTCTATGGTTTGCTTTTTCATTATTTCCAGCCGTTTTTATAAGCGTTAAAAAAAGCTTTCCAGTAAGGGTCTTCTTCGAAATACATTAAATCATTTGCTTTTTCGTTTTCAATTAATTTAATTCCCGCAGATTTTTCGGTAATCGTTCCAACTTCTGTACATGGAATATGATTAGTTTCCAATCTCGAAATAATTTCCGAAGCCTTCTCTTTTTTACAGGTAATAATCATAGAACCCGCACCAATACAATATCTGGGATCCAAAGCGAACAGATTACAAACAGCGGACTGCACCTCTCCAATCGGAAGTTTTTCGTTAAAAATTTCAGCTCCATTTCCTGACGCAATCGCCAATTCGTAAATAGCTCCCAAAACTCCACCTTCTGTCACATCATGCATGGCTGTCACTCCTGAATTCTCATTTTGTACGGCAGTCAAAGCATCTTTCAATGATGAGGTTTCGTAAAAGGAAGCCGATGCTGAATAGTAAAATTCTTTCCCGACTTTATTTTTTACAGTCTCAGGAAAACTCATTGCTAAAATGGCTGCAGATGAAAGTGCGCTTGTTTTGGTCACTAAAATTGAATCGCCGGGTTTTGCATATTTTGAAACCAAAATTTCTTCTTTCGGAGCGACCGTAATAAAAGTTCCGCCGCCTGCTATGGTAGAATTTTGCCCTTCAATAAATCCGGTATGTCCTCCGGTAATGCTTACCCCGATATCTTTACAGAATTGATGGGTGTAATTCCAGTAGGTTTCAAAATCATTTTTAGAAAGATGCGTCGGAAGATTTAAAACAAACTGTCCGAACATCGGTGCGAAACCTGTGGTCGCCATGTCATTTGCCATCAGATGAACCGACAGCCACGCAGATTCTTCCAAACCTAGAGACGGAATCAATGACAGAGGATCGCTCGTCAAAGCCATCGCTTTTCCGCCATGCAGATCCACAACTGAAACATCTACGCCAAACTCTGGACCAACACGAACTTCATCACGCTTTTTTCCACATCGCTGTTTCAGGAAATCTTCAAATTGGGAATGATTTATTTTTCCTAAAGTCTCACTCATTCCACATCATTTAGCTGAATGTATAAACCAAAAAAATCACCAACTGGCACATTCCATTGCTGTACGGGAAACCATTTTGGAAGTCCGGTACAAGTCCATTCGATGGTGTATTTTCTTCCAACTAAAGCTTTTTCGATAATTTCGGTCAGCATTTTTGGCGTATAGAAAGTCGCCGTAACATAGAAAGGGTTTTTTCCAAACAATTGCTGGACTCTTCTTCGGGCAACTTTGGGAGAGTTTCTGTTCATCATCCCCATTGCAATTCCGTATTTGGCAACACGGGCGGCTTCTCTGATAACTTTTACGGGATCTTTATAATATTCAAAAGTTGTGATGAATGCCAATGAATCAAACGTGTGATCTTTGAAAGGCATGAAATGAGAGTCGGCCATTACCAAATCGCCTTCAAAAAGATGGATTGCCTGTGATAACATTAATGGTGAAATATCTCCACCTGTGGCTTCAATCCCGATGTTCTTCCACCAACGGGTAAATCGGGTAGTACCACAACCAAATTCTAACAACGTTTTAACTCTCTGATCTTTGGAAACGAGCTGTTCCATTACTTTTTTTGCCAGATTTCAGCACGTTTGTACCGGCCTTCATACCATAATTCGTAGGTGTCGGTATGTTCTCGGTTGAAAAACCATTCAGGTCTTCCTTGCCAGTTTTTGTCTTGTTGGGGGATTAGTTCTCCGGAATACTTTGTTACTTCCATTTTATTTTATGTTGATTTATTCAGTTCAGACCACAGATAAGCATGCGAACGAATAAAGCATAAAATGAAAATATTTTAAGCAGACATCCCTACGTTGGCATTATCCAAATCAGGTCATCGGGTATGATCTCAGCCTTGCGGCACCCCGTGTATTTATTACTGAACAAATATAGGAAATTTTAGGATTTAATAACTAATACACTTCCGATGGAATATCAAAACCGTAAACTAAAATGTAGTAAAATAAAATATTGAGATTCTTCTGGAAATGACAAACTCAATGGTTTAATTAAAAAAAGGAATGATTACTAATTTTGCTTCTAGCTTTAAAAACTCGCCTTCACCTGCATGCTCCCAATGTGAATCGTACGGTCACCTGAGTTTCTACCTTCGTAATTCAGATTTAATTGCAAAAATGAATTGATTGCCTGCTGTACAAAAACACTCCAGACCTGGTTTTTTCCGGGTTTAAGACCGTCGAGCATTTGGTTTCCTACGATGCTGAAATTGTTTCCGGTAAAGTTGTTGTTGATGAAAGAGAAGTTTCCTCTGATGGAAGTTTTCTTGCGTTCCCACTGAAGCGTTCCGGTGATGTCAAAAGCTTTCAGAAATTCTTCACCATCCACTCTTTTCTTTTCTCGGTAAGCAGAAGAAAATTCGGCTTGTATGGCGTCTGTAAATTTATAAGTTGCTTTTGGTTTTGTTTCGAAATTATTCAATCGGTAATCTCTCGTTGCAAAAAGTTGAGAAGAGTTTTGCAAATCATGAACAGAGTTTTCCCAATCGACCCTGAATTCTTTATTAAACCAATATCCCAAATTCACGAAATGAGAAGTCTGATTTCTTTCTTCGTTGCTGAAATTGGCATTGATGAGGTTATCGTTAGCAATGAAACGGTAATTTCCGTTCCAGCCAGATATTTCAGTTGGATTAAACTGAACGGAAGCTAAAATATTCTGGTTTTTGAGAATCTGATCATCACTTTTTTCAAAAGGATTTAAAACCAAAACTTTCTCTCTTTTAAAATAAGAGTTTTGTGAATTTAATGAAACATTGAAATTCCAACGCTTTAAAAACTTATTTTCTGAATCAAATATAATTGCCGGATTCACAAATAACGCCAACTGCAATTTGTTTTTGTTGGAAGGAATATACCGTACAGAATTGGTGTAAATCCTGATATACTGCGCCAAATCTGAGTATTCGGCAATTTCAAATTCATCCAACTGCTGAACGCCGTCACCATTGTAATCGGTCCATTTGTAAACACCTTGCCCGTCTGTCACTTTGATGTATTGAAATTCACGTTGTGCTTCCTGTCCATTTCCTAATTCATAGAAGGCCTGCAGGCGCATTCCGTTTTTAAATAATTGCTGATTGTATAGAATGTTTCCTACAACAAAATCTTTATTCTGATTCATGTCTACATCTTCATTTTTATAGAAGAATTTTCTATAATGAATCAAAGCATTTAAAGTGGTTTTTTCTGTTTTAATTAACTGACTTTCTGCCATAAATCCTAAGATCCTGTTCATATTCTGAAGTCTGTTGTCACGCACAGAGTCATTATCTCTGATATACATTTTAGCTAAAAGCTTGGTTCTTGTACTATCGCCGATTTTCTTTTGAACAAACAATTCTTTCCAGCTGAAACTAGTGACATCCATCAGCTGAGTTTCATTAAATTTCTTTTCGTTGTGCTCCATGCTTCCGCCTAAAGCCCAGCTTCCTTTTTGCCGGTATATTCTGTGGCAGCGCCTCCACGGATGAATTTTGTGTCCTGTAAAGTAGCATTCGTGTCCAGATAAGATAAGTTTCCTTTGGTCAGGAATTTCCCTTTAATCCAGCTGAAGTCTAATTCGTTTTTGATTCCTTTGTAAGAATCCTGTTCGTCAAGATAGTTGACACGATAATTTAAAGCTGATTTATTATTCCACTTATTCAGGAAGTTGAAGATAAATCTGTTTTGTGTTTTTCCGCTGAATTCCTGAGCTAAGTTGAAATCTCTGGAGAATTCCACATCATTAATACGGTCGAGGATGTGAAATTGTTTGTCAATGTATTGATATTCAAAGCTTGGAGTTCCTTTCCAGCTGTTTTTTGTAAATGTTTTATTACCAAAAATTCTTGCTGCATATCCTAAGTTCTGATCAGAATCTTTTGAAGAAAATAAATTGAGATCATAGTTGCTTAGAGAAATGTCTGCACCTATTTTTCCGTCTTTTAAAAGGTATTCTGAATTTACAGTATATACCTGAGATTTTTGTGGAGAAGGCAATTTTCTTACCGCTCTATAGTCCCCCATATTGGGACCGACGTATTCAAAAACACGACCGTTATTGGTAGTTTGCGTCAGTTTATAATCTCCCAAATTCACTCCGAAATACGTAAATGAAACGGTATACAAAGTCTGTGTAACATCAGTGGAAAATTGATAATGATTTCCGTTGGTGTCTGGTACGAGAATGTAAAGTATTTTGTTGACGTCATATTCTGTAACTACACCCGAAGGAGCATACATTAGATTGGGATCATTGCCGGCATCGGCTAAAATCTGTTCGTCTTCTTTGGATAAATTTAAAGCTAAAGGTGCATTTTTATTATCATTTTCCATAAACCAGTTCAGCCCGATTCTGAATTTCTCACGCTGATGTTCAAGCTTTCCTGTAAATAAATATCTTGAATAATTTCTGTTGGTATAATTAAATGAAATCGTAATAAAATTCTGCTGGAAAATCGGTCGGAAACTTGTAAAAGTGACCTCACCGGTGTTGTAGTTAATCACGTAATCCTGGTTCTCACCACGTTTCATTAAAATTCCGTCAATAAAAACCTGTTCTGATCCCGAAATCAATGTGATAAACTGCTCACCATTCTTTCCGGTCAGACGGTAAGGCCCCTGATTGCCTTCCACACCCTGAAAACGGATTCTGTGAAATTCGCTTCGTGCCACACCCATAGAAACATCTACAAATGTCTTGTTTTCAGTTCCAAATTGGGTCTGAAACTGAAGTCCCATGCTTCGTCGCTGGTATTTTGCGAAATAATTTTTGTCATCTAAAAGATCCAAATGCCCGGCTCTAAGAATTGATTTGTCCTTAATATTAAGCTGCATATAGATCTTGTCAAATTCTTCAAGAGTCTGCGTGTATCCATCGGCCTGGATTGGTAAATTGTGATCTGAAATACTAGCTAAAATACTGACGTCTTTTGACAGCTTTCCTGAGATTTGTAAATCCATGGAACTCTGTACAGACTGCCCCTGATTATTGCCGAAAGTAATCCCACGAATGATTGAACCTTTAGAATTTAGTTCGCCTAAAAACCGTTTCTTATCATTTTTGGCAAGCACAGCTTCATCAACGATAATCCGGTTGCTTGTCTTTACAAAATCCATCGTGTCTTTTGCGAAAATGTCCTGTTCAAGCCTTGCTGCAAGTATACTGTCTTTCTTTATACTGTCTTTTGGAAGGTTCGGATTTTTCCACGAAAAAATTTGAGCGTTATTCAGTGATAAGCCCAAGAGAAAAACGAAGAATATCAGAAAAAATTTCCGCAAGTCTTTGAAATAATTGGTAAAAATAGCTAAAAAATGTGAATGGCAGGGGTTCTGGTATTGTTAACAGAAAATTAACCTTAATATTGTTTTAAGTGTAAAAAATCCTTTAATTTTGCGCTACAAATTATTAATAATAAAATTTTAAGTTATGAAAAAGATTTATTCTTTATTTTCTGCGGTTGCTTTAGCTGCAACAGTGGCAGCTCAGACTACTGTTTACTCTGAGAATATGGGGACTGGTGCCTCAGGAAATCCTACAGTTACAGCTTTCACGGGATGGCAAAATGCAAGCCCAATTTCTTACGTTGGAACTGCGGACGTAAGAACTACAACTGCATCTACTGGTTATGCTAATGCTTCAGGCGGTAATAATGTGTTTTTTGCTGCTGCAGGGACAAGAACTTTAACGATTAGCGGTATTAATACTTCCGCAGCAACTTCTGCTAATCTACAATTGAATTTCGGATATCTGACTACTCTTACTAGTGCTCAAATGGTTATTGAAACTTCGATTGATGGAGGTGCTAACTGGAGTCCATTAAGTTTCGCAAATAACACAACAACGGGTTGGGCATTCAAATCAATAGTAGGATTGCCGTCTTCATCTTCATTATCTGTCAGATTTACAGCTCCATCCACATTGCCTCAATCAGGTATGAGAATTGATGATATTGCAATTATCAACAATGCTACATTGGCAGTAGCAGATTTCAACAAAACAAAATCAAGCTTTATCAAAAATACATTCGTTAAAAACGAAGAAATTACGTTCGGAGCTGATGTGAAAGATGTGAAAGTGTACAATTTATCTGGTGCAGTTGTAAAAACTGGCGCTGTAAAGAACGGTTCTACTTTAAATGTTGCTGAATTACAAAAAGGAAACTATATTGTAACAGGAACTGTAAACAATCAACCGGTTTCTCAGAAAATTTTGAAAGACTAAGTATTTTAAAATATTTAAATAAAAAAACCGCTTATCGAAGCGGTTTTTTTATGTTGTTTGGTGAAAGTTTATTTTTAATTTTTTAAAAGATGTGGTATTTGTTTGTTTATTTGGTATTAAATTTGTATAATTTATTACATAATCAATAAATATTGTCACTATGAAAAAAGTATTTACTTTTATCGGACTAGTTTCGATAGCTGCATTTTTTAATGCTCAGATTGTAATTAATGAAGTCTATACTGGAGGGGGAGTGCTCGGAATTGCAGTTCTCACC
Organism: Chryseobacterium sp. 3008163; assembly: GCF_003669035.1. Taxonomy (NCBI): domain Bacteria; kingdom Pseudomonadati; phylum Bacteroidota; class Flavobacteriia; order Flavobacteriales; family Weeksellaceae; genus Chryseobacterium; species Chryseobacterium sp. 3008163. The sequence continues at coordinate 1,637,940 of NZ_CP033070.1, read as the reverse complement.
CATGATTTCATAGAACTTAAGAATATTGGTTCTTCTACAACTACATTAAATGGAGCAACCATTCAGTATGGTCCCGCAACTGGCGGATTTACTCAGTACCATACGCTGCCTTCCATTACTTTGAGTCCGGGACAAACTTATTTAATTCAGGAGGGTACCAAAGGAGGAGGGGTGATCAATCTTATTAATCCAAATCTTGTAGTAGGTGTTGTTGTGAATTTTGACGGATCGCCGGCTGTGGGTATAGGATTAGGGATCGGACTAACCTCTGGTAAAGTCGCTTTGGCAAGTAATGCTACTCAGGTTACAGGACCAACTGCATCTAACGTGATTGACTTCGTAGGTTACGGATTGGTAAATCAATATGAAGGTTCCGGGGCTGCGCCATCACCTACAATTTTAAATTCAATTACAAGAACTTCAGGTGATACCAATAATAATGCGGTTGATTTTACTATAACGCTTCCAAGTCCGTCATCAAGTGTTTTGGCTGTAAATGATTTTAACAATACGGCTAAACAATCACATTTTATTAAAAATACATTCGTGAAAAATAATGAAATTACTTTTGGTGCTGATGTGAAAGATATAAAAGTCTATAACTCTACAGGACAGCTAGTGAAAACAGCTTCCATAAAAGAAGGGGCTGTCTTGAATGTAGCAGAATTACAAAAAGGAAATTACATTGTGACTGGAACGGTAAATAATCAACCGATTTCTCAGAAAATTTTAAAAGATTAATTTAATGTTAGTTTTGACTAAATGAAACAGCTGCATGATGATAATCGCAGCTGTTTTTTAATATTAGTACCAACCTCTTCTCGCAGCATTAATAATGGTGCTTAAATTTAAAATCAAAGTATATCTGATTCGTTTTCCGTAATCTTTAAACCCAGGCTCAAAACCTAAAGTAGATTGTACTGGAAAATAAATCTCAAGAAAATCGGGGATCAGTTTTACTTTCACACCGCTATCCCAGATAAACTGTGTCGGATTGTTTTTGTTTTTATAAACTCCCGCATCTGCGTAAATATGAAAAATTTTCCAAACGCTGGTGTCGACGTTTAATGACGTAATAAATTGATTAACCGTTCCGGGAATGAAAGATTTAAAACCACCATCAGCCAAAATAAATTGTTGCGAGAGAATTCCTCCGGTTGCACTTTGTCCCAAGAGGTTGTATGAAAAAGAATAGTCGGAAACTCTTGCAATTCCGAAGTCGAAAGTGTTGTTTCTGGTTTCGTTTCTGGCAAAATATCCGGCAAATAATCTTAAACTTAATTTCTGTCTTGGTGCAAATTCCCATCTGTAAAAAGCTTCCCCGGTGATTTTATTGAAATCTTTCATCGCCTGAGTGCTGATGCTGAAACTTTTCTCATGAATCATCTGATTATCGGCATATCCATATCCTAAAGCCCAAAGATTATACTTGTCATAATCACGGTTTGCAATCATTTTTGCATTCAGATCTCGCTGAAAATAATTGTATGAAAAACTCGCGCCCTGACTAACAGTGCTTCGCGGATCTTTTCTGAAATTAATATTGGAGTACAGAGAGCCTTTGCGATATGCCAAATCATAATCGTAATGAAAATACGATCCGGAAACTCCGAAAGTTAAACTTCGAATGACGCTTTCTGCAGGCAGAAAAGAGTAGGCTACTGCACCCGACCCTGTAAGTTTTCCGGTTCCTGTACTGAAAGACGGAGTAATAGAATACAAAAATTTCTGATCAAAAAGTGACTGGTTTTTAAAATTCATCCCAATCAAAAATTTGTCATACGTGTTGGTAAAACGAATTCTCGGGTTCAGGTAAATTTCATTGAATTCCGGATTGGGAATATCTTTGATCAGTTTAAATTTAATTTTTTTTGAATTTGAAAATAATCCTTTTGTATACAGAAAGTTATCTCGGTAATTGGCTTCCGGGAAAATGTAATCGTCATTTAAAGTTATCTTATAAATGTTTTCTGACGGAAGATTAATGGTTTTCTGTCTTTCGTTTTTCTCGGTTTCTATCCAGTACGATTTTTTCTCGCCGCTTCTGGTTTGGGTTTCCAGTTTTACGGGAATTGCATCATCTGTATTTTTAGCAATTCTGATTTCCAGAGAATCTTCTTTAGTCTTAAATTTTTTAAGTTTAAAATTAACTCGGTTTTTCTGTTTTAAAAACTCGGTTAAATAATCTGTGGAGGGTTCTTTTTGAGAGAGTTCTTTCAAAAATGCTTCAGGATTGATTGGTTTGTCTCTGTTTTCTGCGATATATTTTTTAACTAAATCATTGAAGTTTCCTTCACCCATTTTATTCGCAGAAAAACTGAAAAGACTTCCCGTCTCAAAACTGCTGATGGCCATATCGTTGAAATTACTCAAAGCAGAAAATGGTTCGTCAATTTTTTGATCCAAATTCTGAGACATAATGTATTGATATGCCAAGCCATAACGGTCGAGCAACTTTACGTCGGATGCGTGAAACCATTTTAAAGGTTTGATTCCTAAAATATTGGTTTCGGGAAGATTGCCCAGAAGTTTGGTTTCTCCGTAGAATTTTTTCAGATATTGAGTTTCAAGATAAGATTTCAGTCCGTTTTTGAACCAATGGTGATCTTCTTTATCGGTGATAAGGCTTTCGTCTAAAATTTTCTTGGCGATAATCCCAAAATAGTCGAGGTCAACCTTTTCAGCATCTGTGAAAAGTTTAAAACGATATTTCCAAAAACTGATGTCGTTATTTCCGAAAAAATCTTCCTTAGTTCTGAATTTATCTGAAATAAAAAGTCTCTCAGGAACAAAACCTATTTTCTCTTTGATAAATTTTAAATGCAGAGGAAGATAAAATTCCAAATTCTGAATCTCTTGCGGACTGATATTATAACCAAATTTTATTTCAGTACGAATGTCTTCCGTATTCACATTAATCGTAGGGAATTGATTGTGAGAAATAATAAATTCAGGGTCAGAATCTAAATATCCGTTGAAAGAATTGATGTTGTTCTGTTGAAGATTTCCTTCCACAAAATAATTAATTGGGAGATCAAAATTAACCGTCCAATGGGTATTGAAGTTCACCGATTCTTCGATGTCGTGGTAATTTCTTTTAGAAATATTGTCCGGATCAAAGTGATCCGGAACAATAAAGAAATATTTTAAAGCGATGTTATTTTCAGAAGTTCCGTAACCTGTAAAATTTTTATCAGGAAGTTGAATCTGATACTGTAAATCTAATGTAATGCTTTCGCCAACTTGCAAAGGTTGATTGAGAATAAAAAATAAATTTTCTTCAGAAACATTGCTGACGGAAACGGGCAGATTCTTTTCGCTATTAATTTTAAAATCTAAAATTTTACCTAATGCTTCCGGCTTTGCAAAATGGAGACTGTTATTTCGGTCTTCGAGTTTTCGGTAGACTAAAGATGTTCCTCTTTTGTTGTAAGCGGCCACCCAATTGAGAAGTTTAATGCTGTCTAAGGGTTTTTCAGAGTGATTATGATAAATAATTTCCTGATTAACTTCCAGAATTTTTTTGTTCTGAGATAATTTTGCAGCAATATAAATGCTGTCTTTTGTGCAGAAACCTGTACAACTCCCCAAAACAAAATAAAACAAATACTAAACTTTTTCAAATTGATGATAAAGCACCAAATATAACTTATTTAAAATATAATGAAGATGATTTTACTGCTGAATTGCTTTTTTTTCTAAAGAATTAATATAGGCTTTCCAACCTTCATTTTTGTAAGTTACAGCGGCTTCTCCCGGGTTTTCAGATTTGTAGATTCCTCTTCCTACGATAATGAAATCGGTATGAAGCGTTTTGAAAACATGATCCGGAGTGTTGTATTGCTGACCTTTTCCATCTCCCGAATCTGCAAGGTTCACACCTGGAGTAAACAATAAAATTTCTTCAGGAATTGCATTTTGAGAAACACCACCAATCACATTTGGATGTGAAAGAGCAACTTTTAAAGCTTCTTCTCTGTAGCTGTTTGTGGTTAAAGTTCCTTTAGAAGACATTCCGATAATCGCAACAACGCCTACATTTTTGAAACAGTCTAAAGATTCAAAACCGCCAATTACCTGAGAAGTTACGAAGTCTGCCCAATCTGTAATTTTGAAAACTCCGCTTGTAAACTGAAGTTCCTGAGTGTTTCCGATGTCAGCAAATTTTCTGTCTTCCATTAATAAAAACTGATGTTTTGCAGCCAGTTCTTTCAAAGGAACGATCGTATTTTGATAATCAAAATCAGAAATAATATCGATGTGTGTTTTTAAAGCAATGATGTGTGGGCCAACTTTATCTGCCAATTCAAGCAACTCTTGTGTAGTAGTCACATCTGCAGAAGCAATAAGGTTTGATTGTTTTGCTAAAGCAGTTTCTAATAATTTTTTTGAAACCGAATGTTGTGCATTTTCATACTTTTCCTGATATGAAAGTCTTGTTTTTTCTTCAAACTGAATGTGGTTTCCGGCAAGAAAATCCTGAATTCTTTTCACTTCCTCATCAGAAAGTTCCCCTTCTTCCTGAAGAATAGTGCAAACTTCTGAAATGTTGAAAAGGGTATGAACTCTATAGCCTTTGCTTTCTAAAAGTTGTTTTCCGCCTTGCTCTCTGTCTAGAACAACTACGATATCGGCAACTTTAAGGTCTTCCTGTTCAACTTCAGAAATGGTTTCTATCAAAGATTTTCCGGAAGTAATTACATCTTCTACCAAAAGGCAGTTTTGTCCTTTTTGGTAAATTCCTTCAATTAATTTTTTGGTACCGTAGTTTTTAGCCTCTTTTCTTTTAATAATTAATGGAATATAGCTTTCAAGAGACATCGCTGTAGCCATCGGAAGTGCAGCGTAAGGAACTCCGCAAATCAAATCAAAATTATCCAAAGGAAGCATTTCCAATAAATAATTTGCCAAATTTTTTAAAATTTTAGGATCTGAAGCCAAAGGTCTTAAATCTACATAAAACGGACTTTCGATTCCGCTTTTTAAGGTAAATCTTCCGAATTTGATGATGCCAAGCTTGTAGCACTCTAAAAAGAATTCTTTTTTACTTTCCATTATTTTTTATTAGATGTTGCAAATTTAAGGAAATGATGTTAAAAGTCAATTGTGAATTTTGCTTCATGGGTAAATAGTGAATTTAAATTTAAAATTTTCCGTCAATATTTTTAAAACTAGCAAAGAAGTTGCTTCAATAGTTACTTTAAAGTTCATAAAAAAACCATCCCGATAAGAATGGTTTTGAATTTTAATTTACAATTTCGGCATCAATTATTTTTGAGCCCTCGGTGCCATATTTTCTCTCAGCTTCCCAAAGTAGAAACTTGTCTACTTCTCTGATCAGTTTCGGAATTGCTAAAGATAATACTGCTAAATCATCTAAAACTCCTGCAACGATAACGAAATCCGGGATGATATCAATAGGAGAGATTACATAGAGGAGACCAATTAACGGTAGAATAAGATCTATCGATTTTACCGGATATTCTCCTTTTCTCCACATTTTCACCATTCTGAAAATGTCAGGAATTTTTTTTACGAAGCCTTTGTGGCTGATAGCTTCTTTAGCTAAATTGAGTTTTGAATATTTCATTTTGTGTTTATTTTTAAAAATAATTTTTAACTCTATAAATTTCGCAAATTTTGTACCAAGTAATTATAATATTAAGTTAAAGTTATTTAATGATATTATCAATAAACTGATGGATAGATTCTGCGTCCCAGTCAGTTGCGGCGTCTTCTTTGATGAGGATTCTTCCGTTTTCGTCGAGTAGGAAGGTGGTTGGGAATGCCTTTGGAAGTATCTTTTCAGAGATTGGGCTTTGTGCAATATAAACGGGAACTGTGTAATTGTTTTCCTTTAAAAATTTTCTGACCGCTGCTTCTTCATCTTTCATCGCAATCAAAACGAAATCGATGTTTTCCTTTCGTCTGTCATACAATCTTTGGATGGATGGCCATTCTTTTCTGCATGGCGGACACCAAGTTCCCCAAAAATTCAGAAAAACAGGTTTGTTTCTGAAATTCTTCATATTGGTACTCGGAACATTGATTCCCTGAAGGTCGATGTCATAGTCATCAGCTTCAATATGTACAGCGTTTTCTATCGTTGCAATCGGGAAAAATAAGTCTTTAAGAGAATTTCTAATTCCGGGAACTAAAAATACAGCTCCCAAAACTGCAAGTACAATGACATATATAATTAATTTTTTCATGTTGATTTTTATTGTTTTTAAAGGTTACATGTAATCGCTTACTTCCATAACTGTCTTATGAATCAAAACAAATCATTGCGATTTCATAATAACTCTAAAATTTCCTGAATCGAATCTTTCCCTCTGTTTCTGGAATAATAAATCTGCAGGTCATTATAAAATAATTCTTTCGGGTATTCTTCAGGATTTGCTTTGAATTTTAATAATAAATCATGTCCGAATTTTGGTCTCGGTCCCCATGAATTTTTTACATTAAAATCTTTGTCCAATATAATAACTTTCGGGATAGATTGTGTGCCATTGGTCAAAAATTGATCAATCAGGCTGCTGTCGCTGTCTCTAAGGAAAATTTTCACTTCATTTTGACCTTCAAAAAATTTTACCAGAGCAGGAACAGTTGCGCTGGCATCACCACACCAGGCTTCAGAAATAATTAAAATCTTTCCATCGAAGTTTTTTGATTTTAGCTCATTCAATTGTTCTTCGTCGATGACAAACTTCTTCAACGTTCTGTCCATTCTCTGAATGCCGAGTTCGTAATAAGGTTTGTATTCAATGTCTTTTGCGTTGTCAGGATTATTCAATCTATGATTGGCAATTTGAAGATATTCGTCGAAGGTTATGGCTTTGTCCCAGTAATTTTGCATTACCTAAATATTTAAGTTTAAAATTGATTTAAATTTCTCGTTTTGTTAATCAAAAACAAATCGGCCAAAACAAAAGCCGCCAGACTTTCAACCACAGGTACTGCTCTTGGAACAACACAAGGATCGTGTCTGCCTTTTCCTTCTACAGTAACGGCATTTCCGTCTTTGTCGACACTGTTTTGAGGTCTTAAAATGGTTGCAACAGGTTTGAAAGCCACTCTGAAATAAATATCCATCCCATTTGAAATTCCACCTTGAATTCCACCTGAAAGATTTGATTTTGTGGTAAAATCCGTATTGAATTCATCGTTGTGTTCGCTTCCGGTCATCTTTGCGCCGCAAAAACCGCTTCCGTATTCAAAGCCTTTGCAGGCATTGATATTCAGCATTGCTTTTGCTAATTCTGCCTGTAATTTAGAAAAAACAGGTTCGCCGATTCCAACCGGAACATTTTTGATGACACAAGTAATTGTTCCGCCAATCGTGTTGCCTTCTTTTTTAATTTCTTTGATTTTTGAAATCATTTTTTCGGCAGTTTCTGCATCCGGACAACGAACTTCGTTGCTTTCGGTCTTAGAAAAATCTAAAGCCTGATAAGGTTTCTCGCAGAAAATTTCACCTACAGAAGAAACGTAAGCATTGATTTCGATGTCTGATAAAAGTTGTTTTGCCAAAGCTCCCGCAACGACCCAATTGATGGTTTCGCGTGCAGAAGATTTTCCGCCACCACGATAATCACGGATTCCGAATTTTTGATCATACGTAAAATCAGCATGACTCGGGCGATATGATTGGGCGATGTGATCATAATCTTTTGACTTCTGATTTTCATTTTCAATCATAAAACCAATTGGAGTTCCCGTAGTTTTTCCTTCAAAAATTCCTGAAAGAAACTTTACTGTATCACTCTCTTTTCTTTGCGTAACGATTGCTGACTGACCGGGTTTTCTGCGGTCAAGCTCGTATTGAATTTTGTCTAAATCGACTTCCAGCCCTGCTGGAAAATTATTGATGATTCCGCCATACGCCAAACCGTGACTTTCGCCGAAAGTCGTCAGGCTGAGCAGATTCCCTAAAGTATTGAACATAGTACAAAATTACCGATTTTTATTCAGATAATAAAGTCTTTGAATGGTTACTATTTATAGGAGTTTTTGATTTTTTCTGTGAGTTTTTTGACTTGTTTTTCTTCTTCATGATTCATTTTTTTTGAAATGAAGCCTTTTTGGATGTTATTTTTATCAATAAGTTGTGGGAAAACTCCCGCTTTCTGATAGTCGAAAACATAACTTTCAGAAATCGCAGGAATAGGAGTGTCGAAGTTGAAAGGATATTTTTCTGAAACATTAAATTTTAAATTTCCGGCTTCAAAAGAATGATACTTTTTGTTTTCGTAGGTTGAAGGTTTGTATAATTGCTTCCATTCAAATTTCCCCATAAATGATGACATTCTGAAGCTGGGAATCAACTGCGTAAGTACGATTGGAAAAGTTAGAAAGCTGATGAAAATTAAGCTTAAAAGAGAGTAGGCAATCATCGATTTTCTTTTTGTAAAAAAATCTAAAAACATCACGAAAATAATCACAAAAAATATATCTATAAAAAATCTGTATTGTGCTGAGAATAATAAAACTAAAACACTTTTTATAATCAATGAAATGCAGATAAAAGTGATGATTTTATTTTTTTAATGAAAGTGAAAATGGTAAAAACAATTAAACTCAGAACAAATAAAATGTTGATTACTGATTTTATTCCATCTAAAAACAGCCAGTTTTTTATGTGGTCGAATGTTGAGAATTTCTGAATTTCTTCGTAAGAATATTGATTGTCGAAAGTTTTCTGAATGGCATATTGAGATGAAGAATTTAACAATTCTACATTGGGTTTCCAACTGAATCCAAAATCAATCATTGAGACCGGGAAAACAGGATAGCCGAATGTCCAGATATTTTTAAAATAAAATAAAAAAAGAATTAAAATTCCTGGAAGGAAGGTTTTAAAATGAGATTTAAGAATAAAAATAGAGTAGAGAAATGTCAAAATCGGCAACCAAATCATTGTTGGCTTTATCGCAAAAACAAAAACCGAAAATGCAAATAGCAGAGAAGTATTTTTATTATTTACTAAAATCTCATTTAATAAAATTAAAGAAAATACAATCACCGGCAAATCAGGACTTGGAGATTGTGAAAACAAGAACAATATTGGAAGAAAACATAATTGAATCCAGCTTTTCTTTTCAATAATGTATATTAAATACATGATTAGTAAAACTGCATTTATTCTTAAAAAAGGATCAGTAAAATTGGAAAATCCAGCCTGAAAAATATGCCAGATAGACATCTGCCCAAGCACAAGATCAAGGTTTGAAATACCTTTTACCAAACCATATTCCCGCAGCCATTGTATGTTCGGTAAATAATATCCAAAATGGTCTAAAATATAAGGGTAAAACGAGCTGCAGAATAAAATAATGAATAAACTTACAGCAAATAGGAAAATATCGTTCTTTGAGAATTTATAAAAAATCAGGAATAATTTTTCTCTAAAAAAGTAAAATAATCCAATTAAAATTGTCGGAATTTCGATAAATACATTTAATGGAATAAAGAAAGAAAGGACCGTCCAAATCATGCTGATTCCGAAAATTCCAAATATCAATTTTCCTGAAATTCCTTCAAAAAGCTGTTTGTTGAAAATGATTTCAAGAAATTTCCCCCAACCTAAAAGAGTGGGAATAATGATAATTGAAGTGAGTAAGATGAAAAGCATAAAAAGATTGCCTAAAAATAAGCAATCTTTTTAAAGTTTTTGAAATGATTTATCTATTTTGGCTGTACTCGCCCACTTTTTCTATCCTGTGATCTACCCAAAGTATATCCTGTTGCACCACCAATGATACCACCAACTACGGCACCACCACCACGGTTTTTCTTATTAACAATGGCTCCTAGTGCAGCTCCACTGACTACACCAATTGCTGTACCTTTCGCAGCTTCACTGATTCCCTTTTTCTTAGCAGTAGTTCCTTGTGAAGAACCGCCTCCGTTGCTTGCAACACTATTATTAGAAGAAGGAGTGTCTCTGTACACCGTTCTTGTTTCTCTTATTACCTGTGGTTTTGCGGCAGCTACTGCTGCTTTTTCTTTCTGAACTTCCGCTATACTGTCAGTTCTTTTTGAGTTTCATATGCGAATCTCTCTTTCTCAATCGCTAATTTTTGCTTTTCTATTTCAAGTTGTCTTGCCTGAAATTCTATTTTTGTTGTTCGAGCGTCTTTTCTGCAACTTGATCGTCTTTTTTACAGGCTGTGAGTGTAATTACCGACACAAGTCCTGCTAACAATATATTTTTCATAACTCAAATTTTAAAAATTGATTAAACTTTACAGTTTTCTAATGTGGTATGTTCAATTATGAAGCCAAGTTTTAGTTAAGTAAATGTTAAAGTTTTAAAATTCTTTGTTCTAGAGACTTAGCTAAGGTATAATTGAAAATAAAAAAACTCCAATCGAAAGATCGGAGTTTTTTACGAGGTGCCTAGCGGATTCGAACCGCTGTAGATGGTGTTGCAGACCACTGCCTAGCCGCTCGGCCAAAGCACCATTTTTAGGTGGTGCAAATATAGAATTTTTTCTTATTCAAACAAAGTTTTCACGCTATTTCTTTCTTTCCAAGATCTTCAATATCGCTTTTAGCCTGTTTTTCAGCCTCATAATTTTTGATGGAGATTACTCTTGTATCGCTCCAGCTGTCGTGCCATCCGTTCTCACCTAAAAAGGATAGCGCGTCAAATGGTACAAGTCTGCAAACGTTTCTTATTAAATAATCTTTTAGCTTCGGCTCTGTTCCGTCGGTCATGATGACTTTCGTTCCTATCACGAACTTTCCGATACTTCTACCTTTCGTAAAATATTCTAAGAGAAAAATATAAATGAAAAAGATAATATTTGTCATGATAATATCTGCAAGCCTACCTATTCCTTCGAGTTGGTCAAAGAATTTTGTAAAATAATAAATCCCCAGAATCCCGTCGATAAGACCTCCAATGATGGCAAACGCAAAAAAGAACATATTAAAAACGATTCTATCAATCACAATGCTTCCAAGTCTTGCCCATTTTGTAGCTCTATGTCTGTCGATTATTTGTAAGTATTTTCTCATAGTTAACATTGATTTTAGTTTTATAATAAGTTTAAAATCCTTTCAAAGTAAATCTTAAATTGGCGTTGGTATCAATCACAGCAGTAATTCCGGAATCGTTTAGAAGAATCTGATGTGGCTTCAGATTAGATACTTTTCCATTCATTTTCAGACCTTTGTAATATTCTTTGTTAAAGGCTTCTTCAATACTTTTTTTAGATGAAGTTTCCAATTCGGCCGTAGGGATTCCGTATTCATCTTCAATCATTTTTACAATTTTTCCTTTAAAAAGAGAAGTTGCTAACTTCTGAAGAATGTTAGCTGTTTTGAGCTTAAATTTTGTGTCTGAAAGTACTATTTTTCTTTTAGTTTCGTCATAAACAGGAATGCCCGAAATAAAAACTGTTCCTTTCACATAACCTTCCGTATCAGCTTCTATCATAATCCGGTTTGCTTCGCCATAAACTTTGATATCCGAAATTTTCACCTTAGAATCCCTGATGTCAAATTCTTTATTTAAAAAAGTTTTTTTTGCAATATTTGTGGCTTCAGAAAACGGAATATTTGCGGTCGTTTGCAATACAAACTGGTCTGCCAAAAGTGGAATAAAATTAAAATTCATCACTGCTTTTGCGGGGTGCGAAGCTTCAGGTTTTGTTCCTGTATAAGTCTCGGAGAAAATATCGATGCCGATATTGGTGTCAATTTGATTTCCATAGAATTTTAAAGGAGTGATATTGACGTGGATTGGCGTAATTTTTAACCAGGTATTATATTCTTCAGAAATATTAAAAGGTTGAGAAAAAGCATTCCAAGCTAAAACTGCATACTGTTGGAAATTCAGTTGCGAAGCCATTTGCTGATCTATGGTTTTGCAGAAATTGTATTGTTGTTCTTTCAGGCTTTTCTCAACAAGAGAGGTGATAGGAATTTCAACTTTTCCGAAATCCAAAACAGGTTTTTTCACCCATTTAAAGCCTGTTGGCTGAGTAAAAGTGGTGATAGACCAATTGTTTTTGAAATCTAATGTAGTTTTAAAATACATCACGGTTTCAAAAGTTGTCTCCTGATAGGTGTAGACTCCCAATGTTCCGATGCCTTTTTTTGCCCAAATTTTTAATGGAACTTCAATCAAAATGCTCTGATTTGTACTTCCAACCAAGCGTATTGGCCGGGTTTTCCAGACTTTTACTTTAAATTGGTCGTTATCATTGTCTGTATAAGAATCATCCTGAAAAATCAGATCTTTTACCGAGGTATTGATCATATTGCTGATTTCCGACAGCGGAAGCGTCACCGGCATCGTAATGCTCGATTTTATTTTTGGAAAATTATAAATGGCATCACCGGACGTATTGGTTTGACCAAAAATACCGATGGACAGCAATAGAAATAATATTTTAACTATTTTCACTGTGTTTTGATTTTAAAACTGAAAATTACTCATTTTCTGTAATTCCGCCTAATAAAAAACTTTTTTCAAGTTCAATACTTGCTCCTTTCATTTCACCTTTCATTGGTGGACTCGTTTTGGTGATTCTTAATTTGATGTAAGAGATCTGATTGAATTTTTCGTTGATTTTATTGATAATTCTCCCGGCAACATGTTCAAGCAATTTCGACTGAATTTTCATCTCATCATGAATAATTTCATTAATATCTGCATAACTTATTGTATCATTCAAATCATCAGAGACTGCAGCATCCCACAAATCTGTATGAATTTCTGCATTTAAAATATAGTATGTCCCGATAATGTTTTCTTCAGGAAGAACACCGTGGTAAGCGTAGATTTTAACGTCTTCTAAAAATATTTTGCTCATGTTTTTTTAATTTAATCGATCCTTATCAATCAGATTGAATTTTACCTGATTTATAACGTTATTTTTATTGGCTAAAAATAATATTTTAGCAGCAAATTCTCCATGAATTCTATCTTCATTTACATCAACTAGAAGTTCTTCTAATGTAATTTTATAAAGATTTGCTGGAAATTCATTCAGAAAGTTGATGACTTCTGATAAAGCCTCATCAATTTTATTTTCATCAACAAGACAAAAATACTTTATTTGAGATGCAAATTCATTTGATTTATTTTTGCTCGAAACCAATTCCGCATAATAAAAAGATTGACTGAAATCATTCAGGCAATAATAACTGTAGGATATAGATATATATTGATGTTCTTCTAATTTAGGATTAATATCTTTTAATGGCAAAAGTAGTTGTATGGCATCATCATAACGTCCCTCATCATGAAGTTTTCTAGCTTGAATTAATATTTCCTTTGGTGACATCTATTTATTATATTTTCGAACTAAAAAAGCGAGTGAAAAAACCCGCTTTAAAATTTATTTGATGCTTTTCAAAAGATCAAGCATTGCCTCTATCGGTTCTAATGCTTTGGAAAAAATCTTTGGTAAGCATAAATTTTTATGTTGTCTTAAAAAAATCTATACAAAAATTTATCCAATTTCTTTGGTGTAAAAATCAAGAATAATAGTAATCGACGTTATTAACCAAAACCAACAAGAAAAAATGAATGCATAAAAAATAACTAAAGCCATTAAATAAAATAGTGTCATAGTTGAGTAAGAACTATTGATAACTAATTCATAATCATCAATTAGAAAATAAATTAAAAAGGCAACTATAAATATTGAAACCAAATATTTATATATTTTGAATGCCTTCTTAAATGCACTATTCATTTCTTGTGTTTTCTTTGTATCAGTCTCTTGTTATTTAATACTTTTTGAAAGATCGAGCATTGCCTCAATGGGCTTCAGTGCTCTCAGTCGAAGCTCTTCTTCAATGATAATCTCAGGAAGTTCATATTTCATACACAGATACAGTTTTTCCATTGTATTTCTCTTCATGTAAAAACATTCTGAGCAATTACAGCTTTCGTCAAAAACCAAAGCAGGAATCAGTTCTTTGTGTGGTGCACGTTTTCTCATTTCGTGAAGAATTCCTTCCTCAGTTGCGATAATAAATTTCTGACAGTCGTCTTTTTCAACAAAATTCAAAAGCGCAGAAGTCGAACCGATGAAGTGAGCCAATTTTAAAACTGCTTCTTCACTTTCCGGGTGTGCAATCATTTTTGCATCAGGATTATCCGCCAACTGTTGGGCGATTCTTTCCATTGAGAAAGCTTCGTGGACTATGCAGCTTCCGTCCCAAAGAATCATATCACGTCCGGTTTTTTTAGATAAATATCTACCTAAATTTTTATCCGGAGCAAAAATAATAGGCCTGTCAGTCGGTAAAGCTTCAATCACTGTTTCAGCGTTTGAACTAGTTACGATGATGTCGCTTTCTGCCTTTGTTTCTGCATTACAGTTGATGTAGGTTGCAATCAAAGCATTTGGATGTTGCTCACGCATTTTTCTCAAACCTTCTCCTGAACAACCGTCTGCCAAAGAGCATCCTGCCATTGTATCAGGAAGAACTACTTTTTTAGTTGGGTTTAGAATTTTTGCAGCTTCTGCCATGAAATGTACTCCGCAAAAAACAATCATATCGGCGTCTGTATCTTTCGCCTGCCTTGCCAATTGAAGAGAATCTCCCAAGAAATCAGCAATATCCTGAATTTCTCCCGGTTGATAATAATGCGCAAGAATAACGGCATTTTTTTCTTCTTTCAGTTGGAGAATAGCTTTTACCAAATCTTCTCCTTGAGGAATAGCGATATCTTTTAAATCTAAAAATCCTTTTACAGGAAGTGTAGATTTAGCTTTTTCTAATGTTTCGGTGCTCATGTCAACCTGTGTTTTTATTTTATCAAAATTAAAAGTAAGAAATAAGAAGTTAGTTGTGATTAAATTTGATTTTTTACAAATCAAACTTCCATCATCCCGCTTCCAACTTCAAACCTTTATTTTCCGATAAACCTTTTTATTAAACTTTCTATTTCTATTTTTGCCTGATCCAAATCGCTGTTAATAACGATTTCGTCAAATTCTATCGCATAGGTAAGCTCTTCTTCAGCTTTTTCTACGCGGGTTTTGATGGTTTCGGCATCATCGGTATTTCTTGTGATCAATCTCCGTTCCAATTCGGCAATCGAAGGTGGTTCAATGAAAATGGATAATGCTTTTTCTCCAAAATATTTTTTTAATGAAATTCCGCCTTTTACATCTACATCAAAAATAACAACTTTTCCCTGATTCCAGATCTTTTCGACCTCAGATTTCAGAGTTCCGTAATATTTATCGGTATAAACCTCCTCAAATTCAACAAAAGCTTCTTCAGCAATTTTCTGTCTGAATTCATCAGGCGAAATAAAGTGATAATCAATCGCATGAATTTCACTTCCTCTCGGCTGTCTCGTTGTGCATGATATGGAAAATTCCAATTCCGAAATTACTTCCAGAGAATGTTTTACCAATGTTGTCTTCCCGCTTCCCGACGGTGCTGAAAATATGATAACTTTTTTCATTTTTGTTGTTGGTTACTGGTTGTCGGTTGTCTGTGTTTGCGGAAGAATACCGAAAACCATCAACCATCAACTGACAACTGTTATAATACGTTTAACGTCTGTTCTTTTATTTTTTCCAAATCATCCTTCATCATCACCACCAATTTCTGAATTTCAGCGTGATTGGCTTTTGATCCTAAAGTATTGATTTCTCTTCCAATTTCCTGTGAAATAAAACCTAGTTTTTTTCCATTGAAATCTTCATTTTCCATCACTTCAGAATAATATTTCAAATGTTGAGAAAGTCTTACTTTTTCTTCCTGAATATCTAATTTTTCAGTAAAATAAGCCATTTCCTGATAGAATCTTGTTTCGTCAACGTTTTCAAACTCTTTTAAAGTTTTCATATAACGTTCTTTCACAGCATCAATTCTCACCTGCTCGTAAGGAACAACTTCTGCCAAAGATTTATCAATATTTTTGATGTTTCTTTCCAGTTCTTCGTGAAGAATTTTCCCTTCAGTTTTTCTGAACTCCTGGAATTTATCAACGGCATTATTTACAATTTTCGCCAAAGATTCCCATTCACCTTCCGTTAATTCGTCTGGTCTTGAAGTGATTGCATCCGGAAGTCTTACCGCCATTTTCAGGTACTCAAAATCGGGTCCATCAGAAGCGATGTTTTTAAGCTCATTCATGTAAGAATCGATCAAACTTCTGTTGATTTTTACATCATTCGTTTCTTCAAGATTCTCAATATTGATATAGCAATCCACCTTTCCGCGGATGATTCTATCGTTTAGAATTTTTCTTACTTCAAATTCTTTTTCTTTATATCGTAAAGGAATTTTGATATTTAAATCAAAGCTCTTGCTGTTCAGTGATTTAATATCGATCGAAATTTTTTTTCCTTCAAATACACCTTCGGCTCTACCGAAGCCGGTCATTGATAAAATCATACTTTTTTATTGTCGTACAAAGATAAACATTTAATTTAGCAAACTGGAAATATCCGTGATATAGAAAGTGAAATTATGACGAAGAAATATGATGTTTTTTCACTTTTAAAATGACTGTAAGCGTATGAAAACATTGATTTCTGTAGTAGGAACTACCGGTATTGGAAAAACAAAACTCGCCATTGATTTAGCCCGCCAATTCAATACAGAAATTATTTCCTGTGATTCCCGACAGTTTTTCAGCGAAATGAAAATAGGAACTGCGGCACCTTCAGAAGATGAACTTTCGCAGGCAAAACATCATTTTATCGGTCAGCTTTCTGTAAAAGATTATTATTCTATCGGTCAGTTTGAGCATGATTCTTTGGAGTTATTAGATCAGCTTTTCGAAAAATACGATATTGTCATTATGGTTGGTGGGAGCATGATGTATGAGAAAGCGGTAATTGAAGGCTTAAATGATTTGCCTGAAGCGAATGAAGAAAATCAAGAAAAACTAGAAACCATCTGGCAAACTGAAGGAATTGAAAAACTTCAGGAAATGCTGAAAGATTTAGATCCTGAATATTACGAAAATGTAGATATTCACAATCAAAGAAGGTTGCTGCGAGCCATTGATGTGATCTGGCAAACCGGAAAAAAATATTCTGAAAATATTGCTCATCCCAAAAATCCAAGAAATTTCCAAACAATAAGAATTGGTATTGAGGCTCCACGGGAAATGATTTATGAAAGAATCAATCTTCGTGTCGATAAAATGATGGAAAACGGCTTGCTTGATGAGGCTAAAAATCTTAATGAATTAAGAAAATCTCAGGAAGGCAGAAATTTGGCCTCGCTGAATACAGTTGGTTATTCTGAACTTTTTAAATATTTTGATAGAGAATGGGATCTTGATTTTGCGGTTTCTGAGATTAAGAAAAACTCGAGAAGATTTGCAAAACGGCAATTGACGTGGTATAGAAAGGAAGAAAATATTCACTACATACAAGTTGGATATTCAGAAAAGGATTTTGATGGATTGATTGAGTATATTAATTCCAAAACTTCAATTTAATTTTTTTTAACGCAAAGATTTATTTTTATTCTGAATATTTTAAGGAGCAAAGAATTGAATCAATAAAATTGATTCTTACGAACTACCTTCATCAGCGACTTTACGTTTAATTTAAACCATTAAGATTTTTATTAAGAGGTTAAGAATATTAAGTTTCGCTTCACTTAAGACTTAAAAATCTATTTGATTTTCTTAATTAAACTTAACTCCTTAAATGTTCTTAATGGTTCAATTGCCATTCTGACGAAGGAAGAATCTCTGCAAATATTTTATAGATTCTTCACTCCACTTCGTTCCATTCAGAATGACAGCGCGCATAATTATTTTTGTAGATAGTTTAAACAAAAAATGCGATCCCGAAAGACCGCACTTCAAACAATATAATTAATTTACTTACTTCCATCCGCCACCTAAAGCTCTGTATAAATCTACAATACTGCTCAATCTCTGTCTCTTTACAGACGCAAGATTCAGTTCAGCCTGCAAAGAATTTCCCTGAGCGGTAATCACTTCTAAATAATTGGCCATGCCGCCTTTGTACAACATTTCGGCGCTTTTGATTCCGTTTTTCAACGTTGTTACCTGTTCGCTTGCTTTCTGTTCCTGAACTTTTAAGCTTTCATTGGAAACCAATGCATCAGAAACTTCACCTACTGCATTTAATACAGACTGACGAAATGCCAAAACATTTTTCTCTCTTTGAATTTTAGCCACATTTAAATCTGTTTTCAACTGTCTTTTCTGGAAAATAGGCTGAGTCAATCCTCCTAAAACAGAACCGAACAATGATGCCGGAATTGAAAACCAATTGTCAATTTTAAATGAATTAACGCCACCTGCTGCGGTAATTTTCAACGCAGGATACATGTTTGCCTGAGCAATTCCCACAATAGAATTTGATTCTAATAAAACCAATTCCTGCTGACGAACATCAGGACGACGGCTCACCATCGCTGCCGGAAGTCCCGCAGAAATGTCCTGTGGTAAAGAAGTGTCAGACATTTCAATGGTTCTGTTGACTTTGTTTGGATTTTCACCCACTAAAATACTTAATGCATTTTCCTGAATCGCAATATTTTGCTCCAGTTGAGTGATCAATAGTTCTGTTGATTGCTTTTGAGCGGTTGCCTGCTGAACTCCCAAAGAAGTCGTATCACCGCTTTGCCACAATTTTTCTGTGAGAGAAAGGGTATTGGTGCTTAAGTCTAAGTTTGATTTTGCAATCTGTAATTGTTTATCAAGCATCAATAAATTATAATATCCTTGCGCAATTGCCGCAACAACCTGTGTCTGAATCGCTTTTGTCGCTTCATATGTCTGCAGATACTGCATTTTTGAAACTTCCTGCTGGTTTTTTATTTTCCCCCAAATGTCTGCTTCCCATGATAAGTTGAATGCCGCATTGTAATCTTCAACATGACTTTGACCTAAAAATAAATTTAAGCTTTGTCCGTTCATGCTGTTTTTTGAAGGCTTTGAAATCTGCGCAGAAACTCCGAAACCAACATCAGGATATTGAAGATATTTTGCCTGTTTCAGTTTTTCCTGTGAAGAGGCGACTTGTTTTAAGGCAATTTGTAAGTCGTAGTTGTTTTTTATTCCTTTTTCGATTAAATTTTGCAAGATCGGATCGCTGAAAAACTGTTTCCATTCTAAGTTAGCAACGCTTGCGGTATCGGCTGTTGCGGTGTATTTAAATGTTTCGGGAAGTTCGGGTTTCGTTTCCTGATATGCCAATTTCGGCACACAAGAAACTGCTCCTAATGCAATCCCAAAAGCGATGATTATATTTTTTACTCTTTTCATAAGTCTATATATTTAAATTGATCACAAAACTTTGAGTGATAAGCAAAGTTGTCTTTAGTAGGAGAAAATATTTTGCCTGGTATAGAAATTCTTAAAAATTAAATTTGAAGAAAAATTTTTGTGCGAATTTCAAATCTCAAAGTTTTGTTAATCATTTTTTATTAATGTGCTGTTGCTAAAAGTTCTTCCTCCAGTTTTTGTCTTTGAAGTCTTTTATTCTTTCTGCTTGGCATTTTTTCATGTAAATACTGGAAAATCACATACATCACCGGAATAATGAAAATCCCGAAGACTACGCCTGTAAACATTCCTCCAACGGTGCTGATTCCGATCGAGTGATTTCCTTTTGCTGCCGCACCTTGAGTCCAAACTAACGGCAACATACCGATGATGAAAGCAAATGAAGTCATCAGGATAGGTCTCAAACGTAATCTTGAAGCCTGAAGTGCTGATTCAATCAATGTTTTTCCTGCTTTTCTTCGTTGAACGGCAAATTCGACAATCAGAATCGCATTTTTCGCTAACAATCCGACGAGCATGATTAATCCAACCTGAACATAAATATTGTTGTCAATTCCAGCCAATCCTGTGAAGGCAAATACTCCGAAAACCCCTGTGGGAATGGTCAGAATAACCGCAAACGGAAGGATATAACTTTCATATTGTGCAGCTAACAGGAAATACACAAATATGATACTTAACAAAAATACAAAAGCAGTCTGTCCACCGGTTTTGATTTCTTCACGGGTAATTCCTGTCCATTCATAACCATATCCACGAGGAAGTGATTTTTGGGCAACTTCTTCTACGGCTTTAATAGCATCTCCGGTACTGTAACCAGGTTTTGGAGTCCCGTTGATTGTCACGGCGTTGAATAAGTTGTTTCTTGAAACCGTTTCAGGTCCGAAAGTTCTCTTTAATGTTACCAAAGTCTTTACAGGAACCATTTCGCCTGTTTTATTTTTAACATAAATTCCTTCCATGGAATTCGCATCGGTTCTGTAAGGAATATCTGCCTGTGCCATCACTCTGTAATATTTCCCGAATCTGTTGAAATCTGAAACGAAGCTACTTCCGTAATAAATCTGCATGGTCTGCATCAATTCGGTTATAGAAACGCCGAGTTGATTGGCTTTATCAGTATCAACATCAATTGTATATTGAGGATTTCCTGCTGCGTACGTTGTAAAGGCAAATGCAATTTCAGGACGCTTCATCAATTCTCCGATAAATGCCTGAGTCGTTGTTCCCAACTGCTCAAAAGAACCGTTCGTTTTATCCTGCAACATAAATTCAAACCCTGAAACGTTACCAAAACCCTGTACGGTAGGGAAGTTGAAGAAGAATGCACTGGCATCTTTTACCTGTGCTACTTTTCCTGTCAAGCCCGCAGCAATCTGATCGGGATCTTTCACTTCACCACGGTCTTCAAAGTCTTTAAGCTTAATAAAACCAGCAGCATAAGGAGAAGCATTGGAATTACTGATGAAGTTCATTCCGTCGGCTACCCAAAGGTGATTTTTGGCTTTTTCACCGTTGATGATTTTATCAATCTGTTCAGTGGCTCTGTGCGTTCTGTCTAATGAACTTCCCGGAGGTGTATTCACTGCATACAAAACAAATCCCTGATCTTCAGTTGGAATAAATCCTGTCGGAGCTTTATTAATTAAGAAAACACTTGCCGCTGTGAGTAACGCTAAACCGGTAACCGCAACCCATTTATTTTTAATTAAAAATTTAAGGCTGTAGATGTATTTTCTGGTCATGTTGTTGAAGCTTTTGTTGAAAGCATTGAAAAACTTCGCTCCAAAACCTTTTTTCTGACCGTGATCGCCATGTTCTCCCTGAGGATCATTTAATAACAAAGCACATAAAGCAGGACTTAAAGTCAACGCATTAACCGCTGAAATCAAAATCGCAATGACCAATGTAAATGCAAACTGTCTGTAGAAAACTCCTGCAGGTCCTTCCATAAAACCAACCGGAATAAACACCGCACACATCACCAATGTAATGGAAATAATCGCTCCCGAAATTTCACTCATTGAGTTTGTAGTCGCCTGCTCGACTGGCATACCAGTCTGTTCCATTTTTGAATGGACGGCTTCAACGACGACAATTGCATCATCCACTACAATTCCAATGGCTAAAACTAAAGCAAACAAAGTCAACATATTGATACTGAAACCAAACATCTGAAGGAAAAAGAATGTACCGATAATTGCTACCGGAACGGCAATCGCAGGAATTAATGTAGATCTGAAATCCTGAAGGAAAATGTACACTACAATAAATACCAAAATAAATGCAATCACTAATGTCTCAACTACCTGATGAATTGACGCATCCAAAAAGTCTTTTGAATTGTACATGATGATGGGCTCAACTCCTTTTGGAAGGGTAGTTTTCATCTGCTCAACCTGCTTTTCAATATCAGTTAAAATTTCGTTTGCATTAGAACCTGCAGTTTGCAAAATTGCAAATCCTGCTACAGGTTTACCGTCCATTCTGTTGGCTGCAGTGTACGTGTAAGAACCGAATTCTACTCTCGCAACATCTTTTAATCTTAAAAACGAACCGTCACTGTTTGATTTGATGGCGATGTTTTCGTAGTCTGCATTTTTGTTTAATTTACCTTTATACTTTAAAATGTACTCGTAAGTTTCCTTGCTTCCCTGTCCCAAACGTCCCGGTGCGGCTTCAAGATTATGATCTTTTACTGCTGCCAAAACTTCCTGTGGAGAAAGATTATTAGCAGCCAATCGATCTGGTTTCAGCCAAAGTCTCATTGAATAATCTCTGGTACCGAAAACCTGCGCCTGAGCAACTCCCGGGATACGCTGTATCTGTGGAATGACGTTGATTTTCAAATAATTCTGTAAGAAAAGTTCGTCATATTGTTTTGGATCATCACTTGACAATCCCATAAACATAATCATACTGTTCTGAACTTTCTGAGTCGAAATTCCCGCCTGTACAACCTCTTGCGGAAGCTGGCTCATCGCTTTTGAAACACGGTTTTGAACGTTTACCGCTGCATTATCCGGATCTGAACCTTGCTTGAAAAATACACTCAAGGTCATTGATCCATCGTTACTTGAATTTGAGGTCATGTAGGTCATATTCTCAACCCCATTTACAGCTTCCTCAATCGGAACCGCAACGGAACGGGCAACAACTTCTGCATTCGCTCCCGGATAAAATGCCGTCACCTGCACACTTGGTGGCGCAATATCGGGAAACAGTGTAATCGGAAGGTTGA
Source organism: Chryseobacterium sp. 3008163 (assembly GCF_003669035.1). Lineage (NCBI taxonomy): Bacteria > Pseudomonadati > Bacteroidota > Flavobacteriia > Flavobacteriales > Weeksellaceae > Chryseobacterium > Chryseobacterium sp. 3008163. The sequence goes on along the minus strand of NZ_CP033070.1, from coordinate 1,615,432 downwards.
AAACCGACATCGCTCCCAACAACAACAATATAATGGAGATAACCGTAGAAAGTACCGGTCTATCTATGAATTTTTTTAACATAAGAAGTTTATTTTTTAATGTTGTTTAAACGCTTTTCTGACTTTTGTATTAAAAGTTTAAACACTTTTTACAATGGTCTTGCTCTTAAAAGACTGTCAGATGAAATCGCTTTCGGCTGAATGGTAACTCCATCTTTCAATGCACCAATTCCTGTGTAGACGATTTTGTCACCAACTGCAACTCCCTCAGAGATAAAGTAGTAGCTTTCTGTTTTTCCTGAGATCGTTACAGGTTTCGAGGTTACTTTTTTATCTTTTCCGACTACATAAACGTAGACTTTATCCTGTATTTCAAAGGTTGATTCCTGAGGAATAACTAGCGTGTTGGCAAATAATTGTGGCATACGAACTCTCCCTGTATTTCCTGTTCTCAATGCTCCGTTTGCATTTGGGAAAACTGCACGAACACTGATTGCTCCTGTGGTTTTATCAAACTGTCCATCAACGATGCTCATTTTACCTTTTTCAGGATATGTGGTGTTGTCGGCGATAACCAAATCTACCATCGGCATGTTTTTCAGTTTTTCGTTTAAGGTCGCTCCCGGATATTTTTTCTGGAAACCAATGAAATCCAATTCGCTTAAAGAGAAGTAAGCATAAATTTCACTGATGTCTGATAACATCGTCAACGGATTGGCATCTGTTCTTGAGATCAGACTTCCTTTTTTGTAAGGAATTCTTCCGATGTAACCGCTTACTGGTGCTGTGATTGTTGTAAATCCTACATTGATTCTGGCTCCGCCAACTGAAGCTTTTGCCTGTGATCCTGCTGCAACAGCTGCTGCATAATTAGCTTTTGCAGTTCTTAATTGTACATCAGAAACTACTTTTGCAGCAACTAACGGCTGAAGTCTGTCAACCTCAACTTTCGCTTTTTGGATGTTGGCATTGGCAACCTGTAAATTAGCGTTTGCCATATTCATTTGCTCTCCGTAAGCTCTTGAATCTATTTTGAATAATGCTTGTCCGGCTCTCACATAAGCACCTTCTTCTACATAAATTCTATCTAAATATCCATCAACCTGTGAACGGATTTCTACATTATTTTTTCCTTCCAATGCGGTTGGGAATTCTTGGTAAATAGTTGCTGGTGAAGTAGTAACGGTAAATACCGGTAATTCTGGAGCGGGTGGAGCAGCATTAGTGCCTTCTGCCGCTTTTGTGCAACTTTGTAAAAAAATGATACTCGATATAAGTACGATTAATTTTGCTTTTGCGGTTGTTTTCATTTTAAGTTTTATTTTTTTAATGAAGTGTTAGATTAAGTAATGTTGTTTTAATTTTAAATTATGTTATCTTTTCTAACGGTGTTAATTAACAGAGCAAAAAAATAACATCATTTGAGTGGCAGATTATTTTGCTATTTCCATAATTACATTTTTAATGTTGATTTTAAATATAAATGAGGTTTTCGGTGTTATTTTTCTTAACGGTGTTAATGATAAGGAAAAAAAATTGCCAGAAATAATGTAAAAAAGTTATGTTTCATATTAATCGGTTTTTTCTTTTTTAATTTATAATAATTGAATAATGTTAATTATTCCGTGTTACTTTTCCTAACGGTGTTAATTTTTAGTTCAAAAAAAATTTACAATGATTTAATAAAAGCCGAAACCGTTTCGTCTAATGTTGTTTTATTCATTGTTGAAGGGATGTCATCATTTCTCATCATCATAATCGAAATCAATCCGTGAACTGCTGAAAACAGAGCATGAGAAGAGTGACAAGCATTGTTCTCATTTGAACCTTTCTTCTTTATAATTTCAAAAGTACAGTCGTAAAGCATATCCTGGAAAGACGAAAATTCTTCTTTCATCAAACCTTTTCCGCTACACTGCATTCCAAGACCGAACATCAATTGATAATATTCTTTATTCTTAAAAGCAAAATTCCAGTAAGCATCTACAATTGCTGTCAATTGATCTTCGGGAGTTTCGTGTTTTTTCTGAGCTTTCAGTAATTCTATCTGCAAACAGTGAAACCCATTGATAGAGATTTCATATAAAATCGCTTCTTTGTTTTCAAAGTGATCGTAAACAACCGGAGCGCTATACTCAATTGCATCAGCTATTTTACGGATAGAAAGCGAAGCCCAACCGTCAGCTTTAGCCAAAGTGAATGCAGCCTGCAAAATATTTGCACGGATAGATTCTTTTTCTCTTTGACGACGTTCATGTAAACCCATGATTTTTATTTTACTAACAGTGTTAGCAAAACTACAAACATTTAACCATACCAACCAAATGATTTTGACATTTAACTTCTAACGAAAGACTTTGAAGAACTTTTATAATTGGCAGATGCTGACAGAATGGGAGTTGGAGTAAGTAATTTTTTAATTATTGTAAAAATTAATAGATTAAATAGCCTAACTCAATTAGATTATTGTTTTAGCAACTACTAAAAGAAATCTTTATCTTTGTAGACAAATAAAAAGATATGAATACTCCCTCAAATATGTTGGCATTAGGCACAAAAGCCCCGTTTTTTGAACTTCCTAATCCTTCAAAAAGCAATGAAATTCAGTCATTAGATGATTTGAAAGGTGAAAAAGGTACATTGGTAATTTTTATGTGCAACCATTGTCCGTTTGTGCTTCATGTTATCGATAAGTTGACAGAATTGTATGAAGATTATAATGAGGCGGGAATTGAATTTATTGCGATCAACTCAAATAATGTTGAAAAGTATCCTGCAGATTCTCCGGAGAAAATGATTGAATTCCAAATTGAGAGAAATTTTGATTTTCCTTATTTATATGACGAAAGTCAAGCGATTGCGAAAGCTTATGATGCAGCTTGTACTCCGGATTTCTTTTTCTTTGATGATAAATTAGATCTTGTTTACAGAGGTCAGATGGATGATTCAAGACCAGGAAATCATAAAGAAGTGACTGGTGAAGATTTGATTATTGCTTTTGAAAACCTTTTGATTGGCGAGCCACAGGAAGAAATTCAACGTCCAAGCATGGGTTGTAATATTAAATGGAAATAATTAAAGTTGATGGTTGCAGGTTGTCAGTTGATGATTTGCAATTCAATAATATATAAGCTGTTCTTTTGAACGGCTTTTTTTCTTTTATATTCTCGAAGATTTGACATAATACAGATTTTTATTTACCAGAGAAACTATTAAAACGAAGCTTTAACCTCAGCTTCAATCTTCAAATCTACATTGACTTTATTGTGCGAGAAATTCTTCATAAACTCTGAAGGTGTTTTTTCTGTATATTTTTTAAACATTCGATTGAAGTAAGTTACATTGTTAAAGCCACAACTGTAGCTGCATTCTGAAATGCTTTTATCCTGCGCCATTAATAAACAAGCTTTGTTAATGCGGTATCGATTTACGAATTCTGTAAACGTGATTTGTGTTGCTTTTTAAAAAAATTACAGAAAGCGGGAAGCGTAAGATTTGCCAATTTTGCTACATCTTCAATATTAATTTCTTTGTCGTAGTTGTGTTCTACAAACGTGAAAATATTTTCCAGTCTTGTTTTGTTTTTTGAAATGATGGTGTAAGGCATAATTTCGTTATTCAAAAGCTCATAATCTTTAGATTTTGAAAGTTCAAAAAGGATTTCAAGCAGCAGTAAATATCTTTTATAACCTTCAGATTCCAGCATCAGCCTTAGTTTTGGAATCATGATTTTTTTTATTTTTCTGTGAAATTTTATGCCATATTTCGAAAGTTCTAATAAATCTTTAATAGATTTTGCTTCAACTTCCTGATCCGGAAACTGCAAAATTTCCTGCTTGAATTGTAAAACAATTTCTTCATGTGGATCAATCGAATTCAAACCAAATCCTGAATGTGGAATATTTGAGCCGATTAATACCAAATCACCACTCGTATAATTGCTTTTATGATAACCAACGTGTCGCGTCCCGCTCCCGGAAATTACACACACGAGCTCAATTTCCGGGTGATAATGATATTCCCATTTGAATTCGGAGATGGGCGAGTTGTTGTGAATCGTGCGAAAAGAGCTCTTTTCATCGGGGATTACTCGTTCAAATGTAACTTTCATTTAATTAATGGTATTTCGTTGTCTAAAATAGGAATTATATTAATATAGTTCAAATATTCATTTACTATGTTAAATTAACGTTAACCGAAATGCTTCTATCTTAGCCACCAAGAAATTAATTAATGAAAAATTTCAACATCAAGGCGGTTCTATTTTTAAACTATTTCGTTTTTGCGATTCTTTTGAATTCGGTAGGAACGGTGATTTTACAAATGCAGCAAAATTTCGGAATTTCAAAATCTTCTGCAAGTGTTTTGGAAGGTTTTAAAGATTTACCGATTGCAATTTGCTCATTTATCTTAGCATCATTTTTACCAAAAATAGGAATTAAAAAATCGATGTTAATTGCATTGTTTCTGGTAAGCTGTATGTGTTTTGTGATGCCGTTTGCTAATGACTTCTGGTTTTTCAAATTATTATTTACCATTGTTGGGATTTCTTTTGCTTTAATTAAGATTTCGGTTTTCACCTCTATCGGATTGGTCACAAATACAGATAAAGAGCACTCAAGCTTTATGGGCTATCTGGAAGGCTTTTTTATGATTGGAGTTTTAGTGGGAAATGTTTTGTTCAGTCTGTTTATTGACGATATTAATCCAAAATCTACGCATTGGCTCAAGGTATATTGGGTTTTAGGTGGACTTTCAACCTTGTCTTTTTTGTTTTTATTCTTCACAAAACTGAATGAAACTGAAGCAAAAAGTGAGAAAACAGACTTGCTGGGAGATTTAAAAAACAGCATTAGTTTATTCAGTTACAAAAAAGTATTGTTCTTTTTACTGTGTGCTTTTCTTTTTGTTTTGGTAGAGCAGAGTTTCCAGACCTGGACTCCGACTTTTTATAAAGAAATTTTAAAAGTTCCGACTTCAATGTCTATTCAGGCGGGAGCTGTTTTGGCGGGAGCTTTTGCGTTGGGAAGATTTTTATCAGGCTTTTTCTCTAAGAAATTCAGCTGGATTTATGTGGTTTCTTTCTGTGTGGTTGGCTTCGCAATAAGTATCCTATTGGTTTTACCACTAACTCATAATATTCATATTACCACCAATACCAATTGGTTAAAAGCTCCGCTTGTGGTATATCTATTTCCATTAATGGGCGGATTGTTGGCACCGATTTATCCGAGTATCAACTCTGTAATTTTAGCATCAATTCCTAAATATTTACACAGTGCAATGGCTGGTTTGATAGTAGTTTTTTCTGCAATCGGAGGAACAGTAGGTTCTATCATAACTGGTTTTGTATTTCAGGAATTCAGCGGGCAGCAGGCGTTTTACCTTTCATTAATACCGCTTTCGTTATTGATTGTTTCCGCAATGATCATGAATAAATTAAAAATAAATCCTAAAAAATAAAGATGAATAATCAACTATATATCAACGAAATTCAGACTCTTTTTGATGAGGTTCAAAGGTCTCAGATTTTTGAAGACCAAAAAACAATGACGGATGCTGTTCCATTATTTTCTATTGTTGAAATTAATTCTAAATATGAAAATGAAAAAAATGAAGAAGGCTTTGATTTAAAACAATTTGTACTATCAAATTTCGATTTTTTAGGAGCTAAAATTTCAATTACTAGAGAAACTCAATTGCCAATTGATGATCATATCGAAAAACTTTGGGATGAATTGACAAGAACAGCTTATGAAGAAAAAGGAACTTTATTGAAACTTCCAAAACCGTATGTCGTTCCAGGAGGTCGTTTTAACGAATTTTTCTATTGGGACAGCTATTTTATCATGTTGGGTCTGCAGGTTTCAGGAAGGGTGGAAATGATGGAAAATATTATTGAAAACTGTTCTTATTTAATTCAAACTGTTGGATTTGTGCCGAATGCGAGCAGAACTCATTTCCTAAGCCGTTCTCAACCGCCCTATTTTTCATTAATGGTTGATTTGCTTTTTGAAACAACAAAAGACGAAAATATTTACATCAAATATCACGACACTTTAGAAAAAGAATATATTTTTTGGATGAATGGCGAAGCAGATTTAGAGAATGGTTCAAGTATAAAAAGAGTAGTAAAAACCAATAATGGAGATATTTTAAACAGATATTACGACGCAGAAAACGAACCACGTCCTGAAAGTTATTTAATTGATATTGAGGACAGTGAAAATGCTGGCGAAGAATTTTACAGAAATATAAGAAGCGCCTGCGAATCAGGGTGGGATTTTTCCAGCAGATGGTTTGCAGACGGAGATACAATTCAGACAATTGAAACTTTAAATCTTGCTCAGGTTGATTTGAATTGTCTTTTATGGCATTTAGAAAACACTTTAGCAAAATCTTCATCACTTCAAAATTTAGCTGAAAAAGAAGCCTATTATTCAGGAAGTGCAGCAAACAGAAAAGAGATGATCGACAAATATTTCTGGGACGAAAATTCAGGAACTTATAAAGATTATCACACGAAAAAAAATGCACAAACATCGTCCGAACATATTGCGGCTCTTTATCCTTTATTTCTTGGTTTAGCGAGCGAAAATCAGGCAAAATCGGTTGCTAAAAATATAGAAGAAAAATTTCTTTATCAAGGCGGATTGGTTACTACGACCAAAAAATCAGGTCAGCAATGGGATTTTCCAAACGCTTGGGCACCTTATCAATGGTTAGGTTTTAAATCAATGAAAAATTACGGTTTTGATGATTTAGCCGAAAAAATTAAAAAGAATTGGTCTTCAAATGTTGAAAGAGTCTATAGAAACACCGGAAAATTGATGGAGAAATACAACGCTTTAGATATAGAAATTGTCGCAGGAGGAGGGGAATATCCTAATCAGGACGGCTTTGGGTGGACGAATGGTGTTTATCTAAAATTAAAAAATAATTAAACAAACTATATAAAAACAATTTGGCTATGAAAAACAAATCAATCTTTTTGCTTGCCGGAATTGCTACGCTTTATTTCAATAATACGTATGCACAAGAAACTCCACAGGATTCTACAAGAACTGCATCTATTGACCAGGTGGTCATCACAGGTAACTCCAGACCGAAACCAAAAATCGAATCGAGTACGGCGATTTCTACGTTCAGTGCAAAGGAAATTCAGAAACAAAACCCGATCAGTGCTGCTGCTTTATTGCAGAGAGTTCCCGGTTTTGCGGTTGAAACTTCAGGTGGTGAAGTAGGAAATAACCTTTTCGCAAGAGGTATTCCTTCTGCCGGAGCTTATGAATTTGTACAGGTTCAGGAAGATGGTCTTCCGGTTTTTGAAGACGGAGCTTTGCAGTTTGCGAATGCAGATAATTTCTTCAGAGTAGATAATTCTGTGAGCAGATTAGAAGCTTTGAGAGGAGGTTCAGGATCTATTTTTGCGACCAATTCTCCGGGAGGTTTAATCAACTTTATTACAAAAGAAGGTGGAAACGATTTCAAAGGAACTGCAAAATTAGAAACAAGTACTTACGGTTTGATGCGTACAGACGTCAATGTTGGCGGAGCTTTGGTTCAGGATAAATTATTCTTTAACGTTGGTGGTTTTTACAGAACGGATGACGGAATCAGAAAAACTGGTTTTAAAGCAAATCAGGGCGGACAGATCAGAATGAATCTGAAATATGTTTTCGATAAAGGTTATGCTAAAGTTTATTATAAAAAACTTGATGACAGAAATACTTTTTACCTTCCGATTCCTTTGGTGCAAAATGGAAATGATTTAAAAGAATTTAACGGATTTGATGCTAATTACGGAACGTACAGCTACAGAAATATCAGTCAGTTAAACATTCCACAAGCGGGTGGAGGGTTTTTCAGCAGAAATTTAGAAGACGGAATTCATCCGAAAGTTGATGTTTTGGGGGCTGAATTTAAATATGATTTAGGTGGAAATTTCTCTGTTTTAAATAAAACAAGGTATACTAATATCGACATGAATTACACCGGAATTTTCCCGGCAGGAGGACCGCAAACAGCAGCAGAGTTTGCTAATTCCAATGGAATTACAGGTAATAATTTCCAGTATTCATCAGTAAGTTCTGGTGCAATTATGAATCCGGCGTATGTTCAGAAATTAGGTTTCTGGGCAATCGACAAGCAGATGAATAATTTTGTGAATGACTTACAGTTCAGTTATAAATTTGATAAAGGAAATGTAACGGCAGGTTTCTACAAATCAAACTGGAAATCTCATCAAAACTGGAACTGGAGCAATATTTTAGCAACGGCTTCAGATAAACCTGAGTTATTAAATTTAGTTGATACTTCTCTTGCGCCAACAAGTACAGGTTATTCTAAAACTTACAATGGAGTTACGGAAATGTCTTTCTTGTTGAGAGATTCTCAGGTTCAGGGAAGTTTGAATGATCTTTATGCAAATTTAGACTTCAATATTACAGATGATTTAAGCTTCAACGGAGGAATTCGTTACAGCCGTGATTTCTACAAAGGGTATGGTGTAAACACAACTTCCGGAAACTTAAATAATTCTGGCCTGACAACAGACGGAACACACAGTTTCTTAACGACAACTGCGGATGATAATATGTCTGTTTTGGGGAATAAATTCACTTATTGGAAATACGATGTCAACAGAGTATCTTTCACTACGGCCTTAAATTATAAAATTAATTCAGAAAATGCAGTCTATGCACGTTTTTCTAATGGTTTCAGATCTCCGAATGAAGAAGCGTATTACAATAATATGATGGATCTTTCAGCAATAAAACCTGTTACGACTAATCAGTTGGAAGTTGGATATAAATATTACTCAAGAACTTTTGATATAGCAGTGATTCCGTTCTATTCAACATTGAAAAACTTATCTTTTACCGATGTTTTCTCTGACGGAACCTCGGAAAATAAATTTGCCAACACGACCAATTTTGGGGTAGAGTTAGAGGGTTATGCGAGATTATTTAATAATTTATTGGAAGTAACTTTCAACGGAACCATTCAAAATCCTAAATACAAAGATTTTACAGGAAATAATGCGGACGGATCTACATTTAATTATGATGACAACACCGTAAGAAGAATGCCTAAGTTTTACTTCAATATCGCTCCGGCTGTGAATATCACAAAACAATGGAGAGCGTATGCAAGTGTGAATTATTACGGAAAACGTTTCCAGGACGAGAAAAATGCACAGACATTGCCGTCATTCTCAGAGGTAGGAGCGGGGACTTCTTATCAGTTGGGGAAAATTAGATTTGCAGTTGACGGAACTAATATCTTCAATACCATCGGAATTACAGAAGGTGACCCAAGAGCAGGATCTCCATCTGGAGACGGAACGATTATGGCAAGACCAATTATGGGTGCAGCTGTAAGAGCTTCGATTACTTTAGATTTCTAAACAATTAGTCGTTATATTAAATTGAAAACCGTCGGAATTTTTTCTGACGGTTTTTATTTTTATTTAAAGAAAGTTTTTTGAATTTTTTTTCTAATCTAAATTTCAATCCGAGGGATTAATAACTGAAGTTTCAGTTATAATGTTTTTTTCTACAGACTTATGGGGGATTTTAGTTCCGAAATTCTTTTTGTAACTGTTATTTTCAACTGTTATTTTAGTATCCTCAATTTTCTTCATTGTTTCAGATGCCGTCAATTCTTTCTGTTTAATGTATCTATCAACACCAATATAATAACCGTTACTATATTTTGTGAGCTTTAAGGTCACAGGTTGTAGAATAGAATCTATATTTTCTATGATATAATAGTAATTATACTTTTTATCCATTGGAAATGTATAACTGACAGCATCGAAAGGATAGCTAATTTCATATTTTACTTTATTTTTATCATAAGGGATACTAAATGTAAGCCAATTATACTCTTCATTTTTTTTCGTAATTACATAATTATTTTCTCTTAATTTTTCATCAACATTAAAAACAGGCTGAAATTTTTTCGAAAAAATAAGGTCTTTTGAAAAGTTGATGAAAGCATAGGTTTTAAGAAAGCCACCCAAATAACTCACTAAATTGACTGTAATTTCCTTTATATTTTGATCAAATTTTCCATAAATCTCAATAGGGATGTTTTCAGTTTTAATTTCAGTTAACTGTATGTTGTCTTTGTCAACTTCATTCCATTTTCCGGTTTTCCAGCTACCAGATTCGAAAAAATAAAATTTATTGTCAGGTAATATGAATAATGAATAAGTTGGAATGTCTAAACCTTCGTCGTCTAACTTATAATATCCTACAAACTGTGCATTTACTTTTGTTATGAAAAAAACGAAGAGGAAAAGTAAATAATATACTTTTTTTGATGTCATTTTAATACTTATGAGTTTTTTTATGATTAAGGCTAAAGGTATCTATTTTATAATGTGGTAAATTTTTGGTATTATTTCCAAATTAACCAACTTTAGGATATATTTTAGTTTTTTTTATTGCACTTTTCAACTTTTCTAATTCATATATCCCATATTTTTGCCTACCAGATAAGTTTATTTCTTTTAAATTATTAGGAAATAACTCTGAATTCAGATATGTTAAATCCGTGTCACTAAGCCCTAAAATTCTTAAGTTTTGCATTTGATTCAATGTTGTAGGTAATTTATTCAGCCTACAGTTTTCAACACGCAGCGTTTTTAAATTGTCTAATTGACATATTGAATCAGGAATTGAATCTATTTCATTTCCTCTAATCATTAAATATTTTAATGATTTTATATTAGTTATCCATTCAGGAAAGGTTTTGAACGGAAGGTTTAGAAGTGAAATCTTTTTTAATTTTTTTAAGCTGGCAATTTCTTTCGGGAGTTCAAAATCATTCAAATCATAAATGGTTGGATCAGCTTGAATCTCTAATATTTTTAAGTTTATGAATTTTGAAAAGATAACACCTTCATCCTTTAAGTTACGATCAATAAATGATAGGCTTAATTTTTTACAATTCTTTGGATTTTGAATTGCATCACTTAATGATGAAAATTTAGTTTCTTTAAAGAGATACATCTTTCTGGAAATATTGGTCGTAATTTTACTTCAAGAACGGATTATACTGCTTCTCAAAACCAATCGTTGTAGGATTTCCGTGCCCAGAGAAAACCTGCGTTTCATCATCCAGAACAAAAAGTTTAGTTTTAATTCCTTCAATCAATTGCTCGTAATTTCCCTTGTATAAATCTGTTCTTCCAATGCTTCCTTCAAATAAAACATCACCGGAAATGATGAATTTCTGAGTTTCATTATGGTAAACTACACTTCCCGGAGAATGTCCCGGAACGTGATAGATTTTAAATTTCTCGCCGTCGAAATCCAATTCGTCACCTTCGTTTACATATTCTATATCAACATTTACTGCAGGAATCTGAAAACCAAATCTTATTCCGCTTGCCTGAAGCATATCCAAAACTTCTTTATCATCTTCATGCATTGTTACAGGAATTTTATACGTGTCAAATGCCCATTGCAAACCCAAAACATGATCAATGTGAGCATGAGTTAAAATGATTTTTTCAATCTTTAATCCATTTTCTATGATGAAACCTTCAATTGCTTTGGTTTCCTGCTCGTTCATATTTCCTGGGTCAATCAACCATGCATTTTTGTTTTCATTAAAAAGAACGTAAGTATTTTCACTTGCAAAATTGAACACGAAGGCCTGTATTTGAAACATATTCTGAATATTTTTTTATCAAAAATACAATATTCTTTATAGATTCGTTATCTTCGTCATAATGAAAACGTTGCAGATATTTTTACTCAGTTTAGGTTCTTTAGCTTTCGGGCAGAACATTCAAAGTATTCAGTTGTTTAATCCTCAGACGAATGACGAAACGCCGGTCATCAATATGAATCAGCAATTGGTGTTGAGCTTTGATGATTTGACTAATTCAAGTACAATTTACAGATACACCATCAAGCATTACGACAGAAACTGGCAGGATGATAATCTTTTCTTCACGGAAATTGCCAATGGAAGCATAAATGCGTTGCTAGATCAATTTGAATATTCTTTCAATACAATACAACCTTACACGCATTATAAACTGAATTTTCCAAACGATAAGATCAGACCGAAAATATCCGGAAATTTTGAAATCGTCGTTTACAAAGACTCTGCAGACAAACCACTTTTTACCAAAAGATTTTCTTTGGTGGAAGATCAGGCGAATTTAGCTCTGAATATTTCAAGAATTGCAGATGCCAGAAATCCGAATATCAATCAAAGGGTAGAGGTGCAGGTGACTTCAAAAGGTGGAGATCTGTCAGGAAATGTGAATTCTATGACATTGAATGTGATGCAGAATAACAATCAGAATATGACGATTACTAATCTTAAACCGAGTTCTACTTTGGGAAGTCAGATTTTGTTTCAGCAGATGAGTATTGTATTTCCTGGAAACAACGAATTTTATTATTTCGATAATAAAAACATGAATATGCCTGCAGATATGGTGCAGGAAACGGGTTTGAAAGATGGCGTCAATCAGACTTATCTTCATCCGGTTTGGGCATATCCTTTAAATTATCAATATCAGCCAGATGTCAACGGAGCATTTTATTACAGAAGAAATGATTTAGGTTTAGAAAGAAATGCAGAAAGAGAAGCGGATTACGCTTGGGTTCATTTTTCGCTAGATTCTGATCCGATGGATAAGGAACTTTATATTGTGGGAGGTTTTAATAATTTTAAAGCAAACAAAGAATCCCAAATGATTTATAATGCAGAAAAGAAACAGTATGTCGCAAAAATTTTCCTGAAACAAGGTTTTTATAATTATATTCTCGCAACCAAAGAAGCCAACGGTTCTTTGAATTTGGGGGAAATCAACGGAAATTTCTGGCAGACAGAAAATCTTTATCAGGCATTTTTGTACTATAAACCTTTCGGAAGAAATTATGACGGATTGTTGGGGTATGGGGAATTTAGAACGCCTGTGAGATAATTTGAAATTTCACAAATGACAAAAATTCTTTGAAATAAAAAACCTTACAAATTTCCATTTGTAAGGTTGCTGTTTTAAGGTGTACAAGACCTTTACAGATAAAATCAAACTATATAATAATGTCAAAAAAAGTCGTCAATTAAATATCTTTTTTTTAATTCTTAAAAATGGCAGTGATAAAAAGGCTGTCGTTGTCTTCAAACAAATAATGAATGTCGACAGGAAAATTTTCGGTTTTGTAAACCTGAATTTCTTTGCTTTTTATATCTAATTTCTCGTAGTTACTCAAAATTGTATTGATGGATTCTTTTAAATCATCCAAAAAATACTTGTCTTTATTGTGTTCCTCGGCATTAAAAACCCTCATCAGCATCCGAATGTCATTCTTTGCAATTGATGACAATAAAACTTTCATTACGCACAGATTTTTTCTAATTCTGAAATGCTTTCAAAGAAATCAAGTTTAGTCTTGTTATTTTCAGAATGAAACTGAATTCTTTGAGAAACTTCCTCCAATTGAAACTGCGGAACATTAGATTTTGGAGTTGTATCTAAATTTTCCACGATTCTAATGAACGCTTCTGCAAGTTCCGGAGTGAAACTTTCAATTTTTCTTTTTAGAATTTCTATACTTGAGTCCATTATTTCTAAATTTTTAAATTGTCCTTATCTTTTGATAGGGTAAAAGTACAAAAAAATATTAAAAAACAAAACTTACCCCTATTAAATTTTAAATTATTTTAAAATAAATGTATTTTTAATTAAAAGGGGTATCTTTTTTAGGGGGTGTTGCTGAAATAAATAAAAAAAGGACATCTGATTGCTCAAATGTCCCATATATTTTTTAAATTAAATTTAAACGAAATAAAACTCGTTCAGTTTTTCGTCGCAGAGCGTTTTTACCACGTCAATCCATCGGTCTTCGTCATTTAAACAAGGAATGTAATGGAAATTTTCACCGCCACCATGCTCAAATTGATGTTTTCCTTCGACTGAAATCTCTTCCAAAGTTTCAAGACAGTCAGAAACGAAAGCCGGGCAAACAATCGCAAGGTTTTTAATTCCTTTTTTGCCGATGGTTTCCAAAGTTTCATCGGTATAAGGTTCCATCCATTTATCTTTACCCAATCTTGATTGAAAAGTCACCATTACTTTTTCTTTTGGTAAACCTAATTTTTTAATCACAGAATTGGTCACATCAAAACATTGGTGACGATAACAAAACTGGTGACTTGGATTATTCTCACGAGAACAGCAATCGTTCAGATTACAGGTGTTTGTAGGGTCTGTCTTATATATATGTCTCTCAGGAACTCCGTGATAAGAAAATTGTAACGCATCGAAATTTTCAGGAAGCTTTTCTCTGATGCTTTCTGCAAGACAGTCGATGTAAATTTCTCTGTTGTAAAAAGGCTGGATGTAATTGATTTTAATTCCCGGAAATTTCTTTTTTCTTACTTCTTCTGCTTTTTCAATCACCGTTTCAGTTGTACTCATCGCATATTGCGGGTACAATGGAAATAAAACAATTTCCGTTACACCTTGGTCAACTAACTTCTGAATTCCGGCTTCAATGCTCGGCTGAGCATATCTCATCCCGATTTCTACCGGAACATCGACTAGCTTCTGAAGTTTTTTTTGAATTTTCTGAGTGATGACAATCAAAGGCGAACCTTCATCTGTCCATACTGTTTTGTAAGCTTCCGCAGATTTTGCAGGTCTTGTATTTAAAATAATTCCCTGAACCAAAAGTGCACGGAAAAACCATCGGTAATCAATCACTTTTTCGTCCATCAAAAATTCATCAAGATATTCTCGTACATCAGGTACAGAGGTTGATCTTGGTGAACCAAGATTGACTAATAATATTCCTTTCATTCTAAATAGGTAATAATTAATGGGTAATGAGTAATATGATTTAGGTAAAATATATTACTCATATTTATCCGTTTACTGCCTCTACTCGTTCTACTAAATCCGGTAAAAATTGTTTCAGAATATTTTCTATACCGCCTTTCAGTGTAGCTGTAGAACTTGGGCATCCAGAACAAGCACCCTGTAAAAGCATTTTTGCTGTTTTTGAAGATTCGTCATATTCCATTAAAGATATTTTCCCTCCGTCATTTTCTACTGCAGGAGCAACATATTCATTTAAAATATCAGAAATTTTCTGTTCGTTGTCTGTATAATCTCTGTTGATGATATTCTCAACCGGACTTTCATGTTTCTGAGCGACAATATTTGAAATTTCTCCACCACTTTGAAGATATTCAGCGATAAAACCACGTACAGCCATCATTACCTGATGCCATTCCACAGAATTGTCTCTTGTGACAGCCACAAAATTGTCTGAAATGAAAACTTCTTTAGCAAAATCAAAATCTTTGAAAATCGCCTGAGCCAAGGGAACTCCCTCTGAAGTTTCTCTTGATTTTACTTCCACAAAACCTTCCATCAGCACTTTGCTGGAAACGAACTTCATCACATTAGGATTTGGAGTCATTTCAGCATAAATCTGAATCATTTCTTTTTTCTTTTGAAGGTAAATTCTTGGGTTAGCTAAAAGTTCGTCCTCAATTACATTTTTTAAGTTTTCGGCAATGTGTTCCCATTCTACAGTATCTTGTTTTGCAATCGCAACAAAATTAGCAGTAATGAAAATTCTTTCCACAAAAGGATAATTGAAAACTTCCTGTGCTAAAGGTATTTCTGATATATCTGAATTTCTGTCCAATTCTAAAGACCCTGGAATCAAATTGTAATCAGCTACAAATTTCATCACTTTTGGGTTTTCTGTTGGCTCTATAAGAATAGTATGCATTTTTTCTTTAAATTTGAGATACAAAAATACGGATTTAGAAGTTAGAAGCCAGAAGATGGGAGTTAGATTTTAGCTATCAGTTTAATTTAGGTATTATGGGATTGAATTATTCTTTTGGAATTACTTTTACTGATAATGAAGATGCAGAATTGTGTCGCAAAGATTTCGTCAATCAAAAAATTATACTGTCTCCAGAGAAAAATGTAAATCTTGGCTCTTTTGTATGTGAGCACGCAGATAATAAAATCTTGGAAGAAAAACTTTATGTTTTATCGGTTTCTATTGATAATTTAGGTATTTCATGTAAAGATTTGAGTTTATTTGAAAGATCAAATTTTTATACAATCAGGGATTTTTTCTACGAATATTTGAGAGACATGAAAGTGGGTTTTGAATTTGCACATTTTGAGCTTGAAGCGGCAGATTATTTAATGTGTGCGACAGATATGACAGATGATATCGGTTGGCTTCTAAAAAATAAATCTGAAGGAGATGAAAACGCTGCAAAAGCTTCTGGGATTGATAAATTTTATTTTTTATCTAAAAGATACATAGATGGAATTGTGGTGTCTTCAAAAAAACTCAAAAAAATTTCTAAGTACAACGTAGAATTTCAACCTTTTAAGCCTGAATATTATTGGCTTCCAGTTACAGAATTTAAATTATCAAAATAAAAATATGGCACTTGTAAAAGAACTTTTAGGAAAAGCACCGCAAATCGGAGAAAATACTTTTTTGGCAGAAACCGCAACGATCATTGGAGATGTTGTCATGGGAAAAGACTGTAGTATCTGGTATAATGCGGTCATCAGAGGTGATGTGAATTACATCAAAATGGGAGACAAAGTCAATGTACAGGATAACGCCATGCTACATTGCACTTTCGAAAAATTTCCTTTGGAAATCGGAAATAATGTTTCTATCGGTCATAACGCCATCGTTCACGGATGCAGAATTAAAGACAATGTTTTAATCGGAATGGGTTCTATCGTGATGGATGACTGTCTGGTTGAGGAAAACTCTATCGTTGGAGCAGGTTCTGTAGTGACGCAAGGAACACATATCAAATCCGGTGAAGTTTGGGGCGGAGTTCCGGCAAGAAAGATAAAAGATATTTCTTCAGCTTTATTAGAAGGAGAAGTGAATAGGATTGCAGATAATTATGTGAAGTATTCTTCTTGGTATAAAGAATAATTTATTCAATTCTTATAAATAAATACAAAAGCTCTGAACTAAATTTTAGTCAGAGCTTTTATTGTATTTAAAACTAATTAGTTACGGATAAATCAAAACCGCTTTTTCGGCTTGGCATTTCACGCCCGTAGGTTCTGCAGCCAGCATACAATCTGAAGTAATGCTGTATTTCTTATTAAATTCAGACATCTTCTGGGTGTATTCTTCAATTTTAGGAAGAATGGTTGCTTCATTTTTCTTTGGATAAGCAATATATGAAACCGGTCCGCCACAAGCTTTTGTTCCTAAGGGTGAGAAAGCCCAATCTGCAGCATTCGTACATTTTTCCTTAGTAACCATTGATTCTATAGAAGCTTTTAATTTATCTAATTGCGCTTCATCATATTTCTGAGAACTCTCATCTGCAGGTCTTTCTGAAATATCTTTAGGCATTTCCGCTGGATCATTATTTTGTGCAGATTTACACGAAAAGATCGTAAGACTTGCAAACAATACAAGTGTAGGGATTTTGATTAACCAGTTTTTCATAGTTAGATTTTTATTTTTTTAAGGTCATCAAATTTCGTTCCTTATTTTCATTTTTCGTAATTTTGCAGCGATGAATAATCATTTTTTTGACTTAATAGAACATACCAACCGAAGCGTTTTTCTTACCGGAAAAGCAGGAACGGGAAAGACAACATTCCTTAACGAATTTGTAAAAAAAACCAGAAAAAAACACATTGTCGTAGCTCCTACCGGGATTGCTGCAATCAATGCTGGTGGCGTAACCATTCATTCAATGTTTGGTTTGCCATTGCGTACTTTTTTGCCTACAACAGACAGAATTGATGGAAGTTTGGGAAATAATATTGCTGACCTTCAACAACATTTTAAATACAGAAAAGATAAACTTAAGCTTTTGCGTGAGGTAGAGGTTCTGATTATTGATGAGGTTTCGATGTTGCGTGCTGATGTTTTGGATATGATGGATTTTTCGCTTCGTTTTATCCGACGAAATAATCAGCGTTTTGGAGGTGTTCAGATGTTATTTATCGGAGATTTGTATCAGCTTCCGCCGGTGGTGAGAGATGAGCACATTTTAAAAATGTTCTATAATTCTCCTTTCTTTTTTGACAGTCTTGCGATAAAAGATATTCCTTTGCTTACAATTGAACTGACGAAAGTTTACCGTCAGACTGATGAAAATTTTCTTGAAATTTTAAATTCAATCCGTGACGGAGATGTTGCGAATATCGATTTTGAACATTTAAATGAAAGATATAACCCTGATTTTAATGCAGGTGAAGATTCTTACATTTATCTCTGTTCGCACAACAAATTGGCGGACGACATTAATCAGCAGAAATTGGCTGAAATTAAAGTGAGTCCTGCTACTTTTGAAGCGAAACTTTTTGGTGAGTTTAAAGAAAACCAATATCCGAACGAGCAGTTTTTAGAATTAAAAATTGGTGCTCAGGTCATGTTTATCAGGAATGATATTTCCGGTGAAAAGAAGTATTTTAACGGAAAAATTGGTGAAATTTCTGCCTTAGACGAAAAGGAAATTAAGGTTGTTCTTGAAGGGAGTGAAAGAGAAATTACCGTAAAAAGAGAGGTCTGGGAACAGAAAAAGTATTCTTTAGACGGCGAAAAAAATATCAAAGAAGAAGTTTTAGGCAGCTTCGAGCAGTTTCCAATTAAATTGGCTTGGGCGGTCACGATTCATAAAAGTCAGGGTTTGACGTTTGATAAAGTAATTATTGATGCCGGAAAAAGTTTCACAGCGGGTCAGGTGTATGTAGCTTTATCACGTTGTCGAACTTTAGAAGGAATTGTTTTAAAATCTAAAATTACTCCCGAAGTTATCTTTAAAGACAACAGAATTCTGCAGTTTCAGGGTGATACTTTTGCCAATGACAATGTTGAGGAAATTCTGAATAGAGAAAAATATGATTACAGCATCAGAAAAGTGCTTCGTTCGGTAGATTCTCAGTGGCTTTTAAAAGAAGTAGAACTGTGGAATAACCTTTCAATTACTACAAAAAGTATCGACCACGCAAAATCCAAACAATTGTATCTCCAATTGAAGCGTGATGTTCTTAATTTGGGTAAAATTTTTGAAAAACTTGAAAGAATTATTTTCCAGAAAGTCAATAATTTCATCAACCAAACGGAAGAATGGAGCGAGATTGAAAGTAAAACCAAAGGTGCCGTTAATTTCTTTTTCAGCGAAGTGAAAGACAAAATTTTCAGTCCGTTGAAAGAATTTTATTCTGAAATAAAAGGAGTAAAAGGTCTGAAAAATTATAATGAAGAATTGAGAAGCTGGCTGGAAGATATTGAAGAATATCTGAATAGTTTAAAAACCGCTCATCTTTTGGAAACGAAACTTTTAGACGAAAAAAACGATAAGGAAGTCAGCATGAAAATTGCGAAAGTTCCTTCTCAGGTTCTGACTTTTCAATTGTTTGAACAGGGAAAAACCATTTCGGAAATCGCTTTGGAAAGGGGTTTGGTCAAAGAAACGGTTTTAGGTCATTTGGCAAGATTTGCCGAACAGGGTTTGCTTGATTTGTCGAGAGTGATTACTTCTGATAAAATTAAAACGTTCGAAAAAGCTTTTAAAACTGATCCCAAAGAAACTTTAAACGAATGGAAAACTGCGTTGCCTAATGATTTTGATTTTAATGAAATCAGGATTTTGATTAATCATTATAATTTTTTGAAGGAAAAAGGGAAATAATTTATTGGAACTCTTTAGCTTTGAGTCATTTTTTCAAAATACGATTAATTCGATAACCTACAATCTTTATAATTCCATTTTCTTTATGCATAGAAAATATTTCTTCTGTTTTGCCGGATTCTCTGGTAACTTCATAGACTAAGAGATATTGGCTTTTTTCATCTGAACCCTTTACAACCAAAGTCTCCCAATGTTTTATGTTATATTCTTTGATTACGCCATTTTCCTGCTGTGCAGTAAGTATCAATTCATCTAATTGATCTTTGTTTGTGATTTCGAAAAACACATCGCTGAATAAGTCGTAGATTTTGTCTTTATTTGAACCATATAATATTTCCCAATATAATTTGCTGGTAATTTCTTGTGCATCATTTTTATCTGATTCTCTGTTTGAGAATGTTTGATTAAAAGAGCAACTTACTAATGTTGCTAAAATAAAAAATAGTAGAATTTTTTTCATAAAGTATTTTTAAGATTTCAAGCTTTTCTTAGGGTAATTAAAGTTCCTCACTAAGATAATCATAATCTTCAAAATTCAATAATAATTCAGATTCTGCTTCATTAGTAATTACTTGATTGGAATAACAAGATGTGCAAACTTTTATAACCTTGAGGATTTTATTTTGTTGTTTAAAAATAATAAGATCTCTAAAAACTTTTTTGCAGGCAGTTTCATAATTGTTTACACCTTCCTTTTTTGTGGTTAAAAACATTGAGATTTCTAAAATTCTGTCATTCTCCAAGTTGATTTTTTTATATCCTGCCTTTTTTAGTTTTAAAATAAATTCTGGATTAATTTCAGAACTTTTAGTTTGTCCAAAAATTAGGTGATGCTCAAAATCCGAAGTTTTTCTATTATTTGATTTTTTATTCTTTTTTAGTTTATAAATCTCAACGATAACAGGAGTTTGAATTTTATCAGTCTTATCAAAATTTAAGAAAACCGCGGAAACAATTGCCAAGAGAATTTTAAGCTTAAAAAACTTCATTGAATTAAGATTTAAATAGATTGGTTAAATTAAGAAATTAAAATGATGATATTTCTATTATAAATAGAGAAATCATTCTTCAATAGCTTTTTCCCTAGCACGCTCATAATTCCTATCAATTACAAAAAGTAACTAATACGACTTAATAGCTTTAAATTTGTATTTCATTTTCCTAAAAGAAAAATGTTTAAATATGAAAAACTTTGAAATATCTGTTTTAGACCTTGCTCCCGTAAAGCAAGGAAAAAGTATTCACGATACTTTTCAGGACAGTCTGTCTTTAGCAAACTTTGCTGAAAATTTAAATTATAAAAGATTCTGGCTTGCCGAACATCATAACATGGAAAGCATTGCCAGTTCTGCAACCTCAGTTCTGATTGGTTTTATTGCCAACGGAACGAAAAAAATCAGAGTAGGCTCCGGTGGAATTATGCTTCCGAATCACAGTTCATTAATTATCGCCGAACAATTCGGAACTTTAGAATCACTTTTCCCTGGAAGAATAGATTTAGGTTTAGGAAGAGCTCCGGGAACAGATGGCTTAACGGCTCAAGCTTTGGGAAGAAATCCAGCCATCATCAATGAACAGTTTCCGAGACAGATTTTAGAATTACAAAAATATTTTTCTAAAGAAAACTCAAATGCTTTGGTTCGTGCGATTCCTGGTGAGGGTTTAGATATTCCGATGTATATGTTGGGTTCAAGTACAGACAGCGCTTGGTTGGCTGCAGAATTAGGATTGCCTTATGCTTTTGCAGGACATTTTGCTCCCGAACAAATGGAAATGGCTTTTAAAATTTACAGAGAACATTTTGAGCCTTCAAAACATTTAGACAAACCTTACATTATTGCCTGTGTGAATGGAGTAGCCGCAGAAACTTCTGAAGAAGCGCATTTACTTTCCACGACATTGTTTCAGGCATTTATCAACATCATCAGAAACGACAGAAAACCTTTTCCAGCTCCCGTAGAAGATATGGATACAATCTGGTCAGCAATGGAAAAATCGATGGTTTTACAAAAACTGAAATTCAGTTTTATCGGTAATCAGGATGAAATTGCTGCACAGCTTAAAACCTTTCAGGAAAGGTATCAGGTGGATGAATTAATGATCAATTCTCACATCTACGATCACTCAAAAAGGCTAGAATCTTATGAGATTATTAAAAGAGCGGTAGACTCGTTATTCTAAGCTTAACAAACCATCCATATTAATTGTTGATGCTTATTTTTATGAGTATCTTTGCGAAAATTAAAGTAAAAATGTCAGATTTGAAGTTAAATACTATTCCAGAGGCTATTGAAGACCTTAAAAATGGTAAAATAATTATAGTGGTAGACGATGAAGACAGAGAAAATGAAGGAGATTTTCTTTGTGCTGCCGAATTGACGACTCCTGAGCTCATCAATTTTATGGCGTACCACGGCAGAGGGCTGATCTGTATGCCACTTCCTGAAAAAAGATGTGACGAACTTGGTTTGGATATCATGGTAAGCAGAAGCAGCGACCCTAAAGAGACTGCGTTTACGGTATCTGTTGACCTTTTAGGTGACGGTACTTCTACCGGAATCTCTGCAGGTGACAGAGCTAAAACAATTTTGGCTTTGATGGATGAAAAGGCTAAACCAACAGATTTCATGCGTCCAGGACATATTTTCCCGCTTCGTGCAAAGAAGGGTGGAGTTTTGAAAAGAGCAGGACACACAGAAGCTGCAATTGATCTGACTTGCCTTGCAGGTTTGAAAGAGGGCGGTGTGATCTGTGAGATTATGAATGAGGATGGAAGCATGTCTCGTTTACCGGAATTGTATGCTTTTGCACAAAAGCATGATATGAAAATTGTTTCTATTGAAGACTTGATTCATTACCAGCTTAAAAAAGGAAACCTTATCGAAAGAATCGAGGAAAGAGAAGTGAAAACCGCTTATGGTGATTTTGATTTCTTAGCTTTCAGAGAAACTTCTAACGACCAGATCCATTTTGCTTTGACGAAAGGTTCTTGGACCGTTGATGAGCCTGTTTTGGTAAGAGTACAATCTTCAGATTCTTATTTTGACGTTTTGACGAGATTGAATAACGGTGAAAAACCTCAATTGGAGAAAGTAACCAGCATGATCAATGAAGCTGGTAAAGGAGCGATTATTTTCATTAATAACGTATCTAATTCTGAAAATACACTGAGAAAATTGCAACAGTTCTTAAACTATCAGGATGGTCAGCAAAAACATCCGACTGCCGCTTTCAATTATAGAGATTACGGTATAGGAACTCAGATTTTAAAGAATTTAGGAATCAATAAATTTAAAGTGATTACTCAGAATCCTAACGTAAAACCTCAGGTTGGAGGTTATGATGTTGAGGTGACAGAGATGGTTCAGCTTTAAAAATGAATTGACTTCGAATAAAATTCACAATTAAAACATATAAAAAATGGCTTGAGTACATCAAGCCATTTTTATTTCGTCGAAATTCCTAAATCCGTTGAGGAAATCTTTGACGTTCATTCTTTTCTTTCCTTCTAACTGGAGTTCTGAAGGATAATAAATTCCGTCTTTTGTGTAAATTTTAAATTCACTTTTAGAAATATCTGAAGTTCCGGAAGTTTTCCCATGATCAACAATTTCAAATTTCCCACCGTAAATTTTTAGGCCTTTTTCTTCTTCTCCGATTTTCAAAGTAGTGAAAGCTGCTGGATAAGGTGACATTCCTAAAATAAACTGATGAACTTCCTTTGAATTTTTACTAAAGTCAATTCTTGTATCTTCTTTAAAAATTTTAAAGGCATTTTTAGGCTGTTCAACGTGGGGTTGAGGTTTTTCTGTGATTGAATTTTCAGATAAACCGTCTAGCGTTTTTACAATTAATTTTGCGCCCATTTCCATGAGTCTATCGTGGAGATTTCCAGCGTTTTCATCTGGCAAAATTTCAATCTCCTCTTGTAAAAGAATATTTCCTTCATCAATTTTTTCGTTGATGAAAAATGTAGTTGCTCCTGTTTTTTCTTCTCCGTTAATTACAGCATAATTGATGGGTGCAGCACCACGATAATCAGGGAGTAATGAAGCATGAAGATTGAAAGTTCCCAGTTCAGGCATTTCAAACAAGATTTTCGGCATCATTCTGAACGCAACGACAACGAAAACATCCGCATTTAAACATTTAATTTCTTCTAAAAATTCAGGATTTCTTAATTTTTCGGGCTGCAAAACATGCAGATTATTTTCGACAGCGTAAATTTTTACTGCAGATTGATTGATTTTCTGTCCACGCCCGCTCGCTTTGTCAGCAACGGTCACTACGCCTATAACTTCATGATTTGATTGATGAATGGCTGCCAAAGCAGTTTTTGCAAACTCAGGTGTACCAAAAAAAACGACTTTCAATGATTTCATAATGCAAAGATAAAGGTCTTTGATTTATTTAAAAAATTAAAAGGTTTAAAGATTAAAAATGAGAAGTCTTTAATTTTACCTATTACCTATTACCTATTACCTATTTAAGGGCGTACGTTCTAAAGTTCAGCATTTTTACTTTTCCTGAATCGAGAAGAAATATGAGGTTTTCTAAAATATCTTCCTTTGAATGAAAATTTAACTGAATCGAAAGTTCTTCGATTGTAGCTGGTTTTTTAGCCAATAAGCCTGTGATTTCTGAAGATATACTTTTCCCAAATATGGAACGTTTATTTTTTTCGCAAACCGTGCACTGTCCACAGTTTTTTGAATTTTTCTCTCCAAAATAGGCAAGAATCAGTTTCATTTTACAGTAGGTAGAATCTTCGATGTAGAATTTCATCTCTTCCCACTTCTGAATTTTATTTTTTTGAATTTGTTCAAAAAGTTTCCAATAGATACTGTTAGTCACTCTTTCATCTCTTGGCTTAAGAAATTTAACACTTGCCAAGGCTCCGTCGATATATTCAAGATAATTTTTCTGTTGGAGCTCTTTCAATCGTTCTTTGATTAAATGAATACTTACTCCGATTTTATCGCTCACTTTTTGTTCGCTGAACATTACTTTGTGCGTTGTAATTCCTGAGATTGAGCGAAGGAGAAGTTCAATAAAATAAGCATCTTTTTGAGGTATCTGATCAATTTCTTCAGCTTTTATTGAAAGTTCTAACGATGATAAACTCTTGTTGCTGTTGTAATAAATAATCTCCTGAGTATGAAGGAAATTTAAAACGTTTTTAATTTTAGCTGTTGAAAGTTTTGTAAAATTTTGAATACCTGAAATATTTAATTGAAAAACTTTTTCGGGAAGTTCAAATTCAGCCACCTGAAACTTAGAATATAGAAAGGAAATAATTTTCAAAAACTCAGCTTTATTCGGAATTTGATTTCTTAAAATCTGATCAAAATTTAAAATTTCCTGTTGATCCCAAAGCATGAACGCAAAACTTTTCTTGCCATCTCTTCCGGCACGTCCAATTTCCTGATAATAATTTTCTATCGACTGAGAAGGGGAAAAGTGAATAACGAAGCGCACATTGTCTTTATCAATTCCCATCCCGAATGCGTTGGTGGATATCAGTACATTTTGATCACTATTATTCCAGGAATTTTGTCTTTCGTTTTTTTCTTTCGTCGTTAATCCCGCATGGTAGTAATCTACGTTGCTTATTTTATTTCTGTGAAGATATTCTGTGAGGAGCTCAGCATCTTTTCTGGTTCTTACATAGATAATTCCAGATTCTTTAGCATATTTTAGTATGTTAAAAATCCTTTGATATTTATCTGAAATTTCTTCCGAAAAAATTTTAATATTATCTCTTTTAAAACTTTTCTGAAAAACGTTCGGTTTTTTTAATTCAAGCTTATTTTTTATCTCTTCTAAAACTTTTGGAGTTGCTGTCGCTGTTAAAGCAAGACAAGCTATCTCAGGATTGTTTTTTCTGAAATCTTTAATGTTTTGATAACTAGGTCTGAAATCTTGTCCCCATTCTGAAATACAGTGTGCCTCATCTACTGCAATAAATGAAAGCTGTATCTCTTCTATTTGCTGAATAAAATGAAAGTTAGTCAATCTTTCCGGTGAAACGTAAAGGAGTTTCGTTAAACCGTCTTTACAGCGGTTATAAATAACTTCCGCATCAAAATCATCGAGTTCTGAAGAAAGATATTCAGCTTCAATTCCTCTAAATTTTAACTGATTGACCTGATCTTTCATCAAAGCTAATAATGGGGAAATCACCAAACAGACACCTTCTCTCAATAAAGCAGGAAGCTGGTAACAAAGAGATTTTCCTGCACCGGTAGGTAAAAGAACCAAGGTGTCATTTCCAGTAATCACAGAATCGATGATTTCACCTTGAGAATCTCTAAAGGTATTGTAACCCCAAAAATGCTTAAGGGTTTTATTTTTCAGTTCCTGAAAATCGTGAGAAGAAATCATACTGTAAAAATATAGAAACTAATTTAACAAAAAAAGTCACGCAATGCGTGACTTTTAAAATATATAAGAAGTTTATTATTTAGCTTCGAAATAAACTCTTCTGTTTGCTCTGTTTTTCCATTCAGGACATTTAGTAGCAGGATCACACTCAGGGTATTTAAGGTCTTTTTCACCTCTACCTACAGCGTTGATCTTAGAAGAATCTACACCATTTTTAATCAAATAGTTTTTCACACTGTTTGCTCTTCTTTCAGATAACTTTTGGTTATAAGCATCAGTAGCTCTTGTATCAGTTGCTCCAATTACAGTATAAGCACCGTTAGAAGAATTGATATAGCTAACAGCATTGTTAAGGATTGGTGTGTTTGAAGGTAAAATTCTGTCAGAATTTAAATCAAACTCAATTCCGGTCATTTCTCTTTCTTCTACAACTACTTTTCCTGGTACTTCTGTAGGAGTAAGAGGACATCCGTCGTTTTCAACAGGTCCAGGTACTGTAACACACTTATCGTGAAGATCAATAACACCATCTAAATCTGCATCAAGAGCAACACCTGCACCATCTACTCTTGCACCGGCAGGAGTATCAAGTTGTCTGTCCCAATCGTCACAAACTCCGTCGTTATCTGCATCACCTTTCTTACAAACTTCGATATCTTGGTTTTTATCAGCCAACACATCTAATTTATAATAAATCTCTTGCAATGGGTCATGCCACATTAAGTGAGATTCGTGTTTTCCTAATTTTAAAGATAAACCTACAGTAGCATTGAAGAAGTTGTCTGAGATCTGATCTTCTCTTTTGTTGATAGTGCTGTACTGTGCACCTCCACCGTCGAATTCATCATCACCTGTGTAAACATACATCAATCTTGTTTCAAGATCTAATCTTCTGTTTACTTTAAATTTAAGTCCTGCACCGGCTTGACCGAAGAATGAACCAAATTTAAAAGGCTTAACCTCTGTCATTAATCTCTGACCAGATAAATCTTTTTGATAAGCTCTGTATGCTAATGTACCAACACCAGCATAACCGTGTAATGCCCATCTGAAAGTAGATTTGTTATCAACTCTTCTTAAAAGATTTGAGAAATTAATATCTCCCAATATTGAGATTGCATCGTATTGAGTTCTGGCACCTACTTGCTGATATGTTGAACCTGCAGGAGCAGAATCTTTAGTATTGAACCAACCTTGTCTTGTTTCACCTCTATCATACTGTAAATTAAGACCAAAAGCATGAGTAATCGCTTTGTCAATACTTACATAAGCAGAATAACCAAAAAGGTTTTTTCCGTTACCATTTTTTATCGATGTTAAATCTGCAGCCTGTACTAATGGTACACCTGCACCAAATGAGATAGCCCAATCATTGAATCTTTTAGATTTTTGGGTAAATGGGGATACATTAGCAGACCCAGATGAGAATGTATTTGGATATCCTTCATTTGAAACTACCGCTATTGAATCTTGTGCAAACGCTACAGTAGGGACTGCAAACGCAAATGCAACAATTGCTAAACTTAATTTCATAGTGTATTTTTTATTTAGTTAATTAAATGATTTGTTATTATTTGATAATATGATTATTTAGGACAACCATTATTATCAGCAGGTCCTGCTACTGTAACACACTTATCGTATAAGTCGATTACACCATCAAGATCTAAATCTAATGCAACACCAGAACCGTCAACTCTCGCTCCGGCAGGTGTATTCAATTCTCTGTCCCAGTCATCACAAACACCGTCGTTGTCATTATCACCTTTTTCACATACTACAAGTTCATTTGAAGTGTTTTCTAACACATGAGTTCTGTAATATATTTCTTGTAAAGGATCATGCCACGATAAATGAGTTTGATGCTTACCTAATTTAAATGATAAACCTAAATTAAATGTCATCATAGCATCTGAATAAGAATCATTAATCAAGTTATAATTGATTCTGTCACCAGTTGGTGTTTCAAGCGCTCTACCTTCTCCACCGCCATCGAATTCTTCATCTCCACTGTTGATGTACATCATTCTCGCTTCGATGTCAATTAGTTTAGAAACATTATATTTCAAACCAAGACCAGCTTGTACGAAAAATGATTCAATTCCTAATTTCTGATCAATTGCAATTGGAATTCTTGGTGGGCTAGTGCTCCATCTGGAAGCATCGCTGTCTATCAATTCAGTTTTATATCCCATGAAACCAGCTCCCAAATATCCATGAAGAGCCCATCTATAAGGAGAATGATTGTCAACTCTTCTTAATAAATTAGATAAGTTAACATCTCCTAAAAGGGAAACCTGATTAAATTCAGTCCAAGCAGTACCAACTCCTGCAGCAGGATTGTTTGGTAATTTAGCTTGTTGGTTTGTTTTACCCATTGAGTATAACAAACTAAGACCAAAAGTATGCGAGATCTGTTTATTGATACTTGCATATCCATTCCATCCCCAATTTACTTTTCCATCATAAAAAGATGTAACGTCTGCAAATGTCATAAATGCAGGACCTCCACCGATTGATACAGACCAATCGTTGAACTTTCTTGCTTTATTGTCAAATTTTTGAATATTCGCAGAACCAGAAGAGAAAGTATTGGGATACTGGTCTGTGGTATTAACCGCGATACTGTCTTGAGCATAAGTAGCAATGGGCAATGTGGCCAATAGTAGTAAACCTAATTTCATACAATATGTTTTATGTTTTTTATTAAATAAATTTTTTTAATAATATTTTAGAAAATTCCCTTTCAAAAAGATGTTTCTTATGAGGGATTTCTAACCTTTCTGAAGTGAATTTTAACTCATTATATTTAATGATGTCAATATCGATAATTCTATCTGTGTAGCCTCCTGATATTTTCGAATCATTAAGTCTCCCCATTTCAATTTCAATTTTCTTTATCTTATTAAGTAATTGAATTGGTGAAAAATGAGTAAATATTATTGTTGCAATATTACAAAAATTATTGGAACTAACAAACTCTACAGCCTCGGATGTTAAATATTCACTATTTTGTAATATATCACCTACCTCTTTTAGCCTTTCTAAAGCAGTATCTAGATTATTTTTTTTATCACCAATGTTACTTCCCAGTAACAAAACGACCTTATGTTGCGACATATTGAAAAATGATTATTTATGAAGAGTTTCTTTAAAAATGTATTGGCAAATATAGTAGCAATTATGATACTATGTGCTGTGTTTTTCTTCTTTTTTATCATCATGATTGCCTTTGGATCGATGAGTAACGAGCAATCTGTGAGTGTAAAAAAGAATTCTGTTTTAACGATTAATCTTAAAACAGATATCATAGACAGTCCTACAGAAGAGCAGCAAAGTATTTTCAATATGAACAAAAAAAATACAAGCGTCCTTATATATGATGCATTGGAAGCGGTAAGAAAAGCGAAAGATGATGATAATATTAAAGGTATTAGTATAGAGGTTGATAATTTGAATGCAGGAATTACACAAATTGATGATCTGAGAGCTGCTATTCAGGATTTTAAAAAGAGTGGAAAATTTGTATATGCTTACGGTAATACAGTTTCACAGTCTTCTTATTATTTAGGGTCGGTTGCTGATCAGTATTATTTGAATCCATCTGGTGGAATTGAGCTTAAAGGTCTTGCTACTGAAGTAACATTCTTTAAAGATTTTGCTGAAAAATATGGAATCGGAATTGAAGTAATCCGTCACGGAAAATTCAAGTCTGCGGTTGAACCATTCTTAAGAAATGATATTTCACCCGAAAACAAAGAGCAACTGAGTACGCTTCTTAATGATATTTGGGATAATACTTCTTCCAAAATTGCAGCTTCAAGAAAAATGGATGTAAGCCAATTCAAAACTGTTGTCGATAGTTTATACGGAATGATTCCTGACTTAAGCTTGCAACATAAATTGGCCGACAAACTAATTCAGAAGGCTGAGTATGATGATATCATTAAAGGAAAATTAAGCTTAAAAGGAGATGATAAATTAAATAAGATCTCTTTAACAAAATATATCGATTCTTACTCTGATAAAGATAAATCAGGAGAAAAAATTGCAATATTATACGCATCTGGTTCTATCAATAATGGTGATGAATACAGTGATATTTATTCTGAAAAATATATTAAATACATTAAAGAACTTCAGGATGACGACAAAATCAAAGCAGTTGTTTTGAGAATTAATTCTCCTGGTGGAAGTGCAAATGCTTCAGACGAAATTTTATTTGAACTTCAACAATTAAAAAAGAAAAAGCCACTGATTGTGTCTTTCGGAGACTATGCGGCTTCGGGCGGATATTATATTGCAATGGCAGCTGATAAAATCTATTCAGAACCTAATACGCTTACAGGATCAATTGGGGTGTTTGGAGTGATGCCTTACTTTAAAGATTTGGCCAACAGAAACGGTGTGCGTTCTGATATTGTTGCAACCAATGCCAATTCTGCATATTATTCTTCATTAAACGGATTGACGCCTTACGGAGTAAACCTGATGACCAGAAGTGTAGAAGGAACTTACAAGAGATTTGTGCATTTTGTAACTCAAAACAGAAAAAAATCTTTTGAAGATATCGATGCAGTAGGAGGTGGTAGAGTGTGGAGTGGTACTCGTGCAAAGCAAATAGGGTTAGTGGACGAATTGGGAAGTTTGGAAGATGCTGTGAAATTTGCAGCACAAAAAGCAAATTTGAAATCATACAACGTTTCTTCTTATCCTAAAAGGATGACCGCATTTGAGCAGATTTTTTCAGATTTAAATGAAGATGACATCTCTGCAAGAGTAATTAAAAATAAAATTGGTAAAGCAAACTATGAAATTTTAGAGCAGATTACAGATAAGAAACTTAAGTCTGAGGTGAAAATGGAAATGCCTTATCAAATTAAAATAGACTAAATTATATTGTTCATAAAAAACCCCGATTTGAAATTTTCAAATCGGGGTTTTTGTTTTTTTTAATGAAAGTTTTATTTCTTAGTAGCCATTCCGTAAAGCCAAAGAACAAGGATTGCACCACCAATAGCTAATGCCCAGCTTCTGAAATCCCAAAAAGTTCCAATGTCTCCCCAATGTAAAATATAAACGCCGATAAGGCCCCCAACGAATGCGCCTACGATACCTAAAATAATCGTAATAAGCCATCCGCCACCTTGTTTGCCTGGCATAATCAATTTAGCAAGTGCTCCTGCTATCAGACCGAAAATAATCCATGTAATGAATCCCATAGTTTTAATTTTTTTTAATGTTAGTAAGTGTGTTTATTATTCAAAAGATATTAAATTATCTCTTCTTGAAAAATGAATCTACAAACTCTGTACCATTAAATAATTGAAGGTCCTGCATTTTTTCGCCAACACCAATGTATTTCACAGGAATCTGAAACTGATCAGAAATTCCGATTACTACACCTCCTTTTGCCGTTCCGTCTAATTTCGTTACTGCCAAAGCATTGACTTCAGTTGCAGCAGTAAACTGTTTTGCCTGCTCAAAGGCGTTCTGACCTGTAGAACCATCTAATACTAATAAAATCTCATGTGGAGCGTCAGGAATTACTTTCTGCATTACTCTTTTGATTTTAGAAAGCTCATTCATCAAATTGATTTTATTGTGAAGTCTTCCTGCGGTATCAATGATTACCACGTCTGCATCTTGAGCAACTGCACTTTGTACGGTATCAAAAGCAACAGACGCCGGGTCTGAACCCATTTCCTGCTTTACAATGGTTACTCCGGCTCTTTCACTCCAAATCGTAAGCTGATCTACGGCCGCAGCACGGAAGGTGTCTCCTGCACCCAAAATTACTTTTTTTCCGTCAGCTTTAAACTGATGGGCTAATTTACCGATTGTTGTGGTTTTTCCTACACCATTTACCCCGACAACCATGATGACATAAGGTTTTTTTGAAGTGTCGATGTTTCCGGTATTTGCCTGTGGATTTTCTAGAAGCAATCCTGAGATTTCCTCACGAAGAATACGATCCAATTCGCTTGTATTGACGTACTTGTCTCTTGCGATACGTTCTTCTATTCTCTGGATGATTTTGATGGTGGTAGACGCACCTACATCGGAAGCGATAAGTATTTCTTCAAGATCATCAAGTACCTCGTCATCTACTTTGCTTTTGCCGACTACGGCTTTAGTCATTTTTTCAAAGAACCCCTGATTAGATTTTTCTAAACCTTTATCTAAAGTTTCTTTTTCTTCTTTTTAAAAATATTTTTAAACCAACTCATCTTAGAATTTTGATTTTTATAAGCTTACTTTGTCTTGTACAAACAAAGATAACAAAAAAACTACCCAAAATATGAGTAGTTTTTGTATTGTAAATAAAGTAACTGATTATTTTTTCAAATAAGCATCAACTTCGTCTGCATTCATTACTTTTTCTTCGAAAACGTAAGCTTCTGATTTAGAAGACTTCACCATTTTCACAACTTTAGTCATTTTTTTTGACTGTCCGCTTTGTAGGGTTGCTACTACTTTCTTTGCCATGGTAAATTATATTTATAAATTACTTGATTTCTTTGTGAAGGGTAGATCTCTTAAGAACAGGATTGTATTTTTTCAATTCCAATCTTTCTGTAGTGTTCTTTTTATTTTTTGTAGAAATGTATCTAGACATTCCTGGCATACCACTTTCTTTGTGCTCTGTACATTCAAGAATTACTTGAACTCTATTTCCTTTTTTTGCCATGATTTAGTTCTTTTTAATCAATCCTTCTCTGATGCCTCTTTCGATAGCTTCTTCGATTCCAATCTTGTTAATGATTCTCAATCCATGAGCTGAAACTTTTAGCGTAACGTGCTTGTCTTGCTCTGGAAGGTAAAATTTCTTTTCCAATAAGTTAATTTCAAAACGACGCTTCGTTTTGTTATTAGCGTGGGAAACGTTGTTACCAACCATTGCACGCTTTCCTGTTATCTGGCAAATTCTTGACATATCTCGATGTTCTTATTTGTATAATATTTGAGGTTGCAAAATAACGAATAATTTTTTAGACAGACAAGTTTTATGCAAAACTTTTATAATAAATATTTGTCTTTTATTTTTATTTTGAGCCAAATTAAATTTAATAATTCCTTAATAAAGCACTTTTAACGCATTTCCAAAATAAATTGATATGAAAAATTAGGCGTTATAATTCTTATTTGAAGAGAGGTAAAAATAAAGCTTTAATTATATTGAATGAAATTCTTGGTTTGAACTTCGATTATATTACAAAAGATAATTATATACAATTTTACACTAATCCTGCAATCTTTATTATTATGACTCTGTCATTCTGAATGTAACGCAGTGAAATGAAGAATCTAAGCTATATATGAGATACTTCCTTCGTCAGAAGGACAATGGTATAAAATTGTATATAGTCGCCTTACTTTTTTTATCAATAGCATAAACCAACCATTGCGGGTTTGATTTTTTTCTGATGAAAAATCTCATTTCATCGAGCTCATAAGATTGATACTTACAAATGGTAGGTTGATTTATATTATCTGCAATCTTAGTAATTCTTCTAAGTAAAGTTGTGGTAGAAATGTTTAAAACTCTGGCTGTACTTCTGATTCCTAAACCTTCTTTTGTCAGTTGAATTATTTGTGAATTGATATTCTTATAATAAGCCTTATAACTATAAAACTCTATAAATCTTTTATTGCAGCTCTTACAAATGTATTGTTGTTTTTTAGTTTTTGTAGTTCCGTTTTTAATAATGTTTTTTGAATAACAATTTTTGCAAATTCCTGTATCACTAACTCTGATACATGAGGAATGATCTTCAGTCATTTAGATCTGTTTTTATCACCAAAAATAAACAAGAGTAGGGAATGCCTACTCTTGTTTTGATTATTTTATTTTTAATTGGTGTTGAAATTCAATGATTTAAATTTCTAAAAATTGTCATCACTAACTCTGATACATTACCAAATTGCGAGGTTTTTATTTATCCGCCACACGATAAAATCGTGCGGGAGCGAGGGAGATTTAATTATTATTCTATTCTACTAATGTCTATAGCACTATTAATATTATCTGGATATTTAGTCTTTATAAGAATATCTAATATATTTTGAGATAAATCTTTTAGAGTTAAAGGTTTCATAGGACTTGCTACTAAATGATAATCATAATCAAGAAAATTATTCAGGTTAGTTTTATCAAAAGAATATAAGCCTTTTTTTGTCATAGATACAAAATCTTGTAAATATCTTTCATCAGCACCACTTCCAAATATTTTAACTAACAAAGAATCTAATTCAGGATTAATTACCACATCTGATATTTCAGGTAAATCTCTAAAATAAGATATTAATTTTTCATTGTTTTCTGATGATTGAGCTACTGTTTCAGGCAATTTACCTGCTCCAGATGCTACAAAACCTATATGATTTTCATCTGTAAAAAACCAATCAATATCTAAAGTTTGCTGTTCTATTTCTGTATACATAATCATTTTTATTTTCCAAAAGTTGTTTTACAATTATCACACATTGGAACAACCTTGCCTGTTCTTGGTCTTATTGCATCAGTAAAATTAATTTGTGATGGAATAGCTGAAGGATTGTTCAATAATAAATTATTTCCGGCATTAAATTCAGCACAACATCCAACTGGATTCCCAGAAGCTGTTCTTGTTCCAAGGCCTCCTAATTCATTTACTACTCCTTCTAATTGTGGCGCAACAATAGACGGTGGAGCTCCACTTACACCAATAGATGTTTGTCCATTCAATTCTGCCCCAACTACAGCTGCAGGCGCCTTTTTAGAAGCGTGCATTTCAGCTGCAGTGCTTTTGACAGAGTTTGTTAGCTCACTCATATTCGCAGTTCCTTTTGAGCCTGCAATTTTATGGGTTAATATTGCTGCACCACCAAGAGCAACAGCAGACCCGATAGATTCCATATCTCCTTTTGCTACGCCTTTAGCTGTTTGTACTAAAGCTTTCGCACCACTTGTTTCATACAAAGAATTTACATATTGATTGCCTGCAGCTTTTGCTCCTCCTTTTTCATATGCATTATAAACCTTAGTCCATTCTTTTTTAGCATTAATCATTACTGAAGCTGTATTGGATTGAACCAAACCTGTTGCTAAACCTTTAGTTCCGCTCCACAGTCCTCTACCAAAACCCTTAACGTCATTCCAACTACAGCATCTTTCCGCTTCTCTACCATCAGGATCAACAAACATGATCGGATTATCAAGAGCATACGTATAAGTAGAAAATCTTGTTGATTTTTCTGCGAGTTCGTCCACCACACCCCATCGTCCAATATCGGGCATATAAAATCTTGCGCCGTAATCATACATACCAGACTCTTGCAGCTCCTTTCCGTTGTACTTATACTGATAAGTAATCTCGCAATTTGCGAGGGTTTTTTTATTATCTGCCACACGATAAAATCGTGCGGTAGCGAAGATAAAATCGTGCGGTAGCGAGGGTTTTTATAATTATATTTCAAAATCTTTTAATTGAGAATCATACTCTGTTATTTTAGCATAAATTAATTCTTCCATATTAATTTATAATATTTCCTTCCTCACCAACTTCACTTTCTAAATACCCGATAACTTTATCCCAATCTTCACTTAGATAAAATGTTCCATAGTATTTTTGACCTAATATACTTACAAATCTTAGTTGTTCTTTAGAATAATTTTCCAAGCCTACTATTAGAGTGTTTATTTGTTGTGATAATTTATTGTTACCCTCCCTTGTAGCGGTATATTGTCTAATCTTATACACTCCTATTAAGTTTTCCCTTTTAAAATTATTACTATGACTTATTTTAATTTTATATTCTTCAATATTGCCTAGAGAATTTCTTTCTTTTTTAATTAATTTAAAAATATTTTCTGATGTTAACATAATAGATTACTTTTTTATTTTGATCATGGTGAAACATATTGAACTTTAGCACCATATGTAATTCCTGGCACTAACCACTCTGATTCTGCCGGATTAAAAGGGTTTGGAGTGGCTTGTCCTGTCCTAAATGTTTTAGACATAATAATTCCAGGAACCCCGTTTGTATAAATTGCAGTACCTGTAGCAAAATCTCTTGCAGTATTTATATTACTTGTCCAACTAGTCCAAATGCTAAGATTATCTCCTCCAGCATGTAATTCCATGTCACTATGAGGTCCCCATGTAGCAGCAACCTGTCTAAAGCCATTTGGTATTGCAATTCCTTGCATTGCTTCAAAATACATTGAACCTTTTGCTTTTGATGATATACCTCTATACAAAGTTATTGTTTGTGGTTGACTAGTTGTTGTTATTGGTTCATCTATAGTAAGAGGTTTCGAATTGGGAGCAAAACCACTATCTCCCGTCAACAATAATGGCGCTCCCCAAAGACCTCTACCAAGTACACCTGCAGCAGCTGCAACTTCCTCCCAAGTCAAAGCTGCTTCCACACCTTCAGGAATAAATTCAGCAGAAGTTACCACCCATCTTCCCGTAGTACTCGCAGCTATTGGTAAGGTATTCGCATTTTTACTTTTTCCTCCAAAAAGATTTCGGAAGAAGTTTTTAACAGACTGCCAAGTTGAAGGACCCGGATTTCCGCTATTTCCTCCACCTTCGCCATCATTTCCTATGGCTTCGTTGACAATCATCATCCCGGCATCATCTCTGTAGAACATTGGTAAGTAATCATCACCAAATCCATTTTTATTTATAAAGTCCGCTACTGCGCTTCCCGGGTTATAGGTCGTAAGATTATCCCAAGATTGTCTTCCATCAGGATCAATAAATCTTACAGGATTATTGTTTCCGTAATGATAAGGTGTAAATCTTCTCGATGATTCTGCCAGTGGATCTACAACGCCCCATCTACCAATATCAGGCATATACATTCTCGCCCCATAATCATGCATTCCGGTCTCTTGAAGTTCCTTTCCGTTGTACTTATCTTTTATAAAATTAGGATATTGAGATTTCAATACCCTAATTTTTCAACGTTACTTCAATTTAGTAGTATAAGAAGTATAAACTTTTTGTCCTAAAAAAGATAGCAACTCCAACTAATTCTTGATCGGCTCCTTAATACATTTTAAGAACATATTTTTGTAATAAAAAAGCGGAGACAAAAAAGTTAATAATAATAAAAGCAATTATTGACCAAACTATTATTCCTCCTTTTTTATTTATATCTTTTGGCAGTTTATCAAATTCTCTATTATATTCTTTCCAAATATTTGTATGGACAAATGAAAAATAATTTAGAATGCAAAAAATAATAAGAAAAATTAATAAAATAGGGCTAATTGCGTCTATATTTAGTTTTTCATTATTAATAATAGAATAATAATTCAAAAAGGAGCCGATAATCCAAAGCTCAAGAGTCAGTAATACAATTCCAGCTTTAAAATCACTCCAAAATTCACCACCTAACATTTCAGAAGTATATATTATTGACTTATAAATCTTATAAAATAAATAATAATATACTCTTTTTATTTTTTCCATAATTATTTATTTGGGTTCATGAGCTCCAAAAACATTAATTCTATAGGGTCCTGCCTGATTAAATCCTTCATCAAGTTTTCCCTGAACCATATTACCATCATCAAAAAGTTGCGGCCAGCCTCCATTGTAAAAATTATCTACTCCGAAATAAACTGTACTAAGAGAAGCCCCAATTGATCCTCCCCAGTTTCCTGCGACTCCAAACCCTGTATTTAAAATAGCTTTTCCGAATGAAACTTTACCTGTCATTATCCCTCCCACATCAGTTATAACACCTAAGCCAAAAGAAAAATGCCCTGCTATTTTTGCACCTCTTGCGAGTTTAGAAATTGGTGCAGTTGCACTTGTCATCGGCATTTTACCAAACTGGCTAAGGTTTCTGCCTGTTAATTGATAATTTCCAGATAATCCTCTTCTATATCCTTGTGTATACATCGATTGAGATTGTACAATCCCTGCAAAACCCGTTAGAACTGCGCCTGTTCCATAGAACCAGTTACCTTTTCCAGCTAGTCCATACCAATTATCAGATAATCCTTGCGAAAGTTTTAAAGCATTAAATTGCCCATATTGCGCACCATCAGAATCTGTCCACCAGCTTACAGTTCCTCTTTTATAATTGGCAAATAGAAAATCAACAGAATCATTAT
This sequence comes from Chryseobacterium sp. 3008163, assembly GCF_003669035.1. Classification (NCBI taxonomy): domain Bacteria; kingdom Pseudomonadati; phylum Bacteroidota; class Flavobacteriia; order Flavobacteriales; family Weeksellaceae; genus Chryseobacterium; species Chryseobacterium sp. 3008163. The sequence continues at coordinate 1,577,229 of NZ_CP033070.1, read as the reverse complement.
TAATTCCGTTTTTATTAAAATAATTCATTAATGAACGAATGCTACCATTTGTCGCTGTTAATCCAGCGCCCCCGCCTTGTCCATCATCTCCAATGGCAGAAGTCATCATCATTCCGGCATCATCTCTGAATACCAACGGCATATAATCATCACCAAACCCATTTCTATTCATAAAAGAAGCTACTGCGCTTCCAGGGTTATAGGTCGTAAGATTATCCCAGGATTGTCTTCCATCCGGATCAGTAAATCTCACAGGATTATTATTGCCATAATGATAAGAAGATAAATGCGGTGTCATTTCCGCCAGCGGATCAACGACTCCCCATCTTCCAATATCGGGCATATAGAACCTTGCGCCGTAGTCATACATTCCTGTCTCCTGCAGCTCCTTCCCATTGTATTTGTTTTGGTATGCATTGTCGAAATTATTGTACTCATTATTGTGGATCATTCCAAAAGGGTAGTAGTTGGTAACCCCTTCTGCTTCGCCCGAGATAATATAATTATTGCAAAACTGTCCGTCGGGAGTATCGACACAATTGTTAACCACAATATCACCCGTCACTTCATTATTACCATCTCTGTCGCTGTAACTTAATCTTACATTCCCTAAATGATCGGTATAATTGTAAAAATAAGTATTCCTCAAAGCATCAAAATATCCTTCTGATGTCGGGATGATTCTCAGTTTCATCTCATCACTGGCCATCGTTCCAGAAGGAGCTTCCCATGTATGGGTAAATTTATACTGAAAACCGTCCAGATAATCTGTTTCTAAACCGTTAAAGAGCTTCTTCACTTTTACTCCGTCTGCTCTGTAGGTGTAATTGGTTACTACTGAGTTTTGGGTAATCTGTTTCGGTAAATTTAAATAATTGGATTAAAAATCAGAACAAAAAATTACATAAATTTTGTTATCACTAACTTTGATACATTACCCATTACCGACTTTGCGCAGCGGGGGTGATTATTTTTCATCTTCTCCGTATATTTTCTTAAGCTTTTCTATTTGCTTGGCTTTCTGCAAAGAATCTTCTCTTCTTTCTTGTGCTACTATTTCTGGTGCATAAGGTCCCGTTTGGTCTTTTCTTGCTTTCCAGTCTAGGCAATAAAATGAAAAAATAAAGTTCATAATTATTATTAAAACAATTCCAAATGCTATCCAACTCCCAATTATATTCTTTTTCTTGGGTAATTGATCAAACTCTTGATTATAGTTTTTCCATATGTCTAAATAATCTAAGGTGTAATAATTAAAACCAATAGTAAAAATTAAAGGAATATATACTACAGGTTTAAAAATAGATAAATCTACTTTACTTCCTGTTATCACTGTATAATAATTTATTATTGATAAAAAATCCAAATTTGTAAAACTATTAAAACTAAACCAGCCTTAAAACTACTTAAAAAATCTCCAAATGGAGCAGAAGTATATATGATTGCTTTGTATATTTTATAAAAAAAATAATAATATAATTTTTTAATTGACATAGTTTAAAATTTTTGAGAACCATAAGGCGCTGTTATAAATCCAGGAACAATGGCTGCGTTAGATCTTTGTAAATCGTCATAATCTTCTCCATAAGCTTCCCATCCTGTATGCCCATTCTGATTTTCAGGATAAAAAGCATCAACTCCAAAATATAAAATAGCAGGTATAGTACCGGCTCCTGTTAAACCATAAGCTCCCATTGCTGTATTTAACCCCGCTTTTGCTGGATGAACGATATTTTTAGAGGTTGGATTATTATAATAATTATAAACACCAACACCATCCATTGCAACACCAAATCCAAAACTTGCTTTTCCTGCAATACCCGCCCATCTTCCAACATTAGAAATAGGTACTGTAGCACTAGTCATCGGTGCAGTTCTAAATTGGCTAAGGTTTCTACCTGTTAAAACGTAGTTTCCTGATAGTCCTCTTCTAATACCTTCTCCATACATTCTTTCAGAATTTAATGTACCTTTTACACCAGATAATGCTGCTCCAGCTCCAAATAGCCAGTTGGCTTGCCCTCCAGGTCCATACCAATTTCCTGAAAGTTTTAAAGTATTAAATTGCCCATATTGCGCACCCTCAGAATCTGTCCACCAGCTTACAGTTCCCCTCTTATAATTGGCAAAAAGAAAATCAATAGAATTACTGTTAATTCCGTTTCTATCAAAATAATTCCTTAATGCACGAATACTGCCATTTGTAGCTGTTAATCCACCACCGCCTTGACCATCATTTCCAAGAGCAGAAGTCATCATCATTCCGGCATCATCTCTGAATACCATCGGCATATAATCATCACCAAACCCATTTCTATTCATAAAAGAAGCTACTGCACTTCCAGGGTTATAGGTCGTAAGATTATCCCAGGATTGTCTTCCATCAGGATCAGTAAACCTCACAGGATTATTATTTCCGTAATGATAAGGTGTAAATCTTCTCGATGATTCTGCCAGTGGATCTACAACTCCCCATCTACCAATATCCGACATATACATCCTTGCTCCATAGTCATACATTCCGGTCTCTTGCAGCTCTTTTCCGTTGTACTTGTTCTGATAAGCATTCTCTGTAGTACCGCTGTAATTATGCAGTAAACCAAAAGGGTAATAGGTATTATTAGATACAATCTCTCCCGGCATAAACTCGTCATAACATGCCTGATTACCATTTCCCATGTCCGTACAATGTTTAATCATCATATCCTTTGCTCGTATATTTCCGTTATGATCAGAATCTGCATAGCTTATACGCACATTGCCTAAATGATCCGTATAATTATATACATAGATATTAAGTAACGAATCATAATAACCTTCTGAAGTAGGAATGATTCTTAATTTCATCCCGTGATTCGTAATCGTTCCCGAAGGAGCTTCCCAGGTGTAAGTAAATTTATACTGAAAACCGTCCAGATAATCTGTTTCTAAACCATTAAAGAGCTTCTTCACTTTTACTCCGTCTGCTCTGTAGGTATATCCGGTAACTTCAGAATTTTGGGTAATCTGTTTCGGTAAATTTAAATATTTGGATTAAAAATCAAGACAAAAAATTACATAAATTTTCTCATCACTAACCTCTGATACATTACCTACTTCAGGTACTAATTGTTTAAACACATTTATCTTATTTTGATTTATTTAAATAAATATACTCCTAATAAATCAGCAATATCTTCGTCTTCAATATCAAAATAGATATCATCCAATTCTTCTAATGGATCAAACAAATCATCTTCAATAAACAATTTCTTAAGGGTTTTATTCATTAATACTTTTCTAAATTCTTCATCAGCCATATTTTTGTCTTGCACAATTTTTAAAGCTTTATCTAAGAGATTTGATTTTTAAAAGCACCTATTTCAATTAAAGCATCTATTGTTTCCTTTGCAAACTGTCCGTAAGAATTTGCAAAGTATTGATGAAACCCACCATTTAATACTTGATTTTCCAATACCACAGTTAAATATGTTACTTGAAGATGTTTAGATAGGTTTACTACATAACTGTACCAATATGGTATATCACTGAAAAACCAATCTTCTTTTATTCCTTTCGTTGCTTCTAAATATGTTTTTTCTATTAATTCTTGATTATTCATAAGATTATTTTATAAAAGCTCCTGGGTACATTGTTTTATTCATTTGGATTAATTCTTGAAGAGCACTATTGGGTATTCCATCAATACCATAAACTCTTCTCAATTCAAAAATATCTCTCGCCAATACTTGACGTGCGCTGGTAAATCCCTTTGTTGATCGAGAGACAATTCCAGTACCTCCAGTATGTCCTAGTTTTGGAACTAGAATAGATGGAGCGGTACTGCGTTTGTAACCTTCCACAAGTTTACTCATAATAGCAGTTTGTCCAACATGATGCGCATCCAATCCTCTCTCTAGTCCTTGTATTTCTTTATAAGCTCCTACTTTCCATAAGCTACTTTCTTCTTTAAGAGCTAATCCTGGTTTTTTCAACGTTATAGCAGCAATAATACCAGCCGCCATTGCCAAATGTTGATTTTCAGGCTCCCAGTTGCTTATAATTTGTCCTCCTACATCAAAAATTCCTGAAGGATCTCCCATTCCTCCAATCATCTTTACAGGTCCGTCATTTCTTACCCATGCCATCGAATCAAAACCTTGTTGCCAAATTCCTAAATGAGTAGAAAGATGCTGCTGGAATCCCATACTAAAGGAAATCATAGTTAGAGCTTTATTTCCTTTATAGCTTTCAGGTAGATTGATGACAAGCGGAGCTAATAATCTCTCACCGGCAACATCACCACCACCACTACCCATTGGTCCCAAACCTACACTCATCATAAGCATATCTGTATAGTCTGAACCCCAACTTATTTTGTTACCATCATAATCCATAGAGCCTCCTGCATCACTTGTAAAGCCGATTCCCGTATTGTACCATGTTGTTCCGGAAGCTGAACCCATCAGATTGTTTAATACAGACATTGAGAGCATTCCGGTAGGATCGTTAAACATCAACGGATTATTATTCCCGTAATGATAAGGAGATAAATGTGTTGCAGCTTCTGCCAATGGATCTACTACTCCCCATCTTCCAATATCAGACATATACATTCTTGCACCATAATCATACATTCCGGTCTCCTGCAATTCCTTACCATTGTACTTGTTTTGATAAGCATTGTCAGACGTGTTATACTCACTATTGTGCATCATTCCGAAAGGATAGTAGTTGGTAACCCCTTCTGCTTCTCCCGAGATAATGTAATTGTTGCAAAACTGTCCGTCGGGAGTATCGACACAATTGTTAACTACAATATCACCTGTCACTTCTCCGTTTTCGTCTCTATCGCTGTAGCTTAATCTTACATTCCCCAAATGATCGGTATAATTGTAAAAATAAGCATTCCTCAAAGCATCAAAATATCCTTCCGATGTGGGGATGATTCTCAGTTTTATCTCATCATTCGTCATTGTTCCCGAAGGAACTTCCCATGTATGGGTAAATTTATACTGAAAACCGTCCAGATAATCTGTTTCTAAACCATTAAAGAGCTTCTTCACTTTTACTCCGTCTGCTCTGTAAGTATAATTCGTTACTTCAGAGTTTTGGATAATATTTTTCGGCAAATCTAAATAATTATATTGAATGGAAGAAATCCCTTTATCAGGAAAAGTGGTTGTATTTCCGTTCGCATCATATCCTATATCGGTAGGCGCAGCCTGATAAGGATAACCATAATTTAGGGTCACGTTTTCAGATATTTTCTGAAGACGGTTGCTCGCACCGGAGTTTTCATACTGATAAGAAAGATTGTCAATCAATAAGGCAGTGCCACCCATTTTTTGGGCAGTTCTTTTCATCGTATTGATATTTCCATTGATATCATACGTTGCTTTCTCAAAATATTCCCTCAGTGAAGGATTGGTAGAATTCTGATAAAATCCTGCCGAAAGGCGGTTCATATTATCATACACATAGCCGTATCTTTTCAGGGATTCGTTGGCTGTAACCCCTGTTTTCCAGTCAACTTCCGCAATATTACCGTTGTACTTCGGGAGTACTTTCAGCGTAGGATCAGACGTGTCGGGTGTTTCAAGACCTTCTACCTGATTGTACTTGATTTTGTACCCGAAGAGATCACCGCCCAGATTTGCAGGATCATTGATCTGCGTCATCCAGCCTCTGATGTTGTAGGTATAATCTACATTTTGAAGACCGTTTCCTACAATTTTACCGCCCACTTTTTTGCTTCTCAACTGAGAAAGCTCATTATAATCATTCTGAGTAAGAATTTCTTCCGCATTGTTATCGACTTTGTGTTTATGTACCAACAATCTGTTCTGATGATCGTAGGTGAACGTTTGTGTAATGATCTTTTCTGCATCAGAGCCGAGCCTTTTATGAAAAGTTTTAGACTGAAGAAGCATCCCCGCAAAATCAAGATCAGATTCGGTACGGGTATAACCGCCCAAATGATTGATCGAATGACTTCCGATGGCTCTTGCCTGATTGTCGTAGTACACATAGCCTTTGGTCCAGCCATTGTCTTCAATATTTTTTACCAGTTTCATCACTGGTAAAGTGCGGGTGCTTACATTGGCAGAAGACTGATCGGTCAATACAGATTTGCCGTAAATAGCTGAAGGAAATGCAGGATTGAAGCTGTATGCAGGGTACGTGTCATAATAATTGACACTCATAATCGTCATACTGCCTGTAGGAAAAGCATTTTTGGTATAGTAAACATCCATACCATTTTGCGTGATCGCAGTAGTGCTTTTTTCTTCATTGTTTCCAAAGTTCGCAGTCATACTGTTAATTGCATTCTGCATCGCTGCTCTACTGCCGGTATTGGAGAAGAATCCTGTATACACCACTCTTCCGAAACGGTCATATTTGGTAAACATCCAGCCTTTGGCATTGAAGCTATTGTTGGTCGTTCTCAATATTGCATCCTGAGAAAGTACCAGTCTGTTTTGCTTATCGTAGACCATATATTCCCATCCTTTTCCGGGAAGCTTCTTTTCTACCAGTCTTGCTCTGTTATCATATTTGTATTGGTAGCAGAGATCATCCAGAATCTGCTGGGTTACCGTATTTCCACCGTTAGAGATCAGCATCTCTGCTTTCGGAGAGATCACATAGACCAGATTACCGTAATCGTTATAGATATAGTAAGTGTCTGCATTTTGAGAAGCAGTCATTACTTTTCTTACAAGAACGGTTTGTCCGAGACTGTTTTTAAACTCAATGGTCTTGTTTCCGTCTTCATCTGTTGCGGTATTTTTAGTCAGCACCTTTTCGCTGTACAACGAAACGGCAGAAAGAGAAGAAACGGCTGTAGCACTTTGCCACGAATGGGTAACGGCATATTTCTTTACCTGATCTGCATTTTTGTTGAGTGCGTAGTCGATTTTCTGGGTATGTCCGGATCCCATTGCCCATTCGGCTCCGGGATGGGCAACTTCAAGAGGTCTTGCGAGAGGAGAGGCTTCCAGCTTCTGCAAAGAATAAGCATTGGCTACTCCGTAATAGGTATTGGCTGTATTTTCGGATACTGCCTGTATTCCAAGATTTGCCGTAGGCATCGGGACAGGCAGAATGCTTTGCGTCTGCCTCCCCAATTGATCGTAGACAACAGGAACGACAAGATCCTGACCGAGAGGAGTGGCCTTTACCTGCACACTCTGTTTAGGTCTTCCCAACTCATCAAAATACTGTACCGATTCAGACTTTTTACTCCCGTCTTCAGACAGATAAATTTTGGTATAGGTATAATTTTCTGAAGGGGTAGGGGTTGTTTGGGCAGTTCCAAAAAACGGAAAGCCCAAGGCAAACATCAGAAGAAACCTGCTCACTTTCAGTTTTCCCGGTCTGATTATGTTTTTATATTTTTTCATCATTAGTTTTTATAATTGTATTTGTATTCTTTTACGGTAACTCCATTGGTATTGATCACTTTCTGCAGTCTGTTGAAAGAATCGTATCTGTATTTCTCGGTCAGTCCTCCCGGAGAGATCATGGTCGTCATTCCCACCAGTGGGTCATACGTATATCCAGTGATGATAAAGCTCTTCAATGCAGTATCATTTCTGAAAGTGTTCAGCGCAGCGATCAGATCATTCTCTTTTGCTGCTTCTGTTGCAGGCAATGCGTCGGCATCAGCATTCGATGCATTCACAATAGCATCAATAAGATATGAAGGGATATCTGAAAGCTTTGCTCCCTCTATTTTGGCAATCGGCATGGTTTTGTGATATCCCCAGATCATCGTCACCGGAAATCCTGCAGAGTCTGTTGCGTCCGGAAATGTTCTGTACTGTACCATATTTCCTTTGTCATCGTAGATGTCGTAAATGGTATTTTTAACAGTTTTGGTGAGATCATCCGGAAGATAGCCCAACTGTGAAGTAGGATAGTAATGGGCGGTATCATCATATAGAGTCTGGCTTTTGGAAAGGATTACTCCGTTTTTCTTAGTTTCGGTGGTCAACAGATGATCTTTGATTCCTACCATCCACAGTCTTATAGATCCGTCGCGTGGATACGTATATTTTTCTTCAATAATGTCTCCCTCTGCAGTAATATTTTTTTTGCTCATGATATTCAGATCCAGAGGACGGCGTACAGATTCTGTGGTAGCAGATATTGCATCAGATCCTATAAAAGATGTTGAAATATTGGTCTGTTTTGTAATCACCGAGTTTTTGTTGTAGCTTCCAATTGTAGATGCATCTATCTGATAAAGACCTCCTATCGGTTGAAACTCATATATATTTTCTTCTTTTGCGACCATGGTATTGGCAGCATCAAAAATTTCTTTTTTATCAAGTAACCCATTTCTCAGGAGATTGTAATGCATTTTGCTGATCAGATTTCCTTCTGCATCTAGATTATCAGGACTATCTTCAAATGTTTTAAAATAATATTTTACATATCCTTTATTCTGACCTATAGTTTCTTTTACATTCCTGTAAACAATGGGATCATTATCAATCAATCCGTGATAAATCCCGCTGGTTAAGGTATTATCGTTAAATTTCTGATACGAGTAAGAACGTGTTTCAGAATCTACCACAACATCATTCGCAAGAAATTCTATTTTTTTGATTCTTACCCCATTTCCTGTAGTATAATTAGGAAGTGGAAGAGATTTATAGCGGATTCTTTTTACATTCACAGTTCCTGCTCCGCCAGTTCCCAATACTTGAAATGTATTTGTACCGGGTACAAATATTTCATTCCCCCAATTGTCATATCCTCCGGAAATCAATTTCACATCAGCAGTAGGAGTTATCCCCGGACCCCATATAGGACCATCGGTATAAAGTACATCAACATTCACACAATACAGCAAATAGCTGTTGCCCTGTGCATCATCAGGATTGGCACTCAACTGGAAAGTACCGGTATTCGCATTATGACTGTCGAAGCTGAAAGTTCCTATATCCTCCAGAATTTGCGCATCGCGGTCTTCTAAAAGATAAGGTGTGATATAGGCATCTGTACTAAATGAGCCTAGGGAGGGTAATACATGCGTTTTTTTTACAAAATAAGCATTGGGTTCAAATTCATACCTTGTTTTTCCTCCTGTAGGATATTGAATGGTGTTTAGTAAGCCTATCCCCCAATATTTTGGATTGTCTGGTTCATTATACATACACTGACATTTTAAATATGCCCAGTAGTTCTCATCAAACGGGGTGGTTTTATACTCAAAAGAGGTCTGTTCAAAATCCGTAGAATTACCATATTTTCTGACAGAGCGGAGAACTCTTTTTTCATATAATGAATTGTCCCAGCTGTCCGGTCCGCATGATGAGATATTGGTGTCATGATAGGTATATGGCCACAATTCGTTTTGTAGCGTATATTTCTGGATTGTTTTCCCGGCTTTGCTTTTCAATTCTACAGTGTGAAGCTGAAAAGGATCTGACATCTTATTAAAAAGTGCAGTATTAAAATCATAGTTAAAATCTAAAGATCCGATATCTGGAGAAGTTACTTTAATAAGCTTAAAACTGGTGACATATTGATTACTTCCACCTGGGATCATATAGGTTTCTATACGGTAATTGAAAAGTAAGAGATCATTTTGAAGCACATCTTTCACTTTAGAAAGATAATAGCATGAGGTGTATCCAGTGTTATTATAAACAGCCATATCCTTGACGTCAAAAAAATAGGTATTTCCTGATTCGTCAATGATCTGAAAGCTATTCTCGGTTTCATTGTAGGATATCCTGAGTTTACTTTGCGTTAGAGGAATAATATATTTTCCTCCTGAATCACTTGTTTTTAATAAAAATTTACCGTTTTTACCCAGAAAATTATAGTTATAGAAATCTGTTGGCTGTCCAAAGGTCGCTGTTTCTCTGTAGATGATACATGTTGATCCATACAGTGACCATCCGGCTCCTACATCTGAAGCCCTTTGTTTTTTGCCGGAATTATTGGGATGGTAAGAGATCCCTATATTTAAGCCTACTTCAGAATTTCTTGTTGATAAGGAAAAGAAAGGTGCCGTAATATCTGGAACACCTGTAGATAAAGCAATCGGAGCATCAATAAAACTGGCTACCGATGATGCGGACGGTGCTGAAACATAACTTCCATCTGCGACTTGCGAAAACAGGGAGCCTGAAAAAAATGTCAGCAGGAATACGATAAGACAATTTAATTTATTCATATATTTTGTGTTTTATTTTTTAATGATTTTAGCATTCGCCGTTTTATTCGTATCAGTTTTTATAGTCACCAAATAAGCCCCTTGAATCAAATTCTGAGTATTGATTTTAGTCACCTTATTTTTGGTTTTAAGACTTTGTAGCTGCCTTCCGCCCATATCATACAACGTAATATCCGCTTCCTTGAATTCAAACCCAATCTCCACATAACAGTACTCAGAAACAGGATTCGGATAAATCTTAATGTCAAGTTTTTCAATCAATTGATCCAGTTGTTTGTCACCTAGCTTTACGATTTTCCAGTTCTCTTTTCCTAACTCTTCAGCACTCGTTCCTGCCAAAATAATCGAACCGTCTCTGTTTAATTTAATGTCAGATAATCTTTCCTCTTTTTTCTGGATTCACCCTTCACATGCTTTCTCCATTGCTCGTTGCCTTCAGAATTTAAATAAAGCATCCAAAATGTTTCATCATCAGATTCTATTCTCCCTTCTGCCTGAGTATAACCGCCAAGCAAAATTCCTTTCGAGCTTTTATCGTCTCCGGTTTTTATCACATTCATCCCCATCAGAACATCTCTGTTCTTAAAATTGTAAGATTTCTGCCAAAGTTCTTCACCTCGATCATTTAGAGAAATCAACCATATATCAGTACCTTCTTCAATGCCCACAGATTTATTTCCGGATCTCTCTGATCTCGATTCTCCGCCAACGATAAATCCTGTGGAAGTCATTGCAAGAGTTCTTAAGTGATCATCTCCTTTACCTCCAAAGTTCTTTTCCCATTCTACTTTTCCGTCTTTGCTCAGCTTCACCACCCAAAAATCTCCTTCCCCGAAGTTTTCGGTTTTCTTTGAACCGCCAACATTACTTCTAGAATAAATTCCGAGCAAAGCACCGCCATCAATAGTTGGAATCATCTTCTCCACTTCATCTAATCCTTTTCCTCCTAAAATAATCTGAGATAGTTCTTTTCCGTTCTTATCGATTCTTGAGATCAGGACATCTTTAGACCCAAAACCTTTCGGTGCATTCTGTACATTCCCTGCAACAAAAAATCCAAAGTCAGTAGTCTGAACCACCGCTCTGGCTTCCTCATCCTGTAAAGTTCCCAAAGTTTTCTGCCACAGCTCGTCACCAAACTCGTTGATTCTTACCAACCAGATATCTGAGCCGCCGTTAGCATCATCCTTTTTATCCAAACCTTTTCCGGAGTAAGAAGTTCCAGCCAACAGAAAACCACCTTCCTGAGTAGTGACCGTTGCCGAGAGAAAATCATGGTTTTGTCCCGAGAAATATTTTTCCCAGACTTCTTCACCTTGTTGATTCAATTTAACGATATGAAAATCGTAACCGTTATTTTGTTTGTTTTCGGAAGTAAGTTTTTTCGATTGAATAGAACTTCCTGTAATGAGGTATTGCTGATCGATTGTTGTGGTGACTTGCGAAAGAAAATCCTGAGTAGAAGATTTAATATCTTTTTGCCATACCACATCCTGAGCATACAACACTGTGACAGTGCATAGTAGAACTGCACTCGTGTAGAGTTTTTTCATGATTTATGTTTTTATTTTAAGTTATTTTTTGCTAAGATAAAAATATATTGAACTCCTGCTATAGGGAAAACCTTAAAAGAAGTAAATATTGATTATAATTTAATTTCTGATGTTTTTTCATATCATTTATTGTTTTTAAATTCTTTAGAGCAAATATCAATATCTAATGCGACAGAAGGTGACGTATTATTTTAATTGACTTTTACTAATTTCCGAAAATAAGAAAGGCGCAGAGCAGTAGCCAATCAGTTAAAGAGGTACCGCGAAGAACCCAAAGACCAGAAAGACTACGCCCGCGCCCATTTAGGAACATGGGCGTAAGCCTATCAAAATTTGGTCTTTTTAAGAAAGTTCGCGGTTTTCTTTAACCAATATGATAGCTTACGCTTTTATATTTTTTCGTTAAAATCTGATGCGAATATAAAAATATTTTTTAAAATCGTGAAATTTATTTTAATTTTCAGCCAAATAACTGTTTAAACTTACGCTTTCATCAGATAAATTTTAAGTACGCTTAATCTTATTAAATCTTATTATTTACTCACGAATTATAGCCTCTGTCATGTTGAGCGCAGCCGAAGCATCTCGTCCCTTAAAATTCTAAAATTTCTAAAATGCCTAATGTTTTAAAAATTAATTAGATAAAAAAACACGTAGTATAAAAACTGTCATGCTGAGCGTAGTCGAAGCATCTCCGTTTTAACACCTCAAGATCATTTATATGTAAAAACCAAAAGTAAATTATCCTAGAAATATCAGTTTCATGTAATTTTTATCCATTTATTTCGTTTATTTCAAATATTTTTTAAATTTGTTTTACAATTATAAATGAAACACAATATGACAACACCCATTAAAAAATCTGTCAGTGAAACTGGTCATGCTAAAAATGTAGCCAACTTTCAGTCACTTATTTCCTTTTGTACAGGCTTCGGAGAAGTTTACAATCCCTCCAAAGAATCCCTTAAAATTCCTCAGTTGCAAATGCTTTTACAGCAAGCACAGGAAAAAATGAATGCTACAATTACCCAAAAAACTTCATTTGACAATGCAACTAACAGCAGGAGAAATTCTTTTTCAGACCTTAAGCCTCTTTCTACAAAAATCTCAAACGCATTTTCTGTGGCGGGAGTAGAACAGCTAGGGATTAATAATTTGAAAAATATGAACAAAAAACTGCAGGGGACAACGGCAAAAAAGGCATCGGCTTCAGCAGAAGATTCACAGCCTGAGACAGCAAAAACAATCTCTACCTCTCAGCAGTCGTATGATAAAATGGTAGAACATTTTTCGTCGATCATTGAGATTTTGGTACAGAGCTCATCTTACAATCCTAATGAGAATCATTTGAAAGTAAAGTCACTGCAAGACAAACTTTCTGATATGCAGACCAAAAACCAGGAACTGATAGACTCTTACACACAGTACAGCAATGCAATGCTTGAAAGAAATCAGTTTTTGTACAATCCGCTTTCAGGATTGGTGCAAACTTCCAAAGAAATAAAGCAGTATGTGAAAAGTATCTTCGGTGCTTCAAGCCCGCAATACAAACAAATTAACGGGATCGAGTTTAAAGTAATCAAAGGTGGTTAATATTTAAGCGGTCTCTTTCATAAAACGACTGATGGTATTCATAAAATAACCGATTGCTTTGATAGAATTAGCAATGTGAGCGATAATATTGTCATTGTCTTTCATAATGTAAGAGATGTGACCGATAAAGTAAGCGATGTCTTTGATGAGATAGGCAATGCAAATGATAAAGTAAGCGATGTGAATAATGATATAAGCATTATATCTGTTAGAGCAAAAAAGACAAGTAGTAATGTCATAAAAAAACCTTCCACTTAATTGGAAGGTTTTATAGTATATAATGTAAATCTTATTTTATAATCCGAACTGTTTTGCAAACAAATCAGGGAAAACTCCTAAAGCAACCAACGATACGATAATCGCTACTGCAACGATATTATAAGTAACCGTTACTTTTTCTGAAGTTTTGAAAGTGGTTTCTTTAAAGAAGAACATCGCAATAATCAGTCTTAAATAATAAGCAATTGAAATTGCCGACCCTAAAACTGCTACGATTACCAGGAAGGTGTTGTCATCTTTTGTCAACGCCTGAGCAAACAATGAGAATTTACCCATAAACCCTGCCGTCAAAGGAATTCCCGCCATTGATAATAAAGAGATGGTTGCAACAACAGCCAGTAAAGGTTCTGTTTTTGCCAATCCTTTGAAAGCTCCGAAAGAAGTTTCTCTTTTCACTTTTTCTACCCAGATCAGACACATAAAAACTCCAACGGTAGAAAGAGAGTAGGCGAATAAGTAGAATGCTAAAGTATATGTAGAAAGCGCATTCATGCCGAAGAAAACCAAACCGATATATCCTGCATGAGAAACTGACGAGTATGCCAACATTCTTTTTGCATTGGTTTGTGCAAGTCCCATTACATTGGCAAGAACCAAAGTGATAATCAAGAAAACTCCAAGAATATTAATCCATTCAGCGGTTACGCCAGAGAATCCGATAGTCATTAATCTGAACAAAGCAAAGAAACCTGAGATTTTAACAACACTTGCCATGAAAGCCGTAATCAATGAAGGCGAACCAGCGTAAACATCAGGACTCCACATGTGGAACGGGGCCAAAGCAACTTTGAATGACATTGCACAAAGCATTAGGATCACTCCTAAAATCAACATGATATTTTTAGGATTCGTGATGGTGAATTCCTGAATTCTATATAAATCGAAAGTTCCTGTACTTCCGTAGATAAATGCAATACCAAACAACAGAAAACCTGTCGCAAATGCACCCATCAGGAAATATTTAATAGAAGCTTCGTTTGATCTTAAATCTGTCTTGTTCGCTCCCGCCATTACGTACAACGGAATAGAAAGAATCTCAACCCCTAAGAATAAAGTCACTAAGTTTTGGAAACCGAAAAGGATGATTCCGCCACAAAGCGCAAACAACATTAATGCATACAATTCTGACTGATGGCTTCTGTGATTGCTGAATGCAAAACCTCCCAGAAAGAATAACAGTAAAGTCGTTACAATAGAAATCTTTGTGAATAAAGCTGCATTTGCGCTGAATTCATACATGTGTCTGTACTGCTCAAAGAATGAAGCTTCCGGTAAAAAGCTCACATACAAGGCAATGATTAATCCAAAAATCCCAATGTATCTTGCGAATTTTCCATGCTCAAAAACTCCCGAAAATAACGCAGCAACTGCAGTTAGGAAAACAATAATTAAAACACTCATAATTTATATTTGAGATGAGAAGGTTTAAAGTTTTTTAGTTTAAAGTTTTCAGTTCAATGTTGAACTTTTTACCCTGCTCTTTTTACTTTTTACCTCTTAATTCTTTAATCTTTTACTATTTAAATTTTAGTTAATCATTGAAGTATAAATAAACTTCAGTGAACTACTTACCATATCAATGACCGGCTGAGGAAAAACTCCCAATACAATTACAAATACTGCAATACTTGCCAATACCGAAAATTCTACTGCTGATAAATCTTTTGCTGTGCTTAAGACTGCATCGTCTCCCTGTCCGAACATTGCTTTTCCGTAGAATCTCAACAGATACACTGCACAAAGAATAACGGTAAGACCAGCGATAACTGAAGCCAATACGTTAAAATCAAAAATCGATTTAATCAAAATAAATTCTCCGATAAAACCATTCGTCAATGGAACGCCCATTGAACCTAATATGATAATCAGAAACAAAACGGCAAACTTCGGAGCAACTTTCGCCAAACCTCCCATCTGTCTGATGTCTCTTGATTTAAATCTTTTGTATAAAATATCAGCACAGAAGAATAAACCTGCCACGTTAATACCGTGAGCAAATGTCTGTACCAAAGCTCCTTCCGCTCCTTCAATCGTAAATGTTCCTCTTAAAGTAAGCACTGCTGATGAGAAAATACCTGCCACCATCAATCCAACGTGAGAGAAAGAAGAATATGCAATGATTCTCTTCATATCAGTCTGGATAATCGCAATCAATGCTCCGTGAACAATTCCTACAATCGCTAAAATAATTACAATCTGTCCGGAAATTCCGAAGATTGCGGTTGGCGTAATTGGAAGAAGATAACGAAGTACACCATAGATCGCCATTTTAAGCATAATCCCTGATAACAACATCGATCCCTGAGTAGGAGAGTAGGTATAAGTATCCGGCTGCCAAGTATGGAAAGGGAAAACCGGAAGTTTTACTGCAAATGCAAAGAAAATAAACCAGAAAACAACAATTTGCTGAGTCTCGCCAAGGTCTGCATTATACAAATCCGTCAAAGCAAATGATGCTGAATGTGTGTAAACGTAGATTAAACCTGCCAACATAAACAATGATCCTACGAATGTATACACGAAGAATTTTGTTGTGAACTCCAGTCTTTTGTTTTCCTGACCCCAAAGTGCGGCGATAAACCAGATCGGAATCAAAGTTACTTCCCAGAAAATGTAGAACAACAATCCGTCTAAAGCGGTGAAAACACCAACCAATCCGAACTGCATCAGCAAAATCAGACCGTAGAAAGAATTTTTATAACTTACATTTTCGTTAAAAGATGATAAAATAATGATCGGCATCAAAATATTGGTCAGCAACAAAAGAAGCAAGCTCATCCCGTCAATTCCGAAATGAAGGTTACTTTTTATAAACTGTGACCAAGGATAGTTGATCTCGTACTGCAATACGCTGTCTACGGTTGGATTAAAATCAAAATCCGAAACAACGTAAAATGTAAGCAGCATTTGAACCAAAGCAATTCCTAATGCCAGGTATTTGCTGGAAGTATTCTTCCATGCAAAGACCAATCCCGAACCTACTAGAGGTAAAAGTAATAATGTTAATAGTAAATAAGACATTATTGTAATATAAAGTTAACAATCAGTATAATTCCCACAGCTAAAGACATGATCAGAATGTAGTTTTCTACATTTCCGTTCTGTATACGCTTCATCGATCTTCCGCTGTCTTCAGCGCCTTCTCCGATGTAGTCTACAAAACGATCCAGAACGCCTTTGTCAAACATTTTTCCGCCACGTCCCAGTCCTTCAACGGTTTTTACAATCAATGCATTGTAAAGTTCGTCAACGTACAGTTTCTTAGCAGAAAGTTTTTCCCATCCTGTATAATCGTCTTCAGCGATAGCTCTTTTTTTCTTATTTACATAAGTATTTTTCACGATAAGCCAAACGGCAAAAAACATTGCAACAGTTGCTCCTAAAAGAATAAATTCAGTGCTTTCTGCTACGCCTGTAAGGGTAGTTTCCATTTGCTTAAAGCTTTCCGGTGTTAATACCGGTTTCAGCCATTCCATTAATTTAGCATAATGACCGTGACCGATAAAGTGAGGAAGGTTAATGAAACCTCCAACCACTGAAAGGATTGCCAAAACAATTAATGGTAAAGTCATACTTGTAGGACTTTCGTGTAAATGATGTTTCTGCTCTTCTGTACCTCTGAAATCTCCATGGAAAGTTAAGTAGTATAGTCTGAACATATAGGTTGCAGTAACAGCTGCTAAGATAAATAGCATTACCCAGTAAATTGGGTTTTTAGCATAAGCTGCTACTAAAATTTCGTCTTTTGAAATCATCCCTGATAATAAAGGGAATCCCGAGATGGCTAAAGTTCCAATCAGGAAAGTTGCGTGAGTGATAGGAATGTATTTTTTCAAACCTCCCATGAAACGCATATCCTGTTCGTTGCTCATTGCGTGAATGACAGAACCTGCACCTAAGAATAACAAAGCTTTAAAGAAAGCGTGCGTCATTACGTGGAACATTGCTGTTGTATAAGCTCCCAAACCTAAAGCAATGAACATGAAACCAAGCTGTGAAACTGTAGAGTATGCCAATACTTTTTTGATGTCGTTCTGACGAAGTGCATAGAACCCTGCTAATGCTGCAGTTAAGAATCCGATTAATAAAATTCCGTCTTGTACGGTTGGAGCTAAAGTAAATAAGAAATTAGATCTCACTACCAAATAAATACCTGCCGTTACCATCGTCGCAGCGTGAATCAAGGCAGAAACGGGAGTCGGACCTGCCATTGCGTCTGGTAACCATGTATATAAAGGAACCTGAGCAGATTTTCCTGTAGCACCAATAAATAAACTCGCTGTGATAAATATAATGATGGTTCCGTCTAATTCAAATTTCCCTGCGTTTTGAGCAACCGTTAAGTAATCAACAGCATTTGTCTGAGAAGCAATCATAAAGATACCGATTAACAAAGCAAGGTCACCAATTCTATTCATGATGAAAGCTTTTCTTGCTGCTTTCCCATATTCTTCGTTCGTGTACCAGAAACCGATTAGTAAATAAGAACACAAACCTACACCTTCCCATCCGATGAATAAGATTAAGTAGTTGCTTCCCATTACCAAAAGTAACATTGAGAAGATAAATAAATTTAAATAAGTAAAAAACTTATAGAAACCTTTATCATGACTCATATATCCGATAGAGTAGAGGTGAATCAAAGATCCGATTCCTGTGATAATCATGACCATCATTAATGATAGCTGATCAATCTGGAAACCGAAGTTGATTTGAATTCCGTTGACTCTGAACCATTCAAAAGCTCTTACGATTACGGGCTGGCTTTCAGAATCGAAATTCATGAAAATGCTTACTGCAATACAGAACGGAATAAAAACCATTGCTGTAGCTAGAGAACCAACCACTATTTTTGGAAGATTTTTTCCGAATAAACCGTTAATAAGAAAACCTAAAAGTGGTAAAAGTATTATTGCATAGACTAAATTCTCCATTCTTTATCCTCTTAATTTATTAAATATACTTACATCTACAGAACGGGTATTTCTATATAGCATCGCAATAATTGCCAAACCTACAGCAACTTCTGCAGCAGCAACCACCATAATGAAGAAAACTAAAAGTTGTCCGTCACTGTTCCCGTTGTACGCTGAAAATGCAGCCAGCAAAAGGTTTACAGAATTAAGCATAAGCTCCACACAACCCAAAATTACAATCGCGTTTTTTCTAAGCAATACTCCCAAAACCCCAAGACAGAATAATACTGACGACAGGATGATGAAGTATTCCAAAGGGACGCTTTGCATAAAAGTATTTACTTCTCCCATAATTTATAAATCTTTTTACCGATTAATACCGCACCTACAATCCCTGCTAAAATCAGGATGGAAGCAAGCTCAAACGGCAAAACATATTCGTTGAATAAAAGTCTTCCCAGATTCTTTGTAAGACCAACACCTTTGTCTACGTTTTCTACGACTACATGTTGCTCCTGAACTCCTCTGAAAACACCTAAAACCCCAATTAATAAAAGACCTGCTGTAAAAACTCCAACAAACTTTAAAGTATTGTTCTTCTTACTTTCGTCTTCTTTATTAAGGTTAAGCATCATTAAGATATAAAGGAATAAAACCATGATTGCACCTGCGTAAACGATGATCTGTATGATGGCCAAAAACTGAGCATTCAGAAGAATGTACATTCCGGCAATTGAAAACATTGTAACAATTAATGACAGAATAGCGTAGAGAGGATTTCTCGCAAATACGAAGTAAACCGCACTTGACACTGCTAAAAACGCCACCAAGAAAAATAAAAACTGATCCATTATTTTACCGCATTTTTTTGTTTCTCGGACTGTCTTTCTGTGATGTCAATCCTTTCATTAATTTTTTCAACCAATTTATCTTTTCCATAAATGAAAGAACCTCTGTTGGTTTCTACATCTACCAAACGGTCTGTAAGATAAATTGCAGATTTCGGACAAGCCTCTTCACACATACCGCAGAAAATACATCTCAACATATTGATTTCATATACTGACGCATATTTTTCTTCTCTGTAAAGATCTTTTTCTTCTCTTGTTCTTTCTGAAGCCGTCATTGTAATTGCTTCGGCAGGACATGCCACCGCACACAAACCACAAGCTGTACATCTTTCTCTGCCTTCTTCATCTCTTTTCAGAACGTGCTGACCTCTCCAGATATCTGCTCTCGGTTTTTGTACTTCCGGATAAGAATAAACATTCGGAGCACGTTTTACAACGGTTCTCACAGCATGCTTAAAAGTAATCCCCATTCCCTTGAAAATCGCCGGAAGGTAGATTTTCTCAGAAAAGGTCATTTCTTTATTCGAAACAACTTTTGATCTGTTTGTAAGTTTCATTTATTTATAGATATTAGATGTTAGACATTAGATTTTAGACCAATCTTGCCCGTTATCTTAATTTATATTCAATTTATTTAATTTCCAAAAGCTAAAATTACAGCTCCTGTAATCATCAAGTTGACCAATGCCAACGGAATCAATGTTTTCCATCCTAAGTGCATCAATTGGTCGTATCTGAATCTTGGTAATGTCCATCTGATCCACATAAAGATCAAAATTCCGACTATAGTTTTCGTTAAAAATGCTACAATACTTAAAATTCCCGCTGCATTTTCTCCCCAGTTCTGAGTTACCCACTCAATTCCAGGATAATTGTAACCTCCGAAGAAAAGAACAACGATAAATGCATTTGAAATAAACATGTTTACATATTCACCAAACATATACAATCCTAACTTCATTGAAGAATATTCTGTTGAATATCCTGTTACCAATTCAGATTCACATTCTGGTAAATCGAAAGGGTGACGGTTGGTTTCTGCCAAAGCCGATACAAAGAAAATTAAAAATGCTAAAGGTTGGTAAAGTATATTCCAGTTTAATCCGTCTATCTCAAAAAGACCCCAGATTTTCCCTGAAGTCTGAGTCTCAGTAATTACTTTTAAATCTAAACTTCCTGACATCATGATGATAGAAAGTAACGCAAGACCCATCGCCAATTCGTAAGAAATCATCTGCGAAGAAGCACGGATTGCACCCAATAATGAATACTTATTGTTGGAAGCCCAGCCTCCAATCATAATTCCGTAAACTCCGATAGAAGCCATACCGATAATGAATAGTACACCTACATCAATATTAGCAACCTGTAAATCGAAAGATTCACCACCAATATTCAAAGTTTTACCCCAAGGAATCACCGCTCCGGTAATCAATGAAATAAACATCACCAATGCAGGTCCCAATACAAAAAGGAATCTTTCTGCATTTTGCGGAGTAAAATCTTCTTTAAAGAAAAATTTTCCACCATCTGCAAGAGGCTGCAGCAAACCGAATGGTCCAGATCTGTTAGGTCCGATTCTGTCCTGCATGATTGCCGCCACTTTTCTTTCTGCCCAGGTAGAGTAGGCGGCTATCGTCAATGATAACAGGAAAAGCGCTAGTACAAGTATTAATTTAAATGTAAGTAAATCCATTTTTTATTTTAGATATTAGAAATTAGATGTTAGAAATTAGAGGCTAGATTAAATCTGTTATCTAATATCTGAAATCTGATGTCTTTAAAATTATTTTTCGTCTTTTTCACTGATTTCTTTCGCCATCGGATTGTCTAAAACTCTCAATTCGTCTTTAGGTTTCTCGTAATGGTTCAATGAAATAACTGAATGTCTGTCAATATGTCTCGGACCTTCAATGTTCCAGTCGGATAAATTTTTTCTTTCAAAACGACAAGTGTCACAGATAAATTCTTCAACTTCTCCCCACTGATCTTTTCTTGCAGTAACTCTTACAATCTCGTCACCTTTCATGTAAACAGTAGCTTTTCCAGAACATTTATCACATTTACAAGAAGCATTCATTGGCTTTGTAAACCAAACTCTGCTTGCAAAACGTGCAGTTCTGTCAGTTAATGCTCCAACAGGACAAACGTCGATTACGTTTCCGATGAAGTCATTATCTAAAGCTTTATTTAAATAAGTAGAAATTTCAGCATGATCTCCTCTGAACAAAATTCCGTGCTCACGCTCACCAGTCAATTGATTCGCCGCCAAAACGCATCTTGCGCACAAGATACAACGGTTCATATTTAACTTGATGTGTGGGCCTAAATCGTCTGCTTCGTAAGTATTTCTCTTAAATTCCGTTCTTGTTTCAAGATTTCCGTGTTCGTAACCTAAATCCTGAAGATGACATTCTCCTGCCTGATCGCAAACCGGACAATCTAAAGGGTGATTCACCAACAAAAATTCAGTAACGGCTTTACGACCTTCCTGTGCTTTATCGGAAGAAAGATTTTTCACCTCCATTCCGTCCATTACATTCGTTCTGCAGCTTGCTACCAATTTCGGCATCGGTCGCGGATCTGCTTCCGAGCCTTTAGAAACCTCTACCAAACATGTTCTACATCTTCCTCCACTGGCTTCCAATTTGCTGTAATAGCACATTGCTGGTGGTACAGATTTTCCACCGATTTGTCTTGCTGCTTCCAAAATGGAAGTTCCAGGCAAAACTTCAGCAGTCTGTCCGTCTATCGTTATTTTAAATTTCTTAACCTCTTCGCTCATATTCTTTCGCTTTATAATGCGCTAAGCAATAGTTCTATTTATTAATTAAAATCAAATTACTTTGACTTTTTTGCTGTATTAAAAGTATATCCGATTCCAAAATTGACTTGTGCAAAAGTGAAATCCTGACTTGCTTTATCTGAAAATCCGCTTAATCTTGTTTTAACATCCGGAAGATTAATGTAGCCATATTTTACTTCTACTCTTGCTACAATGTGTCTCCACAAAATAAAATTAAGGTTGGTTCTTGCATCTAATCCGAAACCTGCTACATGAAATCTGTCGCTTCTTTCGTAACCAAATAATTTAGCATTGGTCTTCGGAAATAAAACTCCTGCACCTGCACCATAACCCCAATTGATATCAAAATTCTTCGTATGTAATAGATTTTTATATTTTTCTAAACCGAAGTTGATATAATTTAAACCATCGGTATGCTCATATGTTAAAAACTGCTCATCAGATAAATCAATCTGACCATTTTTTACCATTTTAGCAAATTCTGGGTTGTCTATACGTCCTGAAAAATCTACCGTCTGATCTTGATCCATCACATATTTCATGTGGTCTAATCCTCCCACAATTGCCAAATTATCTTTAATAAAATATGCAATTCTTACATTCGTCTGAGGAATTGTAATTCTTCCCGGATTAAAATAAGTTCCCCAATCAAACTTTGTCTGTCTGTCGTGAGCAACCACATTATTCAACTGAAAATCATATCCATCTCCTTTAAACCTAATGTCAGATTTGCTGTACTTAGCAAAATTCCAACCCCAAAAAACGAGCATTGCACCTTTTTGAAAGTTTCACTTTTAGTACCTACAATAAGCCCATCATCATGTTCTAGTGTTTCTATTGTGTCTTTTTCTATTCTTTGCCCAAAAACAAAATTCGACATCAATAATCCAACAATAATTATCTTCTTCAAAACTTCAATCTCTATTAATTACTTGCTGCAACTGGAATCGGGTCTGCATAATTGGCTAAACCGTAATTCTGAGTTTGACTTAATTCAGGATTTTTCACATGCCACTCAAATTCATCTCTGAAATGACGAATCGCTGCTGCTACAGGCCATGCTGCCGCATCACCCAACGGACAAATGGTGTTTCCTTCGATTTTTCTCTGGATATCCCAAAGCAAATCGATGTCTTCCATTTTTCCTTCTCCTTTTTCTATTTTCTTTAAAATCTTGTGCATCCATCCCGTTCCTTCGCGGCAAGGAGTACACTGTCCGCAACTTTCGTGGTGATAAAATCTCGCCAAAGTCATGGTATGTTCTACAACACACTGGTCTTCATCCAAAACAATAAAACCTCCTGAACCCATCATCGTTCCGGTAGCAAAACCACCGTCAGCAAGAGATTCATAGTTCATATATCTTGGTTCACCGTTTACGGTTTTCAATAATAAGTTTGCCGGAACAATCGGAACTGAACTTCCTCCAGGAATACAAGCTTTAAGCTTTTTCCCATTTGGAATTCCGCCACAATATTCGTCAGAATAAATGAATTCTTCAACCGTAATGGTCATGTCGATTTCGTAAACTCCCGGCTTATTGATATTTCCGCAAGCAGAAATTAATTTAGTACCTGTAGATCTTCCAACACCGATTTTAGCATATTCTGCTCCTGTAATATCGATGATCGGAACAATTGCTGCAATAGATTCAACGTTATTAACAACGGTTGGTCTTTCCCAAAGTCCTTTTACAGCCGGGAAAGGTGGTTTTAATCTTGGGTTTCCTCTTTTTCCTTCAAGAGATTCAAGTAAAGCCGTTTCTTCACCACAGATATAAGCTCCACCACCTCTCTGAACATAAATTTCACAATCGAAACCTGTTCCTAAGATGTTTTTACCTAAAAATCCTGCTGCTTTAGCTTCTTCAATTGCCTCTTCCAAAATATCCGGAATCCATGAATACTCTCCACGGATGTAGATATAAGAAACATTCGAACCTAAAGTGTAGGACGAAATCAACATTCCCTCAATCAAAAGATGAGGAAGAAATTCCATCAAATATCTGTCTTTGAAAGTTCCCGGTTCAGATTCGTCTGCATTCACTACCAAGTGTCTTGGTACACCTTCCGGTTTTGCCAGAAAGCTCCACTTCATTCCCGTGGGGAAACCTGCACCACCACGACCACGAAGACCTGAAACTTTTACTTCTTCAAGAATTTCTTCGGGTGTCATTTTCAAGGCTTTTTCTGCTGCAGTGTAACCTCCCTGTTTACGGTAAGTTTCATAATAGCGGATGCCTTCGATGTGTGCGTCTTTAAGTAAAAGTTTTTTACTCATTTTAATATGCTTATTGCAATTGGCTTTTGGCTTCTTGCATTTAATTGTTAAAAATGAAATTTATATTAGCCCAAATCAACTTGTCCTTCTCTGCAAAGATCAATGATTTCGTCAACTTTTTCTATGGTTAAATTTTCGTGATAGAACTTTCCTAACTGCAACATTGGAGCATATCCACAAGCACCCAAACATTCAGCTGGCTTTAATGTAAACATGCCGTCTGCGGTAGTTTCGCCGTCTTTAATGTTCAGCTTTGTTCTGATGTGGTCTAGTATTTTTTCGCTTCCACAAACCATACAAGGTCCGGTTCTGCATACTTCTAAAACATATTTACCCACCGGTTTCATATTGAACATGGTATAGAAAGTTGCCACTTCATACACTTCAATCGGCTTAATACTCAATAATTCAGCAACATAATCCATTACAGGAACGTCTAACCATCCTCCAAATTCTTTCTGTGCAATATGCAACACAGGAAGGAGAGCCGATTTTTGTTTTCCTTCAGGATATCTAGCGATAATTTTATCTACCTGCTGTAAACTTTCCGGTTTAAAAGCTATTGTTTCGCTCATTTCTTATCTAAGATTTCAGATGCCAGATTTCAGACATCAGATTTTAAATTTATATATAAAGCGAAGAGTCTAACATCTTAAGTCTGATGTCTGACGTCTTCTTTTTATGCGTCTAATTCTCCCGCAATGATATTCATACTACACATCGTAACGATGGCGTCTGAAATAACAGAACCTGTAATCATCTCAGGATAAGCCTGATAATAAATGAAACAAGGTCTTCTGAAGTGCAATCTGTAAGGTGTTCTACCACCGTCACTCACTAAATAGAATCCTAATTCTCCGTTTCCGCCTTCTACTGCATGGTAAACTTCTCCTTTCGGAACATCAGTTTCTCCCATTACAATTTTGAAGTGATAGATCAAAGCTTCCATTTTCTGATAAACATCCGCCTTTTCAGGAAGATAGAAATCAGGAACATCTGCGTGGAAAGGTCCTTCAGGAAGATTATCGTAAGCTTGATTAATTATTTTTAATGATTCCCAGATTTCCTGCTGACGAACCATAAATCTATCGTATGTGTCACCTGCAGTTCCTACAGGAATAATAAAGTCAAAATCTTCGTAAGAAGAGTAAGGTTCTGCAACTCTTACATCATAATCTACACCTGCTGCACGTAAGTTCGGACCTGTAAAACCATAGCTTAAAGCTCTTTCAGCAGAAATTGCTCCTGCACCAATGGTTCTGTCCATAAAAATTCTGTTTCTTTCTAACAACTGACCAAATTCGGCAAATCTTGCAGGGAAAGTTTTTAAGAAGTCTTTCAGCAATTCATGGAATTTTGGAGTGAAATCTCTTTCAAAACCTCCGATTCTTCCCATATTGGTCGTCATTCTGGCACCGCAAATCTGCTCGTACATATCATAAATACGTTCTCTTTCTATGAACATATAAGTCAATCCTGTAATTGCACCTGCATCCATTCCGGTTACCCCGTTACAAATCAAGTGGTCACCGATTCTTGCCAATTCCATCAAAATAACACGCATATAATCTACACGCTTTGGAACTTTGATACCGATTAGCTTTTCAACCGTCATGTGCCATCCTAAGTTATTGATAGGAGCTGAACAATAGTTCATACGGTCAGTAAGGGTAGTGATTTGAGAATAGTTTCTTCTTTCAGAAATTTTCTCAAAAGCTCTGTGAATATAACCAACCGTTTGCTCAGCATGAAGAATTCTCTCTCCATCCATTGTCAACACGTTCTGGAAAATTCCGTGTGTTGCAGGGTGTGTAGGACCAAGATTCAGGGTATAAAGCTGCCCGTCAATCTGTTCTTTACTTTCGTGTTGGTTAAGTATATTAGATAATGAGTTATCTTTCATAATATATAATTGATAATTGATAGGAGATAATTGATCATACATCAATCATCATTAATCATTTATATTTTTTTATCTTCCGAACATTGCATCGTCCTTGTCGGTTCTTGTCCCGTCTTCAAGACGATATTCTTTCAACATAGGGTGGTATCCAAGATCTTCCATATTTAAAATTGGTCTTAAATCCGGATGTCCTTTAAATTTAATTCCGTAGAAATCAAAAGTTTCTCTTTCCATCCAGTTAGCTCCAGCATATAATTCAGTCAAAGAATCTACTTCGATATTTTCTCTTGACATGAAAATCTTCAAACGCAGTCTGAAGTTGGTCATCATATTTTGTAAATGATACACTACACCAATTTCTTTCTCAGGAAATTCTGGGTAATGGATTCCACAAACATCGGTAAGGAAATTAATTTCTAAAGAAGAGTCTTTCAAATAATGAATGACTTTTTTAATGTCTTCCTTTTTAATTTCAATTGTCAGCATTCCGTAAGGTTCTGAACTTGAAATTACAGTTTCCGGAAATTCTCTCGTAATTGCTTCTAATACAAATTCGTTCGTCATTTCTCTTAGTTGCTAATGTTATAAGAGTCTAGTAAATGCTGATATTCCGGCGTATCTCTTCTTCTGATGCTTTCGCTTTCTGCCAAAGCCTGAACCTGCATTACGCCTTCAATAATCTGCTCCGGTCTTGGCGGGCATCCTGGAACATAAACGTCTACCGGAATAATTTTATCAATTCCCTGTAAAACAGAATAACTGTCAAAAATGCCACCACTTGACGCACATGCTCCAACAGCTACAACCCATTTTGGCTCAGCCATTTGAGTGTAAACTTCTTTTAAAACAGGTCCTAATTTTTTAGAGATAGTTCCGCAAACCATCAGCATATCTGCCTGTCTTGGTGAGAAAGAGTTTCTTTCCATACCAAATCTTGAAGCATCATATGTAGGGTTTAGCGTCGCCATAAATTCGATACCACAACAAGAAGTTGCAAAAGGTAGAGGCCAAAGTGAAAACTTTCTAGCCATACCGATTACGCTACTCAGTTTTGTTGCGAAAAAACCTTCTCCTTCAAATCCTTCGGGAGCTGGTGCATCTGTTCTTATAATTGGTTTTTGATCTGACATTTTGTTGATTTTAATATTCTAATTTAGATTCCAAATTACGGTTAATGTTAACCTTAGTTCGATTGTGCTTATCTAAATCTCTTATTTAAAATGATGATGAATTTATTTATCCCAGTCTAGCGCACCACGTTTCCAAACATAGAAAAATGCAAGGAAGAAAATCGCTACGAACATTAGCACTGCAAAAAAACCTTCAACTCCAAACTCTCTGAAGTTGACAGCATACGGATAAAAGAATACGATTTCGATATCAAACAATACGAAAAGTACTGCCGTTAAGAAATATTTAATGGAGAATGGAGTTCTTGCATTCCCTTCAACAGGAATACCACATTCCCAGCTTGAGTTCTTTACAGAATTCCCTTTTTTCTGCTGTGGACCCAAAAAATGAGCGCCTAATAAAGAAATGGCAACAAAACCAATGGCTACACCGGCTTGTATGAGTATTGGAATATAACTTTCAGGTAAATTCATTTTTACATTATTATCTCAAGTTGCAAATTTAGGCAATAAACAATAAAGCATGAAATTAATCAACTTAAAAGTCTGATGAAAATAGGAAAAACCGATAATTTAGAATCAATAAAAATAGCAGTTACTTCTTCAGTTTTTTGAGGAGAGAGAACGCCATAAATGAAATGTAACCAAAAAGCACACTCGCATATAAAATGTTGATGATGGTATTTGTGCGGTCATCTTCAGACTGTAAAAAGAGATTGTAAGAGACGAAACCGGCAATTAAAATAGCAAATAGGATGAGGTGTGTTTTCATATCAGAATTTTAAAGAATAAGTTCTTCTTCTTTTATGATTAACTGGGTTGTAATCTTGCCAAAGTACCTGCACGCTTTTGTTTTCTTCTAGTTCTGGGTTGGTTTCGGCGAAATCGATCCCCATGTTATTGAAACGAACAAAAATTTCTTTAAAAATAATTGCCGTCACGCCACGCCTTTGATATTCTGGATGAATTCCAATCAGATAAAAATTAGCACGATCATTTTTCTTTTGAGCCTGCATAAAATGCCACCAGCCAAATGGTAGAAGTTTTCCTTTAGCTTTCTGTAATGCTTTAGAATACGAAGGCATCGTCACTGCAAAAGAAACCAGTTCATCATGTTCATCAACTACACAAATCACATAGTTTTTAGCAATCATCGGGAAGAACTTTTCTTTGTAAGTCTTAATTTGTTCCTCGGAAATCGGGGTGTAGGTCGAAAGATGTTTGTAGGTTTCGTCAAGCAACTTAAACATAGGTTTCACATATGGTAAAATCTCTTCTTTGCTTTGGAAATCTAGAACTCTTAATTTATATTTTTCAGCAATCAGTTTGCTGAATTTCTCTACTTTCGGAGGAAGAATTTTCGGGAAGTTCATCTCGAATTCTACCCATTCCTTTTCTTTTACAAGTCCAAGATTTTCAATGTGCTGAGGGTAATATTCATGATTGTAAATTCCAATCATTGTGGCGATTTTCTCAAAACCGAAAGTCAGCATTCCTGCTTTGTCAAGATTGGTGAAACCCATAGGGCCTTCAATATTGTCAATCTGATGTGACTTGGCATAGTTGATCACGGTATCTATCAATGCTTTTGAAACTTCTTTATCATCAATAAAATCAATCCATCCGAAACGAACTTTTCTGATACCGAGTTCTTTTTCTTCTTTATGATTGATGATTACGGCAATTCTTCCAACTATTTTCTTGTCTTTCCATGCCAAAAACTGCTTTGCTTCAGAATACTGCAACGCAGGATTTTCCTGAGAATTCCACACGTTCAACTCGTCTTTCACAAAAGAAGGAACGTAATATGGGTTGTTTTTGTACAAGTCCATCGGGAATTTTACAAATTGTTTTAATTCGTTAGGTGTTTTTACTTCAAGAATTGAAACTTCTGACATAGTATTTTAGGGTAATTTCTACCACAAATATAATTAATAATTGTTAATACTTTGGCACAATTATTACATCTCATATTAGAATTATTATTTATTAAATATCAGAAAAAATGACAGGTTATTATCTTATTATAGGAATCTCAATGCTCTTAAGCTGGCTGGTTTCCTCAAGATTGAAATCTAAATTCGAGTATTACTCAAATGTACATCTTAGAAATGGACTTTCAGGAAAAGAAGTGGCAGAAAAAATGTTGAGAGATAACGGAATCAACGATGTTCAGGTAATATCGGTTCCGGGGCAACTCACAGATCATTATAATCCAGCAGACAAAACAGTGAACCTTTCAGAAGGTGTTTATATGCAGAGAAATGCAGCGGCAGCGGCGGTTGCAGCTCATGAATGTGGTCATGCGGTACAACATGCAGTTGGTTATTCGATGTTGCAGTTGAGATCCAAATTAGTTCCGGTAGTAAGTATCAGTTCTAATTTAATGCAATTTGTTCTGATGGGAGGCATCGTTGTAATGGCGATGAGCGGAAACAAAATAGTACTTCTGATTGGAGTCATTATGTTTGCATTGACAACACTTTTTGCATTCGTAACACTTCCGGTGGAATATGATGCAAGTAACAGAGCGATGAAATGGTTGAAAGATACAGGAACAGTAACTGCCGAAGAATTTGTTGGTGTGAAAGACAGTCTTACTTGGGCGGCGAGAACATACCTTGTTGCGGCTCTTGGTTCTTTAGCACAGCTTCTTTACTTTGCTTCCCTTTTGATGGGAGGCAGAAGAGATTAGAATTTAGTCTTTAAAATCAAAAGAAATATGTTGCATCTCAGAAAGTTTTTCTGAGATGCTTTCTTTTTGCGCTGTTTTTAAAGTAGCGGTAAGAATACAGTTTTCATCAGCATCAAAATTCAAAACTTTTGCGTCAAACTTTGAAAGTAAAGTGAAAATTACATTTTGCTGATTGAAGTTAAACTGAATTTCAATCTCGATTTCTAATTCTTTAGTGATGATTTTAGCTTCTTCTAAAGTGATTTTAGCAGATTCTTTATACGCTTTTACCAAGCCTGAAACTCCCAGTTTTGTACCACCATAATAACGCACGCTGATGACCAAAATATTGGTGATTTCATTTGCTAAAAGTTGATTGTAAATGGGTAGGCCTGCACTTCCAGAGGGTTCTCCATCATCATTTGCGCGATAATTTTCTCCATTCAAACCCATTCGGAAAGCATAACAATGATGAGTCGCTTTTGGATGTTCTGATTTTACTTTTTCTAAAGCATTTTTAAGTTCAGTTTCATTATTTACCGGAAAAGCAAAACCTATAAATTTGCTTCCCTTTTCTTTGAGAAGTATGTTTTCAATAGGTTTATCAATGGTTTTATATTCGTGTATCATTTCCTTAAAATTCTAATTTGAATTTTCATGAAATTCCATAAGATTATCTCTGAATTGTTTAATTTCAAAAGGTTCATGCTGAAATCTTGGTGCTTTAGTTCCGTTTTCAATCTGGAGATTTTCATTTTTAATAACAATGGTTTCGGCCCACAAATTAGCATCTATAAATTGTTGTAAAACTAAATTTCCACCTTCAACAATTACTGATTGAATCTGTAATTCATATAATTTTTTAATCAACTTTTCAATAAATCCTTCTCTCTCGGTTTTAATGAATTTAATATTTCCTTCATCGGAATTTTTTATAGAATTAAATACCAAAGTTTCCGCTTCATTGTTATAAATGTGATAATCACTCGGAACTTTGAGATCAATATCAATCAAGATTCTTATAGGATTTCTTCCCGTCATTTCTCTTGTGGTCAAACTGGGATTATCGCGCAGAGCTGTCATTGTTCCAATCAAAATGGCATGTTCGTTATTTCTTAATTCATGAACATATTGTTTCGTTAAAGAATTGCTGATCTGTGTGGGTTTAAAATCTTTATCTATAAATCCGTTTACTGATTGTGCCCATTTTAGAACGATAAAAGGACGCTTTTTCTCATGATAGGCGAAGAATCTTTTATTTAAATCAATACATTCTTTTTCCAAAACTCCGGATAGCACTTCAATCCCTGCATCCTGAATAATTTTTTTCCCTTTTCCGTTCACTTTATCATGAGAATCCATTGCGCCGATAACGACTTTTTTAAATCCTAATTCCACGATTTTTAAAGCACATGGCGGTGTTTTTCCAAAGTGAGCACAAGGCTCCAGTGAAACATAGATGGTAGATTCTGGGATTAGGCTTTTATCATCAACAGAATTGATGGCGTTGATTTCCGCATGGTTTTCTCCTGCTTTATGATGATAACCCTCACCAATAATCTTTCCGCTGTGAACAATCACGCTGCCTACCAAAGGATTTGGGTAGGTGTCTCCCGTAGCTTTTTTAGCTAGCTCGATGCATCTTTTTATATAAAATTCGTCTTGCATAATATGAAAAAGCGAAGACAAATTTCTTTGCTTCGCCTATGTAAATTGTATTAAATATTTTAATCTCCAGAAATGATATTGTGCAGATTCTGCTTCAAAGTTTCTAGGTGACCTTTTTTATTGTCAATCGTATTATATGTTTCTGTAAGCATCGGGTTTTCTCTCGATGGTTTTTTGAAGAAAGATAAATTATTTTCCAGTTTTACGATTTCAGCTTCAAGATCAGAAATCTGGCTCTTAATTTTTCTCGCTTTGTCTGTCAATTGGTTTTCAGATAAACCTTCTTCTTTCAGCTCCAATTCATTGATTTTATTCAGCTTTAATTTTTCTCTTAAAGTCTTATTGAATTCAGAGTTGATGCCAATTTTATCTCTTGGAACTTTTCCGATATTATTCCACGCAGTTTTGATGTTTTCAATTTTCTCAATGCTTCCTTCATCATCAGAAATGGTTTTAAGCTCTTCAAGAATCTCTTTTTTCTGCTTATAATTTTCTTTCCAATTGTCGGTAGAAGCACTGCTTTTTTCTCTGTAATTATTAAAAAATGTGTTACAAGCCTCACGGAACTCATCCCAGATTTTATTGGTCATGCTTTTTGGTACGTGACCGATTTTTTTCCAGTCTTCCTGAAGTTTTTTGAAAAGTGCAACGGCAATATCCCAATCTTCAGAAAGCATATTGTCTTTTGCAGTCTGAATTAGTTTTAATTTTTCATCTAAATTCTCTTGTTGAGAACCTTTCAATGATTTATAGTAATTGTTTTTTGTAGTATTAAAACTTCTCAGCGTAGATTTAAAATCATTCCAGTTGTTGTTGGATAATTTTCTAGGAACACTTCCTGTTTTTAGAAATTCTGAACGAAGCTCTTCTACTCTTTTGATAGAATTCTGCCAATAATTGTGGTTTGGAGTATCTTTGGGTTCAGATAATTTCTTGATTTCAGCAATGATTTCGTTTTTCTTCTCGAAATTGGCATTTTGCTCAGTTTCAATCGCTGCAGAAAGTTCAGATTTTCTTTCGTGAATTTTGTTTGAAATTTCTTTAAACTCATCCCAGGTTTTCTCACGGAATTCTTCAGCAACAGGCTCAGCTTCTTCTTTCCAAAGCTTATGAAGATATTGCAATTCATTTAAAGCTTTTTGTACAACAGGCTCGTTTTCCAACTCTTTTGCACGGGCAATAATGTGTTGTCTTTTTTCAAGATTGTGGCTGTATTCCTGCTCAAGAAATTCTTTATTAAGATCCAACATCTGATAAAACTGATTCAAATGATGGAAATAATTATTGTTGAGGATTTTAAATTCAGATTTTGCAACCTGTCCGGCTTTTGACCATTCTTCTTTAATCTCACGAATTGATTTGAAAAGATTAACTCCAGGCTCAGAATTGGTATATAGATTTTTTAATCTGTCAATTAAATTTTGACGGTGATCTAGGTTTTTTTTCTGTTCCTCTTCCTGACCTTTTTGAAAAGCGTCGTGCTTTTCTTTGTAAATATGAATCAGTGCAGAGAGTTTAGATTGCGCAGGATGCTCATAGCTGAAATTTTCAGGTGCATTTCCTGCATCTGCATATTCGTGCTTTTTGTCTTCAATCTCATCGTGAATGGCGTGATTTGCTTTTTCTTTCAATGCATTAAACTGTCTGAAGTTTTCTCCTGCAGTGGTAGAATTGATGATTTTTTCCATTTCTTTCAGGGCATCAGCCAGAGAAATATCTGCATCTACATGTTCTTCTGTATGTTCAGCTTCTTCTTCGTGGGGCGTTTCTTCAGAAGAAACTGTAATTTCAGATGTTTCCTGTTGAGTTTCCTCGGTAGAAATTTTATTTTCTTCGTTTTCAGAAAGGTTGTTTTCTGTAGTCATAGCAAATCTTTTATGTGAGTGGCGTTATTTCTCTATATGTAGTAAAAGCCTAATAAAGTACTAATTTATGTTATTTTTTTTTATTATTCCAAATTTCCCATGCTTTTTCTGCTTGTTGCTCAAGCATGTAATATCCGTTCACCGTTTTTGCTTCATTTTCAGCGGATTTAATGATGAATTTTGAATAATTTGGATTGTAAATTAAGTCAATCACCAAGTGATCTTTTGAAAGTCCGTCAAAAGGAAAATCCAGGCAATCTTCAATATTTGGAAATGTTCCGACAGGGGTGCATTGCACGATAATTTTATGATTTTCTACGGTTTCTTTATCTAAATTTTCAAAATTTAAATCTGAATTTCTCGAAACTATTTTTGATGAAATTCCATTTTTAGTTAAAACATATTGAATTGCTTTTGCAGCGCCGCCATTTCCTAAAATCAAAGCCGTATTTTGATGTGCTTTTCTGTGAATTTTTAATGTTTTTTCAAAACCAAATACATCGGTGTTGTAACCTGTTTTTTTTCCGTCATGAATCAAGACACAGTTCACTGCTCCAATTTCTCTGGCCTCATCACTTAAATCATCCAGATAATCAATGATTTTTTCTTTGTAAGGAATTGTTACGTTAAAGCCTAAAAGCTCAGAATCTTTCAATAAATTTTTAACCTCGTCAATTTCCTGAAGATCAAAAATCTGATATGAAAAATGAGTGAGCATCTGCTTTTGAAATTTTTCTTCAAAAAAATTCTTAGAAAAAGAATACGAAATGTTTCTCCCGATGAGACCTAGTTTTTTATTGGAATCCATAATTCAAAAATAAAAAAAAGACCGAAAAAATCGGTCTTTTAGTTGAATAATATTTAGTTTAATTAATCTACGATGAATTTTGAAGTACTGTTGTCTGTTTTCAGGATGTAAACTCCTTTGGTAATTCCGTGAAGATTGATTTTGTTTGAGTTTTTAAAAGGATTTTCAATCGACCTGATTAATTTTCCTGATAAGTCATAAATTTCAGCTTTTACAATTTTGTTTAAGTTTTCACCTTTTACAAAAACCTCATTGTTTTTTACCGGGTTAGGGTAGATGCTGAAAGATTTTTCTTTTGATGTTTCAGAAGTTGATAGTGCGCTAAAACACGTCCAGCTAAGATCGTCTAACGCAACTCTATTGCCATTATTACTGCTAGGCGGGTTAACTATTTTAATCACAACATTTCCTGAGATATTGATATTATTAATTGTGGCAATTGTCATGCTTTTATCTGCTGTATAAGGAATTGTCCCTACAAGGTTGCCATTTATTAAAACATTGAGTGTACCAGCAGTACTTCCGTATTTTAATTGTGTTTTTATTTGCAAGTTTTGAATTCCACCAGAAAGAGTAGTGCTTGTGAGTTCGCTATCTCTAAGTGTTATAGCCTTACCATTAATTACTTCATCTACTCTAGAATCAGTTGATGTCCATGTGATGCCGTTGTTAGTCCAAGTTCTGGTAGCATAAGCAGGATTTGTAGAGGTCGGAATGTTTGTAAAGTCTTCTGTTCCACAGCTGCTGCCTCCAGGTTGTCCTGCTAATGTAGTTTCATTTGCAATATTGCTTTGAGGAGATGGGTTTCCTGCTGCATCTTTAGCAATTACATAAAAGTTGTAAGCCGTTAAAGGAGCTAGCCCCTGAACAGTTGCTGTTGTTCCTGATACTGTAGCTTTAAATACTGAATTTGCATAGATGTCATATCCCGCTACTCCTACATTGTCGGTTGAAGCTGTCCAGCTCAATGCAACAGTGTTTGATGTCGGATTATTTGCAACTAAATTAGTTGGAGCGGTCGGAGCTTGTGTGTCAATAACAGGTGTTCCCCAGACAGCAGTTACGTATGATGGGTTGTCGATGTAAGGGTTTCTGTTTCCTTGATAAACATAAGATGCGTTGTTTCTGCTAATTTCTAGCTGAGATACTGGATCCTGCGTATGCCAAGCCAATAATTGGTTCAGTTGCCATTGTTGTAATCCCGGATAAGGAGAGTTCCCAAGCATATTTCCAGAACTAAAATTTGATAGTTGACTTTCATATCTTGTTACAAAATAAAAAATCATTCTTGCTACATCACCTTTAAATTCGTTGATAGGTTCAAATACAGTTCCGGTATATCCTGCAGATACAGAGCTTCCTCTTTTAGAACCGTTATCGGAAATGTAATTTGTAACACCTACCATACCAAAAGGTAAACTACCTCTAATATTGTTTACGTAACCATCTGTAGCACGGATGAAATGTATATCTGATACCATCGGTGATGCTTCGTTAAATAAACTTTGCGGAATGATATGCTCTCTGTTGTAGCAATCTCCTTCACCTCCGTAGCCATTGGATCCACATTGATTGGTGCTTCCTACTGTGTAATTGTATGGATCTGAATTGGTTGGATTTTCCGAATAAATATCAAGAACCGACCCGTCATTTTCGTAAAAATTATCGATATCAGTAGTTTGATAAGCTATCCATAAACCACCATAAGAACCGGGATTATGTCCGGCAGTTATAATTGTTTTAAGCTGAGTTTTCAAAGCTGCTCCGGTACCGGTTGCGTTGTCGTAATATCCAGTCGGAATTTGTGCAAAAGCATTAATAAAAAGAATACTTAATACAAAAGAAAATAAAATTCGCTTCATTTTTTTAAATTGGAAGGCAAATCTACGAAAAATATTAACCGTAATATGTTAATTTTTAGTAATGTAATCTTTACTGATCTTTGAGAAAAACCAAGAAATAGAAATTCCGAATATAGAAGCGGTTGCAGCAACTATTAAATAATTTTCTGCCACAATTTTCACAGGGAAAGGTAAGGTTTCAACAGCTTTGAAAAACTCAGTTTTCAATTGAAAAAAACATAATGCTGTTCCCAAAAGTAAGCCTGAAATAACGCCTAAGACAACAATTAAAATTCCCGTATAGAAATATGTTTTCCTTAAATGACTTAAAGGAAATCCTAAAGATATTAATGATTTTGCCTGTTGCTTTTTGTCGAGTTGTAAGATGATAATTGCTCCGGCCAAATTGAATGTTGTAATGAAAATTACCAAAGCGAATATTAAATAAATGAAAAGTTTTTCTGTATTAATCATCTTCCAGAAAGCTGCGTTCTCTTCTTGCTTGGTTTTAATTTCAACTCCTTTGCCGATTGATGAAAGTAAATCCTTTTTTACCTGATTAATTTTGTCAGGGTTTTTAAGTTTAATTACAATTTGGTAAGCCGAGTTTTTTGGAAGATCAAGAAGTTCTTCAGACAACTCAATCGGTGCAATGATGTAATTGTTTAATTGATCATTTCCCGGAAAAATACCGGTAACCAGAATATTCTTTTTGTTGTAAATATCTTCTTCTTTATTGATAATTCCGGTTCCGGATTTTGGCATAAAAACCGTAGCGAAATTATTCAAAGTATCAACAGGAATCGAAAGTCGCATTTCGAGACCGTGTTCCATAATAACTTCATTGGAATATTGAAAGCTGGGATATTTACCAAAAAAAATGGTATTGTCAATCGGGTTTACTTTAATATAAGAAGAATCTACACCTCGTAAATACCCAATGTCACCTTTTCCGTTATAATTGAGATAAACTTTTTCCTCAATCACACGCGAGAAATTCAGAATTTCTGTATTCTTTTTTAAAATACCTTTAATCTTATCAAAATCTTTTATGGTTTTCCCCGATGTACTTTTAATCGTTAAATCGGCATGAAGATTTGAAATCAAATTCTGATTAAATACCTCTAAACCTGAAAACACAGAGATAATGACAAACATTGCAGCGACGGCAACCGTCATAGCGCCCACCGCCAGCCACGTAATGAATGTGACTGCCGTACTTCCTTTTTTAGATAAAAGGTAGCGTGAAGCTATATAAAATGCAATGTTTTTCAAGATGGTTTACAATACAGGATTGTCGCCTTCGCCTCTCAGTTCTTTTTCTATTTTTTCTACATCATCAAGAGCGGTATCCAGATAAAAGCTGAGCTGAGGAATTACACGAACTTGCTTAGCCATCTTTTGACCCAAGAAATTTCTGTACTGTGCTTTGTTAGTTTCAATCTCTTTCATGATTGAAGCTCTGAATTCCTGCGGGAAAATGCTTAAATAAATTTTTGCAACCCCCAAATCCGGAGAAATTTTGACATCAGAAACCGAAACTAAAAAACTTTGTTTGCTTTCTGCTGACTGTTTGCGGAACAATTCTGCGAAATCTTCCTGTATAATTTGTGCTACTTTTCTTTGTCTGTTACTTTCCATAAGTTCTGCAAATTTACTATTTTTGTTTGAATTGCTTATTTGAAAATAAACGAAACCATCAAATTTTCGATTAATTAAGCCAAAACGGTCTTGAAATCATCTTCAGCTCAATTTTCTGTAAGTGAAAACTGATGATATGATGATTTCAGTAGACTTTAAAACAATATAAAATTTATGAAATTAGAACATATCGGTATTGCGGTAAAAACTTTAGGTTTTTCTGACGAGCTTTTTGAAAAGCTTTTAGGAAAAAAATCATATAAAAATGAAACGGTGGAAAGGGAAGGAGTGACCACCTCTTTTTATCAAACCGGTGAAAGTAAAATAGAGTTGTTGGAAGCTACCAATCCTGAAAGTCCGATTTCTAAATTCATCGAAAAAAAAGGCGAGGGGATTCATCATTTGGCTTTTGGAGTAGAAAACATCATTGAAGAAGTGGAAAGATTAAAAAAGAAGGTTTTCAATTTATCTCCGAAGAACCAAAAGAAGGTGCTGATAACAAATTAGTTGTCTTCCTTCATCCAAAATCTACGAACGGAGTATTGATAGAACTTTGCCAAGAAAAACCATAAAAAATTTTGTAGTGAAAGAAATTTTACTATTTTTGCAAACACAAAATTTAACCAAATTTTGAGGTCCTATAGCTCAGTTGGTTAGAGCACCTGACTCATAATCAGGTGGTCCCTGGTTCGAGCCCAGGTGGGACCACAGATGTGAAGAACGATTTTCTTCCAAATTTTTAAAAACCCCTATTTTAGGGGTTTTTTTATGGTTTACAACTAGGTTTTGTAGTCATTTATACCCATCGTTCACTAATTGAGTTTCCCCTCACGTTTCCCCCTTAGATTTTTTCGTCATTTTATAATAAAATTGAATACTACCTAATTTTGGTTAGATATGACTAGTGGTAAAAAAAATATTTTCAATAAATAATTTATTTAAATTACTGGTAATCAGGTAATTAATTTTTTTTATTCAGAAAGTTATTCTTAAATTAGCTGATTTTTCTCTTTCTAAATCACTACTATAGTTATTGAAAGTATAACCTAAAATTGTTATACAATGAATAAATGTTCAATAAAGATTGTCAGAAGAACTGATAAGAGAAATGTGAAAGGAGAGAACCCTTTAATTTTACAAGTGATAATTAATTCTCGCTCAAAAAAAATAAGCTTAAAAGAATCAATCGACCCAAATCATTGGGATGATAAAAATTCAAAGGCAATTGGAAAAGGATTTAAACTATTGAATGTTAAGCTTGATAAAATTAAATCTGATTTACAAACTTTCTGTAGTTTGAAAGAAGCTGGTGGAGTTTCTGTTACATTTGATTTAATTGATAGATTTTTGAAGGGAAAAAAAGATAATGATTTCTACCAGCTATTCGATGAAATTGTTATCGGAAAAGGGCTTAAAGAAGCTACTTTGTATAAGTACTCACTTTTAAGAAGGAGACTTAAAAGTTATAAATCAAATATATGCACGTCAGATATTAATTATAGTTTCGTGAAAGGGTTCGATTTATACTTGAGAAAGTTAAATCTAAAGGAAGGCGGTGCAATCTATAATATGCATAAGTGCCTTAAAGCTATTATCCAAGAAATTTATCTAAAGGAAATGATTAAATTTTCTCCTTACAATAATTTTAAATTTCAAGGTCCCAAAGAGAATGAAGATTTTTTAGATGAGGCGGAAGTAGTAAGTTTGAGAAATTTTAAACTAGATGTAGATCAAAGCAAAAAATATCAATTAACAAAGGATATGTTTCTTTTCGCTTGTTATACTGGATTGAGGTTTAGTGATTGTGAAAATTTATTAGTTAAAAACGTAGATCTTCAAACTTCTGTCCTTTCTTTTACGCAACAAAAAACTGATGATGATATAAAAATTCCGTTCACCTCAGAAGCTAGAGCGATTTTGAGCGGTTATATGGTAGGAAAGAAAAAAGATGAAAAAATTTTTCCTTTCATTACTAACCAGACTGTTAATAATAAATTGAAAGACTTAGCAACTTTGGCAAAGATTAATAAAAGAGTACATTTTCATCTTGCAAGGCATACTTTCGCAAGCAGCTTAGTATATAAGTTTAATATTCCTTTATCTATAGTAAGTAAATTGTTAGGGCACAAAAAGATTGCAAGTACATTAGTTTATACAAATTCTAATTTTTCTTTACTTCAGAATGCAGTAAAAGACTTTAATTATGGTAAAAAATCGTAATTTCGTAAAAGAATAAAATATAATTTTAATACAAAAGCGTAAGCTATCGTATTGGTTACTGAAAACTAGGAATCTTCAAGACAACCAAATCCGATCGATTTACGCTCACGCTAGGCGTGGGCTAAGTCTTTCTGGTTGTCAGGTATCCTAGTACCTCAGTAACGGATTGGCTTCAGTTCCACGCTTTTTCTATGAATTTAAGCGACTGTATGGAACTTTTACAGTCAAAAAATTAATCATGGGGAACTTTTCTTATATGGTTCAGAAAAAATATCGAGATCTAAATTCTGAACAACAACGTATTTTTATTGGAGAATTTGAAAGACGCAAAAAATCACTAGGAGTAGCTTATTTACTTTGGATTTTGGGCGGT
Organism: Chryseobacterium sp. 3008163; assembly: GCF_003669035.1. Taxonomy (NCBI): domain Bacteria; kingdom Pseudomonadati; phylum Bacteroidota; class Flavobacteriia; order Flavobacteriales; family Weeksellaceae; genus Chryseobacterium; species Chryseobacterium sp. 3008163. Next base: position 1,536,654 of record NZ_CP033070.1, on the reverse strand, counting down.
TGGTATTACGCTTATCTTAAAAAATTAGGATGGCTTATATTATTTTTACTAACCGCAGGAGGATTATTTATTTGGGCAATAATTGATCTCTTCAGAATTCCGAAGCTCATAGAAGATTATAATAATGATCTTGCATTGGAAATATTAAGAGATATTTCAATTATGTTTCCTGCTCAGGAGAATCAAAACTTAGATCAAATTGTATCTAAAAAGAGTGTAAACGATCATTACATAACTCAAAAAACGCAATCAGGAGAAAGTTATTCTTTTTTTATTATCGTTGGTTTAATTATCTTGTTTAGTATTTCAGCATTCTATTTTAAACCTGATCGAAATCAAATGCAAAATAAAATTGTTGATGATGTGATGCTTCATCAACCTCAGCTTATTAAAATAATGAAAAATTTCTTTATTGGTGAAGAGCTGAACGAGAAATATTCTGAGACTTTTATTACATTTTTCTTGTCTCAGAACGGATATAAGAATGTAGGTATTTACGAGGAAGATCTTGTTTTAGTTAGGAAGCTAACTTTTAAAGATGAAAATTCAAAAGAGAATTTACTCACCGCTTATGGTTTTTTAGGTTTAACCAAAATTTCTTATGATAATAATGGTTTACAAGAGAAAAATATATTTGATCACCGAAAAAAAATAATAGCGTAGATATACGAAATACAAATTACGATGTAATTGAACCAGAAAAATATAATGGTGATAGTGAGATCGACGAAAGGGAATTTGATGGGGGTAATTCAGGCAATAGCTATCAAAACTCCAATGAAAAAAATAAACTTTCTGAACCTCAAGAAGATTCAATTAAAATTTGATTATGAGAAGAATATTATTCCTTATCTTGATTTCAATTTTCAGTTTTGCATGTTCACAGAATAAAACTGCTGGTTACAAAGATGAAGTTAAAGAATTACAAAAATTTGTGGATTATACTTACAAAAAAGATTCTACAAAGGTAGAAACTTATGCAAGGAAAAGCGAAAATGGAAAAATATTTCGCATAAAATCAAATGATATTCTTACAGAATTTAACTTTGAAGTATCTGATGTTTATTCATTTTTAAAAATTAATAGTAAAATAGTTTTTATCAGAAAAGAGCCAATTAGCCAAAGTGGTGATTCATTTTATTTTTACGAATATTATTTCAATGAAAACGGAAGATTGATTGGCGCTGAAAAATCTGTAAGCACTTTCTACGGTGAGGACAGTGATATTATCCGTTATAAAGTTGAATATTTATTAAATAGTAAAACGGATAAGCTAGAAAGAGTAAACGAATATTATTCCGATGTTGACGGAAAAAAGATTGATCCAAAATTAAAAAAATATAAAGAAGCTTTTGGAGGGGCGGGATTAATTGAAAATTATATTGAATATTTAGATAAAATTACTTTTAGAGATTTGGAAGGTTTTATGAGGGTTGAGAAAATTAAATATTATAAGTAAATTGGTTGATAAAAATAATAATCAATTGTCATGAAATTTAAACATTCGTTAATATTAGATAAATATGATGAGTACTATCTCGAAGAAGAAGGTATTATAAAATCTTTGGAGTATTTACCAAACATTAATAAAATTAATATTTTTATAGGTACTAATAATAGTGGTAAAAGCAAATTCATGAGAAGCTTAATGGTCTTAGATTCTCTATTAGTTTTAGATGAGCGAACTTTTGATTATGCGAATAAGAGGATAATAGAGTTTGCTAAAGAATATAGACCTAGTCCTCATAGACCATTAAAAAGACGATGAGTATTCAACGTGATTTTAATGCTATTGCTACAAGTGGTCACCTAGATGAATTCCAAGGTCATACAATCGCAAAGGAGTTTAAAAGTCCTAAATTTATTTATTTACCTACTTTAAGAACCGCTCATTCTTTGTATAAACAAATTGATCAGAAAACTGATTCTTCGGGAAATATTTCAGAATATATATACAATAAGATAGAGGATGATATTTTTGTAGATACAGTAAGAAAGAATTATGAGTTATACGAGGACATAGATATATTTACTGGGGTTCATCTTTATAATGAAATCTTAGATGCAAGAAATTCGAAGAAAGAAAAAAGAAGCCGATTTGAGACTTTTGAAAAATTTATAAGTCAATATTTTTTTGACGGAAAAGCCATTGAAATCATTGCAGAGTTTAATAAAGGAGCAAATAAAAAAGGTGATAATACAAGTGAAATTATTAGCATACACATTGAAGGAGAAAAACATTCACGCAATTTGTATCATTTAGGAGACGGTGTTCAAGCATTAATTCTTCTCATGTATAAGATTTTTATGGCTGATAATGATAGTCACATATTTATTGACGAACCTGAGATTAACCTTCATCCTGGTATGCAAAGGTTGTTCTTAGAGCAAATAACATCTAATCAGTATCTAATAGATAAAAATATCACTTATTTTATTTCAACTCATTCAAATCATTTTTTGGATCTAACTTTAGAAGAAGAGAATATTTCTATTTATTCATTTTATGCTGATTTAGATGAAGAAGGTGAAAAAAAACTTATAATAAAAAATGTAAATGCTGGGGATAATGAAGTTTTAAAGAGTATAGGAGTAAACAATTCTTCTGTATTTATGGCTAATTGTAGTATTTGGGTAGAAGGTATTTCAGATAGGCTATACATCCGTGCATTTTTAAAATCATATTGTTTTTTTATAGGTGAGAATTATCCAAAAGAGGATATTGACTTTGCTTTTTTGAATATGCAGGTAGCAATTTGGATCATTATCTTTTGATGATGGCATTGAAGAGAATGCAGAAGATGAAATTTTAAATGATATTAAAGCTATGTCTTTATCAAATAGAATTTTTTATTAGCAGATAGCGATAATAGTGTTGCTGATTCTGCAAAAGGTATAAGACTTTCAAAAATAGAAGCTGCAAGATCTAAAAATTTTATTCCCAAAATTATTAGATCACACCGAGAGGTTGAAAATTTATTAACTAATGTTGTTTGGGAAAAATTATTATTAGGATTATGTCATAAAACTTTGCTAACTACTAAAAAACCTGAAATCACAGAGAAAATTCGAATGTCATTAAATAAGATCGATAGTCAAACATTTAATGATCGTTATATTGGAGATTTTTTAAATGCCTTAAGAAACGATTTGGGAGAAATTGATCATAAGTACATTTTGAATAAATCAGAATACAAAAATAATAATGATGGTAGTTTCGGAACTTTGGAAAATAAAAGAGCATTAGCAGAAGCTTTTGCTAAAGAAGAGTTTTCTTGGGAAGTATTAAAAAGTAATCCACACATTGAAGAACTAACAATTGAGATTTATAAATTTATAAAAAACAAGTAATACCTGATTTAGGTATAGTATGACAAAGCGATCTTCTGATCGCTTTTTTTGTTTGAAATTTTTAAAGCTGAAAATCAATGCTTTCCATTTTAGGTATCATATTACTCCATGTAATAGTCAACACTTTTAATGTCACTATAGTTAATTAAAATAAATATTGTTAAACAAATAAATTAAAGCAATGAACAAGAAATTAGTATTATACATTATCAAAGAAACAGAAAACTAAGAAGAGAAATTAAAGAACTTAAAAAACTAATCAATGAAAAGTGTAATTTTAAAGAATTATTGACCGTCAAAGAAGCCTGTGATTATTTCGGATTTAGTGAGAAAACCTTTTACCGATACCGAGAAATGGGATTAACTGTAATTCAGAAAGGTCGTAATTCAAAAGTATTTGTTAGAAAAATTGATGTTGAAAAATTCTTATGTAAATAAAAAATGATTGATAGAATAAAATTTGTCGTTGATAACGCAGACTTAAGTGAAGAGATTTTAAATAGAAAATTCTTCAAGAATAAACCCAATAAAGAAGGAACTATTATTTATACATATCGAAATAATTATATTCAGGATGAAGATCCTACTGATGACGAAGCGGATGATCGAAAGAACAAATTGGAGAGTAAGTATAGTAAATATTTATACATCCAATATGTACTTTATAAAAAATCAAAAAATTGCCGAATGTAGATTATGACGTAAAGAATAAATTGATCATCCATAGAAATGTAAGAAAAGATTGGTATGATGTTGGAAGAATCGGAGACTTGGGATATAAATCTTTGAGAAAATGATTAACCGTTACGGTGATGAATTTCAGGTAGATAGTAAATTATTGTGGAAAGCTAGAGTGACGAAAGTTGAATTAGGACTTACTTTAAGATTACCCATCAAAATGAGGGGTATTTTGAGTTGTTTTAATAGTTTCAGTGGATTATCAGATAAAAATATTTATGGGAAGGATGGAGTAAGCTTTATTGGGACTAATTTCTCAGTTTCATTTTATGACAAGATAGAAAAAATGAGAGTTAATGATGAACTCTTCATCAAATCAAAAAATAAGAAAAAACTTGTTGAGAGGGTAACTAAGAAAAACTATTTTTTACGCTTTGAGCTTAAAGTAGAAAAGGTAAGTGGTTTCTATAACAGTATTTTTGATGGAAAGATTAATCATTTATTTAAGATCAGAGATAATTGGAATTATTTACTTCGTTCTCTAGGAAGCTTATATCAACAAGTAAATTTTATTGATGTTATATCTCCAGAGGTTGTGGATTTAATTGTTGGAGAGGAGTCAACACCAATGGATAATTTGTTAAAATTCCAAGCTATAAAAAATATCACTCCAGACGTTTTTTTTAATAATCTAGTACCTCTTATGAAAAAAGCAAACAATCATATCTAAAGAGGAAGTACAGAAATTTTTATAATGATTATGAGCGAAATTTCAGGTATAGCTTCAAAGAAGAATTTCGTGCTAAATTAGATGAAAAGATAGATGCACTAACTATCGGTAAGTATAAAGAGTAATATAATACCTAGATTAAGTATATAAAACTTAAGTATAATAACTATAGAAGTAAAAGCATAAGGAATGCAAGTTGATAGCCTCTTGTCTAACATATAAAACTGTTAAGTAGATGCAAGTAAAGAAACAAGTGAGCTGGCAATCGATCGTATATTGAAAATTATGATGCTTCTAGATTGAAAGTAGGACTTTAATCAGATAATGCGAGAGAGGTTTATTAATAAAGCAAATTTTGATGTTCTTTTATAACTGATACATCTTATCAGGTTTTATAGAATTGAGATTTTTAGGCACATCTAGTCAAGTGAATCATTATTGAATTTGAAACGTCATAGCAATTAATTTTGTTATGACGTTATTATTCTTAAATCGTTTATTGAAATTTATTTGATTATTGCAATACTATTTCAATTAGTGATGTAGTGATAACTCAGGATTGTTCTTGAGTCTTATTTTCTTGAAGCTTCTTTTTTATTTCTTCGCTATAAAAATTTGCCTTTTCTTGATCTTCGGAAAGCAAATCCATGAATAGCCTGTAAATCATTTCTCCTCCAGTAGTTATATTATTATCGGTAAGCTCGGAAGCTTTTTCAATATCCATAAAATCTAATTCAAAATTAAAAAACCAATATCTCTCGATCTTGATTCTCAAGGAAAAAAGTCCACTAAGTTTTTGGCTGAAATCATTTTGATCTAATCCTTCATCTAGAAGAATTTTGGGTAGTTCATGCGTCAATTTATTCCTATATCTTCTTAAGATACCGAATTGTAAAATATCGTCAGCGGAAATGCCGTTTAGATTTTTAAACCATAATAAACTTGCATTTATTGGGTTCTTGGGATCTAAATCTAAAACATTTGTTTTGTATTCTGAAGTTGGTACAAATCCTTTTTCGCTATCATAGTGATCTGAAAAAAAAGTCTTAGGCTGATCTATAATATAATCACATGTGTTTTCGAAATATGCTATAAAAACTGAAATCAACATCAAGTTTGATTTAAAAATTTCAGGCTTTAGTAATTCCGATATTTTTTTTAAATTTTCATTCTGGTCAAAAGTTGTCATCTGTTCAAATTCTAAAAAGTTTGTAAATACTATTTATTCTTTGCCTCATTTATTTTCTAATCTATTACCCATTTGAAATTTGAAACCTTTGTATTAATATCTTAAAGATGCTAATTCAGTAATATTTAAAAGTTTTACTTTTCTATTCGACTATTTTTACTACTGTCGTATTTTCAATTTTCCAAGCTGATATAGGATCTGTCTGTCCTTTGGCATCTTTAGGATCAATTACTATCTCTTCAAACTGAATTTTATTGATCAAATCTGAGTCACTATCAGCTAGTTTATGATAAAATTTATTGCTCAACAAAATTCCGTTTACTTCACAATTTTTTTCTAATCTGGCAGCTAAATTTATTTTGTCACCAATGAATGTGACCTCATATTCTTCTGTGCTAATGTTAAGTGGATATATTGTTCCAGTTGCAATTCCTACACGAGTGCCAGTTTCAATTTTTTGATCTAATTTTCTTTGAAATTCATTTAAAATATTATTTCCCATTAGAATTAATTCTGCACAAAATTTTGTTGCTTTTGAAAAAGAGTTTGGATCTTTAAAAGGGTAGTTAAAGATTGCTAATACAGCATCTCCAATGAATTTATCTAATATTCCTCCATATTTAAATACTAGATCTCTAGCATTCATATAATACTTACTCATTAAGTCATTGAGGTCATCAGGATCAGAAACGGAAACTAAGCTCGAAAAACTTTTAATGTCCGTTAGTACTATTATCGCATCATCGTATTTTTTTCCAAAGCTAAGGATTTGATCTAATTTCGACTCATTTTCTTCTAATTCTTTAATTGTAGAATAAGGGAATTGTCTTCTAAAACCGTATAGAATACTTGTTTTATCAATTGTACCATCTTTTACATTTTCAAAATTCTTTTTTAAGTGTTCAGCTGCAAGATCATTACCAATAAAATCTTTCCCATATGTTTCAAATTTTGATGTTACTGCAGCAATTTGCAGATCTAATAGGGTTGATTTAAAATCTTTTGATAAGTCAATGCCTAATTTTTGAATTTGTATAAATTGATTTATACTCATCCAATGGATTCTGACCGTGGATCGTGAGAAAATATCCTTTGCTAGAGCAGAAGTAGCTTTATTTGGCTCGTCAGGTGTGATAAGATAAAATTCATCTAAATCATCGAATTCTTTTAAAGCAGATTCTATATGTTTTAAAATTCTCGCTGTAACATTTTGTCTTTTAACCTCAACTGCAATCTTTTTTCCATCTTCGTCTATAATAAAGTCAAATTTTGCTCTGTCAGCAGGACTAACAATTATTTTTTTTGTAATGAATCAAAAAGAGCGGATAATACACTTTCAATAAGATGTGGTTCTATCATATGGAATTAGTTTTTATCTAATAATCTGCCTATTAAATTTAGATTGACATAGGCTTAATATTTAATTTCAAAGGTATGGATTCAATTGCAAATGTGATTAAAATATAAAGTTGTTTAAAAAAAATTCTAGACAATTATGTGTAGCTCATTACTTGTAATATATCGGATATTATTTAATACATTAGCAAGTTTAAACTACTTATATAAACATGATAGGAATAGAGGTTTTTTCTGGACCAGGAGGAATGTCTTCAGGAGCAAAATTAGCGGGAATCGATGTTAAGATTGCAGTAGAGAAAGATCGTTACGCTGCACAAACATATGCAAAAAATCATCCTAATACAACTGTAGTTGTCGACGATATATCAAATATAAAAGACTTTGTATTCGACAGACATAATGATCAGGTAGTCCTTTTCGGTGGTCCGCCATGCCAAGGATACTCAAATTCGAATCAAAAAAATAAGTCGAAGGACAATCCTAAAAACTGGCTTTTCAAAGAGTTCGTTAGATGCACAAAATTGATCAAACCAGATTGGATTGTTATTGAAAATGTAAGAGGTCTCTTAAATCTTGAAAAAGGTTTTTTTTAAATGAAATATTTAGAGATTTGAACGAGATAGGATATACTGTAAACTACAAAATTTTAAACTCTTCTGATTTTGGTGTACCTCAGAAGAGAGAGAGAATATTTATAGTAGGTTCATTACATGGTATAGCCTTCGATTTTCCTTTAGCTATGGCAGTAAATGCAGTTACGGTTGGAGACGCATTATCTGATTTACCTATTTTGCAAAATGGGCAAGTATCTGATAAATTAAGCTATTCGGGAAAGCCTTCATCGGATTATGCTAGATTAATGAGGGGAGGTCTGAAAGAAGTTAAAAATAATTATGTTTCTAAAAATTCAGATTTGGTAATAGATAGGTATAGCCATGTTCCTCAAGGAGGTAATTGGAAGAATATTCCCGATAAACTGATGATGAACTATAAAGATCATTCTAGATGTCATGGAGGAATTTATCGCAGATTATCAAACAATATTCCGTCAGTAGTGATAGGTAATTATAGAAAGAATATGTTGATACACCCTACCCAAAATAGAGGCTTATCTGTAAGAGAAGCGGCAAGACTTCAGTCTTTTCCAGATAATTTTGAATTTGTTGGTCCGATAAATCAGCAACAACAACAAGTGGGTGACGCTGTTCCTCCATTGTTAGCAAAAGCAGTTTTTGATAAATTAATGCAGTATACTATATGAGCTGGAATACAACAACTTTTGAGAAGGAGATGTTTAAATACTTTGAAGAAATCAATGGTAAAGAATGTAAATTATATACTGATTATATAAGTATTAGAAGTTCTCTTTTTCACGATAATTTTTTTGATGAAATTAAAGGGCAAGAGCCTAATCTTTCTGATCATAGTGCTAGACATATTCAAGATGTTTTTGAGCGAGCATATAAGATTATTGGTGCAGAACAATTTCGTCAATTTAATGTTACAGAAATTTATTGTTTGTCATTAATGATCTTGTTTCATGATGTTGGAAATATTTTTGGTCGAGTAGGGCACGAATCAAGGACAAACATTGCCAAGGTTTATAATATTTATAGAGCAAATGTGAGCAACTATCACAACGAACGTAGAATCATTACAACAGGAGCTAGTGCTCATGCTGGAAAAACTAAATCTGGAAGTAAAGATACATTAAGAGACTTAAAGGATGATAATTTAGGCTCTGATAAAATAAACTTAAAAGAGTTAGCTTCAATCCTTAGATTTGCAGATGAATTAGCAGAAGGTAAACAAAGAACTTGTTCTTTTTTGATTGATGAAGGAAAATATAAAGAGGATAGTAAAATCTATCATCATTATGCTAGAATAACAGAAATATTTATAGATCAAAAATTAGGTCGAATAGCAATAACTTATAATATTGATATCCCTTTAACTATGGATGAAGAATCTAAAATTAAATTAAAAGATTTATTGTTATTTACATTTCATAGAATACACAAATTAAATGAAGAACGAATATATACAAAATATCATTCCGAATTGCTTAAAGTCTTTAAATCAGTTTCTGTAGTTTATAATTTTACTAAAGATAATTTACCTCTAGATTTTGAATTAAACCAGATTATTTTTGAAGATACATATCCCGTGCCTGGTGAAAAAAAAATTGTGGAAGAATTTGACTTACAAGGTTTATTTACAGCAAAAGATATGAACTACGATATTGATAAAATAATTGAATCACTCTCATAAAATAATATTGAATGGAAAACCCTTTTGTTTTTGATCGACCAAATAATATAAGTGTTGATGATTTCTTAAAATTTTATATAAAAGATAATACTTATACCAGATTTTTAGAATCAACAAGAAATATAATTCTTATTGGAGTAAGAGGAAGTGGAAAAACATCTACTTTACTCTATTATTCATATCCAATTCAATTGAAAAATGATGAAGTTACTGATAAGCAAAAAATTATTGGAATTCACATACCTTGCAAAAACCCACTATTAGGAAAAAGAGAATATTTACTTTATAAAGATGATACAAAGAAATATATTGCAGTAGAGCATTTTTTAACTATAAATATATTATCAAGTATATGTGAAACTTTTTTGAGTACTTATGAGAGTCTTGAAATTGATATCGAAATCGAGAAAGAAATAACAGATTATATTTCCTTTATTCTAAATACTGAATTAAAATTAGGCAAAACAGTATTTGAAAAAGTAAAATTGTTCTTAACAAGAGAATCAATTGAAAGTCAAAGAAAATTGAATAACGATGATTTTGAAAGTTTTATTGATTATTCATTTTCATTTAATAATACAGTAGTACCCATATTGGAGCAATTGAAATCAATTCCTAAGCTTAATGATTCTCATTTTTCTTTATTTTTGATGATGTACAAGACTTAAGTCAAATTCATAAGGAAATTATTAACTCTTGGGTCTCATATAGGGATAATAAACTTTTTAGTTTTAAAATTGCAACCGCAGATATCAAGCCATTTCATTTAACAGCGAATGGAGGAGTAATTCTGGAAGGTCATGATTTTATAAAAATAGACCTTACAAAAAAGCTTTATAGTAAAGATTCAGAGTTTAGTAATTTTGCAAAAGATGTTATTAATAAAAGGCTTAAAATTGCTGGAATAAATACAACCGTTGATAATTTTTTTCCTATAAATAAATCTTTTAAAGAAAGTTTAGAGGTAGGCAAAGTAAAAGCTCGTGAAATTGCACTACAAAAGTTTCCAGAACCTAAAGGAACTCAGATAGCTGATTTTATAGCAAAAAATGGTAGAGCTTTTGCATTTAGAAGAATTCCGAAGGCAAACTTACCCAATTATTCAGGCTTTGATACAATTGTTGATATTTCTACTGGTGTTATAAGAAATCTATTAACTCCGATTTTTTATATGTATGAGAAAGAAGTTTCAAATAGGGCGGGTGAGAAAGTTGAATTTATTCCCGATCCAACTCAGTCCGATATTATTAAACAGTCTAGTCTAGACTTTTGGAATAAACTAAGAAATATAGATTCTGAAATTGAAGATTGCTCCGCAGATTTATCTAAATATATTAATAATTTCTTTAATCAATTAATGATATATTTAAGGAAAAGGCTTGGAGAAGAATCAATTGCTGAGCCGAGAGCTTTAAATTTTATTATATCACAAAGAATAAAGGATCATGACGACAGAGTAAATGAAATAATTGATTTTTGCTTAAGAAGTACATTGCTATATAAGAGAACTGTCAGTCATAAAAATGATGGAACAAAATTGGACTTATATGTGCCAAATAGATTATTGCTACCAACGCATGGACTAGATCCTCATGGTCAATACTCGCATTTTCCAATACCTGCAAAGTCTTTTATCGAAGCAGCTTACAATAATAAGGCTATACCTTTTTTCAAAGATGATGATGATACTAATGTTGAACAATTAGAATTTAACTTTGAATGAAAAAATATAATTTAGTAACAGTATTAGGATGGGAAGAAAGATTCTTATTAGGTTTAAAAACAATTTTAAAGGATTTTGTTCTTGAAAGTATTATATTAATACAGTTTGAAGATTATTTATCGATGGATAATATGAGTAATAATTATGCTGAAATAGTTAACTTATCAAATGAATATAACTTCGAAATAATTGATGTAAAGCTTGAATATAATGATTCAATAAAAAATTGGAATCTTCTAGAATATTTATTTGTTAAATCTGAAACTAACTATCTTTTTAATATAACAACTATTCCACGGGAAACTATATGGACTCTGTTTTTCTTTTTAAAAAGAAAGGTTGAAACTTTAAACTACATTTATTTTAGACCAAAGATTTACTGTAATGATTGGCTGACCAGAAATCATAAATTTCCAAGATTGTTGTTTAAGCATTCTGGTTTATTTGATTTGAATAAAAAATTATCATTATTTGTTATTGCTGGTTTTGATAATTCTAGATTAGAGCAATTAATAGATTACTATGAGCCTTCCAAAATTATTATATTTTATCAAAAAGATAATTTTTTTGAGAATGGAGAGCGGGATTTAACGTTTTACAAATTTGCTAGTAGATTTGATTGTAAAATAATTGAAATAAATACTTATGATGTAGGTAAAACTTCTAATGTTATTTTTGACCAATTTACTGAATATGAAAAAGAATATAACATAATCATTGATTCACAAGGACCAAAAATTTCATCAATGAGTGTATATGAAGTTTACTTAAGATCTAAAGAACAGATGGGCTTGGCTTATGTTGCTGCCAAAGACTTTAATTCAAAATATTCGCAAGGTATAGATGATAAATATGTATTTGGAGAGTTTAGATTTTAATTTGCAACACAAAAATATTTGGAGAAATTTCCCCTATACTTCCCCTTTGTAAATGCCATTGCTATAAACCCCATAAATAAAGGGAAAAATAAAAAATATTCGAGCCCAGGTGGGACCACTTTAAAAAAAGCACTTACATTGTCGTAAGTGCTTTTTTATTTTAATTTAGATAAGTATAATTGTATTTTACAATGTATTGATTTTCAATATGTTTAATGAGGTTTATTTTCCTTTATTAGTAATTTTAATTGTATTAGTCATGCTGCCTCTAGATAATTTCACAGAATTTACCTTCCCATCATTAAATTCAAATTTCAGTAGATTTGGATAATCGATAATTTTGAATAATCCGTTTTTTAAATACACCAATTCATTTTCATTTTTCCCTTTAAAGTGTTGAAGAATCGCAGATTCCACATATAGACGATTATTTTTTTCTACTATTTTGGTTTCCATTTTTTGTCCGTAAAGGAAATCGTCGTAAGTTCCGATGAGCTTTTCTTTTAAGCTTGAAGGTATTTCTTGCGTTTCTTCGTTATGGAAATTTCCTTTCCAGTTCATCAATTTCAGAATTGTTTTCTGTGTTTGTCCCATCACGGGAAAGCGATTCGGTTTTTCGCCATTGGCAAGAAAGGCAAATCCGTTTCCGTCTTTCATAGTTCCCATCACGTTTCCGCCAACCCCTGTGTTTGAGCCGTTGCACGCAAACCAGTCATAATTATTATAACCAAAGGATTTTTGCCAACCGTAACTCCATCCGCCAACAGCATTTTTGAAAGCCGATACTTCGGTCATTTTTTTTGCTACATTGTGGGAAACGACTTTATTGTTTTTGTTGCGCAAAGCATTTTGGATTTCTATAGCAATTTTGGCTAGTTCTGTCGGAGTTGACCATAATCCTGACGGACCAACTTGTGGAGTAATGGGTAAACCGGTTTTAATTACTTTTCCGTCTTTATCGTGAACCATAGCAATATTCGTCAGAAATCCTTTTTCATTTGGCTGAATCATGGATGTGTGTTTTAAACCAAGTGGAGCGAAAATATATTCTTTTGCTAATTCAGCAATCGTTGTATTGAATTTATCTTCCAAAGCCATTTGGATAATTGTGTAACCGCCACCACTGTATTGCCAATTGGTTCCCGGCTCAAAAAGGAATTCGATTTCTTTCTCATATCTCGGGATTTTTCCCAAAAGACTTTCTTCAAGTGTAGGAATTTTTTCACCTTCATAATGGTCCTCAAAACCGTCTTGAGACGTTCCTGCAGTATGATTCAGAAATTGTCTCCAGGTTGGAGCTTGGTTTTCCGTAAACTTACTTTTTGGCAAATGCCATCTTTTTAGAGATTTGTCAATCGGCTCATTGAGATTAATTAAGCCTTTTTCTTCCAGGATAAAACAAAGAAGTGCCGTAATTGGTTTTGAGATAGATGCTGTGGAAAAAGCAGTGTTCTCATCAATCTTTTCAGGCGAATTTGCTGATTTTACACCGAATTGTTTGGAATAAACAATCTTATAATTTTCAAAAACAACTACGCTGAATCCCGGAAGTTTGTATTTTTCTAATTGTTCATCGATTTTTAAACTGTCGGTAAGAAAGCTGTAGTCTTTTTTCTGAGCAAAAGCCTGAAAGCTTGTAAAGAATAATAGAAAAAGACTGATGTAAGAAATTGTTTTCATTGTATCGTTATTTAAGGTTTTGATAAAAATTTATTTCAAGATATTTCTATAGATGACGTTCAGCAGATTCTGTCTCATTTTGAAATCTTGTTGGTTAAAAGAATGATGATTCCCCAATTTTTAGCTCTGTTGTAGCAGATGATGGAGGATTGTCCCAACGAATCTCCGGTTTTTAGATAAATGGTGTCTCCGTCAGTTGTATTGATGTTGAATCCCAATCCCAATTCCCGTTTCTCATCTTTGAAGTAAATTTTTTCGCTTATCAATCCTGCGTTGGATATTGTATTGCCTTTGTCTAAAAGGGTTTTCATATATTTCACCATATCAGAGGCGTTGGATTTTATTAGTCCAGCTGGTGCAGTTACATTCCAGTTGAAAAATTCCTGAATGCCACCTTTTGGATTATAGCCTGTTGTTTTATTTTTCACATCGAAATTTTTCGTCAATGTGCGGTTCATTTTTGTAGGAATCAATATTTTTTCTCGGATGATTTCATCATAAGTTTTGCCATATATTTTTTCCAAAATCTGTCCCAGTAAAGTAAAGCTGGTATTAGAATATCGGAATTTTCCATAATCAATCAGATCTTTGCAATCATTAATTATTTTGGCTAATGATTGTTCTGTAACGCTATCCATTGGCTGTTGTGGATTGTTTTCCAATAATTTCACAAAATCGTAATCAGGCAAACCAGATTGATGTGAAGCCAAATCTGAAATTTTAATTTTATTCTGAAGGTTTTTCTGTAGAACATATTGTTTTGGCAGATAACTATCGATATAATCATCAAGCTTTAATTTATTTTCAAGAGAAGCTTGTGCAATCATATTTCCGGTTAAGATTTTGGTAATAGAAGCAATTTCGAAGATGGAATTTTTATCAATATCCACCTTGCTTTCCTTACTCAGTTTTCCGTAAGAAGTGTAGAATTCTTTATTGTTATGAATGAATCCAACACTGATTCCAACGTCCGGATTTTTAGTGTAATTATCTTGGATGATAGAATCAATTTTTTTGGAAAAGTCTTGTCCGAAAGAAATTTGGCTGATGAATAACAGCGTTGCGAAGATTTTAATTGTTTTCATTGTATCGTTATTTATGAGTTAATCAATATTTCGATACAAAGATGTGGAAGTGCGAAATCCTGTGCGACCGAGTAAAGGTATTCGTCCAGATTTCGTGAAAAGAATTGGTAGGAATGATTAAATCGAGAAGTACGAGTAATTACAACGATTTGTCTTGCAGTGATTTGCGGTATTCGGTTGGTGTGTTTCCCGTGTGTTTTTTAAAGGCCGTATTGAAAGAAGATTTTGAATTAAAACCTACTTCATAAAGAATTTCAAGAATCGTAACCTTCGATTTTGATGGATCTTTCAGAATTTCCATTGCATTTTCGATCCGGTAAGTATTCACAAAATCATAAAAATGTTGTCCCAGCTGATGATTAATCAAAACAGATAATTCCCGAACCGGAACATTCATTTCTTTAGAAATGTCCTGAATCGTCAAAGCCGGATTTAAAAATGGCTTTCATCAATCATATATTTTTTCAACTTTAGAAGATCCTCATTCAATGTTTCCGGCTCGATCTTTTTCTCCTCCAAAATCAAGTCGGAAACGAGTTTCAATTTCGAATCAATATTTCTGAAAAGTCCGGGATTATTCAGCGCTTTGTACAGATACCAGCAAATGATAAAAAGTTGCGATACCAAGATCCCGATTTTGATCCAATCGGAAACGTATGGATAATCGGAAAATTTGAAAATATTTTTAAGAATGACAACCAGATAAAAAACTGTCAAAACACTCGTGAACTGAAATAGCCAATGGTAAGAACTAAGACTTTCTCCCGAATTATTTTCCAGATAAAGTTTCTTCGCCTTTCTCAACAGCAGAAAAACAGCCGTAAAATAAACCACAACCTGAAGATGAAACAGCCAATGAGTGAATTGCAACTCCACCATATTCTGACGGTTGACAATAAAATCAAGCTTCGAAGCCAAATCCACCGAATAAAAACGAGGCACCAAAGCAAGATTCGCAATCAAAAACGGAAGTAAATGAACAAGATATTTTGGTTTCCACTTAAAATCGGAATAACAAACCGACAAAACATACAGATAAAAAGCCGGAATCTGTAAAAAAGCCAACAAAGTTCGAAACATTCCAAGATTCGATGGACCGTCAGTTATTTGGCTGATTAAAGGTTCGCTAATGTCAATAGAAGTAATGATGAGGAAAAAGGCGAAAAGTCGATTGCTGATTTTGTGCTCAGTCTTAACAGTCAATAGAAAAAATGCCAGGAAAAACGAAATGAACAGCGAGATGATTGTCACAATACTTAATAAATTATCCATTCACGCTGATTTGTTGAGGTTGTAGATTTTGTTTTTGTAAATATAGATGAAATACAATTTTCTACCAATTTCAAAATTCAGAAAAGATTGAAAATATAAATCACAACTTATAAATAGTTAAACTGCATAAGAATTTTAAAACTTGCTTTCATTTGTTTAAAAAAAAATCTCCAAAATCTAAAGACTTTGGAGATTATATCGAACCATTTAAATCTAATCTGATTTTAAAAAGTTTTATTTACCAGGCTTTAAAGAAAAATTATCTACATAAACTGCTTGATGTACACCATTCAGCAAAACTTTCAGTCCCAAGTTTGAATCTTTTTTCAGAGAAATGTCATACGCTTTTTTTCCACCCTCAATTTTTGAAGATTTAGCTATTGAAACATATGATTTTGCATCAGAAACATTATTGATTGAGAATAATTCTAATGCAGTTTCTCCACCATTGTCTGAAATATCAAGAGTCAATGTATATTTTCCTGCTTTAATTTTTGGAGTCACCAGATACATATTTTCTCCGGGATTGGTCATCGAATAAAATACGATTTTTTTATCACTTGCGTAAAGCATTGCTTTTCCTTGTTGAGCAGTCCAGCATTTGTTGATCTCTTTCCATGCATCAAAATTTTCTGTAAGGGTAGATACGGTTTTACATTGTGCGTTTGCTGTTGCAAATCCTCCTAAAGCTACTATTCCTGCAAATACGATTTTTTTCATTATAATCATTTATCTATTGTGAGGTAAAAATACTTAAAAAAGGCTATATCAGAAAGGTATTGCTTGATGATGTATGTTAACTCAGACTTTCGAAAGTTTTAAATATTTTTTTTAAATTAAAGCTTTTGAATAATTTATGATAAAAGAGTTTTCATCATTTCCAACCTTTCTCCTAATCATTGCATCAATATATATAATTACATTTGTTAAACTTCAAACGCAGTTGATATGAAAAATTTATGGCTTTTACTTTTAGTATGGTTTCCAATGGTTTGCTTAGCTCAGATTCCGGTGATAGAAACGCCGGATGGAAAAGGTGGTTTCGGGAAGAATAATCAGGTTGTTCTTCAGAAATTGAATATTGAAACCAAAATTACGGGTAGTATTTCAACCAATATCGTGACGATGGTTTTTAGAAATAATTCTAACCGATTGATGGAAGGTAGATTGACTTTTCCACTTCCGGAAGGCGTAAATGTGAGCGGCTATGCAATTGATATCAATGGGAAATTGCGAAATGCAGTTCCGGTAGAAAAAGAAAAAGCAAAAGAAGTTTTTGAAACCATTCAAAAAAGAAATGTAGACCCCGGAATTTTAGAAAAAGTGGAAGGTAATAATTTCAGAACAAGAATTTATCCTATCAACGCCAATGGTGGCGAGAGAACGGTTCAGATTTCTTACAATTATGAATTAAAAAAATTGGCTGACCACTATCAATTCTTTTTGCCGCTGAATTTTGATCATCCTATTCCTGAGTTTACATTGAAAACAATAGTTTTTCAGACTCAGATGACTCCAAAATTAGAAGAAAAACCTGACGGAAGTTTTCAGTTTGTGAAAAATGGAAATGTCTGGATTGCCGAAACACATAAAACCAATTATAAACCAACTCAGAATTTAAGAGTTAACTTTCTACAAAATGATGAGAACGAAAATGTTATGATTCAGAAAGCATCTGATAATTCTTCTTACTTTTTAGCAAATATTATCATCAATTCTAATGAAAGATCTAAAAAATTATCTGCAAAAACTGCAATCGTTTGGGATAATTCTTTGAGTGGTTCTAAGAGAAATCACGTGAAAGAATTTGCTTTGTTGGATGAATATTTTAAAATCAATAAAAATGTTTCGGTCAACATCTATTTCATTAACAATACTTTTGATGAAGGTAAAAGTTTTAAAATTAATGATGGAAATTGGACTGAATTAAAAACTTATTTATCCCAAATTACTTACGACGGCGGAACCGATTTTAGTCAATTGAAACCAATAAAAGAAGATGAAATCTTATTTTTCACAGACGGAATGTCATCTTTCGGAAATCTGAATCTGCCTTGGACAATATCTGTCTATACGATTGCCGCATCCAATAAAGTGAATTTTAATCAGTTGAAATTCATCAGCACAAAAACAGGCGGAGAATTTTTAAATTTAAATGAAAACGATCCCGAAAAAGAGATTCGTAAAATATTGTACCAGCAATTGAAGTTCTTAGGTGTTGAGAGTAACGATTCTTTGTCGGAAATGTATCCTGCTTTACCACAAAGCATTGCTCAGGATTTTGTGCTGACGGGGATCTTAAAAGGAAACCAATCAACTGTAAAAGTTCTGTTCGGATATGGAAATGAAGTGACAGAAACCAAAACAATACATTTAAATACAGAAAAACAATCGGTAAAAGATTGGGAAATCTCAAAATTTTGGGCTCAGAAAAAGCTGAACGAACTGGAAATTTTTGAGCAAAAAAACAAGGACGAAATCAAGAATATCAGCAGACAGTTTGGGTTGGTAAGCAATAATATGAGTCTGATGGTTTTGGAAGACGTTAATGATTATGTGCGATACAAAATTCCTCCACCAGCTGAACTGCAGTCTGAATACAACAAAATTGTAAAAAACAACAGGGAAGAGCGGGAAGAAAGAGTGCAGGATTTGATGTCTGATGCCGAAGAAATGGCAGAAAATCTTAAAGCTTGGTGGAATACGGACTTTAGTGCCCAACAAAAATCTTATCCAAAGCCAAATAGTGCAAATTCTGCAGATGGTGTCAATGATATATCGGAAGAAAAAATAGAGATTATTCAAAATGTAGTTCCCGAGCCAGTTGCTGCTCCAAAAGTTGAAGCTGCTCCGCCAGCATCGCCAGTGGCAACGAGAGAAGTTCAGGCTTCTCAAGTAATATCCGCAAGAGCATTATCAAGTGCTGAAAGAAGTATACCTACAGTTCAGGCGCTTCAAGGGCAAGTTGCAGGAATTAATGTTTCATCAGATTCAGTAAGCATTAAGAAAATTGAGGAAGTTGTTGTGATGGGAATAAAAGCTGGTGGAAAAATTTCAATTGTGGACGTAAAATCTGATGCAAAATACATGAGGTTTTTTGAATCTTTAAAAAAACCTGCAGATATTTATCAAACCTATTTAAAATATAGAAAAGACTATCAGGAAACGCCACAATACTATTTTGATATTGCTCAATTGTTGTTTAAAAATAATGATAAAAAATTGGGATTGAAAGTATTAAGTTCTATTGCAGATCTTGATATTGAAAATGAAGAATTGTACAAATTACTCGCTTACAAACTGAAGCAGGCAGAAGTATTTGATAAGCAACTTTGGATTACCCAAAAGGTTTTAGAATGGCGACCTTTCGACCCGCAAAGTTACCGTGATTACGCATTGGCATTAGAAGACAATAAGCAGTATCAGGCGGCTCTAGATAATTTATACAAAGTGCTCACCCAATCTTATACTCAGGAGTTAGCAAACAGAGATGATGGTATTGAGGAGGTTGTTTTAATGGAAATGAATCAGTTGATTTCAAATCATAAAAATCAACTGGATTTCACGAAAATCAATCCCAAAATTGTGGCAGATTTACCGGTGAATATCCGCGTTGTTATCAATTGGAACAAAGATAATACAGATATTGATCTTTGGGTGACAGATTCTAATGGCGAACGCTGCATGTATTCTAATAACAAAACAAAAATCGGAGGAAGATTAAGTAATGATTTTACCAGCGGTTTCGGTCCTGAACAGTTTTTACTAAAAAAAGCAGTCAAAGGAAAGTATAAAATTGAAACCAATTTTTTTGGTGAAAATCAAGTGAACGTTTCCGGTCCCACGGCGATTATGGCGGAAATTTTCATCAATTACGCTACGGGCAAACAAGAAAGAAAAATTGTGGTTTTCCAGAATAAAACAGAAACAGATCGAGGCGATAAAGAAGGCGTTTTGATTGGAGAATTTGAGTTTTAAACTGAAATAAATTTAGATATAACACTCTCAGAAATGGGAGTGTTTTGTTTTGATAATTGTATTAAACTTGAGGTTTTTATCACCGCAGGAAATCATGAGATTCTGTTTCTTATCAATTGACTTACGCAGCCCTTCCCGGATTAGAATTTTTTATGCATACCAAGCAGTACAGATCCTTTCTCCAAACTCGGTTTACTTTATAATTTAATACTGCATTTATTTCCTGAACGATATTTATATTTTGGTCTGCAATAGATTTTTCAGTGTCAGATTTTGTTTCTGAAGCTTTTTTATGATCCGGACTTTTTATTTTCTTATCATCTGTAAGATTTTTTTCTTTCTTTTCTAATAGTAAAGCAGAATCTGAATTATATGATTGAGATTTTTCATTATTAACATTCAAAATAGTATCTGTTTTAACCTTCACTTTTTGACTTGAAGAATTCAGTTCTTTATTTTGAGCTGAAAAAATGGTAAAACAGAAAATGAACAAAAGGTTTAAATATGATTTCATAATTTGATAATTGAGTCCCAATTTAGTGAAAATTTGAATATTTTTTTATTTCTTCTTTAAACTTTTTAAAACTGGTGAAATTCGGAAGAACCATCTAGCGTTTCGGTGATCAAACTGTTTCCGTTGATTAGATAAAGTATGGGATAAACGTTAATGTCGAATTGTCTTTCAATTTTTTTTCAATCGGCAATTACAAGGGATTTCACTTATTTATTAATGAAATATCTCTTGACATTCGCTGTTGAATCTGAACCAAAAATATTGATGGCTTAAAATGACGAGGCTTTCATATTTTTCGTTAAGGCTGCAGAGAATCTTGTTTTTCAAAATATTTCAGAGTATAATTTTTCGGAAGTAGCACCTTGAGATTCGTTGTTTTGTCATAGAAAATATAATTGCTAAATAAGTAGGTAATAGTTTCTCCGGGCTTTCCGTCTACAAAACTTTTCCTTTCAAATTTGGTCAGGTTGAAATTTTCCGAAATGTAAATATGTAACTCTACTCTTATCTCTTTACCTTCATAATAATTAATGCTCTCAACGTTTGAATAATGAGTATGAATTTTTCCGTCGATTTGCGTCTCATCGATAAAAGTCCATTTCTTTTGAGTAAAGTTGTAGGGCCAAATTGTCTCAGTCGGGAAGAGAAAATCGCAGCGTTTTGATTGTCTTTATTTTCATATTCATAGATGGTTTTTTTAGTGTGATTGACGTGATAATACAAACCATTTTTATAAAACTCTTCTGAACTTTCGTTCTTGCTATAGAATTCAAAATCTTTATTTTGAGGTTTGTAAATGGTATACAAAGCATTGGTAACAGACATTGCATATGTTTCAGGATTTGAATATGATGCAGTTTCTTTATAGCTGATTACATTGGCCTGAAAATATTTCCGTTTGGCTTTTTCGAGATCAGGAACTTGAGCTTGTAAATGATTTGTACAACTACATAAAAGAAAAGTAAAGAAGAATTTTAGCATTTTGTATGATGTCAGTCTAAAATTTTGACTTACATTTTATTTAATCTGTTTTAAATTTTCACCATAAAGCCCTGTCAATAAACTGTTTCCTTCCTTGTCAACTTTGACGGCTCCGTATTTTGCTTTCTCGTATTTTTCGCCTTGTCCTTCCTGAAAAAAGAAAGATTCTGCACCAATGTTGATGTTCCAATTATCGGACGAGGTGTAATTAATCAAATATTCACCATCCTTTAAAGGAGTTTTGTTTTTCTGAAACCGCTGCCTCTGTGCAATACCATTTTTATCTAATGTTACCACGCAATATCCTCGTTTGGGAAGCATTTCAGAATTTAAATCTTGCGATATGCTGTATCTCAGACTCATGTAATCACCCTGCATCAAAGAACGCGGATCAACGGGAGCTAATGATAGTAAAATTAACTTTCCATCTTTTAAAAGCTCTTCTTTTTTTGAAACAGAAAAATTAAAATACACCAAAAGAATCAAAAGGTTCAGAATAATAATCAACCATTTATATTTTTTCATCTGATTTAAGTTTTTTGTGAGTTAAAAAGTACAGTCCTAAAAATAAAATTCCCGAACAAAACATAGCGATCGATTTTGTAAGCAAAGTGTAATGAAGATCGTAATAATATTGAGATACAAAATAAATGAAAGCAACAATTCCGATGATCAGACT
This sequence comes from Chryseobacterium sp. 3008163, assembly GCF_003669035.1. Classification (NCBI taxonomy): domain Bacteria; kingdom Pseudomonadati; phylum Bacteroidota; class Flavobacteriia; order Flavobacteriales; family Weeksellaceae; genus Chryseobacterium; species Chryseobacterium sp. 3008163. The sequence goes on along the minus strand of NZ_CP033070.1, from coordinate 1,514,286 downwards.
CGTTTTGTAATTGACCAGAAAACTTAAAAGTATAATCAGGAGAGCTCCTGAAATTGCCGGAGAAAACAGGGTTGGCAGCAAAATAAAGATTGAGAGTAAATAAATCGCCCATTTTTCTTTACTTTTTTTAATGCTTAGTAAATCAAAAAGATGAGAAATTACATAGAGAATCGCTGCAATAATGCTGACAGAAGACGTCCAGATGTACTCCGGAGAAAGTTCTGCGATGTCCATTTTTCCTATAATAATTAATCCCGCCAAAAAAGAAAATACCAATGCTATTCGTACCGGATTATAAAGTTTTGAAACTGTCTTATTGTTCTTTATCAGTTGAGCTTCTTTTAAATAGACAAAACTGACCAAAAATACCATCACGGAAAGATAGACATGAATAAGATCACCGTAGTCATTCGAAATTAAAAGCGTTAAAAATGCTCCGCTGATAATCAAAACCGAAACAAACGAAATAATGTACGCCTGAACAAGTGATAATGTGCATGCCGCAACAAGAATGAAAGCCAAACTAATTGCGTTTTCGTCTAATTCATTATGAGATAAACCCATTCCTAAAAGTATATACCCAATGATATAGGCCGAAATACTTACGGTGTCAACAATAGTACTGTCAATACTTTTATTGATGAAAATTCCGGAAATAATAAGCAAAACTCCAACAATCAATAAGCCGATCTGAGAATCATACAAACCCGCAATAAAAAGGAAGCCGATAAAAAAACAACTTGCCAATAGTCCTCCAAAAATAGAAAGAATTTTTACAGCCAAAGATTGGTCGCTATTTGTCTTTTCGTAAGCTGAAGCAATTTCTTCTTCGTTAAATTGTATTGCTCGTTCCTGTTTGCCATTAATAAAACTGATGAGCTCCTGTATTTCTTCTTTAGTTTTCATTTTTCCATTTTTTTTGAAGATGAATAAGATTAATGACCACCATTGTTACGCTTCCGATGACGAAAAAAGTAGCAAAGAAAAACATGCTTCCGTCATCAGAAAATTTAAATAACAAAGAGGTAATCATAATGATCATGCTGAACGGAATAACCGACAGATAAAAACCACTCTTTGATTTCAATCCATGCCAGATTCCGAGAGGATAAAGGATTAAAACGATACATAAAAACAAACCGGAAAAAGTTTTAAAATCATCAAAAATAACGATTGTCATTCCTATCGTAGCGCAAACAGCGATTGCCAATGCTAAAATGTGTGTAAACCATAGAGGGATTTTCAGTTTTAGCTTCGGTTTTTGAATGATGAAACTGCCAGTTAAAATTGCTGAATTGAAAGCCAAAAGCAAAGTGGCAATTAGAATTTCATCCCAATCTTTAGCGACCTGTTGTGTGTAGAGAATAAAAGTTGTGTTAACCAAAACAAGAAAAAGCATCCACAATGGCGCAAAATTACTGATGAAAACCCATAAAGCGACGAAAAGAGTCCATGCTAAAAAGAAATCGTAGGCATTGGCTCCGGTTTGGTAAATCTGTCCGAAGACCGCAAACAAAACTCCCACCAGAACCGAAGCCCCTGTGAGAATAATATTCCGGACATTTTCATTGATTTTCGGAATTAATGCAACAATGGTAGTTGTGACCAAAAGTACTTCCACAATGCCGAGTTTGAAAAATTTGTTCAGGTCTGCCCAGTTATAGGCAAAAAAGAATATAATTCCGGCGGTGGCAAAACCAATTCCGAGGGTAATAAAGAAAAGCCGCAGAAATTTTTTCCACATTTCCTTATCATTGTATTCATGATTTTTCAGAAGCCGATTGAGTTCCTGCTCCGTCATGTCGCTGTGACGGCTGAGGATGTGGATGTCTTCTCTTGTTATGTTTTTCATTCAATTGTTTTTAGATCTTTCCCTTTCCCAAACTATTTTTTAACCTCGTAATGACCTCTTGCTGAATTCCATGAAAGTTTGTTTTGATTCTCTTTCCAAAACTTCATCCACCATTCCGCATTTTTTGATTCATCAAAATTTTTATCACCAAAAAGCATTGCCAGATAAGAAAATGTATAAGCGTCTGGATTGCAATATATAGCAGGATTTCCTTTTTCTTTTGGCATTTCATCTAATTTATAGATTCTTTTCAGGCAGCTTGTTGTAATCTGATCTTTTGAGCATTAGGTTGTAGTGAAATGATTAATGCCTTCACAGCCGGTAAACTGCTTATTTCAGGAATTTTAGAATTCTCAAGCTTTATCGGTTTAAATTCCTCAACAGGTTTGTTATTTAAATAATCCTGCCATTTACTTTTGAGTTCCTCAAGTTCTTTTTTGCTGGAATCAATGGTGACGAATCCAAAGTTCTTTTTGGTTAGGCTTTGGAGAATCTGATTTGCTCTTCCAGCGACGGTAAACAAGTCGTTTTGAAATTCCAATCCTTTTCCTTCAAAAATAATGTCGCCGTTTGAAATTCTATCCCAGATAATTAACCGGCTTGTTCCTTTAAGTTTTGTTTCTGAATTATTGGTGAGTTGAAGAGCTATAGATTTTTGATATTCTGTGTTACTGAGGTGGTGATTCGCCGATGCATTTAAAGTTAAAAAAACTTCGCTCCAATATTCATCATGCAAATTTTTTTCAAGAAGCTGAGATGATGAAAGTTTTTGAGCTTCATCGTACATTTCTTTAGTGTAATTCTCAATATTTTGCTGACTCCAGGAAGTTAATAATCTTTGCGAAAAAGATAGATTGAAAGACAGCAAAAGAAGGATATACAGAGTTTTTCTTTTCATCATGGTTAGATTTATTTTATAGTTTATCAAATATACAAATTGTCAGTTTTAGTCAGACTTTAATTTCTACTATTCAAACTTTTCTTCCACATTATAAAGCACTTCACAATCGCAAAAACCACCGTTTTCTTTTAGCCAGTTTTCAACTTCTCCGATATTCGTAATATGATTCGTTTCTAAAAACTGCTTTGACATTTTTAAACTGTCATCACAATCATTATCTTCAAGTTTTTCATCCAGAAAATCAAATAGATTTTGAAAGATTTCATGCGAAATGAGAAGGCTTTTTTCAAATTCAATTTTAGCTTTTTCCTATAATTCTTTTTGAATTTGCTTTCGTCTTGCTTTTTCGGTTTTGTTTGGCATATTTTACTAATTTATCACAATGTTTAAGAGATTAATTGTAAACCTCCGCAATTATTTTTGTCGCTTCATCCTTTGCATGTTCACTATTTTCAAAAGTACGTGAGTAAAAATAAAATAGCGCAACCTGAAATTTTGGCAATTCAATAAAGATAAAATCATTTATGTTATGGAAGAAGTGAAAGTTTTTATTTTTCGTTTTAAAAATTACCAAAGAATTTAAGTTTTTAACTTTGGATTTTATAATAACTCTTTTTGTGCATTTCTTAGTTGAGTAATTGCTTTTTCAGGAGAAAATTCGATTTCTTCTCTCATTATTGCCAAAGGAATATCTTTTAAAAACTCAATGAATTCAGATGATTTTGCTTTCTTAAAGGTTCTTCTAAACTCTAAAAGTTGGAATTTATATTCAATAATTTCTAGCCATCGAATTATGTTTTGTATTTGTTCTAAACTATAAAATGAATCAGTTAAGTTAATATTAGTTAGAATAGAATTAATTTGACTTTCTATATTGGCTAGTAAATTATTATTGCAATCTGCACAAACCGGAATAGTTGTTTTATTATAAGTCTGTTCAATACTATTCATATTATTTGTGAAAAATTTCTTAGTACAGTTTTCAAATACCCAACGTGGAATTACATGTTCTTTAGTTAAATTTGATGTAGTCGCACAAAAAGCACATATTTCTTTTTGCAATTTAAAGTTGTTCTGACTTCTCGAAACATTACGATTTATGACATCATCGATAATTTTCTTTGAATTACGTCTTAATTGGATTCGTAGATTCTCTAGTTTTACATCAATTTCCATAATAGTAAATTTGAGTTCTTACCCCAAAACAATTCTCTCATCAACCTCTTGCAGTAAACCCTTCCCAATTAACTCCTCCACACAAAACTTCACCACCGCATCGATTTGAGAACCCACTTTAGCAAACCCAAAAGTCTTGCAAACCGCACGAATCAATTCCTCTTTATTCAGACTCAAACTCGAATGCATTAATTCCATCATGGCCACCGAAATTTCTTCAGGCGCAATCTCATCAATCAGCCTTTTTTCTGCAGAATTATCTCTGTAAAAATCGAGATTTTGAGGTTGTGAATTTTCGCTCCAGTAAAATTTCTGATAACTTTCTGTCGTTTGAATATTCGGAATTGAATTCAAGGTTTCCAAAAGATACGTATTCAGTTTTCCACCGGCTCTCGAGGTGTTCCAAAGCTTAAGAATCTTCCTAAACAAAGCATTCTGACTGATTGGCGATTCTGTATCAATAATTGTTTTAATCTGACTTAAAAGAATCGGTCTTTTTTCAAAAAGATAAATCGAATCCGAGTTGGCATTGATTGCAGGACTTAAATTTGCTGCAACGTACGGTATCATTTTCGAAGGTTTTTCTGCTTCCGAAACTTCACTCAAATAGATTTTTTCAGCAGTTTTTAGTTCGATGATTTCTTCCTTTTTTTCTTTGACCAGCGTTTTTATTTTTTCCAGTTCAACCTGAATTTTCTCAACGATTTTTTCTTTATTTTTAATCCAGTCCAGCGTCCAGATTCTGAAAACATTCCATCCTAAACCTTTCAACACATTGGGTACAAGCAGTTCGCGGTCATTGGTGGTGTGAATGTTAAAATAATTCTCACTGTCCAGCAAAATAGCCATAAGATATTCACTTTCGTTTTCAGGATCAATGATTCCGATGTCGATTTTATATTCTGAAGTACCAATGTTGGTTTTAATTTTCAAACCGTTTTCTTCAAGCGTTTTCGCAATTGAATTCACCATCAGTTTCTGCTGAGTGACGGTTTGATTTGAGTTTTGATACACCAATCCTTTTTCAGAAAAATTCAGGAAGTTTTTCAATCCCAAAACGCCTTCCGAACTCGTTCTGTTCATGTCGATCTGGTCGCCTTTTAATGAAGAGAAAACCTTCATTTCGTAGCGGGCTCTCGTTACGGCAACATTCAGTCGTCGCCAGCCTCCGTCACGGTTGAGCGGACCAAAATTCATCGAGACTTTTCCTTCCTCATCGGGTCCGTAACCAATTGAGAACAAAATAATATCTCGCTCGTCACCCTGTACATTTTCCAAATTTTTAATGAAAATAGGCTCTTCAGAGTTGATGACAAACTCTTCCAGATGAGGGTTTTCCTGAAATAATTTCTGCTGCAAATCTTCAATCAGACTTTGCTGAGTCTGGCTGAAAGTCACTACGCCAATCGATTTTTTATTCTGGTTTTCGAGATGAATTCTGATGAATTCAATAATCGCTTCTGCCTCATTTTTATTGGTTCTCGTTTTTCCTTTGTCATAAAATCCGTCCACAAATTCAAACGTTACTTTTCGGTTCAAATCATCTGGAGAAGGAAAAGTAAGCAGTTTATTATCATAAAAATGAGCGTTTGAGAAAGAAATCAAACTTTCATGCTTGCTTCGGTAATGTCTCAGTAAATAATTGGAAGGAATCGAAAGCGCCAGACAGTCATCGAGAATACTTTCCAGATCTTCGAGCTCAAAATTTTCTTCATCCACTTTCTGTGATGCAAAGAAACTCGTCGGTGGCATCTGTTTCGGGTCACCTACAATGATCGCCTGTTTTGCCCTTGCCAAAGCACTTACTGCCTCAGAAGTCGGCAACTGTGAAGCCTCATCAAAAATCACTAAATCAAAATGCTCTTCATTCACATCAAAATATTGTGCCACCGAAATGGGACTCATCAACATACAAGGTTTTAATCTTGGAATCAAGGTCGGAATCTGATCAAACAGCTTCCTGATGGATAAACCTCGACCTTTGTTTCGAATCGCTTTCTGTAAAATCCCGATTTCTGAGCTTTGTACAGCTTCCTGAGAAAAATTCGGAATACGGTCGCTGAGCTTCATCGTAAGCTGATTTTTCGTCAGTTCTGTAAATTCTTTGTGTAGATTTTTGTGCTGCTGAATCTGCGATTCGTAAATATTGGCATCAAAACCGTTCAATGTTCCCGAACTGTAAATGGTTTTAATGAATAAATTCAGATGAATGATTTTTTCAAATTCGAGTTCCAAAGATTCTGTGTCGAGCCACCCTTGTTCAAGGAAGTTGATGAACCAATTTAAATTTAAATCTTGTGCTTTTTCTTTTAAGGCATTAAAATTAATCCAGTCTTCCAACTGATGAATATTCTGTACAACCGTCTGCAAATCGGCTTCGTTGGGAATTTCATCCACGTATTCAAGAAGATTGTTTTCTGCGGCTTGAAGTTCTTTCAGTTTTTCAACTTCTTCAGAAAGGTTCTGACTGTTGTTTTGTTTTAATGAAAAATCTTTAAGCCATTCCGGAAAATTTCTAATCGATATTTTTTGGGCTAAATCTTTTGCATTTTCAATGGTTTTTAAATCTTTCTCAATCGCCAAAATATCAAATAAACTTCCGTTAAAATAAAGGTTCTTCACTAATGAAAGTGCGTTGTAATGAAGATTTGAAAGTTGATTCTTAAGCTGCTGATAATTTTCAAGCTTCTCAAAAAGTCCGTCAATCTGCACATCAGATTCAATTCCTGATTTTGCGTAACCGTTCAGTTGTTGTTTTACTTTTCTCTGTTTAAACCATTTCGGAATAAACCACGTATGTTTTGCCTGATTCCACAACAATTTTAATGAAGCAAAATCAATATTTAAAATGGAAGAATTAAAATTGGAAGTAATTTGATTTTCAGTTTGTTGAAACTGAGTCTGCTGAGTCATCCAGTTTTTAAATAAATTCAGTTGACCTTCATTAAAAACCAAATCAACCAAACCCGACTTCACCGGATTATCCTTTAAAAATTCAAGAATTTCCACACTGTCAGCATTGGAAACTTCCTCGAGCTGAAACTGTTTTTTAATCTGCTCCGCCGAATTTTTCTTTTCGTTAAACTGAGAAATCGCTGAAAGAATCAGATTTTTATTTTCAAACTGATGGCTCGCCGTTTTGATCGGTCGCAGAGCATGAAGCGAAGGCTGTCCGATTTTCTGCACAATTGATGCAAACGGAATCAACCAGTCTTTCCACTGATTCCAGTTGAAGACATCGGCACTTTCCAGAGGAAAATTGATGTGGAAACGTTCATCAGCTTGTACGTGATTGGTCTCCAGAAAGGCGATGGTTTCAAACAAACTCCAGCCAATGTTAAATTTCTGATGGAGTTCATTCACATATTTTCCGAGTTCTTTTTTGCGCTCGTCGAGACGTTTTGCCTCTTCGTGATAGTCGGCATTGATTTTATATTTCGGAACTTCCAGCGTTCTTTCAAACTGTTTCAGAACATCCGATTTTTTAGATTTATTGGAATGTAATTCGAGGCAAAATGCACCCAAACCAATATTTTCCAGACGGTGATGAACCACATCCAAAGCGGCCTTTTTAGCAGCCACGAAAAGTACTTTTTTATCATTCGACAAAGCATCGGCGATGATGTTGGTGATCGTCTGTGATTTTCCGGTTCCGGGAGGACCATGGAGAATGAAACTTTTGTTGAGGTTGGCATTTTTCACCGCATTCAACTGAGAATTATCGGTTGAAATGGGCAAAACTAATTCGGATGCTGAAATATTTTCCAAGCTTTCAACATCATTTTCTACACTTTCCAAAGTTCCGATCAGGCGTCCGTCGATTAGACTTTTTACAATCGAGCTTTTCTGAATTTCTTCTGAATATTTTGAAATATCCTGCCAAAGAATCAGCTTGTTAAACGAGAAAATTCCCAAAACCAATTGTTCCAGAACATCCCAGCCTTCCAAATTCAGAACTGCATTTCTGATGATCGCCAAGACTTTTGGAACATTAATTCCCGATTCGTCCATCGGAAGATTTTCGAGGCTGTTGATGTTGAGTTTGAATTCCTGTTTTAAATATTCCAGCAATGTAATGTTAATCATGGTTTCCTCCTCACGGCTTCGAAGCGTAAATTTAGAATTGACCGATTTCCTCGACAGTTCGACAGGAATCAATAAGATCGGAGCCAGCCTCTGGATGTCTTTATTTTTAGGTTCAAACCATTTCAACAATCCGATTCCCAGATACAGTGTGCTTTTTCCGTTCTCTTCTTCGGCGAGTTTTGCGCTTCGGTAAAGGTTCGTGAGAATGTTGTCGAGATCATCCTGATGATAATAGGTAAGCAATTTGTTGTATTTAAACTCATCTTCAGCCAGTTTAAAAAGAGGTTGTGACTGATGCAAAGGTTCGCCATACAAATTGTATTTTCTAAGAACTGCCTGATTGTTATCGGGAAGAATCGTGAATGATTTTCCATCGGCTAAATTATCTTCAAGAACATTTGTTTTAATATCAACCAGCTGCAACATACTTTTGGTAAACCGCAGATTGAGAAGATTGTTTCTGAGCGATAAATCTAATAGTTTCCTTTCCCAGACTTTTTGTTTGGTTAAATTTGAAAAATCAGTCAGTTCGAGATCGTCATATTGAGTTCCCAGATCAAAATCCTGATCCAGTTTCGTTGAGTGTTGAGTGGAATTAAATTCCTGAGTCTGCACCGTTTCATTTTTAAGAAGTGGGAGAGGAGAAATTCCTGCCGATCTTGCATTTTTAATATCCAATGACAACAGAAATCTTGAAGAATCCATCAGTTGAGTTTCCGCAGAATTCATCGCATCTTTGAATGAAATTTGGGTTCCTCTGCATAGGCTGGTCGATTCAATTAAGGCAATTTCTTTAATTCCTGAAGCAATCCTTTTGGAAATCGCCGCCTGATCGAGATTGACCATCCCGTCAAACCGCTGATCATCAAGCCAAACTCCGACAAAGGCGTGACCTTCAGTCACAACGATAATCGGATTTAAATCAATCGCTTCCAGACACGCTGCAAACAAAAGAGAAATATCAATACAGTTCCCGAATTTCGTTTCTAAAATAGTGTCCACAAGTCTAATTCTTTGTCCGCTCTTTTCAAAGCTTGGCGGCATCGAACTGTAGATCAAATCGAGATTCTGAATTGCTTTATAAATAGCCGAAACCATCTGTAAAACTCTTTCTTTGCTTTTCTGCTGGTAGCCTTCAAAGGATGGCGTCAGTTTATTTCTCGCTAAAATATCAATCGCATCGGCTTTCAGTTTGTACAACGTAGTGTTATTGGAAAGAACATACGAAGCCAAAAGTTGCGGATAAGATTGTAGCCCACCGAAATAATCCATCGGCAGAACTTCTATGCTGAAAATTTTCTCGTAAATTGATTCTCCGTCCTTAAAAACCTGGATTTTAATCTGATCTAAATCTTTTTCCGTCAGTCTTTTCAGCAAAGCGTTATTAAAAACAAAGTTGAAAAGCGAGATTTTATACAGCGCATTCGCCTTAATTTTATCAATGTAGACATCATATTTTTCAAACAAACCCAATGAAGATGTAATCTGAAGGTTCAGATTTTCAAAATCTTCAGTCACTTCTTTGAAAGCAATGCACTGCAGAAAAGGATATTGATTTAAGCAAAAAGTATAGTTGAAATAAGGGCTGTGCTGTATCTGTAAGTCAAACGGAATAATCTGATTCATAAATATTTTTTGTGATGGTCACTCTCTTTTTCAGGAGAGAATGCAATTTATAAATAAAACAGATATTGACAAAATGGATTTAGGTAATGGATGTGTTTTTAAGATTCTTAAATTCGATTTTTTTTCATATAATTACCAAAGAATGAAAAGATTAAACAAATTTACAGCAGTCATAGTCATCAGTGTCGTGTGTCAACAAATGGGATATGCTCAAAAAGTACCTGAAACAAAGCAGGTTTCTAATTATACAATAGAAAACTGTGTCAACCAATTCGATTTGTCTAAAGCAAAAAAAACAAATTCAGGTTATCAATATTGGTTTGCCGACAAAAAGTTCACTGAAGAAAACACGTTGAAGATGAGCATCGTGGAACCCGGAAAATCAACACATGCGCCACATCGTCATCCTGAAGAGGAATTTTTTTATATTTTGGAAGGAAAAGCTTCTTTTTATCTTGACGGTAAAACGGTGGAAGCAGGTCCAAATACGAGTTTATATTGTCCACCAAATTCGGAACACGGAATTAGCAATGCAGGAGATAAAGACTTGAAATATCTGGTGATAAAGAAAGATTTACGTTAAAATCGTTGCATTGCGGATTTTCAATGATTAGAATAAAAAGTTTTAAGAAATATTTAAGGCTTAAGATCAAAGAAATATTCAGAATATTTCTACTTTTGAGAAAACAACATTTATGTTCGAACAAAAAATAGTAAAATTGAGTTTTAGTTGTGCAATCGTTTGCACGGTTACAAATTTTATGAATGCGCAAACTTCAATTCAGGTAAAAAATACTCAGAATTTTGCAAGAAATGAAATAGTTTCTGTTTCAACAAAGCAGTTGAAAGCCTATTTAGGGAAAAATAAAGCAGAAGATTTAAGAATAAAAGATTCCCAAAATCAATATCTTCCCATTCAATGGATTGATAATGATGGCGACGGGAAAAATGATGAGCTACTTTTTCAGGCGAAATTAGATGCAAAGAAAATGAATTCATACATGATTGTTGCAGATGCCAATATACCAATTCCAGAAAGTGAGGTAACAACATATTCAAGATTAGTTCCCGAAAGAGTAGATGATTATACCTGGGAAAATGATAAGGTGGCGTTCAGAGTATACGGTCCGAAAGGTCAGGCAGAAGCTTTGGCAAAAGTAAAAGGAAGTACACTTTCCAGCGGTGTCGATATCTGGTTTAAAAGAACCGAAAAATCTATAATTAATGAATGGTATAAGGGCTATCTTACCGATCCGATGTACTATCACAAAGACACTAGAGGCGAAGGGTATGATCCATATCACGTCGGAGACAGCCGTGGAACGGGCGGAATCGGAATTTGGAAGGATGAAAAACTGCAGGTTTCCCAAAACTTTGTAACGTCAAAAACAATTGCTGAAGGTCCGTTGAGAACTGTTTTTGAACTGACGTATGCGCCGTGGAGTGAATTTGGGGTAAAAGAAACCAAAAGAATTTCTCTTGATCTTGGTTCAAATTTTTCTAAGTTCGAGTCAACTTTTGAAACAGAAAAACCTGTTCCGAATTACACCATCGGAATTTCGTTACATAAAAATGAAGGCGAATCTAAGCTGACTGACAAAAACGGATATTACCTGCACTGGGAAAAAATTGATGATGCTTTTGTGGGCGAAGGAATTGTGGTAGATCCGAAAATCGTTCAGAAATCTGTAGCTTTCAAATCTGAAACACCGGATCAGAGTAATCTGCTGGTCGTAACGAAACCTCAGAAAAAACTGACGTATTACGCAGGTTTTGCATGGCAGAAAAGCGGACAGATTCAGACACAGAAAGATTGGGAAAAACTTTTGCAGAAAAAGGCTAAGATGGTTGCCAATCCTTTAATAATTACTATTAAATAACTAATTCAAAATGATTAATTTAAAACTGACTATAGCTTCATTTTGCTTGGTAACATCGGCATTTTCAGCACAGATAAAAGATACTTTAGCAGAAAAAATGATGATGTATCAACTTCCGAACGGCGGTTGGGGAAAACATAACAGCGACAAAAAAATGTAGATTATACTGTAAAAATAGATTCGAAACTTTTAAAAATAATCAAAGCCAACGACAACGATCTTGCAACCATCGACAACAATGCAACGTCAAAAGAAATCAACAGTTTGATAAAGGCTTACAACACGACAAAAAATCCGGTTTATCTGAAATCAGCAGAAAAAGGAATTGAGTATTTGCTTTCGATGCAGTATGAAAATGGCGGATTTCCGCAATATTTTCCAAACTCAGCAATCTACAGAAAGCAGGTGACATACAATGACAACGCGATGATCAATGTACTGACGATTTTGTATAATATTTCAGAGGGAAAAGAAGGTTTTGATGTGGTCAATTCTCAGTTGAAAGAAAAGTCGAAAGTGGCAGTACAAAAAGGTATCGACTGTATATTAAAAACTCAGATTCTGCAAAACGGAAAATTATCGATCTGGGCAGACCAGTACAATGAAGTTACTTTAAAACCTGAAAAGGCCAGAGCTTTTGAACCGATGTCATTGGCAACAGGAGAATCAGTCAATATTGTAAAATTCTTGATGATGCAATCCGTAACTCCGGAGATCGAAAAATCAATAAGATCAGCCATTCAATGGTTTAAAGAAAGTAAAATTGACGGTTACACGTACAATGTTTCGAAAGAAAGTGAAAAAGCAATTCGTACTTTAAGCAAGAAAGAAGGTTCTGCAGTGTGGGCAAGATTTTATGATATTCCGACGAATAAACCTGTTTTTGGAGATCGTGACGGAAGTGTGAAATTTAATTATGAAGACGTTTCTGAAGAGCGCAGAATGGGCTACAGCTGGTACAATGAAGCGGGAATAAAACTGATTGAAAATGAATTTCCGAAATGGCTGAAGAGGAATAAATTAACGCAATAGATTATTAATAACCTAACAGGTTTTCAAAATCTATGAGATTTGATATAAAACGAAATCCTGACGCGAAAAAGTGTCAGGATTTTTTGTATTTATATCCCACAGATCTCACAGATTTACACGGATTTTTATGCGTAATGATCTGTGAAAATATGTGAGATCTGTGGGAAACCTATTTCGCTCCAAAAGTGTAAACTCCACCTTTTTCAGTCTTAAAATCAAATATTTCCGTCTCTGGAACTACAAAACCTTTCAGCTCTGCTTTCGTAGATTTCAAAGGAGTTTTGACAGCATCAATTTGATAATATTCATTTGGATTTTCTCCTTTTGCTGAGATGAAATTTGTTTTAGACTTTAAATTTTTCGCCACTCTGATTCTCGCGTTTCCTCCTAAAGCAGATTTTACAACTAATTTTGTCAGTTTAGAATTTTTCCAATCCATATCAATTTCAAAACCGCCTCTGGCTTTTAATCCTTTTACAGAACCGTTTGACAAAGCATCGGGAAGTGCAGGCAATAGATAAATGTATCCGTCATAACTTTGTAGTAACATCTCAGCGATTCCTGAAGTGCAGCCAAAATTTCCATCGATTTGGAAAGGCGGATGTGCATCCAGAAGATTAGGATATGTTCCGCCGGATTCACCTTTATTATCGGTAGGAGCAGGTGATAATTGATCTGAAATTAATTTAAAAGCACGGTTTCCGTCTAGTAATCTTGCCCACCAGTTCACTTTCCAACCCATCGACCAACCTGTAGATTTGTCGCCACGGTAAATCATTGAATTTTTTGCAGCTTCAGCCAATTCGGCATTTCTTAGCGGTGAAATTTGTCCGGAAGGAAACAATCCGTACAAATGAGAGATATGTCTGTGTTTATCGTCGGTTTTGTCCATATCGGTGAGCCATTCCTGCAGCTGTGCATGTTGCCCGATTTGCATTGGCGGAAGTTTAGATAAAGCTGTTTTTATTTCATCCGAAAGATTTTTGTCCTGATTTAAAATTTTTGAAGCATTGATGAAATTATTAAATACATCAAAAACCAATTGATTATCCATCGTTGTTCCCGCAGTGATGCTTACGTTTTTGAAGTATTTATTTTCAGGCGACATCGATGGGGAAACCACCAGATATTTTTTTGAAGGATCTTGTTGAAGAACGTCTAAGTAGAACAAGGCGCAACCTTTCAAAGCCTCATAATTTTTCTTTAAAAATTCTTTATCTCCGGTGTACAGATAATGATTCCAGATGTGCTGGGTCAACCACGCTCCGCCCATCGGCCACATCCCGTAGAAACCGCCATCCACAATTCCGGTGATTCTCCACAAATCTGTATTGTGATGCATATTCCATCCTCTGGCTTTGTACATTTCTTTTGCAGATTCCTGTCCGGTTACCGACAAATCCTGAATCATATCAAACAAAGGCTCGTGCATTTCGCTGAGGTTGGTATTTTCAGCAGGCCAGTAATTCATTTCTGTATTGATGTTGACCGTGTATTTGCTGTCCCAAGCGGGATTAAGCTGATGATTCCAGATCCCCTGCAAGTTGGCGGGTTGAGTGCCTTGTTGCGATGAGGAAATCAAAAGGTAACGCCCAAACTGGAAATACAAAGCCACCAAATCTGGATCTTGTGAATTTCCGAATTCTTTAATTCTGATATTGGTTGTTTTCTTAGCTTGTTCTGTTGTTCCTAAATTTAAACTTACCCGTTTGAAATATTTTTGGTATTTTTCAATGTGAGCCTTTAATTCAGCATCATATTTTTTGTTTAAAGCCTTATTTAAATATTCCGAAACTCTTGCGTCCGGATTTCCGGAAAGATCATTATATTTTTTGAAATTCGTAGCAATAGAAACGTAAATTACAACTTCATCGGCTCCCGAAATGTTAAGCTGATTTTTTGTTGAGGTCAATTTTCCACCTTTTAAAACGGGGAAAGCGACGGTTTTAAAATTGATCTTCCCGGTTTTATTGTCCAAAGAACCGCTCGTTCCATTAATGACCAATTGATTTTTCTCTGTGAAAATAGAATTGATTTTGTGTGGAGTAGAGGCGTTTACCGAGAAATTTAAACTTCCTTTTTTGCTTGAAGATAATTTAATTATGACCACATTATCGGCAAATGATGAGAAAATTTCACGCTTGAAAGTCACACCATTCACTTTGTAGGAAACTGTGCTGACTGCTTTTTCAATGTCTAAAGTCCGGTTGTAGTTTTTAAAATTTTCATGACCTTTAAAATCTAAAAAAAGATCGCCCATCGTCTGATACGGCATTCCGTAATTCAGGTCTTTCGGAGCCGTTCTTGGATAGGTTGTATTGGTTAAATCCTGTGCCTTTTCAAACTGACTTTCATTGATTAACCTTCTCACTTTCTGAATACTGTCAAACGTGTTTTTCGGGACATTATTTCCCGGTTCGCCTGCCCAGATTGTCTCTTCATTGAGCTGAAGATGCTCCTGAACAGCGCCTCCGAAAATCATTGCTCCCAGCCTACCGTTTCCTATAGGTAAAGCTTCGTTCCAATTTTCTGCAGGTTTGTTGTAGGTTAATTTGAGATTCTGCTGTGCAAAAGTTGAAACAGAGATCAACGTTCCACAAGCGAGTAAGATTATTTTATGTTTGATTATTCTTAGCATTTCTAAATTGTTTTTGTTAAACGCAAAGGCGCAATATTGTTTAAATTATAGTACTTTTAAGGCGCAAGAAAATCGAAGATTTTCAGCAAGGAATAAATTAATACACGTTAAATTTTATCGAAGATAAAATCTTTGCGCCTTAAAAAAAATGAGTTTGTCAATTTTCTTGCGCCTTAGCGATTAACTATTTTTTAATTGCTCATTTCCCGTTACTTATTACTAATATTCTGGAGCCAATCTGAGCAGATTTTTTTCCAGTTATCTGTCAGTTCAGTTTTATTTGAAATTCCGATATTGTGTTCACCTTCCGGAAAAATGAAAACTGCTCCTTTCACTTTATTTTTAATCATCGCTTCGTAGTACATGATACTGTTGACGGCAGGAACAGCGGGATCATTTTGAGCATGAAATAAAATCGTTGGCGGTGTTTTCTCTGTCACGCGATTCTGCATAGAATATTCTTTGATTTTTTCTGGGGAAGCATTTTCTCCTAATAGATTTACTCGGCTTCCTTTATGAGCAAATTCTCCCAAATCAATAACAGGAGAAACCAAAATTGCAAAATTAGGAATCGGTGAAACACTTGTCCAGTCACCTTTCAATTCAGTATAATCGGTTGGAATATTACTTACCATTGTTGCCAAATGTCCACCTGCTGAAGTTCCCAAAACTCCGATCTGATCGGGAGAAATTCCATATTGGGAAGCATTTTTTCTGATTAATTTTATTGCAGCCTGAATATCCTGAAGAGGTCCGATTTCTCTCTGTTTTAAATCAGGAGAAGTGGGCAGACGATAGTTTAAAACGAAAGCCGAAATTCCTAAAGTATTGAGCCATTTTGCATAGGAATATCCACCCAAATCATAGGTCAAATGTTTGTAACCACCACCTGGAATGACAATGATAGCCATCTTTTTTCTTTCCTCTTTGGCAGGCAGAAAAGCGAACAGTTCGGCTTCCTGAATTTGGGTAATGCGACCTTCTTTTTCTTCAACGATGTTTAATTTTAAACCCTTGGAATTGGGCATTTCACCTTTTGTCCAAACGGTTAATTTTTGCTGAGCTGAAATTTGATTAAGGAGAAAAATTAATATGAGGAAAGCTGCTTTTTTCATTGATTTTAAAATTTGATGTTTTTCGATAATCGCAAAGGCGCAAAGTTTTTTAATGAGATACTGTTTTTAAGGCGCAAGACACTTTGGTAAGCTCAGTGTGACAGTGTAATTGCAGAATTTCTGAGGCAAATTTTAAAGCATTTTAAATTACTCATTACCTATTACTTATTGCCAATACTCAAAAGCCAGTCTGCACACAGTTTTTTCCAGTTTTCGTTCAGTGGATCTTTATCGGTGACAAAAAACCGATGCCCGCCTTTAGGAAAAATAAACATCGCTCCTTTCACTTTATTTTTTGTCATTGCCTTGAAATACAAAATGCTGTTCATCGACGGAACTGCGGTGTCGTCCTGATTATGAAACAAAATCGTTGGTGGCGTTTTTTCAGTTACCAGATTTTGCATTGAATATTCCTTGATTTTTTCCAGCGAAGCGTTTTCTCCCAATAAACTATCACGACTTCCTTTGTGTGCATATTCGCCCAGATCAATGACCGGACAAAACAGAATCGCAAAATTCGGAATGGTTGAAATGTTTTCCCAATCGCCTTTTAGCTCTGTATAATCTGTCAACATATTGCTTGCCATTGCCGCCAAATGTCCACCTGCTGAAGTTCCGACAACGCCAACCTGATTTGGAGAAATCCCCCATTGAGCCGAGTTTTTTCTGATGTATTTGATAGCAGCCTGAATATCTTGCAATGGCGCAATTTCTTTTTGTATTAAATCGGGCGAAGTTGGCAATCTGTAATTCAACACAAAAGCCGAAATACCTAAAGTATTCATCCATTTTGCGATCTGAAAAGCACCTTCATCGTAAGTTAGTTTCGAGTATCCACCACCGGGAATGATGATAACAGATTTTTGATTTCTCTCCTTTATGGGCGGCAAAAAAGCAAAAAGTTCAGCTTCTTTTAATTCTGCCAATTCTTTTTCTTTTTGGTCTTTGAAGCCAAAATTTTCGAGTTAGGCATTTCACCTTTTGGCCAAAGAATAATTTTTTCCTGAGCTGAAAACTGAATGAAAAAGAGAATTATAAATACAAAAATTGCTTTTTTCATAGTTTTAAAATTATAAACCTCACAGGTTTTTTTAAATCTGTGAGGTTTGATTTTGTAAATTTAATCTTTTAGGAAATCTTCTCTAAACGGTGTGAATGCATCAATCAGCTTACCAGCTTCCAGACATTTTACCCCATGGAAAATATTCGGCTGGGCGAAAAATCCGTCGCCTTTTTGTAAAATTTTAGTTTTTCCGTCAACGGTTACTTCGAATTTTCCTTCTGCAACATACGTGATTTGCGAATGAAAATGTTGGTGTAATGTTCCAACCGCATCTTTCTCAAATTTAACGATGACCATCATGACCTGAGAGTTGTATCCCACAAACTGTCTGGAAACACCGCTTCCTAAATCTTCCCACTCGGAATTGCTATCGAAAAATGGCTCTTTTTTGAAATTCATATTTTTTATTTTTACTGTATTCTTTTGAAACAAAAGAATCAAAAATTCAAGACTTGGAAAATTCCACTAAAATTTTAAATTAAATCCTAAAATTCCCAAACTCGTGCGGATTGAAAATGGTTTGTCTTAAGATAATCTTTGCCGCACTCAAACAGTGGGAATTTTTTAACGGATTAAATTTAAATTTTCTTAACGCTCCATTTTCCTATGTCATTTAAATTATTGAGTTATTTAATATATTTTTCCAGACCGGTTTTTAAATCCTTCAAGGACTTTACCGCAAGTTTCGCCACAGTTTCTGCGCCCAACCTTGACAAATGCGTATCATCCGCTTTGTCTTTATCGTAATATGCATTTTCTCCAGCTTTAAAATGAAGGTGCAAAAGTTTTGATTTTTCAGGACCTGCTGAAATTTCCATTTGTTCGGTCAGTAACTGCATGTCTATGAAAGCAACTTTCATGTCATCTGCAACCATTCTCACCACCAACGGATAATCGGTGTGAGTATCAATTAAAACTCCATTTTCGTTGAAGTTTCTTCTTGTAATAGAAGTCATTAAAATAGGTGTTGCACCTTTAGCTCGTGTCTCATTCACATATCTTTCCAAATTGGCTCTATATTGTGTATATGGATTCGTAAATTTTGTTGAATCTTTCAATTTTTGATCATTATGGCCAAACTGGATTACAACGAAGTCACCTTTTTTTAATTGTTTTTCCACTTTGTCCCATCGTCCTTCTGTTCGGAAACTTTTTGAGCTTCTTCCGTTCATTGCATGGTTTTGAATTTCAATTCCATTGGTCATGAATTGTCCTAAAACCTGTCCCCAACCATGTTCCGGGTTTTTATCGGGATTGTCTTTGTTGGACATTGTTGAGTCGCCGATCAGAAATAAGGTTGGTTTTTTCTGCGCCAAAATTAAAGTGGAAACTGCAAGGCTAAATATTAAAAGTATTTTTTTCATTTTTTGAATTGATTTGTTTGAAGATGCTTCGACAAGCTCAGCATGACATTTCTAATACTAGCTTTTTTGAAACAACATTTTGTTTAATTTATTTTTAGTGAATATTAATAATTATTGCCTGTATTCGGATTCCAATCTCCGAAAATATTTTTAAGGGTGTATTTTTTTGCTTCTTTTTTTGTTAACTGATGCGACCATTGAACTCTTTGAGAAGTATTTCCGCCTTCGCCTTTGCTGTTGTATTCTGCATAGTAAGCAGTTTTATCTTTATCGGGAAACATTTTGTCACCTTTCCACGGATTCCAGCCTTCAGGAAGAATGTGACTTCCCATTTCGGTGTTGATGAAAACTGTTCTTGCATAAGGTCTCCAAGGTCTTCCCAAAAATACTTTGTTGATGCCTTCTTTGGCAATTAATTTACAGTCGAAAAATACATAGCCAAACCCTTTACTCTGATCTGTTGATGCCGCCGTAAGGTAAGAATTGGCTAAACTTTTTATCGTACAGTTTTTAAAAACTACCGTTGCCGAACCAAAAATAAAGTCGGTTGTGCCTTCGATAAAACAGTTCTCGTAATATTGTCTGCTGTGATTTCCGCCAGTGTAAACGGTGTCCTGACAACCTGAAATTTTAGAATCTTTGACGATAAAACGGTCACCTTCTACATGAAGTGCAACGGCCTGTCCCTGATTACATGATGCATTTTGAATGGTCAGATTATAAACTTTAACATCATCAGACATTACCAAAAGCGTGTATGAGTTGAAGGTTGTCATTTTCTCATTCAAAGCATCTAGTTTTCCGGAATAGTCGTCATTGGTAATGATAGTGTTTTCCTTATTTTCGCCCTGTAAAGTGATTTTATGTTTGGAGGATGGAATAACGATTTTCTCGTGATAAGTTCCCGCTTTAATTTTAACTAAAGCTTCGCCCGGACCCAAGTCTCTGATGGATGTTATGGCTTTCTGAATGGAAGTGAATTGTCCGCTTCCGTCTTGTGCAACGGTTATTGTGATGTATGGATCAGTTCCTGCCAAAAGTAAATTGGTGATGGAAATGAAGAGTATTAAAAGTAGTTTTTTCATAAACATATTTTATGATTGATTCTTAATTTTTTTAACGCAAAGATTTAATTTCTTGGTGTTGATATTTTTAAGGAGCAAAGGATGCGAACGAGTCGCTTAAGCTTGAATTAAAAGTGAGCTTATATTCTTTGCTCCTTAAAAGTTATTCAATTTTATAATAAATCTTTGCGTTTTAATTTTATCTAAACCTTATTTCAATACTTTATCCAAAAACTCCACCGTCAGATTCAAAGTTTCTGTGAACCATGGTTCGGCAGACCAGAATGAATGAGGAGTATCTTTAATTTCGTGGTATTCTGTAAAGATATTGTGGCTTTTTAAAATCTTCATCATGTCATCTCTTCCAGCATGAAAACGGGGCTGAGAAGAATTGATGAATAGAGTAGGAGGCGTGTTCTTGCCAACGTATTCCAAAGGTGAAGCTTCGGTCCAGTTTTTAAGATTGACATTTCTGTCTCCGCCCAACCAATAGGCTGCATAAGTGCTTTCTTCAGCTTCAGGATGGATGAAAGAAACAATTCCATCTAAGTTTACGATTGCTTTTATTTTGTTCTTGGATTTCACACCGACCAAAGTGGCGATTTGTGCTCCTGCTGATTCGCCTAAAACTGCCATTTTTTTGGTGTCCAAAGAATATTTTTTCTTGTTTTTCTTTAAAAAATGAATGGCATTTTCAACATCATTATTTGCGGCAGGGTATGCTGCGACCTCACTCAAACGGTAACCAACGGCGATGGCAACATAACCTTTGGCTGCCAATTCTTGAGCCATGTATTTTTCGTTCTCCTTGCTTCCCGAAATCCAGCCGCCACCATGAACTAATGCGATTCCCGGATGTTTTTTGGATTTATCGAGAGGATAGTAGATATCTGCTTTTAAAGATAGTCCGTTAATGTTGGAGTACTCAACATCTTTATCAATTCCGATGTTGGGCGGAACTGGTCTGTTCAGCGGAGTGATGAACGGATGTTTCTTTTTTAGTTTTTCATACGTTGCTTCGTTGGTGTAAGGAGTAGCATTCGGCTTTGTCTGACCGAATGCTGTTGCTCCTACAAAAAAAACAAAAAGAAAATATAGTTTGTGAAAACTCATATTCAATGAAATTATTTAACTGCATTTTTTGCAATCTCTTTCGAAACCTGCAATTGCTCGCCAGTTACATTTTTTGGTAATTTTACCGCTGAAGTTTTGCTTCCTAAAACTTTAATTGTCGGTTTCTGAGATGCTTCCAACTGCAGGGTAGAGAGGTCTACATTTTTACTGTTGTAAACAACAGCTCCTGTTCCTTCTGTATATTTCAGTTTTACGTTTTTCAGAACAATTCCATCGCCATCGATTATTGTCAATGCTTTTTTGGTGTCAAACTGAGAATCTTCAATCACGATGTTTTTAATATTCATTTCAGCCAAACCATTGATGGCAATTGCTTCATAAGAATTAACCGCATTAATATTTTTAAAATAAATATTTCTGAAAATCGGAGTTTTCTCGGTTACAGGAAATACTTTTTCAGGAACTTTATTTCCTTCTGCATTTTGTCCGTCCTCCAAAACAGGTGAAGCTCCTTCATAGAACATATTAAACCCGATGGTCTGCGTTGGAATGTTGATCATATCAATATTTTTCACATAAATATTTTCAACAACACCACCTCTTCCACGGGTTGTTTTAAAGCGAAGACCGATATCGGTTCCGATGAAAGTACAGTCTGAAACGTGAATATTTCTTGCACCGCCCGACATTTCACTTCCGATAACGAAACCTCCATGACCGTGATAAACGACATTGTTTTTAATGATTACATTTTCTGTCGGCATATTTCTTTTTCTACCGTCTTCATCTTTACCGGATTTAATACAGATTGCATCATCACCTACGTCAAAAGTATTGTCATAGATCAGAACATTTTTACATGATTCCAAATCTACACCGTCACCGTTTTGAGAATACCAAGGGTTTCTTACGGTAAGATTTTTAAGAATAATATTTGAAGACATCAACGGGTGAAGATTCCACGCCGGAGAGTTCTGGAAAGTTGGTCCGTCTAGAAGAACTTTATCGCAACCTACGATGCTCACCATTACCGGACGAAGAAAATCTTTTACAGATTCTAGTTCAGATTTTGAGATTTTATCTGGAACATTGAAGCTTGAGCTGCTTTCAAATCCTTTTTTATAACTTTCTGACGGATACCAGGTTTTGCCATCAGCAGAAACAATTCCACCTGATGCAACAAATTTTTTCCATTCAGTTTCCGACAGTTTTCCTTTTTTTACCGCTCTCCAAGCGTCACCATTTCCGTCGATCACACCCTTTCCGGTAATTGCAATATTCTTCGCATTTCTAGCAGAAATTGGAGATTGGCAACGGATTGTATTTAGTCCTTCAAAACTTACGTCAACCAAAGGATAGTCGCTTTTATCTTTGCTGAAAATAATAAAAGCACCGTCTTCAATATGAAGATTGATATTGCTTTGCAAAACGATTGGACCCGTCAGCCAGATTCCTCTCGGAACAACTAGTTTACCGCCACCTTTTTTTACCAAAGCGTCCATCGCTTTTTTGAAAGCTTCTGTGGTTTTTATTTTTCCACCTGCAATACCACCAAAATCTTTAATAGAAACGGTATTGGCTGGAAAAGAAGTTTCCGCCACCTGTGGCATTTTAAATTCAATATTTTTGTAAATGTCTAAATTTTGTGCGTAGATCTGTCCCGAAAACATCATTGCCGCAACAAGACCTATTATTTTGAATGACTTCTTCATTATATATATTCTTATTTTTTTGTTGATAAATTTTATATTTTTTCTCTACTAAAGATTTTTTAGATTTTCATAAACTTTATTGAAACCTATTTTCAATGGATGTGCAATCATCTGTGAAAATCCGTGAAATCTGTGGGAAATATCTAATTTTTTGTTATTCTAAAATATTCAAAATCGGCATAACCACCGCGATTTGCTTTCTGTGTACTCACAGAATATAATCCCACTTTGGCACCGATCCATTTTCCTGGTTTTGCCTGAAATGGTTCGCCTGCTTTGATGAAATTTTTTCCGTTTTCGCTGTAGCTGAATGTGCAGATGCCGTTGGGCTCGCTGACGTTGACTTTAAAATAAGCTTCGTTTCCTTTTAATTTAGCTTCAAATAACATCTTTTCAACGCCGCCTTTATCTGCCTTTTCAGCTTTTCTCAACTGAACGTAATATCCGTCGGGTTTGTTAGTGATAACAATTGATGCATGATCTAATCCCATTACCAAAAGGCCGGCAGTTTTTCCTTCTTTGGCGTCTTCGGGAGTCAATTTAACTTTCGTTGAAGCCACAAAATTCGGAGCAGGGAATTTTTGAGTCAGTAAATTCGGAACATTCCAAAGATTTAATTCTCCTTCAGGAGCTTTCATTGAAAATAATCTCAGGAATTTCTGTCCCGGAAGTTTGGAAGACCAAACGATATTTTCGTTGGCGCTCCATTGCCATTGTAAGCCTAATTTTTCACCATCAAACTCATCAGTCTCTGCTGGAGTTACAACCGGATAAGTTTTTCCTACGTTTGGTTTTTTATAAGTTAAAACAGGTTCACCGATTCCGTTTTTATCGCTGTCGATTCCCATTACCGGCCAGTCATTTTCCCATTTCATCGGCTGCAAATGCACGATTCTTCCTCCTGCATCCACATCCTGAAAATGATAGAACCAATCTTCACCTGAAGGCGTATCTACCCAAGCCCCCTGATGAGGACCGTTGATCTTTGTTTTTCCCTGCTCGAGAACAATTTTCTCTTCGTAAGGACCGTAAATATTTTTTGATCTTAAAACCAATTGCCAACCTGTAGCTACACCTCCCGCCGGAGCGAAAATATAGTAGTAGCCATTTCTTTTGTACATCTTTGGACCTTCAACCGTAGGATGCGCATCGTGACCGTCAAAAATATGAACGCCTTTATCTAAAACTTTTGTTCCTTCAGGATTCATTTTATTTAAAGACAAAATACTTTTCACTCCTGCACGGCTTCCTGCCCAACCGTGAACTAAGTAAGCATTTCCGTCTTCATCCCAAAAAGGACAGGAATCGATTAAACCTTTTCCTTCCATTACCAAAACGGATTCGTCCCATTTTCCAAGAGGATCTTTGGTTTTTACCATGTAAATTCCGAAATCCGGATCGCCCCAGTAAATGTAGAATTCACCTTTGTGAAAACGGATACTCGGCGCCCAAACAGCATCACCTCTTCTCGGAACCGAGAAATGTTCTTTAGGCAAAACATCCTGAATAGCGTAGTTGACCAATTTCCAGTTGACCATATCTTTTGAATGAAGAATCGGCAATCCCGGAGCTTCATTGAAACTTGAAGCGGTCATATAATAATCATCGCCAACGCGGGTAACGTCAGGATCTGAATAATCTGCGTATAAGATTGGATTTCTGAAATTTTTTCCCTGATCGGCAGTCCAGACTTCCGAAACGTATGGTTTTTCCTGTGCGGTCAAATAGGTTGATGCAATTGAAAATGCAGTGATTGAAAGTATATTTAAAATTTTGTTTGTCATCATAAAATCAGATTTTTGATCTGGTTTGTGTAATGTTAGAATGAATTTTTTTTTTCACCATTAAGGATTTAAGAAATACTAGCTGCTTAAATTAAGAATCAATAAATTGATTTTCATTAAGATCATTAAGTATTATGCTTAAAGCAACTCGCTTAATAAAATCTAGATTTTAACCTTAATGAATCTTAACTTCTTACCTCTCCTTAATGGTTTAAAGCATTATTTTTCAAATTCCAAACTTGCCAAAATAAATGGTCCTGTTCCTTTTCCGTCATTCGAACGGATTTCTTCATTTACATAATATTCGTAAGAACCGTCTCGGTAAGGTTTTCCTCCTAAACCGGCAACGGCGCAACATTTATTTAAATTTACCACTCCGTTTTCATCAACTGTGATTAAGTTTTTGATGATTCCGTCATAGCCTTTTTTAGCTGCAGTTTTGTATGATTTTGGAAGATATCCTTTGTTTACGGATTTAATCATCGTGTACACAAACATTGCTGAAGCTGTTGCTTCTTCGTAATTACCATTCGCTAAAGGTTTATCTAAAACCTGATACCAAAGACCAGATTTTTTATCCTGATATTTAATAATAGCGTCAGAATATGATTTGATATAAGAAATAATTCTCGCTCTTCCCGGATGATCTTTAGGTAAATAATCAAGAACATCTACCATCGCCATTCCGTACCAACCCATCGCTCTTCCCCAGAAATTGGGTGAAAGTCCGGTTTGTTTGTCTGCCCAAGCCTGTTCTTTACTTTCATCCCAAGCGTGATACAGCAATCCAGTTTTTTTGTCTAAAAGGTTTTTCTGAACCGAATCAAATTGCATCACAATATCATCATAAGCTTTGGTTGCATCTGCACCTTTTATAAAATCTTTTGTGTAATGCGTGTAGAAAGGCATTCCCATGTACAAACCATCTAGCCAAACCTGATAAGGATAGATTTTTTTATGCCAGAAAGAACCTTCATTTGTTCTTGGCTGTCCGTCGATTTGCAAACGTAAAGTTTGAAGTGCTTTCAGGTATTTGTCTTTCTTTTCTTTTTCATAAAGATAAAGCAATACGTTTCCACTGTTCAGCATGTCGATGTTGTACTTGTCAAGATCGTAAGTAGTGATTGTACCGTCTTCCTTGATCAAAGTTTCTCCGAAACCACTGATGTAATCGTAGTATTCTTTTTTACCGGTTTTAAGGTAAAGTTGCTCAGCACCATCCAAAACAATTGCCGAAGGATACGTCCATTTCGGGCTTTTGCTGAAATCAAGCATCCACGCTTCCGGGAATCTCTGCATTTCAGAAAGCATCATTCTTTCAGACCATTTCAGATTGGTAGGAACTACTTTTCCGGATTTTGAAGTTTGGATTGTCGCTTTTGCAGCCGTTGCAGTGTTTGTCTGTGCACAGGCAAGGAACATTCCTGAACCTAAAACTGCAACAGCGTATATTTTTAATTTTTGATTAATAAAACTCATTGTAAGTCAATTTTAAAGTTGATTGTTATTATCTAAAATTTCTAATTTTTTATCTAAATCTTTGTAAAATTCTGCTTCGGTTTTAATTCCGTTGGGTTCCTGTGACCAGGCTCCCATAAAATAATACGAAACATTTTTTGTCTTTTTGAAAACCACCACGTGAGTCGATTTGGTTTTTACAATTTTATCTAAATTTCCGATAGGGTAGAAGATGACCATTCCCAAATTATCTTCCTTTTTGGCTAAAGTTTGCGTTCCGTACGTTGCGATGTAGCCCCATTTTTTGTTTTTACTGACTGCCTGTTTCATTGGGATGTCTTTGAAAGCTACGATTCCTGTGCACAATCCTGAAAGTGTTTCATTTAAATTTAAATCAACCTTTACAAAACGGTCTTTGTTGAATATGGTTAATTTAGATTGAAGATCAACTGCTTTTCCCCAAGTTTTCCAGCCTTTGTAATCGATGGTTGCGAAAGATTTATCGCTTTCATTAACAACTTTTGCAGTGGTGGTTTTTACCGTTTTAAAAGTTTCCACAAAATCATTCTGATCATCATATCTTCCGTAAGAACCGACTCCGATGGTACGGCCTGATTTCAAAATATCCTGTCCCCAAGGTGCATCGTGATGATAGGTTTCAAAGCCGTCCTGTCCGACATCCGGCAATACTAAAGTATTCACTTTTTTACCGAAAATGTCTGTTGCATTTCTCCAGTCTAAATATAATCTGTAACCGATTTGATTGTTTTCCAAACCGATTCCTTCGTATCTGATGTAGTAAGAATGGTCGGTATGCTCTGCTGGAAGTTGTAATTCATTGATGTTTTTAAAAGTTCCGCCGATGTATTCGTTGCCTTGCCATTTTCCGCCATCTTTTATTGATAATTCGGCGTAGGAGAAAGGAGCTTTCGTGTTTTTACGGATTTTCTCAATCACATTTTTCTGTGCGAAAGATGAACCGCCTGCGAAAATTGCTGCCGCTAGAAATATTTTGAATAAGTTTGATTTTAGTTGTACTGACATTATTTTTAATTTAGATGACCGATGGGTCTGAAAGTTCAGTGACTATCGTTGATTTTCGGTTATTTTTTTAACGAGGCTATTGATATACACCTCAATATTATCATAATTTTTATCTAAATCTTTTCCGTTAGCATTTGCCGTATTTAGATCAAGATTATTTTTGATTTCCCAATCATCGGGCATTCCATCATTGTCTGAATCTGAAGGACTTTTTTCTGGTTTTAAATCAGGAAATCCTCCTACATCTTCCTGAGAATCTATGATTCCGTTATCACTTCCAAGCGAGCCTTTATGCGAAAATGTTCCGTTTTTTACATGTTCCAAAACACGTAAATCTACCGCATCTCTCACTAAACTGGCCCCTCCGATTTTTAATATTTTTTCATACGCCTCTTTTGGAGAATCAGTTTTTACGTTATTCTGAATATCGTGTGGCTGATTTATTTTAATTGAATTTTTATCAGCATCTGTTAAATTGTAAGCAGGTTTCATTTGATTGAAAACCCCCAAATTCCAATTATCGGCGGTAACTTCAGGATTTCCTTCCGAAACATTTCCATTGATATAATATTTGCCCCAAATGTTGTAAACTTCAGTTTCAGGCTTTTCATTTTTATCGATGGCAACTATTCTTTTCTTGTTCATCGATGCAGGTCCGGGTTTGTAATAATTGTTGACCATATTCACATTCATTCCCTCACCTCCGTAGACATTATTATGTCCCCAATTGTAAATGATATTATTTCTAAAATCGGTCAAATCGGTCAGAGCAAATTTACTTCCTGCATATTCTCCCAATCTCGGATTTCTGCTGTCGTGGTTGGCGTAGATATTATGATGAAAAGATGCGAATTTTCCACCGGCAATTCCGCCATATCCGTGAGCGCCTTTCTGATGGGCAGAGTTTCTCAGGCTTTCTGTAATTACACACCATTGGAGCGTGGTATTTTCATTCACATAAATGGAAACCGTCTCGTCCGTTGACCAGCTCATCGAACAGTGATCAACTATTAAATTTTTTATGAATCTTGCCCCTAAAGCGTCGCCTTCATACTTTTTCCTGTCACCCATTCTGAATCGCATGTAACGGATGATTACATTGTCTGCTGCCACAAAAGTTTCGTAGTTAGCAACGGTAATTCCGTCTCCGGGAGTGGTTTGTCCGGCAATCGTCACATCGCCTTCTTTTATTCTTAATGGAGATTCAAGGAAAATCGTTCCGGCAGTTTTGAAAACAATATATCTCGGACCTTTTTGTTCTAAAGCGTGCCTTAAAGTCCCTTCAGAACCATCGTCTGTCAATTTGGTTACGAATACAACTTTTCCGCCGCGTCCGCCAGTGGTAAATCTTCCAAAACCTTCTGCACCGGGAAAACTGATCAGCTTTCCTGAAACTATGATTTCAGATTCGGCTGAAGTTTTTATCTGGCTTGTACAGTTTTGTAAAGATAAAATTCCCAAAAGGATGATTGAATAAAAAGAAATTTTCATTTAAAATTTTTTGAGATTATTGAACTGCTTTTTTGAAGTTCCAATTGTCTTTTCCGGAAAGAATATTTTTAGCAGTATATTTTTTACTTTGCTCTTTCGTTAGCTGATGTGACCATGAAACTCTTTTTTCAGCATTAGCTCCTGAACCTTTAGAATTGTATTCTGCATAGAAAGTGGTTTTCTCTGCCTCAGGTTTAGACCAGTTGTGCCAACCTTCAGATTTTATTGTGGAATCGATTGCACAATTGATATAAATAGTCTTTGCAAATGGTCTCCACGGACGACCCAAATATACAGAATTTGCATCGGCATCTCCTGTTAAATTACAGTTAATAAATACATAACCGAACTCTTGACCTTGTGGCGTGGAGGCCGCAGTAATATAGGAAGCATTTTTTTTTGAGTAAATCGTGCATTTTTCAAACACTGCAGTTCCTGCTCCGAAGATGTAATCGGTCGTTCCTTCGATGTAGCAATTTTTAAAATAATTGCGGGAAGGTTTGCTTTTGTCCGGATTATCCTGAGATCCTTTTGTGTATAAAGTATCCTGAAATCCCAAAAAACGGCAGTTTTCAAATACAATCCTATCACCTGTCGTTAAAACTGCAACTGCTTGTCCCACGGGTCCTGCGTCATTTTGAAACGTAATATTTTTTGCTGAGAAATCATCAGAAAAGATAAATAGGGTAGATGAGCCAGTCGTTCCAATATTTTTACCCTCAGCATTTTGTTTTGAAGCGTGATCGCCGTAAACTAAGATTGTATTTTGTGCATTTTCTCCAATTAAACTGATCGGGCTTTTTGCAACGTCTACTGTGATTTTCTCTCTGTAAATTCCGGGTTTTACAATGATTTTTGTTCTTGCCGTTTTTCCTTTTTCAACAGAATTGATGGCTTCTTGAATGGTAGTGAAATTTCCTTTTCCGTCTTTCGAAACGATGATGGTTTTACCCTCATTCATCTTGAAAGAAAGAAGACTGATAACAACTACTGAAAAATAGGATAGGAACTTTATTTTTTTGTAAAAATTTGAAATCTCCATAGATTTTAATTTTCATTGGAAAAATACAGACTTTACCCCAATGAAGGAGAAAGTCTGTATTGAAATTAATATGAATGTATCTTGATTCTAATAACCGTAATCCTGTGTAAGATTGTAGTTATTTTGAATAAATTCGAAATAAATAGGTAATAATTCTCTCTTATTGGCTTCAAAATACTGTGCGTATCCTGCAGAAGGATCGTTTACATAAGTTGCCGTTATTCCTGATCTCCAGGCAATTGATTTGTAACCTGAAGGAGTCGTTGCAGACTGATTAGGAAGATAAAATACCTGGCTTTTGTCTGTTCCTGTAGTGTAAACGTCGATTGCAGCAATGTTTTGTTGAGCTGTTTTAGTTGGATCGTAAACAGAAGATTTATAGTAGATATTTAAAGGGACATTGGCATAAGCTCCTGTTCCGTTGATAAAATCTGTCAGTTTTTGTTTAGTTTCAATAATTTTTGAAGCTAATAAATTCCAACGAATCAAATCATATTTTCTAATTCCTTCAGAACCTAATTCCAACAATCTTTCTTTTACAATTGCATTGAAGAAACCAACTTTATCAGAAGGAATCGTTCCTACTTGTCCAAGATTTCCTGTATAGGCTCTGTTTCTTACCGCTAATAAAGCATTTTTTGCTTCTTGTGATGGTGCTCCGTGAATTTCATTATCCGCTTCTGCAAACATCAACATTACATCTGAAAGACGAAGTAGAGGCCAGTCAACCGCAAGTGTTTGAGATGGTCCTGTGATACTTGTCCAAGATTTTCTGTATTTAGAATCTGTCCATGCGTTTGAAGCAGCTAAATCAGCCTGATTCGTTGCATTAATGGTGAAAATTCCTACATTCATATCTCTTCTCAAATCATATTTTGTAAACTCATAAAAGTAGGTTGGTAACGCATTGATACCTCCACCACCTTTCCATACAGAGTTGTCATGGTGCTTCAGACCGTTGTAATATCCTATTTTAGAGTCTGTTCTGGTACCACCACCAAAAGCTCCTACTGCGAAAATAACTTCATTGGTTGCATCCTGAGCATTGGTATGTAAAGCTCTGAAGATATTTTCATAGCTTGGGTTCAGACTGTGCTCTCCTGTATGATTCATAATATCTTTACATTCGTCTAAAGCTATTTGGTAATATTTCTGAGGATTTGATCCCTGAGCCATGATTTGAGGACTTCTTCTTAAAGAATATCCTGCTCTTGCCAATGCAATTCTTGCTCTAAGACCTTTCACGAAACCTTTAGAAATTCTGTTGCTGGTAGTTCCGCCTTCAGATCTCCAAGGAACTAAAGTTGCAGCTTTCTCAAGATCGATAATCATTTGATCATAGATAATATCTCTGTCTGTTTTTGGCTGATTTTGCTCTGCCACATCAGAAGCTGGTACTAAATAAAAAGGTACATCTCCCCAGTTTCTGATCAATTCATAGTAATATTGAGCTCTTAGCGTTAATGCTTCTCCTAAAAATCTATCCATTAGTTTTTTATCTTCTGCTGACCCGGTTTGCATTACAGGAGATAAAGGAATATTTTTAATGACAAGATTTGCACGCTCAATTCCTGTATATAATTTTGAAAAAGGTCCGTTAAGTTCTGTATTGGTTGTACAAGCACCAAAAGTTGCTACCCCTCTTCTGTCATTACAATTGTAGCTTCCTGAAGTTCTGAAGTCGTCTCCGGATTGTGGTATAATCAAAGATAATCTTTGTCCATATCCGTCATCTCCTCCCAATTGAGCATACACTCCAACTAAGGCTGAAAATGTATCTGCAGTACTATCAAACTGCTGTGCTTCAGAAATACTTGAAAGGTTTTCCGGCTCAAGAAAATCGCTGCACGAATTAAGGAAAAGTGCACCTGCCAGAAAAGATAAAATAAATATTGATTTGCTTTTTTTCATGATAATAAATTTTAGAAAGTGATATCTACACCTGTTACAAAAAATCTGCTTCTAGGATATGCTGAATAATCTACCCCGGGAGTTAACGGATTTCTTCTTGTACTCGCTTCAGGATCATAACCTGAGTATTTTGTAATAACAAATACGTTGTTAACTGTTGCATACAATCTGAAATTTTTAACACCTACAGCTTCCAAAGAACCTTTTGGTAAAGTGAATCCTAAAGTAACGTTGTTTAGTCTTAAGAAAGAACCGTCTTCAATTCCGTAAGAATGTAAAATGTATTGTCCTGTCGGTGGCGTCCACATTGTAGTATTTGCGTTCAATGCTGCCAACGCAGTAGGATCGTTCACTTTTACCCCGTTGTTATCAAACCATCTCCATCTGTCTGCCACTTCTGCAGCCATGTTGTTGTCTCTATATAAGTATTGAGTGGTATTCTCTATTTTATTAGCATTGTAAACTTTGTTTCCAACTGAGAAATTAAAGAATAAACTCATGTCAAAGTTTTTGTAACGGAAAGTTTGGTTAAAACCTCCATAAAACTTAGGCTGAGCACTTCCTAATTCTTCTCTGTCTGCATCAGTAATCTGTCCGTCACCATTTAAATCTTTTAATTTAAGATCTCCGGGTTGAACGGCTTTTGCACCTAATGCTATAGCGCTGCTGCTAGGAACTCCTGCTTTTAAAGTGTAAACCTGTGTTGCAGCATTGTAATCAAAATCACTGATTTCGTATCTTCCTTCAGTTACATATCCGTAATAGGTTCCTACAGAACTTCCAACTTTAGCAATAAAGTCGAATCCGCCGATACCTCCCGATTGAACCAAATATGAATCTTGTCCCTGACGAACACTGCTTCCTAAACTTAGAATTTTGTTTCTGTTGGCAGAAAGGTTAATATCTGTTTTCCATGTGAAGTCTTCCTTGTTGACGATCACTCCTCCAAGAGTAAATTCTAAACCTCTGTTTTGAGTTTTACCTGAATTCTGAAACTGGTTTGAATATCCCGGGAAAGGAACTTTTGCTAAAACCAATAGATCTTTTGTGTCGGTAATATATCCGTCAACGCTACCATATAGTCTGCTGTTGAACAATTCAAAGTCAATACCGGCATTTTTTGAAACAGTAGCTTCCCATTTTACGTTAGGATTGGCCTGCGTTGTAGAAATCGCAGCTCCCGGTGTAACTGAAGTTCCGAATACGTACCCGTTATTTGCATTGATATTATAGAAGTTGGCCCAAAGGTAAGAGGTAATTCTATTGTTTCCGGAAAGACCGTAACCCACACGAAGTTTTAATTCATCTAACCAATTAACATCCTTAAGGAATTTTTCTTCTTTAATTTTCCAGGCCAGGGAAGCCGCCGGGAAATATCCCCACTGGTTTCCTTTCATGAAAACATTCGATCCGTCAGCTCTTACTGATGCTGTTAAGATGTATTTGTTATCAAAAATATAGTTTACACGTCCGAAAAATGAAGCCAAACGATCTGGTGCCAAAACTCCTGTTCTTGCAGCATCTTGGATTAAACCTGCTGGTGGAGTAGCGGCAGCAATATTCGCAAATGCCTCTTCAGGAAGGATAGATTTTGGAAACCATTTTACATACGTGTTACTTGTTTCACCATCTGTCTGAATGATCTCCTGACCTAATAAAACATCTAATTTATGCTTACCGAATTTTTTGGTATAGTTTAAGGTATTGGTATTGGTAATCCTTCTAGATTGAGATCTGTCTAACTGTACGATTGGCATATCAGCATTAGCTCTTGCCTGTGAAGTAACAGTGCCCCAAAACTGGTTGGTGATGATATCTCTCTGAACGTAACCGATTACACTTCTGAAAGTAATATCTTTTGAAATGTTCCAGTTGATATAACCATTTAATAGTAAATCGTTTGATCTATTGTCTCTTACTTCATTGTCATTTAAGATCAAAGGATTAACTAAGTTGGTATTCGTAGCGTAGTTAGGATCAAAATCATCAACAGGAATATTAGATCCACCTTCGAAAGGCTGATACCTTACAGCATTTCTTAGTCTATTATTACTTTGAGAACCTGAGCTTGATGTACCTACACCATTGATTAATGATCTGCTGTATCTTGCATTAAATCCGATTTTCAGTTTTTTGCTGATGTCGTAATCATATTTAAAGTTAACCATGCTTCTCTTAAAGCCTGATTTCAACATGATACCATCTTCGTCCACATGATTTAATGTTAACGCAAAAGCAGATTTTTCAGAACCTCCGTTTACCGTAAGGTTATGCGTAAAGTTGAAAGCTTCCTGTCCGAATAATTCGTCTTGCCAGTCTCTTCTTTTAACGTTACTGTACTTCGTTCCAAGCTCGTTATAAGTTCCATAACGGGTCGCGAAAGCTTGTACGTCAGCATCTACACCATTTTTATTATATAACTCGTACTGATACATTACAAATTCGTAAGGATCAAGAACATCCAATGTGTTCATGATTTTTCTTACTCCTGTAAATCCGTTGTAATTAATTGAAGTAGTTGCTCTTTTTTTACCACTTTTTGTTGTGATCAAAACTACGCCATTTGCTCCTCTGGAACCGTAGATGGATGTAGATGAAGCATCTTTCAAAACTTCAATTGATTCAATTTCTTTTGGGGTTAAAAGAGACATTGCGTTATCCATCTGTACACCGTCTACAATGTAAAGTGGTGCATTGCTTCCCGTGATAGAAGTACCACCTCTTACTTTGATATCCACCTCTGCACCTGGCGAACCTTCACTCGTCTGAACCTGTACTCCGGCCAATCTACCCTGAATTGCTTCAGCAGCACTATTTACCGGCATATCTTTTAAAGCCTCAGCTTTTACAGAAGATACGGCATTCGTAACGTCTTTTTTAGAAACCTTGGTATAACCTACCAAAACCACTTCGTCAATGTTGGTTTCTTTTTCTTTACCTTTCTCCTGCGCAAAGCCAAGTACGGGAAGCAGGAAAACAGTTAAATATAACCACTTTATTGAGTGTACTTTTTTATTCATTATTATATCCTTATATAGTTTAAAGTGTGGTCAGAAAGCATTTTTAAAGCTTTCAGCTTAGTTTTTTGTGGATTTTAAGTACTCTGTTTGATTTTATTATAAATTACGCTCTTCTTGTGCAATCGATTGCGTAATCTTTTACGACACATATTTATCGTGGCTCCTAAACTAATATTATTTTCCATTACACAAAGAAAAAAATATTATTTTTTCGTGAACTTATCTGTTTAGTTTGTTTAAAATTATAAAATGTTGTATGATATTTTTTAATTAAATATTTGATTTTTAAATAGTTACAAATGATATTTAAGTAAATGTAATAATTTGAAAAAAATATAAAATTTTAAGCTGTTTAGTCATTCAAACTATTAGAAATTGCATTAAAATCACTTGTTTTGCACTCTTAAAAATTCCCAAAATAGATACCCAACTGCCAAATTTTTAAATTTTAGCTGATTTTTATCAGTTTTTTATCATCAAGAAAAATGTGTATTTTCTAATTAGTGATAAATTCCCATAATTTAACATCTTAATATGATTATTTCTAATTTATCTTTGTGTATATGACATGAGTGTTATCATAGCTGTGTTTTGTGGCATGATTTTTATTTTCACAAGTGTTTCTATTTGATTTCGTTAAAAAAATACACATTCTTATTCTTAAAATTCCTTAATTTTTTTTAAAATGTCGGTTTTATTTTATTGTTAATCAGTTGATTAAAAATTTAAATAAATTTTTTGTTAACGGAATACATATTATCTATATATTTATCGACAAGTATTTCTGTACAATTTTAGTGTAATTTAATGCAATCGATTACACAATGTTTAACAGGTTTTTAAAAACCGTAATTTAAGTTTAAAATCTAGAGTATGACAAAATCAGAATTTCGATACGCCCATCATCCTGAAGATGTAAAAGAATATACAACTGAAGACCTGAGAAGGGAGTTTCTAATCAATGATTTATTTAATGAAGATCAAATCAATGTAGTGTATTCTATGTACGACAGAATGATCGTAGGTGGTGCAATGCCAGTAAAAAATGCGTTGAAACTTGAGCCTACTGATGATCTGAAGGCAGAAAACTTCTTAGACAGAAGAGAATTGGGAATCATCAACGTAGGCGCTGCCGGTAAGGTAACCGTTGACGGAGAGGTTTTCGAGCTTGGAAATAAGGAAGCTTTATACATCGGAAAAGGTGCAAAAGATGTTGTTTTTGAAAACGGAAATGAAGGTCAGACTTTATTCTATTTTAATTCTGCACCTGCGCATCACACTTTTCCTACAAAGAAAATCACTAAAAATGAAGCCGAAATTGTAGAATTAGGTGAAGCAAAATACGCAAATAGACGTACCATCAATAAACTGATCGTCAACAGCGTTTTGGAAACTTGCCAATTACAAATGGGAATGACCGAGTTGCATGAAGGAAGTGTTTGGAACACCATGCCTTCTCACACTCATACCCGCAGAATGGAAGCTTATTTTTATTTTGATCTTGAAGAAGGGCAGGCGGTAAGTCATTTTCTTGGCCAGCCGAACGAGACCCGTCATATCTTTATGAAAAACAATGAAGCAGTCTTGTCTCCGGAATGGTCTATTCACTCAGGAGTTGGTACTTCCAACTACACTTTTATCTGGGGAATGGCAGGAGAGAATATGGATTATGGCGATATGGACGCTGTTAAAACTAACGAACTAAAGTAATTTTTTCTACATGAATTTATTCGATTTATCCGGAAAAGTAGCCGTTGTAACTGGTGGTACTCACGGATTAGGAATGGCAATGGCTGAAGGTCTTGCCTCTGCAGGTGCTGAACTGGCAATCACAAGTACAACTCCCTCAAAATTAGATGAAGCTTTAGACTATTATCACAGCAAAGGATATAGCGCTACAGGTTATCTTTTTGATGTGACGGACGAACGTGAAGCTGCTCAGAAAGTAGCATTAATGCTTGCTACTCATGGGAAAATAGACATCTTAGTCAATAATGCAGGGATCATCAAACGTGTTCCGGCTATTGAGATGGAGGTGGAAGACTTTAGAAAAGTAATCGATGTAGATCTTACCGGTCCTTTCATCATGTCTCAATTGGTTGGGAAACACATGATCAAAAGACAATCCGGTAAAATCATCAATATTTGCTCTATGATGAGTGAGCTAGGCCGTGACAATGTAGTAGCATACGCTTCTGCAAAAGGCGGACTGAAAATGCTGACCAAAAATTTAGCAACAGAATGGGCAAAACACAATATTCAGGTGAACGGTATTGGTCCCGGATATTTTGCGACGAGCCAAACAGAACCAATCAGAGTAGACGGGCATCCGTTTAACGATTTTATCATCAGCAGAACTCCGGAAGGCAGATGGGGGAACCCGGAAGATCTTGCAGGAACGGCTATTTTCTTAGCTTCAGACGCAAGTAAATTTATCAACGGACACATTATTTATGTGGATGGAGGTATTTTGGCGACTATCGGGAAACCTGCTAATGAATAACACAAGAATTTTACAGAAATGAAATCTTTTATTACAGATCAATTTTTATTACAAAATAAATACGCGGAAGAATTATACTTCAATTTCGCAGAAAAACAGCCGATCATCGATTATCACAATCACTTGATTCCTAAAGATATCGCTGAAGATACGGTTTTCGAAAATATTTCTAAAGTGTGGATTGCGGGCGATCATTATAAATGGCGTGCAATGCGTACGATGGGCGTGAACGAAAGATTCATCACGGGTGACGCAACAGACAAGGAGAAATTTGAGGCTTGGGCAAAAACGGTTCCTTATACTTTAAGAAATCCTTTGTATCACTGGACACATTTGGAATTAAAGCGTTATTTCGGAATTGATGAATTGTTAAACGAGAAAAACGCATCAGATATTTACGACAACATCACGGCACAGCTTCAGACTCCTGAAAAGTCTACAAGAGGTTTGCTGAAAATGATGAACGTAGAATCTTTGTGTACGACAGAAGATCCGATCGATGTTTTAAATTATCATCAGGATTTGGCGAAAAGTGATTTCAGCATTAAAGTAAGTACCGCTTTCCGTCCGGATAAAGCGATTTTAATTGAAAACCACAATTTCGCAGATTATATTTCCAAATTAGGCGAGTCGGCAGGAATTGAAATCAATTCTTACCAGACTTTGTGCGATGCTTTATTAAAAAGAGTAGAATATTTCCACGAAAACGGATGCAGATTATGCGACCACGGACTGAACAATATTTCTTTTGAGGAAGCTTCAGAAGCTGAAGTAAGCGCAATCTTTAATGATAAAATTTCAGGAAAAGTAATCGCTGAAAAGCAGGTAAATCAATTCAAAACTGCGATTTTATTATTCTTAGGCGAAACGTATCATAAATTCGGATGGGTTCAGCAGTTCCACTTGGGAGCTTTAAGAAACAACAACGAAAGAATGCACAGAATTTTAGGTCCTGATACGGGATGGGATTCTATCGGTGACTTCGTACAGGCTGAAACTTTATCTAAATTATTAAACGCTTTAGACGGAAAAGACAAACTGACCAAAACAATTCTATATAACTTAAATCCTGCCGACAACGAAATTTTCGCAACAATGATTGGGAATTTTAATGACGGCAGTATCAAAGGAAAGGTACAGTTCGGTTCGGGCTGGTGGTTTTTGGATCAGAAAGACGGAATGATCAAGCAGATGAATGCCCTTTCAAACATGGGATTAATTAGCTGTTTCGTAGGAATGTTGACAGATTCAAGAAGTTTCTTATCTTACCCGAGACACGAATATTTCAGAAGAGTATTGTGTAACCTTTTCGGTGAAGAAATGAAAAACGGCGAATTGCCGGATGATATGGAACTGATCGGAAAAACTATTTCCGATATCTGTTATCATAATGCTAAAAATTATTTCGATTTTTAAGTTTCGAATAAATAAAAATCTCTCGCAGATTGAACTGATAAAGCAAATCAATTTTAAATCTGCAAAATTTGCTTAATCTGCGAGAGATAAAAAATAAATTTTAAACATTAAGATAATTAAAGTGTTAAGTTTTTTTAAGTTAAAATCCAAGATTTATTAAGCAGACTGCTTAAAGCAAAGCTCAACTTAAAATATCTTTAAAACTTATAAATCTTAATGGTTTAAATAATAACAATAATTTACATATCTGCAATTTTTCTAAACCTGAAAAGTCTTTGTGAGCTTGGCTGAGTAGAACGCCTTTGCGAACTTAAAAATATACATCGAGTTTAAAAGAAAAGCTTAGCGCACTTTGCGTTAAAATAACAGCAGATATTAAACAGAGTATTTATTAAATATGGCTAGCAAAATACTTACTTTCGGTGAAGTAATCATGAGGCTTTCACCTCCCGGGAACAAAACAATGAAACAGAGCCACGAGATGGAATTCTTTTTCGGCGGAACTGAGCTCAACGTAGCTTCTTCATTGGCAACAATGGGTTGCGACGTGACGCACATCAGCAATGTTTCTGATGATTTTGTGGGAGAATCTGCGTTGTCTTTCATCAAAAGTTTTGGGATCGATACGACTTTCATCAATAAAAACGAACACCCTTTAGGTTTATATTTCCTTGAAGTAGGTGCATCTGTTCGTGCGAGCAGAATTGCTTACAACAGACTAAACGGTTCTTTTGCCAACATCAAACCCGAACAGGTAGACTGGAAAAAAGCTTTGGAAGGTTGTAACTATTTCCACTGGACAGGCATCAGTCCCGGAATTTCAGAAGGCGCTTACGAAACTTTGAAAGAAGGTTTGTTGACTGCCAGAGAAATGGGAATTGAAGTAACCACCGATCCGGCTTACCGTTCCAATCTTTGGAAATATGGTAAAAACGGAAATGAGGTTCTAAAGGAATTGGTTTCTTACTCAACGATTTTCATCGGTGGTGTAAATGAGATCAATGAAATTTTGGGAACTCAGTTTTCATCAGATCAGCAAGGTTTCATGGAAGCTTGTGAAGAATTAAAAAAACAATGTCCTTCCATTCATAAAATTTTCGACAAAATAAGAATCGGCGTTACGGCGAGTTCTCAGCAGACACAGGGAAGAGCTTTGATTAACGGAAATTATTTTGAAACCAAATTTTTAGAAATAGACAACGTTGTTGACAGAATCGGAACGGGAGATGCTTTTGCCGCAGGTCTGATTTATGGTTTATTAAATTTCGATGACGAAAAAGCTTTAAATTTCGCCAACGCAGCCTGTGCCATCAAACACACTATTTTAGGCGACATTAATTACTGCAGCGCAGAAGATATCCTCGAAGTAATGGCCGGAAATTCCGGAGGAAGAATCAAAAGGTAGTTGGCTGTTAGCTTTTAACAATTGGCTCATTGCTTAAACAAAAAAATTGCGGACTTCGCTGAGTGGAACGCCTTTGCGAACTCAAAAATATACATCAAGTTTTAAAAGAAATCTTTGCGCCCTTTGCGTTAAAAAAAGGAAGTGTTGAAGTTACAGCATACCAAAGGATGGATAAAACTTCATCAAAGATTATTTTAACAAAATAATTAAACAAAATGACAAAAATTCAATTGGTTACAAACATCATTATTGATCAGGGAGCTTTGCCTCTGTATTACAATGCTGATGAAACGGTAACTTTAGAAATATTGAGATCGCTTTACAAAGCAGGAATCCGTGCGGTAGAATATACCAGCCGAGGAGAAGCTGCGTTGAGCAATTTCACAAAAATGGTAGAAGTTCGTAACGCAGAAATGCCTGAAATGCTTCTCGGAATCGGAACCATTAAAAATGTACAGCAAGCTGAAGATTATTACAAAGCAGGAGCGGATTTCTTTATCAGTCCTGGTTTTGTGGCGGAAGTTGCAGCATTTTTAATTCCGAAAGATTTGTTGTACAGCCCGGGTTGTATGACTCCGACAGAAATTATTGAGGCTGAAACGGCTGGGGTAACTTTCATTAAATTATTCCCGGGGAACGCTTTGGGACCTGGATTTATGAGCGCCATCAAAGATGTTTTCCCGAATCTGAAATTTATGCCGACTGGTGGTGTTGATACTACGAAGGAAAGCATTGAAAGCTGGTTCAAAGCCGGAGTTTCTGCAGTAGGAATGGGAAGCAAGCTGGTAAGCAAAGAATTGATGCTTGCGAAAGACTATGCGACGATAGAAATTGAAACCAAAAAAGTGCTGGATATCATTCAGACTTTAAAATAAATAAATGACTATGAGTTCAGTTAAATCTCTTAAGCCGACACAATACAGGTGGACGATCTGTCTTCTTTTATTTCTCGCCACCACGATCAATTATCTGGATCGTCAGGTTTTATCTTTGACGTGGAAAGATTTTATCGCACCGGAATTTCACTGGAATAACAATGATTACGGAAACATCACCGCATTATTCTCCATATTTTATGCGGTGGGAATGCTTTTCGCAGGAAAATTCGTGGATTTCATGGATACCAAAAAAGGTTTCCTTTGGGCAATCGGAGTTTGGTCGATCGGGGCAGTTTTACACGCATTCTGTGGAATAGCAACTTCAGGAATTCTTACTGGGACTTGGACGGCCGGTTTTCATGGTTCTAAAGAATTAATCGGAACAGTTTCCAATACTTCTGCCATCATCAGTACAAGTGTTACCTTATTTGTTTTTGCACGTTTCGTATTGGCGATTGGTGAGGCAGGAAATTTCCCGGCAGCGATCAAAACGACGGCAGAATATTTTCCTAAAAAAGACAGAGCATTTTCTACAAGTATCTGGAATGCAGGAGCGACAGTAGGAGCTTTGGCTGCACCGCTTACGATTCCATTTATTGCAAAATCAATGGGTTGGGAATGGGCATTTATCATCATCGGTGCGCTTGGGTTTGTATGGATGGGACTTTGGGTATTCGTTTACAAAAAGCCACATTTACATAAAAGAGTTAACGAGCACGAATTAACGTATATC
Source organism: Chryseobacterium sp. 3008163 (assembly GCF_003669035.1). Taxonomy (NCBI): domain Bacteria; kingdom Pseudomonadati; phylum Bacteroidota; class Flavobacteriia; order Flavobacteriales; family Weeksellaceae; genus Chryseobacterium; species Chryseobacterium sp. 3008163. The sequence continues at coordinate 1,473,018 of NZ_CP033070.1, read as the reverse complement.
AATCAGGATCAGGACGATCTCCCTAATGAAGATACTTCAGTTCCGGAAAAAGTATTTACGTTCAAAGAATGTTTCAGCTACAGACAGACCTGGGCTTTTGCCTTCGGAAAGTTCATGACAGACGGCGTTTGGTGGTTCTTCCTATTCTGGACTCCCGCTTATTTGAGTTCGGTTTACGGAATGGATTCCACACAAAGTGCATTGCCATTATTCGTATTGTACATGATTACTTTGCTGTCGATTATCGGAGGATGGCTTCCAAAATATTTTGTTGAAAAATTAGGAATGAATGCTTACACAGGAAGAATGAAAGCGATGTTGATTTTCGCATTTTTCCCTCTGTTGGCACTTTTAGCACAACCTCTAGGAACAATTACTTATTGGATTCCGGTTTTAATTATCGGAGTTGCAGGAGCAGCACACCAAGCGTGGTCAGCCAATATCTTCTCAACAGTGGGCGATATGTTCCCGAAAAAAGCCATCGCAACCATCACAGGAATTGGCGGAATGGCAGGAGGAATCGGATCGTTTATCATCAATAAATCTTCAGGAGTTTTATTTGATCACTCACACAAAGCATGGTCAACCGTTGACGGAGTTCCTCTGTTGGAAAAATATCCACAGTATGTCAACGACCGTTTACCGGATGATTTTTTCAAACAGTTAGAAAAATCAGGTGCAGTGGTTTCAGACGGAATTGACAAAGGATACATGATCATTTTCTCAATCTGTGCAGTCGCTTATCTTATTGCATGGGTCGTAATGAAATCATTGGTTCCAAAATATAAGGTAATCAGTAAATAGAAAATAAAATTTAAACCATTAAGGAGAATTAAGAAGTTAAGAAAGATTAAAAATTTGCAAGCAAATCGAAGTTCAATCTTAAGAAATATTTCTCTTAACTAATCTTAATTCCTTAATAAATCTTAATGGTTCAAATATAAAACTTTGAGTTCTTTGCTAAGTAGAACGCCTTTGCGAACTTAAAAATATACATCAAGCATTAAAAAAAATCTTAGCGGACTTTGCGTTTAAAGACAGCATCCCGCATCATGATTAAACAGAATTAAAAGCACAATTTAATTCAATTTAGAAAAATGGAAAATCAGACAAAACAACAGTTAAACCGTCAAAACAGCGGTATAGATACAAAATTACCAATCAAAATCATACAATTCGGTGGAGGAAACTTCATGCGTGGATTTACAGATTATGTAGTCGATAAATTAAATAAAGAAGCAGCTTTCAATGCAGGAATTGTAAACATTCAGCCTACTCCAAATGGTTCGGTTCACAAGCTTGAAGAACAGGGGAATTTGTATACTTTATTTTCAAGAGGTATAAAAAAAGGTGAAATCATCGATGAGAAATGCGTTATTTCAGCGATTCAGAAGTCGATTAATCCTTATACAGATTATAATAGTTTTTTAGAATTAGCAAAGGAAGAAGAGCTTGAATTTGTCTTTTCAAATACAACCGAAACTGGAATTGCTTACGACGAAACTGAAAATACCTACGAAGGTCCGCACAAAAATTTCCCTGCGAAAGTAGCGGTTTTACTTCATGAAAGGTACAAGCATTTCAATGGAGCGTCAGATAAAGGTTTAAGAATTATTCCCTGCGAGCTGATTGAAGAAAATGCGGTTGTTTTAAAAAATATTATCTTAAAATATGCCCAACTTTGGAATTTAGAAGAAGGTTTTGCGCAATGGGTTGAACAGAGCAATCACTTCCACAATACTTTGGTCGACAGAATTGTGCCGGGTTACCCGAAAGATGACGCGGCGACATATGAAGATCAGTTGGATTATGAAGATCCGATGATGGTGGTTTCTGAAACATTCCTTTTATGGGTGATTCAGGGGGGTGAAGATTTAAAACAGAGAATTCCATTCGATCAAATCAACGAACAGATTTTGGTGGTGGATGATATTCAGCCATACCGTTTGAGAAAAGTGAGAATCCTGAATGGTGGACATACGTTGATGTTGGCTCCGGCCATTTTAGCAGGAAAAGAAATCGTAAAAGAAGCGATTGATGACCAGTTTATCGGAACTTTTTTAAGCGAATCGATATTTAATGAAGTTAATCAGACTTTAGGTTTAGATGAAACTGAACTGAAAGAATTTGCGGAAGAAGTTTTCGACAGATTCAGAAACCCTTTCATTAAGCATCATTTGGCAAGCATTGCTTTATATTTTGTTTCTAAATTTAAAGTAAGAGTCGTTCCGAGTTTGTTGACTTATGTTGAAAGAAATAACAAACTTCCGTTGAACTTAACGTTCTCTCTGGCAAGTTTAATCAGATTCTATCAGGGAAGTTTTGGTGAAAAATCTCTTCCTCTGAATGATGAAGAAGCTATCATCAACAGATTCAAAGAAATCTGGAAAAACGAAGATTACGAAGTCGTTTCAGAACAGGCATTAAGCGAAAAACTATTCTGGGATACCGACCTTACAAATGTGGAAGGTCTGAAAGCCGCAGTAGCAAAAGCATTGTACGAAATCGATCACAATGACATGGAAACTGCTTACAAAAATTTTATTCAATTTTATTCTTAAACAATCATGCAAAAGAAAGTACTGAAAGTAAATCCCAAAGACAACGTTATTGTAGCGTTGATGGATTTGCCTGCCGGAGAATCGGTGCACTTAGACGGTACAGATTATACGATTCTTAAAGATATTAAAGCAAAACATAAATTCGCTGCCGTAGATTTTAAGGATGGCGACCATATTTTGATGTATGGCGTAATCGTTGGAAAAGCCAACCAATCCATCAAGAAAGGCGAAGTTATTACCACCGAAAACGTAAAGCACCAAAGTGCAAAAGTGGTCGGGAAAACCGCTACTTTGGGCTGGACTCCACCCAATGTTGACAAGTGGAAAGACCGTACGTTCATGGGCTACCACCGCGAAGACGGACAGGTAGGAACAGAAAACGTGTGGCTGTTTTTCCCGTTGGTATTCTGCGAAAACAAGAATATCGAAACACTGAAGGATATTTTCGAAAAAGAATTACTTCACGATAAAGCCAGCAAACACCAACTTTTACTTCGTTCGTTACTGAACGGCGGTGCAACTGCTGATGTTGCGGTGGAAGAGGAAGAACCTGATACAAGAGTATTTAAAAATATCGACGTAAGATTCATCACGCACCAGGGCGGTTGTGGCGGAATCCGTCAGGATGCTGAAGCGTTGGGAAGACTGTTCGCAGGATACGTCAACAATCCGAATGTTGCCGGAGCTACTGTTCTCAGCTTAGGCTGTCAGAATCTTCAGGTGCAGATTTTTATGGATTCACTGCACGCACTGGCTCCAAATAACAAAAAACCAATCGTCGTTTACGAACAGCAAAAATCGGGTACCATCGATGAAATGCTGACCGGCGTTATCAAAGATTCATACGAAGGCATTAAAAAAGCCAACGAAATAGAGAGAAAACCGGCATCTATCACCAAACTGAACATTGGTTTGGAATGTGGCGGCTCAGACGGTTTCTCAGGAATTTCTGCAAACCCAGTTTTGGGCGAAGTTTCAGATATTATGGCGGCAGTAGGCGGAACAACAATGCTGGCTGAGTTCCCTGAATTGTGTGGAGTAGAGCAGGAGCTGGTGAACCGTTGCATCAACGATGAAGACGGTGTAAAATTCCTGAAGCTGATGAAAGATTTTGAAGCCTCTGTGGTTGCGGCAGGATCAGGATTTGATATGAATCCGTCTCCCGGAAACATCAAAGATGGTTTAATTACCGATGCCATGAAATCCGCAGGAGCCTCTAAAAAAGGAGGAGCTGCCCCAATTGTGGAAGTTCTTGATTTTACAGAATATGCTACAAAACCAGGTCTGAATCTTCTATGTACTCCCGGAAATGATGCCGAATGTACAACGGCTTTAGTAGGTTCAGGTGCAACAGTGGTACTTTTCACCACAGGTCTTGGAACTCCGATGGGAAATCCTATTTCTCCGGTTGTAAAGATTTCTTCCAACACGGTTTTGGCAGAAAAAATGTCAGACATTATTGATTTCAATGCAGGTACCGTAATCAGCGGAGAAAAAACAATTCCCGAAGCGGCAGACGAACTTCTGGAACTCATCATCAACGTAGCAAGCGGCGAAGTAAAAACCAAAGCGGACGTTCTTAATCAGAATGATTTCATTCCATGGAGACGAGGAGTCTCTCTGTAATGGGTTAATTATATTAAATATTAGGGTTGAAAATGCTTCTTGCTTCGGTGGGGAGCATTTTCTTTTTTGGGTTTGTTTAAACCTTAGGATTGTCTAAACACAATTAACACGAATATTTTCACAAGCAAAAACAAATTTGGTATCCATAGGAACGAGCTTCAGCCCGTTTTTCTGTGAAGTATGAGGATTGGCTCTCACCTATATTCTATTAGTATAATTTTTTTATTAATAGTCTAGCATTTTTTTCAATTAATTCATATGAAATGATTGAAAAAACTAATAAAAACAATATGAAAATAAATAAGAACTGCATGTTGTCAATAGGCATATTATAATATGTAAATATTTTTTTCATTATTTTATTAACAGGATACTGGAGTATATACAATGAATAACTCACTTCTCCTAAATAGCAGAATATTTTATTGTCAAATATTTTTGTTATATAACCATTGTTTGCAGATATCAAAATTATTAATGGAGCAAATGTTACAGACAACAAACCATTGTGCAATTGTAATGATGTGAATTTTAAAATTATAATTGTTATAAATACAAATATTATTATTAAAAGGTCATAGTTTCTAACTTTCATTTTTGTTAAAAAAAACATTGCAGATAAATTTCCAATTAAGAATTCATTTAAATGCATAACGGGAAAATAAAATGCAAAATCATGACTTTTCGAAGGATATCCTTCATAAAAATTCGTTTTAGTAAAAAAGTTTATAAATAACTGACTTATAATCCAAAATACAATTATAATTATTGAAGTAGTTTTAAAAGTATATTTTTTAAAAAAGTAAAAAATAAGAGGAAATAAGCTGTAAAAAATATTTCAACAGAAATAGACCATCCTGGTGTATTTAATGTTAAAGGAAATCCAGGAATCCAAGATTGTAGTCCAACAACATTATAAAAAATCTGTTCATTATTATTGTTTTTAGTAATTACTAAAAACAATAATAATGCAAAAATGTACATAGGATATATTCGAGCAAATCTATTTTTATAGTAATTTAAGACATTAATATTTTTATTATTATAGGCAATAATCATAATAAAACCAGATAAAATAAAAAAATAGCTTACACCAATATGTGCATTTGAAACAATTAAATTTATATAATTATTTTCATAAAAAAAGTATTATGTCCATAATGAAATATTACAATTGATATTGCGGCTAAGAATCGAGTAAAAGTAATTTGATTTATCATCATAAAATTTGTGTTACATTTGGCTGTAAGCAATGCACCATCCAAACTATAATTTGTTAAAAATAATGAAATAAAAAGATATATCAAGTTTTAATTCACTTACTAGGAAAGCCCATTCGCCCGATGTCGCGGATTTGCAATCCGTGACTAAAAAACACAAGGAGTCACCCCATAAAAACCACAAAAACATCTAAAGCATTATCTAACTCTGCATAATTTCTGGCACTGCTGAAATAGTAATGCTTGGGCTCTGCCACTATTTTCTGTTTTACAGGATTTTGATGAATATAATTTATCTTTTCCTTAATCCATTTGTTTGAAAAAACTTCCCAATCTTATGCGAGCATCTTACTCGTATTCAATCAGATGCACTCAGAAGCAAACATTTTCTACATTCCTGCGAAAACAAACCACCCCGTCAAAAATTCTTTCAAATTTTCGCCACCCCTCCAGAGGAGGGGAATTTTTCATGTGTAGGTTTTCATTGAATATTTGTCTTATATTTCTAAATTTGAATTAAAGTCTTATTCTTCTTACGAAGACTATAATTCCCCTCCCTCGGAGGGGTGGATTTTTTCGAAGAAAAAAGACGGGTGGTTTAAGAAGTCCACAAATACAAATAAAAACACAGCACAATGAAAGAAATATTAACCCGAATCAACGGAATTTCCATCCGTGAAAATTTCGTAGAAAACCTTCCGTATAATCCAAAATTAAAATCATTATTATACGGAAAGCGAAAAGCCGGAATTTTAAGTGAAGTGATTTTTTGGAATCAGGTTCGAGCAAAAAGTTTTCACAACATAGATTTTGACCGGCAGAGAATTATTGGAAATTACATCGTTGATTTTTATGTCAAAAAGTTAGGGTTGGTTATTGAAATTGTCGGCTGGAGCCATGATGTAAAAAAAAGATTATGATGAAGTAAGGCAGAAGTATTTGGAATCTTTAGGACTGGAAATTTTTAGAATAACTGATTTTGATGTGAAGAATAATTTGGGGTTTGTGATAAAGGGTTTGGAGGATTTTATTGTTCAGCATTATGCTTATTAAACCACCCCGTCTCAATTTTCTTCGAAAATCGATCCACCCCTCCAGAGGAGGGGTGGATTTTTCCGAAAGGAAAAAAACGGGGTGGTTTAAAGAGTATTAAAAAAAGTTCTAAAGAGAAAACCTACTTCCTCTTCGAAGACTTCCTCACACAAATCTGCGGTGCCAGCACCACTTTCTTTTCAATAGAAACTCCGGAAGAATTATCTTTGATGCGATCTATAAAAACCTGTCCGGCCATATTTCCCATAAGCAGTGGAGTCTGATCCATCGAGCTCATCGGAAGCTCCATAAATTGAGTAAAAGGTTCATTGGAGAAACCAATCACAGCAACTTCCTGAGGGATTTTAATTTTACGTTTTTTTAATTCCTGACAAGCACCAAGTGCTGCAAAATCACTAGAAGAAAATATAGCATCGGGAATTGAAGGTCTGCTCCATAAAGTTTTGATGGCTTCAATTCCTGCCTCAATAGAACTTCCAGTAGAAATAATGTTTTCCTCTTTTACCTGAAAGTTGTGGTCGATTAAGGCTTGTTTATAACCATTCAGACGGTTTTGATAAATTTCAAGATTCAAATCTCCGGCAAAGTGACAGATGTTTTTGTAACCTTCACTAATCAGATGTTCGGTTGCCATATAACCGCCACGGTAATCATCAATCGTAACCGTGCTAATTCCAGGAATGTCTTTCTTTCTATCGAAAAATATAATAGGTGTATTTGTTGTATTTAAAATATGCTGAATGTGTTCTGTATCAACCGTTGTTCTGGAAACAGACATGAAAATTCCGTCTACCTGAGCATTTAGTAAAGTATTTAGGTGTTTCTTTTCGGTCAAAACATCTTCATGACTCTGGCAGATAATCACATGATAGCCATGCAGAGAAAGTTCCTCCTCAATTCCACGGATGACGGACGAGAAAAAGTTGGTATTGATGTAGGGAACGATAATTCCTACGTTTTTGGTTTCTCCGCTTTTGAGGGCTTTGGCAAGATTATTCTGCTTATAGTTCATCTCTTTGGCAGTCTTCATCACCAGATCTTTCGTGGCCTGACTGATTCTCGGATTGTCATTCAATGCTCTGGAAACCGTTGCCACACTTACGTTTAGCTTTCTGGAAATATCATAAATGGTGGCATTCTTCTTTGTCATAGGTATTCTGGACTAACGTTAAATTTCCTTCAATATTCCATTACGGAATGGAGGTAAATTTAATCAAATTAAGCATATCTGCGGTTAAAAAACCACATTTTTATTGTTTTTTAACTAGATGCAACGGACTTATAAGATAAAGATATTCTGAAGTTTAGATGGTGCTTAATCAAGGATGTATATTTTTTTATTTTTCAGGCTGATTCCTATTTTCTTTCCGAGCCAATTGATGCTGGTTTTCCCTTCGTAGATAAGGCCTTCTACAAACATCACTTTTGGATCTTTCAGTGTGACAAATTCATTGGAAATTGATCCCACTGATCCTTTGTAGAATTTGGTTACAACGTTTTCATTAAACTCACTTTTCTTTTCCATCATCTCGAGTTTTGCTGCATCCATACCCAAAGTTTTAATCAATTTGTCACTGAGCCAGAAAGAATTATTTCCCGCTCCGGAATCTAGTAAAACCTGAATTTTAAATTGATTATTTAGCATTATATAAGTAGAGATGTCAATGGTTTTATCCGCATGGGTGGTTAATTGAATATCAAAACTTTTTGACTTTTTATCTTTTGAAAAATCGGTTAAAGTGATTTCCTGCTTATCAAAATGAATGATAAAATCTGTTTCTTTAAACATAGGTAAAGAGATTAATCCATCGATACCGTCAAGTTTCATGTCAAAAGTTGAGTAAGAAATGTTGGTGAATTTTTTACCTGCAAATGTAATTTCTTTATTTTGGTACAAAGGAATATCTATTCTTTCGCCTGTCGCTCGGTAGGCTGTAAAGAAATTGTAAGTAGATTTTGGCTTGATGTCTTTCGCAAAACTGTCAAAGAAAAGATTGATTCCACCACCTGTATCGAAAATAAAATTTCCTTCTTTCCCTTCGATCGTGGCTTTTGCAATAATATGACCAGAAGGAAGAATTTTAATAGGAGTTTTTTGAGCAGATAAGAAGGTTGATAAGACGATGGAAAACAGGTATAGTATTTTTTTCATTTTCTTTTTGTTGGAATTTATTGATTTAAATGGAAGTCAAAAGTAAGTAGTTTCAATTAATTGTGAAATAAAAATAAAGTTTAATAATTTTTAAAGTTTTAAAAAAATAGTTTACATAATTAATTTTTCAACATAGAATAATAACTTTATCAATCGATGTATTTCTTATTTTTGTATTTTAAAACACAAATAATACAAATGCACAGTCTTTTACCTTTTATATTGGCAATGGTCGGCGTCATCGTTCTTTTGAATATGTTTGCTGCCAAACTGAAAATTGCTTATCCCATTTTATTGGTTATTGGAGGGTTAATCATCAGTTTTATTCCTGGATTACCTGTGATAAAAATTGATCCGGATCTGATCTTTTTCATATTCCTTCCGCCGTTATTGTTTGAAGCAGCCTGGAAGATTTCATTTAAAGAAATGATGAAATGGTGGCGAATTATCGGAAGTTTTGCCTTTCTTGTTGTGTTTTTTACTGCTTTATCTGTTGCGCTGATTACCAATTATTATATCCCGGGATTTACGATTGCTTTAGGGTTTTTGCTCGGTGGAATCGTTTCTCCTCCCGATGCAGTAAGTACGGGTGCAATCACCAAATTTGTTAAAATTCCGAGATCTACCTCTACAATTTTAGAAGGGGAAAGTTTGCTGAATGATGCTTCTTCATTGATTATTTTCCGATTTGCATTAGTTGCGGTTGGAACGGGGCAGTTTGTTTGGCAGGATGCTACGATGAGTTTCTTTTGGATGGTGATTGGTGGTGTTGGGATTGGCTTGTTGTTAGGATGGCTTTTCGTCAAGGCACACAAACTTTTGCCAACAGATGCTCCTTCTGATATTGCACTGACCATCATTGAGCCTTACGTCATGTACTGGGTTGCAGAACAGCTACACAGTTCGGGAGTTTTGGCAGTTGTAGCTGGTGGACTTTTCATGTCAGCAAGACGATTAAAATTTCTGAACAGCACAAGCCGGATTCATGCATACAGCGTTTGGGAAAGTCTTATTTTTATTTTGAATGGCGTTGTTTTTCTTATCATCGGTTTGGAATTACCGGAAATTGTAGATGGGCTTCGAGAGGATCAAATTCCTTTGGAAACTGCTATTGGTTATGGAGTTTTGGTAACCGGAATTCTAATCGCTGCAAGAATGATCAGTTCGTATGCCGCACTAATTTCTACCATGATTTTCCGTCCAAGTGTACAGCCACACGCATCTTCCAGAAGACGACGTTGGATGATGCCGCTTCTGTTAGGCTGGACAGGAATGAGAGGCGTAGTTTCTTTGGCAGCAGCTTTGGCGATTCCTGTGACTTTAGATAATGGCGAAGCTTTCCCGCACAGGAATTTGATCCTGTTTATCACGTTTGTTGTAATTCTGCTGACCCTATTGGTGCAAGGGCTTACTTTGCCTTACATCATTAGAAAAACTGGATTTTTTGATGGCGTTTTCAATGAAGAAAATGAAATTTTAACAAAACAAAGAATAAAAAAGAATTGAAACAACATATGTATCAATTTCTGAAGTCTAAATATGAAAACGAATTAAAAGATCACGCTGGATTGGAAATGTTCCTGAAACATTGGGAAGAACGTACAAAAGCTACCGATGACAGTTGGATGAATGAAAAAACAAAAGTAATTTTTGTTGAAATGCTTGAGATTCAGCGAGAATATCTTTCGGAACTGAATAAAGATCCCAAAATAAATGAGGAAATTATCCGTCAGCAATTATTCCAAATTGACTTGGAAGAGGAAAGGTTGAAGATGATTTAAAATTAAAATTTAGGTTAAACTAATTATATTGAATGAATGATTGAATAAGTATTCGATTCTTTTGATCGTTATAAATCAAGTAAATTTTCTGCTATCGTAGTTTTACTACATGAAATCGTAGAACTACTACAATTTTCGAAATAATGATTTAAAAGTTTAAAAAATAGTTTTTGTGTAATTATCTTTGGGTATACAAAAAATCATTACACGAAATATTAACGATTAAAATTTACAAATCATGGCAGCAAATTCAAGAGGAATCTTAAAATTCAATGGCAGCGAAGGTCAGAAATTATTAAAACTGAACTACAGCGTTTCAAGATCAACAGACGTATCGGGTAGAGTAGCATCAGATCCTTCGAATGCATTAATCAAATTAACAATCGAGGCAACAGAAAAATCTGACATCCTAGAGTCATTGTTAAACGGAAAATACAAGCCTACTTCAGGTGAAATCACTTTCAACAAATCTCACGAAGAAGGTACTTTGATTACTTTGAATTGGGAAAACGGATACGTTATTCAGCACGAAGTAGATTTCGATGCGGTAGACGAAAATTCAATGCTGATCAGCTTTATTGTAAGTGCTGAAAAAATCAACTACGGTACATCTGCTTATGAAGGTGTTTGGCCAACAAGCTAAATGAAAAACTTACCTTTTAAGTATTATTGTATACAAAGCAAAGACTGTCTTTAGAGGCAGTCTTTTTCGACAGAATATAAATTTCTGACAATATATTTATGAAAAGTACTTATGGTATTAGCTTTAGTATAATAATTAAAGTTTTTATATCATACGGTTTTGAATAAATTTTGTATATTTATCCTACCACACAATCACAAAATTATGTCAAGTACACCAGAACAGTCTAGTGGGAACCAATTCCGTCCGTCACAAAATGCGGCAGGAGTCTCAGAAAATCACCATACCGGCATCAACCGCCTGGTCAAATTATCTTTGGTTATTGAAGGTAAAGTAATCAAATATTACAAGCATTTCAAGCTTACTCAAAGTGCACAGAAGCACCACGAGTTTACATTGACTTTAGCTCACGACACTTTAGGTGACCGCCAAACTCATACTTTAGAAGAAGCCAATAAATTTTTAGGCAAACGTCTAACGGCAGTTATTTCTTACAAAGACATCGACAAAAGTCCTGAACGTACATTTGTGGGCGTCATTACGGGGGTAGGTTTCAGCCAGGAGAGAATGAGTTTGGGAAACATTGTTTTATCCGGTTACAGTCCGACCATTTTATTGGATGGTGCCCCTCATATTCAAAGTTTCGGCGGAAGTCAGGCCGTGAATATGGGAATTATTGCCGAAGAAGTCATTAAGCAAGGTTTAGATAAAAGCCGTTTTGATATCAGAATCGATACAAATGATTATTCTCAAATCATTTACAGCAGTCAGTATGACGAAACGCATTATAACTATTTGGCAAGAATGGCAGAAGCGTATGGCGAACAGTTTTACTACGACGGTGAAGTGCTGCACTTCGGAAAACTTCCACCACAAAACCAACCCATCAAACTGACGTATGGAAGCAGTGCTAATGACATAAAAGTTGAACTGAAAGCGGTTCACACAAAACCTCAGTTCTACGGCTACAACAGCAATAAAAATGAAGTTTTAAAATCAGGAGCAACCCCGATTCAACATGTTGGAGATTTGGCAAAAACTGCTTATCAGCACAATGATAGTATTTATAAAACTCCGTCATTAAGAGTCGCTCCAATCAAAGCAACAACCCATTTGGATGTAGAATATTCACAAAAAAGTACTTCGGGAAGTGAGGCGGTCAATGTTTTCAATATTTCAGGTTCAACGACGGTTCCTTTTCTACATCCCGGTTGCGCAGTCGATGTGGAAATGCGAAAACCTGATACGAATGAAACTTCGTATTTCACAAGAATCATGGTGACAGAAACGACGCATGAAATTGACACGATTGGTCATTACACCGGAAGTTTTAATGGAATCGCATCAGACACAGGATTTTTGCCAAAACCTGAGTTCACGACACCAAAAGCAGAGCCACAGATTGCCACAGTAATTTCCAACACTGATCCGGAAGGACAGGGAAGAGTTCAGGTAAGATTTGACTGGCAGACGAATGACACGACTCATTTCATCAGAATGATGAGTCCTGATGCGGGAGGAACAGACCAGATTACCCAGAACCGAGGATATGTAGCGATTCCAGAAGTTGGAGATCAGGTAATGGTGAATTTCGTACACAATCACCCCGATAGACCTTTCGTCATGGGCGGAATGTTTCATGGTGGAATTGGTTTGGGTGGCGGAATCAACAATCATTTGAAATCAATTCAAACGAGAAGCGGAATCAGAATTTTGATGAATGATGAAGAAGGAAGCGTGAACATCATCGATCCGAGTGGAAATACATACTTCATGGATGGAAAGGGAAATATTTCAATGAATGCTCCGAAAAATTTCACATTAAATGCAGGTGAAAACATCAATATTACAGCCGGTAAAGAAATATCAGTAAATGCAGGAGCTAGTATTACAAGTTCGGCAAACGACAATATTATTTCTACGGCAGGAACAGATATTGTACAAACTGCAGCAGGAGATATTCGTGAATCTTCAGACACCAGAACTGAAATGGTGGAAAAAGAATTTTTCCGTCAGTCTGAAACTTCCAACGAAATTGCCGGTGAAATGTCGATATTCAGCGAATTGGAAAACATGACAATGCAAAGCGGAAAGATTGTTGAATTCAACAGCGCAGAAAAATCAAAATTATTCTAATCATGGCCATTCGAAAAACTGCAAAAAATATTATCATCAAAGTGAACGATACTTATAATTTGAGTGTCGGGAAAAAGGCTGAAAAAATTGCGCAAAAAATCAATGCAGAGGCTAAAAAAGGCAATCTGGTTTTGGCAAGTAATAAAAAAATAATGTCTCATGGGAATAAGTAAGTTGAAAATATTACTTCTTTTTATTCTCTGTAGTTTCTCTGTGGCAAGTTGTCAAAATAAAAAAATGGACGAAAAATATAATTGGTTAGGAACCATCTCTGCGCCTGAGGAATATCCTATGGAAATTTACAAAGGAGCAATTATAGCAGATAATTTCACTTATGGTTTTGATGCTATTTGGGGGACTCAAAATACGGGTTGGGGAAATGAAGGCGGAACGATGAGTGTAGAAACCCAAAAAATGGACATTCCAAGTAAGCTGGAATTTACATGGTATTCTTTAGTTGAAAATAAATTTTATACCGGAAAATGGGATTTGGACAAAGAAAAAATAAAAACTCTTTTTGAAAAAGGATTTACTGATCAGGATAATGGCCAAAAAACAACATATACCAATTTTATTGTAGGCCTTGCTCCGAAGGGACGAGTTGTTTTATGGATTAATGGTGCAGGAAATCAAAGAGAAGTAGGTGTTTTTCAGGCTCATGATACATTAATTACTCAGGAAAAAGCCTACGACAATGCAAAATATATGTTGAAAGAAGGTTTTGCTGAAAGAATGTTAAAAGATCCGTCTTATAAAACATTTAAACCCGAAATCAGAGAAAAAATAGAAAAACAAGGGTATCCTTCACCTGAAATTTATGATGCTTACAGAGAAAGATACAGTTGGAAACCATCTGTTGTTTTGCCAAACGGAGCTGAATGGATTGACTTTGGAATGACGAATTATAATGGCGAGCAGGAAAACCTTTTTAATGAAAGCCTGACAAAAGATACTTACAAAAAAAGAGCGATTCCGAAATTCTGCGGTTTCTATTGGAGAGACCAAAATAAAAACAGATACGCTGTCTGGATAGATTCTTTTGACGAAAAAGAAATTTTTGGATTGTTCCAAAAACTAGGAAAAGAAAAAACATAGATTTTACGATAAAAGTTAATGACGATAATACGGCCGCAATCTTATCATTAAAAACCGATAACGAAGAACTGCCGATTACGAAAGCAAAAACGAGATTTTCCCGTAAGATAGAATAATCTATTCCTTACAATGTTTATTAATTAAGACAAAAAGAACAATGCATAATAACAAATTTGGAGACTACACCCCGGAAATATCCAAAGAGGAAGTTTTAGACATTACTCTTGGGATATTTTTTGACGGAACTTTAAATAATAAAACCAATACTATCGAAAGAAGAGATAAAACTCCGGATTACAAAAAAAACGGAGGCTCTCCTACAGATAACAACAGTTATAATAATGATTGGAGTAACGTCGCACGTTTATGGGATCATTATGATAAAAGTTCTGGGATCTATATAGAAGGAATTGGTACGGAAGACAAAGAAGAAGACTCAATGTTGGGATATGCTTTCGGAACGGGAGATACAGGAATCAGGGGTAAAGTAAGAAAAGGCTGTGAAGAAATCGTTAAGAAAGTAAAAAATATAAAAAATGCTAAAAAGCAGATAAAATAGCGGTGCTTACGTTTGATGTTTTTGGTTTCAGCCGTGGAGCAGCGGCGGCTCGTAATTTTGTGCATGAAATAGGTAAATCAAAATATAAAGCAAAAACCACAACGGTTTCTCATGAAGGGATGACTTTCACTTCTCATTCTGACAGCGACGGAAACGGAGTTGAAGGAGAAGAACTTCCAAAGTGGGGACATTTGGGATTAAAATTGCAGGAAGCCGGAATTAAAATTGATGTTCTTAAGGTTCGGTTTTTAGGAATTTACGACACAGTTTCGTCTTATTCAAAGAACTTTTCTCCAAAACCGAATTTTCACAATGATGTGGACGAATTAGGTCTTAATGATATCGGAAGAGCGCAGACTGTCATCCATTTTGTGGCAGAAAACGAGCATAGAGAAAATTTTGATTTGACCAATGTGCATGTTGGTATAGAAAGAATTTTTCCCGGAGTTCATTGTGATGTAGGCGGAGCTTATGAAGATGGCACAGAGAGTTGGGAAGAAATTGAGACCTCCTGGACAACGGCTACGAAATTAAAGACATTAAGAAGCCAGCTCATTGCAGATGCTTGGTTTAAAGAAGAACAGCTTACCATAGAACCTGGTTTTTATCTGGCATTAAAAGGAAGTCGGGATTTGGTGAAAACTTACAGCTATATTCCTCTGCATTTTATGGCAGAATATGGTGATCAAAAAGAAATTCCATTTACCTTAAAAAAACTTACCGACGAAAAACATTCTATCGCTTCTGATGCTTTGCTGATGAGAGTGAAAGATCGCTTAAGACCTTATGCAATGGGCAACGGAAAACAATATGTTTTTAAGAGATACAAAGAAGTTGAAAACGCTTATGGCGGCGCATCAATACCAGAACAAAAATATGCAGATTATCAAAAGAAATGAAAGAACAGGATGATCTGAGAATTCTCAGAAATAAATATCTGCACTGGTCTGCAAGAAGGGAAGGAATAGGAATGGATCCTACTTCCGACAGAGTAAGAGTTGTTCATTAATTGAGGAAATATTTAATGTATTTAAAAAAAGAAAAATTCGAAAGCTATCTATTGATGTAGTTGGAATTTAATTTATGCAGAAGTTCAACAAACATATTATACAACCCGGAGAGACTGTAAAAAGTATAGCCAATCTTTACAGCTTGTCTGAAGAATCTTTGAAGTTTTTTCACAACAATAATTGCAAAGTAGAAGACAGTATTTTAATAAATTTTACTCATCAAAAAGAGCTGTTTCTGCCAAGAACTGCGGTTATTGATAAAAATAAACTGGTAAAATTTGGTCATGGAAACAGTTTGATTTTTCAGCCCGAAAATTCATCGTTGAAATACAGTATGATCATAACTATCGAAAATGATGAATATAAAAATGAATTAAAATATGATGTTTCTGTTCGATGGATTAAATATGAAAGTGGTTTTCATTTTTTTGAAATCGATAGAATTTCAAATCTCTTTCTGAATGAAGAAGAAGTCAATGAAATTGCAGATCTGCTGGCATACAAAACGTCTAAAGTTTTATATCCAATGCAGATAAGCGTTGATCAGCAGGGGAAATTTAATAACATAGAGAATGCTGATATATTCAAAGAAAGATGGAAAGATGTAAAAGATGAGGTTTACAAAGAATTTGAAGGAGATATCGTTGATGAATATTGCCAGAAAATTGAAGCGGTTTTAGATGAACCCAATTCTCTTTTTATCTTCATTAAAAATGATTATTTCATCCGCACATTGTTTTTTGGGATCTATCAGAAATTTAATCAGGATTATCAGACTGAGATGACAAAAACTTTTCCGGTGATAAACAACGCTGTGGAACCGAATTATAAAATTGAAGTAGAAATAGATCCTTTAAAAGATGATTATGATTTAATAAATATTGTAGGAAACGGAAAATTACATGATGAAAGAAGCCGATATGATTTTATTAATGGAGCGCCATTTTCTCTGATTATAGAAGATAATCCTGTCATGAATGATGACGGAAATTTCAGACTTCAATATTATCTGAATGGTGAAACCCAACTTCCGGAATCATTGTATTTAGAATGTGATATCAACACTGAAAAAAGAAAAAAAATATCGGTTGTAATAGCTGTTATGACTGATTAATTTAAAATCAAACCAATGAAAAAAATATTTAATTATAAATTGTTTTTAACGCTGTTCATCTTAATTTCTACTCTCAATTTTGGGCAGAAAACAGAATTTACCGTTCCGAAAAATATTGAGGAATTACAAAATACCCTATTTGATTTTAAAAATGATTTCACGAGAGACGAAGCAAAAGCGGCAGCGGCGGGTGATAACGAATTTTCTACAACCGTTGATCTGTATGATTTGAAATTTGATGCTAATGAGAAAAATCCTTATTTAAATTTAGCAGTAAAGAATGGTGCAAAACCAAAACAGTTTATCCAGAAAGCAACTTGGAATGTTTCTATGAAAAAAGTTTCGGCAAAAAGCACGAAAATCAGTGTTTTTCTTGAAGAAATAAATCCGGATAGCTGGTCAAAAAAAGAAGTTGATGTAAAGCTTACAAAATCAACGGGAAAATTGGAAAAGGAAGTCAAAGAATTTCTTTTGAATAGTAAGACTAAAGCACTTTCGAAAGGATTGGAGGCTGTGGAAGATAGTGCAATTGATGCCGAAACAGTCGCAATGATGAATGCTCAGGCCGATGAACAGATTGCAGCTGTAGAAGTAAAACAAGCACAAAAAAAGATGACTTCAAAATATCTTCAGAATCTTTTTGCTAAAAAACAATTTATAAATCTTCCGACAAGCGCAGAACAGTTGACAAAACTTCTAAAAACAGACCCAAGTGAAATGGAATGCGAAACCTGCAAAAATGGCGAATATTCTAATTGGGATTTTGAAAATTTCAATATGATTTATGCAAATATGACCAGTGGTGAAGAGTATTATGCCATTCAATATTATGGTGAAGACGCAGTTTCTGGTTTGCCTTATGGTCTGGTTTTTAATGATAGTTCACCTTCAGAATGTAAAGATAAATTTGCCCGCTACAAAGCTCAATTGTATCAGACAACCGTGGGAGTTGATGAAAATACATCAAAAGCTTTAACGGTCGTAACCTTTAAAATGAATACTTCATTTGTCCGTTTAGAATTCGGAAATGAATATTTAACACGAATTGTAATTTCAAATAAAGAATTATAATCATGGCAGAAAAACACATCGTAGTACAGGGAGCCATGTGCAAATGTCAATTTGGGCAGGCTCCGGATAATCTTAAGGTTCTTACTCATCAAAAAGAGTATGCAAACGATAAAAGTGCAGCAAAAAAACTGATTGTCACGACTAAAGAAATCGGTGCTGCCACATTTGAAAAAAACACATTCGGAAATTGTACGAAAATGGGAGTTCCACCACCACCATGTAAAATTATGGTTACAGAATGGCAGAATTTCTATGATAAAGTACAGCTCAGCAATGGCGGATATATTATTTTGGAAGACAGCAAAGCAGTATGTGCAGTTGCAGGAACTCCGTGCATTGAAATTATAGATCACGGGCAGAGAGCAGAAGCGAGTCAGCAGAATTTTAAAAATGCAGATCAGGATGTGCAGCAGCAGATTAATCCGTTGATTAGTCCTAACGAAATGTTTGAAGAAGAGCCTACCCATGAAGGTCTTGAATCGGGGCAAACTGCACAGGAAGAATCCTTAAAATTGTAAAAAATGTCAAAAGGAATAAAGAAAATAAAATTTGTACCTCAACCTAATGAAGCCAATAACTCTAATTCAAGAGTTAGTGCGGATAAATGGGTAATTGTTCCGGCTAATAAAAAAGCTCATTTTTACATAAAAGAATGGCATAAGGATACTACTGAGGCTCAGAAAAAGGGAAACATATATTGGATGGTTTTGGATAAAGACAGAAAAAAGATAGTTGATCGTCTTCAATGTATGACCGACAAATATTTTTCGTATAAAATACCGAAGCGTCTATGTGGATATCCGTATTATGTGGAAGCTAGTATGACGGGGAAACCCGATATTAACTTCACAGGGCTTGTTATTCTAGCACAATGCCCGCCATTCATTGTTTCTAGTAGTTGGAGTAGAACAAGAGGTGGCAAGAATCTCAAAAATACAGATGATAATAACTATGGACTTTGCTACGGCGAAGAAGTACACTTCCATGCTGACACAGAAGGTATTAATGGTGAAATAGTTACCGTAGAGGTTTATAATGAAATGTGGAATGGTAATTATAAAATGCGTACAGTTCACAGTGTTACGGTTACAGACGGACAGATTAACCTTAAGATTCCTAATACATCAGAATGGAAAGCTTCAATAAAATTCATTCAGGATAATGAAGAATTTTATGTAAAAATTAAAAGAAAAACGGGTGGATATTTGCGAGACAAAGACGGAATAACAGAACACGGCAAGAACCTGAATATTAAAAATGAACTTAAAGTAGTCAATAAAACAAAACCGTCGAATCAATCTACAATTTTAGTCGGTAATACAGAAAAAAATCATCAGGGTGTAGGATTGTGTACATTTAAGCAAATTATTATTACTGATGGTACTCCTGTGACCATTTTTGAAGAAGGAAAAACAAAAGTAAAAAGAGGCGGGCAGACTTCTTATAATGAGATCATAGAGATTGTATATTTTGACTTCGATAAAAGCATCATTCGTGCTGATACCAGAAAGACACTAGATAATATAGCTAACAAACTCAAAAATAATAAACATTCTACTGTAGTTATAGAAGGTCATGCTGACGAACGCGGTCCCGGAGATTTCAATCTAAGGCTTTCCCAAAACAGATCAGAGGCCGTAGCTCAATATTTGAAGCAGCAAGGTCTTAATAAAACAAAGTTTAGCCCACAAGGATTAGGAGAAAATAATCTGATTTATCAAGGAACTAATCTTACTGAGAAACAACATCAGGAAAACCGTAGAGCAAAAATCAGATTTTCGGTAATTGATCATGACGAATTATCATTAATCTATGAAGTAATAGCACCACCTTATGATTCTGGCAATAAGAAAAAAATAACGATACAGGTAAATAATTTTGAAACTAAAGGATGCATCGGCTCCCATGAAAAAAATATAAAAATAACAGATATTGGGCAAGCTAAGAATGGGAACGAGAAAACTCAGTCATTTCCTGTTCCAAGCAAGCAATATGAAGTGTATTCAGATTTGTCAAAATATAATTTACTTCCTATACAATACATTTGGCCTGCTTCAAGTACCCCCAATAAAGTTTATATAGATGTTCATTCGTGTACTTATTTTGCCAATAAAAAAATACCGACAGTTATTGTTAGAACTTATCCTGATATTAAATGGAGATTTGCTTTTTATGTAAATCTAAGTAATAGTTTAAGTATAAAATGGCAAAAACTCTCTCCGGAAAAACATAAAGAATTAAGAAGTAAAGCACTAAAATTAGCAAATGAAGAAAAAGGTAAATATAGTGAGGTTGACTTTGGTGTAGAATTAAAGGCTTCTTTTGATAAGCAGAAAGATGGCACTTACGGCAGTAATCCTGAACTAACGGCTAAATATAGTGATAAGATCTCTAAATTATTTTCAACAATATCGTCTATAAAAAAATTGCCCAAGGAATTACCGGAGGAACAAAAGGTACTGTTTCTAAAGGTATTGGGAGAAAATTACCTTTTGAGATAAAATTAAATGCACCGGTGGTTTATCTTAGTGCCGATTGGGAAGCTGATGTAAGTGAAAAACACAGCGAAATAGGAACTAAACTGAAGTTCGCTTTAGAGACCAAGCCCTTAGTTGAGCTTGCTATTGTTTTTGATTTGTTAGGCTTAGCAGTTCAAGCAGGTGTTGCAGCGGCTACTGCGGGAACCGGAAATGTTTTGGCTCTTGAAATTTTTAATATGGTGAGAGAGTGGGCGGAAAAAGGATATGAATCTGAAAGAGTTGAAATTAAATTTAAAATGTACATTGACTTAGAAGTAAAAGGGAAGGTCGATGGTTCTGCTGATGTCACTTACAGTACCGTAAAAGATGGTAAAGAAATTAATTTTGATTTGACATCCAATATAACAGTAGAATTAAAGTCAGGATTAGAGTTAAAAGGAATGTTCGTGGTAATAGGAACAACTAAAAAACCTGAACTAGAAGGGCACATGGAGGGTAAATTATCTGCAGGAGCTACAATGGGAATTACCTCAGGGCACAAATTACAATATCAGTCTACTCAAGGAATTTACTATATTCCAAGTTTAAGTATAGATCCTTGTGTAGGAACAGTTGTTGTAATGGTAAAAGCAGGTTTTACATATAAAAAAGTAAGTTCAGATTGGACTCCTGTAAATTACAACAGAACAAGAACTTTCTTTGATGGATTTGATATAATGGGACATTTAGCAAAAATAACGGGTAGTGAAAATAAATTATTGCTTTGGGAAAAAAAGAAAAAATAAATTAATTATTTTACTTTTATTAAGTGTTTTTCTGACATCATGTAACGATAATACAATTGAATTATCTAATATTAATTTTCCTGTTAAAAAGGAATCTTTAATTAGTAAAAATAAATTTGAGGTCAAGGAAAGTAAGTATAAAGCTGGATTGCTGACATACGAGGTAAGTCAATTTAATAATTATAAATTTTTTAATGAAAATTTTGACGATGAAATTGCTCCAAATTCTGCCACATATTCAGGAGGAAATTACCTGCAATTTATAGGTAATCAAAAAGATATTAATGGTTTCCAAATTCATATTTACACAAAAAATGAAAGTAAAAAGCTCTTAAAGACCTTAGTGCAAAATTTAGGCAAACCCAGCTTTGAAGATGATAAAGGATTTGAGAAATATTTTATTTGGGAAAATTCAGGAAATATTTATATTTTAAATCAGGGGCAAAATGCAGTGATACAAAATGAAAAGACAATTGAATCTGATTTATTATATTTAAATATAAATAATTTAGGCGATGTAGCGATTAGTGCCACGTCAAATACAAAATATTCAGATTATTTAGATCATAGATTAAAGAGCAAAAAAAATAGTGTAACATATCCATATAGTGCTTATATAAAAGAAGTAAACTAAGAATTTATTATATGAAAAAAATAATTTTAAGCCAAATAATTTTGAGCTTTGTCTTGATTAATTGTCAGGAAAAAAATACCGAAAAATCAAATTCTAAAATAAATGTGTCAAATAACCAGATTACTAAAACAAACAATTCAAAATTAGACTTCAAAGAGTTGAAATTTGGTTCAAGTGTAGAGGAAGTATTGAAAGGAATAGGATTGACAACTAATGATAATGCATCAGATGAATACAATATTTCAGGTGATTATGAAGAGTTCCGATTTCCCAAAAACAAGAAATTAGACCTTTCAATTGCTGGTAATACTGTGTTGAATTCAGATAATACTTCAATTTTTATTTAAAAGAAAATAAAAAAATCTGGTGTTACGAAATGGAATTATTAAATCATAAAGACAGTAAAGAAATAATTAATTCAATCACCAAAACAATAGGTTCTAAACCTGCATTTTTAGAAAAAAATGTCAATACAAAAGAGAGACCTATATTTCTTGATGAAAATGGAGAATCTAAAACCGATCATATAGAAGAAACTAAGGAAGTTTGGGAGGATACTAAAAATAAAACCACCTATTTTTTTATTAATACCATCAATCATACTAAGAATGATAGCATACTGAAAATTTATGTATTGGATAAATTATCTCCAAAATACAAAGAATGGGTATCTTACCGTAGTTTTGATATGTTTTATAACAAATAAATAATATCACTGAAATGATTCACCAACCTTATTATACAATAGATTTTACGGCAGTAAAGTGCAGATTCGAAGTCCTGATTAATGATATACCCGTTATATCTTTGGAAACTGAGGGGCAAATGTCTCCAAACGTTCCAATAAATTTTGGGATTTTTAAATCAGGAAAACAAAAAGTAATAATCAATTTGTTTCCTGTTTCCGGAGAAAATTTACTGGATGATAAAACTAAGTTTGAATATGCCATAAAATTATTTGACGTTCATGGTGAAAGCTTCTCTCATGTAAAAGATTGTGTGAGTAATCAGATTCAAATAAATCGAAAGGAACCAAACTTTCAACAATCGTCATTTTTTGAAGCCGATATTCCGTATACAATGAGCTCCTTCGAAGATAGTGTAGATTTATCATTAGCTGTGAGAGATAATGTACTTGATGTCAACAACAGATTAGAGACAATCTACAAAAAAATAAACGCCTGTTTTGTCAATAAACAGTATGATTCTTTGTTTGAGATTATAAAGAATCGTGAAAATAATATGGCACTCTCAATGTATTTGAGTGAAGCAGATGCAAATGCGCGAATAAATAGTTTAATAGAAGATTCGCAAAATGGTTTTTTACCGATGCCTCTAAGTCATGATAAAGTTTTAAAAATATATGGCAATGGTAAATTAGCAACCTATAAAAAAATAAACGGAGAACCTGCTTTTTTTCTGTACAATAAAAATACAGGAGAAGAACTTATGCTCGATATTATGTTTCATATCCCAAAAGGGAAGAATGAATTTGAAGCTATTTAAATGTCTTTAAATGATAATGTTAGCTGTAAAAAATATTTAAATTAAAGAAAATATTGTTTAAAAAATCAGTGAATAAGACAGAATTTGAGATCTTTTAAAGTAAAAACCACTGAATTTCCAGTGGTTTAATTTTATTTGATAATGGATGAGTAATTCAAAAAGATTATAATTGCTCTTCTAATTTCAATATTTTTTCTTTAATCTCATTTTCGGTCAATTCTGTTTTGGTGTTTGATTCTAATAGGTTTCCAAGTGCTATAATTTGCGCTTTTACGAGTGCTTTTTCAGAACTTATTTTCACATCTGCATCAATTCCTGTATGTTCCCAATTCGTATTGGTGATTGTGTTTTTTTCTATAGAAATTGGGATGAAGAGATGGTATTTTTTACCAATAAAAAATGCTTTCACAGGATTTGCTGCGCCATAAGTTTTATCTCCAATTACTGTTGCAATTTTATGTTTTTGCAAATTATAGGCTAATGCTTCAGCCGCAGAAATGGTATTATTGTTTACAAGGAGGTATATTGGTTTATCTAAATACTTTTTGCTATTTACTTTTTTAAATGTGTACTTCTCTTCGGTTTTATTATTATATCTGGTGTAAATCTCACTTAATTTAATTCTTTCATTAAAAAAATAACTTAAAAATAGCCTTACCATTTTGCCATCACCGCCTCGATTGTTTCTTAAATCTATAATCAATGCATTTGTATTTGAAACAAAATTCATCGTCGCATCAAGAATTTGCTGAGCAGATTTGTTTCCTTCGGGGAATCCGGTGTATTCTATATAACCAATATTTCCGTCTAATCTTGTCACTTTTTCAAAGCCATAATTCCATTGTTTATTGATCGCATCATATTCTTTTAATATTTTTTTTCATCAACTGGTTTTTTTTCATCTTCCTGACTTGGGCGGTATAAAACATTGAAATGTAAATCGTTTCCGTTTTTGGTTAAATAAATTGAAAGCGCTTTTGCAAATTCTGCATCACTAAGATTATCAAAAGTTTTAAGTTCTATTTCTGATTTTAATTTTTTAGAAAGCTGACTTGCTACATTTTCAAAAATATAGTATTCATTAATTTTATCTGCAATTTCAGTTATTTGTTTATTTCTTTCAGCCAAATTTTGAGCATTTGCTCTTGAATTAAAACAAAGTATGGCGGAAAGCAATACTAGATTAAATAATATTTTCATTTTCTTAAAGTTTACAATTAGTAATTATTTTATTCAAAATTTTATCAAGCAATTCAATTTCTTCTGCGGAGAAACCATTTAATGCAGTATTTCTATTGATTAATACAATCGGGCTTATTAATTCCAGAGTTTTTTTGCCTTTCTCAGTTATTTGAAGGTTAAATTTCCGCCTGTCTTCAGTGTGAACAGTTCGATTCAGATAATCTTTTTTCACCATCAGTTCTATCATTCTCGTGATAGATGCATTGTCTTTAAATATCAGATTTGCAATTTCATTTTGAGAGATTTTCTCATCCTTGCTTAGGATTATCAAGACTAAACATTGATCAACGGTGATATCTTTTACAACTTTTGAAATATTTTTCTGAGATAATTTTCTATAATCTTTAATGGCTTTTTCTAATAAATAAAGAACAGTTCCGGTTGGGTTTTTTTGATTCATTATAATTTATTTGATACAAATATAATTGACATATCAATTATATAAAAATTATATTTGATTTAAATTATTTTATATATTCATTAGATCTTCTTTATAATAATATTTAAGCAGTCAATAAGCCCTTGAATAAAACAAAAGCCACTGAATTAGCCAGTGGTTTATTTGTTTTAACAGTAAAATTAAATGCTTATTTCTCCCAAACCTTCTCGATTTCCTCAAGAGATTTCCCTTTGGTTTCGGGAACCCATTTCCATACGAAGAAAAGTGAAAGAACACTCATCACGCCATAAAATCCGTAAGTAAATGCTCCACTGAATTCCATCATAAAAGGATAAGTAGATGAAATTAAATAATTAGCAGCCCATTGAGCCGCAACAGCAATTGCGATCGCGCTTCCTCTGATTTTATTAGGAAAGATTTCTGAGATCAAAACCCAGCAAATCGGTCCCCAAGACATCATAAAAGAAGCCGTGTAAACGATGATAAATACCAAAGTTAAAGTTCCGATGATTTGATAATACGATAAAATCGCAATCGCAAACATTCCAATTGCCATTCCAACAGAACCTACGATCAATAATGGTTTTCTTCCCCACTTATCAACCGTGAAAATAGCAATGACGGTAAACACAACATTCACCAATCCCATGACAACGGTCTGCAGCATCGATGAATCTTTGTGAACACCCATACTTTCAAAAATCCTTGGAGCGTAGTATAAAGCTACGTTAATTCCCACAAATTGTTGGAAAACAGAAAGCAAAATTCCGATCACAATCACGGTTTTCCCGAAGGCGAAAATTTCACTTTTATGTTCAACAACAGTACTTTTTATCTCAGAGAAAATTTCTTTCCCACGCGCTTCACCATTGATTTTGGTTAAAATTTTCAACGCCTCCGCATCTTTATTAATGAACGTCAGATAACGTGGCGTTTCAGGAACGAAAAACAGCAGAATTCCGAATAGCGCAGAAGGAATTGTCAGTGATAAGAACATATATCTCCATCCTATTTCGTTGATCCATTCTACGGTTTTTCCGCTTGCGATGCCCCAGTTCACAAAGTAAACCACAAGCATCCCGAAAATAATGGCAAACTGATTCAGTGATACCAGTTTACCACGTATTTCGGCAGGTGCAATCTCACCAATGTACATCGGGCAGACCGCCGAAGCCAGTCCTACACCGATTCCACCAATGATCCTATAAAAATTAAATGCCAGCAAAACACCCATAGAATGTTCGCCTTGTTTGAAGAGTAAAAATTCAGGATACGCCGCTCCCAATGCGCTGATGAAGAACAAAAATGCTGAAAGCATCAATGATTTTTTTCTTCCCAGCTTCGTGGAGATCATTCCGGAAATAGCGCCACCAATAATGCATCCAATCAATGCGCTCGAAATGGTGGCTCCGTGTGCCAATGAACTCAATCCCAAAGGAATAATCAGATATTCCTGAATCGATTTTTCGGCTCCGGAAATCACTGCGGTATCGTATCCAAACAAAAGTCCTCCCAAAGTGGCGACCAATGTGAGTACAGTAACGTACAGCATATTGATCTGCGCCTTTGTTCCTGAAGAATATTTAGGACCGGAATCTATTATCTGCATAGTTTGATTTAGTTAAATTGTTAAATTAAAACACAAATTGCACAATTGTTTAACTAATTTCACAAATATTTTATTAGTGTTATTTGTGAAAATTATTTGTGGCATTCGTGTTTAAAAAATTATAAATACTGATTAATAATACTCTCAAGATATTCCTGTTTTCCACTTTCTCTACCAATTTCACCAAGCCCTTGAGCGTAAGTGGCAAGATCGGTTAAAGATAAATTTCCGTTTTCGAAATCCTTTCCTTTTCCACTGTCGAAAGAAGAATATCTGTTGGTTCTGATCTCAGAATATTTTGATTTTTCTAAAATTTTATCTGCAGCTAAGAAAGATCTTGCAAAATTGTCCATTCCGCTGATGTGAGCGATGAAGATATCTTCAAGATCCGTAGAGTTTCTTCTGATTTTTGCATCAAAATTAACACCTCCACCTTGGAAACCTCCAGCCTGAATAATCACCAACATCGCCTGAGTCATTTCGTACAAATCAACTGGGAACTGATCTGTATCCCAACCGTTTTGGTAATCTCCTCTGTTCGCATCGATGCTTCCCAAAACATTGTTGTCAGCCGCTACCTGAAGTTCGTGCTCGAAAGTGTGTTGAGCCAAAGTAGCGTGGTTTACTTCAAGATTTAATTTAAAATCATTCAGTAAATCATACTGACGAAGGAAATTCAGACAAGTTGCAGCATCAAAGTCGTACTGGTGTTTTGTAGGCTCCATTGGTTTGGGCTCAATGAAGAAAGTTCCTTTGAATCCCTGAGCTCTTGCGTAATCTTTAGCCAAATGTAAAAACTTAGCCATATGTTCCTGCTCACGCTTCATATTGGTGTTTAGTAAAGACATATAACCTTCACGACCGCCCCAGAATACATAGTTTTCTCCACCTAATTTGATGGTTGCATCCAAAGCATTTTTCACTTGTCCACCAGCGTAAGCCAAAACGTCAAATGAAGGATTGGTAGCCGCGCCGTTCATAAATCTTGGGTTTGAGAAACAGTTCGAAGTTCCCCAAAGCAACTTCACCCCTGAAGCAGCTTGCTTTTCTTTAGCGTAATCGGTGATGAATTCTAATCTTTTGGTAGATTCTGTAAAATTATCTGCCTCGTCAATCAAATCATAATCGTGGAAACAGTAATAAGGAACACCTAATTTTGTGAAAAATTCGAAAGCGGCATCCATTTTTTCTGTCGCTCTTTGTTTTGCATCAGAGGCAGTTAGCCAGTCAAATTGCTGAGTTCCTGCACCGAACGGATCTCCACCAGTTGCGCAGAATGTGTGCCAGTAAGCAGACGCAAACTTGAAATATTCTTTCATTGTTTTTCCACGAACCACCAAATTCTCATCGTAAAATTTGAATGCCAACGGATTGTCTGATTCTCTTCCCTCAAACTTGATTTTTTCTATACCCTTAAAATACTCTTTGTTTCCTGTTGTAATTGCCATTATTTTGATTTTATATTTTTATTGATTTTTTTTAATTTGGGCAGCTATTTCCGCCTTCCACTCCCGCTTTTTTCTGAAAAAGCCAGCGCATTTCCCATTCATTTTTTCAGAAAAAGAGCTCCGTTCAAGTCGGGCTGCGAGTTTGTCATATGACAAATGAATGTTAATCCATCATAATTGAAACTATGAACCACTTATCACTTGCTCCAATTTATTTTTCCATTGACCATAACTTTCTCTGTACTGGTCCATATTTTTAAAGTCAGGAATGTAAGTGGTGGTAATATCTTTTTCGGTTAAAATATCATTTAAGGAATCAAATGCTCCCGCTCCTATTGCCGCTGCTCTTGCTGCTCCGGTTGAACCTGTCGTGTCGAAGATTCTGATTTCCGTATCTAATAATGTTGCAATCGATTGCGCAAATAGTGATGAACGAAATAAATTATCACCACCAGCTTTGATGATGCCTTTTTCTAGACCGTCATTCATCAGAATTTCAGTTCCATAAACGAAAGAGTAGGCGATGCCTTCCAATCCGGCTCTGAACAAATGAACACTTTTGTGACGGTTAAAATTCACATTATAAGTTGATGAACCGATGTCTTTATTTTTCAAAACTCTTTCAGCACCATTTCCGAATGGGAGAACGATAATTCCGTCTGATCCGATAGGAATTTGTGAAGCTAAATCATTTAATTCCTGATAAGAATGTCTTTTTTGATCTACCTGATGACGTAACCAGCTGTACTGAATTCCTGCACCATTTAAACAAAGCATTTTTCCGATTCTCGGTTGCTCTTTGGTGTGATTGATATGCGCAAAATTATTCACTCTCACAGATTCTTTAGAATGAATATTATCGGTCACCCCATAAACCACGCCTGAAGTTCCTCCTGTTGCAGCGATTTCTCCAGGATTCATGACGTTTAGCGATAACGCATTATTTGGCTGATCTCCGGCTCTGTACAAAATAGGAATTCCTTCCGGTAAACCACTTTCTTCAGCGCCCTGTTTTGAAACCACACATTGCTCTGTGAAATTGTCAACCACTGTTGAAACCAAAGATTCATCAATTCCCCAATGATTCAATAATGTTTTTGAAGCCTGATATTTCTGGAAATCCCAAAGTACACCTTCTGAAAGTCCGGTAACTGTAGTCGTTGCTTCTCCGCTTAATTTTAAAGCAATAAAATCTCCAGGAAGCATAAACTTCCAGATTTTTTCATAGACTTCCGGCTCATTTTCTTTGACCCATTTTAGTTTTGAAGCGGTGAAATTTCCCGGTGAATTCAAAAGTTTATTCATACAAACTTCTTCACCCAGATCATCAAAAGCTTGGTCACCAGTTTCTACCGCACGGCTGTCACACCAAATGATTGATGGACGCAAAACTTCTTTGTCCTTACCCACCAAAACCAAACCGTGCATCTGATAAGAAATCCCGATTCCTTTGATTTCATTTTTATCGATGTGGCTTTCTGCAATTATTTTTTGCGTCAGAATTCTCAGGTTTTGCCACCAGGCTTCCGGATCTTGTTCTGCCCATCCGATTTTTGGTGAATTGATAGGCATTTCTGTTTCCGGATATTTAGCATGTGCAATTACTTTTCCATGTTCGTCAACAATTGAAGCTTTCAGCGAAGAACTTCCAACATCATATCCTATAAACATTTTTTTGATTTAATATTTGTTAGTGACTAAATGTAATAATTTTATAATATAAATGAGATTTTTATTTTAAATTCATAATTTTTTATGATAAATATCTATTTTAAATGCTTGTTTCACAAGGGTTTTTAAAATACTAGTTATCTTATTTTTTATGATAAGGTAGTTTGCTTTTCGTATTTTTTACTCTAAGAATTTTACCGAAAAAGGCGAGTGAATCTGCAAAATGGGTTAATCTCCAGTAAAAAATGAGATTTTAGAAATAAATTACAGGATTTGGACTTAAAATATTATTTTTGAATATGAACAACAGAAATCGCGGGAAAAACACGGGCGACGATACATTATTTTCTTTACAAAAGCAGATCGACAAACTGAAACTGGCAAATCAGGATATGCAGTATTTACTAAACCGGGGCTATGCTGAAAAGGCTTCGTCAGATTTGGTGGGGAATCATTACAGATTAAAAGCCCGTCAGATTCAGGCATTGCGTGGAGCCTCAGCTTCTGAACTTCAGATTCACAATAGAAAATTAAAGGAGCTGGAAATTTCAGATTTAAAAAGCAAAACGATTTATCTTGATGGCTTTAATGTTTTGATTTTGTTGGAAAGTTTACTTTCAGAGGCTTATATTTTTGAAGGAACTGATGGTTGTTTTCGTGATCTGTCCGGCGTTCACGGAACATACAAAAGAGTAAATCAAACACAAAAATCGATTGAACTGGTTGTTGCATTTTTCAATAAATCACACGCTGAAAACCTGATCTGGATTTTCGATAAACCTGTTTCAAACAGCGGAAGGATTAAAGAAATGATTTTAGATTTTGCTAAAGAAAATTACCTCAATTGGAAAGTAGAATTAGAGTTTAATCCGGATAAATATTTAGTTGGAAATGCAGAAATAATGGTGTCTTCCGATGCCTGGATTTTAGATAACTGCAGAAATTGGTTTAATCTTGTGGGATATTTAATTAATGAAGAAAAACTTTCAGTCAATCTTGTGAAAATGTTTTAATCATGAATTTATTTAAAGAATTGATTCCATTCTTTTCACGCGAATGGAAAGAAAAATATCAATCGATTTTAGCTTGGGAACAGCTCAATAGTTTAAGTGAAAATATTCAAAAATTTAAAGACAATACTTTAGATTTAAATCTTCCTGTTTTCAATGAGGAAATAAAAATTGACCGAGATGAAAGTTTTAATCAGTTCATCGATGTTTTCAATTCAAAAAAATCAGATGAAATGAAAGCCAGAAGATTAGAAGAAATTCCATTTGAACATTGGCTGAATATTTTAGGACATAGACTGACTTCGGCAAGTCTTCGAGATGAAAATGCAATTCCACCAATGAAGAAAATGTTGATTGAAGCCTGTGAAAAGCCTTTTAACAATGAAATTATCATCGCACAAAGAGCCTGGGAAAAGCATGTAGGAAGAATGAATGACGAATTTTGGGGCGAAGTAAAAGGAAATAATCAAAAGAAACAACAAATGGTCATGGAGAAAATTAATTTCATTTTAGATCATAAAACATGGTGGAATGTTTTCTATCATTATAAACACGAATTGGTTTTTGAGGTCAGAGAAAAAGATGGTCACGGAATCCGGTGGAGCCATGGAGGGGAAAATCTGATTGGCTTTTTGGAGGGTTTTATGAATGAATGAAAAAATATTTTTTATTGCGTAAAAAGATTGCGCAGTTTCATTTTAGTTTTGCCAACTAAAATTTAATTATGAACACATTTATCGATATTGGCATTAATCTGACCAATAAACAATTCAACAACGAACACGAAGAAATCATCAATCGAGCTCTCGACAATGGAGTCGAACAAATGATTCTTACAGGAACAAGCGTCCGTGGAAGCAAAGAATCGGCGGAAATCGCAGAAGATTATCCAGAAATTTTATTTTCCACGGCTGGAATTCATCCTCACGACGCAAAATCTTATAACAACGAAAGTAGCAATGAATTAAGGAAATTATTAAAACAAGACCACGTCGTTTCAGTCGGAGAATGTGGATTGGATTTCGACAGAGATTTTTCTCCAAGACCCATTCAGGAAAAATGCTATCGTGCTCAATTAGAATTATCAATTGAAATGAATAAGCCTCTTTTTCTTCACGAAAGAGCAGCTTTCAAAAGATTTAACGAAATCACCGACGAATATCTATCCAAACTTCCAAAAGCTGTGGTTCACTGTTTTACCGGAACTTTACAAGAAGCAAAAACTTATCTGGATAAAGGATTTTACCTAGGATTTACCGGAGCAATAAGCGATACCAACAGATTTAAACATTTGGAAGAAGTGATTAAATATGTTCCGCTCGACAGAATGATGATTGAGACCGATGCGCCCTTTATGCTTCCGAAAAATATGCCGAGAATACAAAGCCGAAGAAACGAACCGCAATTTTTGCCTTATGTTGCCCAGACAATTGCCCATCTCAAAAAAATAAGTATTTCAAAGGTTGCCGATGAAACTACAGAAGTCGCAAGAAATTTTTTCAGAATATAAAAAAGAGCTCTACTGATCAAGTAAAGCTCTTTTTATTTATAGCGATTGTTTCTTATTAAATTACTTTCAAAGCAGCTTCCAAAGCCAGTTCAATCATTGGTTTTAACGCTTTTTCTCTTTCGTCTGCCGAAATAAATTCTTTGGTCGGAATAATATCAGAAACTGTAAGAATTGTCGCTGCATTTTTACCTAAATATTTTGCATTGGCAAACAATCCGAAAGCTTCCATTTCTACTGCCGGACAATTGTATTTGGTTGCAATTGCTGGAGTTGCAGGATCTTTTCTGTAGAAAATATCACTGCTGTGAATGTTGGTTGCTTTAGCATTTAAAGATAATTCTTCAGCTGTTTCATTGATGATGTCAAAAATATTTCCCTGATGAGACATAACTTCCTCTTCAAATCCCCACGCGTATTTTGCATACGTACTTTCACTTGCTGCATTTTCAACATTGAGAATATCAAATAATTTCACATCACTCGAATATCCGCCACAAGTTCCGATTCTGATAATCGTGTCAACCTCATACTCTGTGTACAGCTCAAAAGAATAAATTCCGATACTTGGAAATCCCATTCCGCTTGCTCCCACACTGATTTCTTTGCCTTTGTAAGTTCCGGTGTAATAGAAAATACCTCTCGTTTTACTTACCAGTTTTGCGTTTTCAAGAAAATTTTCTGCAATATACTGTGCACGAAGCGGATCTCCAGGCTGCAAAACAACTTTTGCGATCTCTCCTTTTTTGGCACTGATGTGTACACTCATATTTTTGTTTTAAATTTCAGCAAAGATAAAAACTTTTTAAATGGTATTGCATGAAACAAAATAGTAAACCAATTCCAACTGCGCATTGCCAATTATTCATTACTCATATTTAGGAGCTATTTCCTGCTCTCCGCAATCGCTATTTTTCGTGTTTCGGCGCGACGGCAAGCCGCCGCGCCGAAACACGAAAAATGAGCTCAAACAAATGCTGCGATCAGGGCTAGGAAAAGGCAAAATCAGCATTCTCAGAAACTTGTCTCCTGAATTGTGCTGGCGATGCCTCCCTCTTAATTTTGAATTATAAATATTTCGATAAATTAAAGCAAATGGAATAAAATTTAATTCTTAATCCTTGATTTAAAGTTTTATTCTCAGCAAAATAATTATATTTTTGTCATATCATGGAAATGAAATCCCCATTTTTAGACACTTTATTTCTGCTTCGGAAAGAAGAATGTATTACTATTTTTGAAGAAGTAAAAAAGATCTCTCCCAAAGAGGAGCAGGAAGCGGCAGCATATTTTGAAACTGAATTTGAAAAAGAAGGACTTGAATTTTTATCTGATCAGATTGCGTTTGATAGAGATTCTGCAGTTTGGGCAGCAAAAATTTTGTATCACAGCGTGCAGCTTTATCTTGTTCGTGAAAATACAGAAAAAGATCTTGCTCGGTTGATTTCGCCATTTAAAGGGAAATTTACACTTTCATCAAAATTATCTGCGGATTTATCACTGAGATTTTTGCCTCAGATTATTATAGCTCTGAAAAATCTGGATGCAGATGATCCGCTGATTCCACTTCTTGAAACTATTTTGCAACAGTTTCATTATTCCGGGATTGAGGCAGATTTAGATTTAGAAAAACTTAATTGGGAACAAGAGCTTCAAGATAAAACATACAGGAAACTCTATCTCGAAAGAATTGTAGAAAATAAAGTCTACAGACTGGCTGAAATTCCATACATCAACGCTTTGCTGACTGCAGAATTCGGATGGTATAAAAATGTTTTCTGGAAAGAATTAAAAATAAATAACACTGATCATCATGACTCAAAATATTGAAAAACTAAATAATGTTCTTAACTACGTCAAAGATACTTTCGTTGGGAAAAATGACGTCGTAGATTTACTCGGAATCTGTTTGCTGGCAAGGGAAAATGCATTTTTGTACGGACCTCCGGGAACAGCAAAATCCGCTTTGGTAAGAACATTAGCGAAAACCTTAAAAGATGGCAAAAACTTCGAATATCTTTTAACCAGATTTACAGAACCGAACGAGATTTTCGGACCTTTCGATATCAGGAAGCTGAAAGAGGGAGAACTTTTCACCAATACAGACGGGATGATGCCGGAAGCTTCGCTGGTTTTTCTTGATGAAATTTTTAATGCGAACTCGGCGATTCTGAATTCGCTTTTGATGGCTTTGAACGAAAAGATTTTCAAAAGAGGAAAAGAAACGAAACATTTACCTGCATTAATGTTCGTGGGCGCAAGCAATGTTCTTCCCGAAGATGAAGCATTGAATGCATTATTCGATCGTTTTCTTGTGAGAATCAATGTAGATTACGTACATCCTGATCTTCTTCAGCAAGTTCTTTTGGCAGGAAGAAAACTTGAAAACGATATAGATTCAGACATTCCTGAAATTTTGGCTCATGAGATAAAAGAACTTCAGGGATTATGCAAAACTGTAGATTTAAAGCCAATTTATGAAGCATATCTTAATGCCATTATCAGCCTTCGCAATACGGGAATTACCATTTCGGATCGTAGAGCGGTGAAAATGCAGAATTTGATCGCCGCAAGTGCATTAATCTGTGGTAGAAATGAAGCCATTCTTTCGGATTTATGGGTGTTAAAACATATTTGGGATACCGAAGAACAGATTGAAATTCTGGAAGGAATCATCAACAGAGTTATTGAAAAGGACGACAATCCGAAATCTCATCCGCAGGCATTGCAGAACAAAACTCCGAATCCTGAAGAAGTGATGAAAGATGTGAAGATACTGTCTGATCAATGGGAAAACGGGAGTTTGAGCTTCGAAGAACAAAATGTTATAAAAGACAAACTGAGATATCTTCAAACCCGTTGCGATTGGATCGCCAATGGAGAACAGAAACAGTATATTCAAAAAGAAATTGAAAGCTTATGGCAGAAGATTCTTCAGAGCGCTTAAAAGAATTTTGGGCTGAGATTTCCCGTAAAGATGAATATTCTTTAGGGGTAATCCGCGATTGGAAAAATATTCAGATTGCGGGAGATGATGATCTTATCTGGCTGAAAGGCTTTACCGCTGAACAAGCTGTTTCTTCGGAATTGAGGCAGCTTCCCAATTTTATATTGTATGAATTAAAGAACGGACTTTTATTCAGAAAAAATGCATTGGTTCCAAGTAAAAAAGTGAGAACAGGCTTACTTTGGTCACCGATCGATAAGGCATTAAAGCTGACTTTTCCTGTTTCAAATAATAATTTTTTCGGAATTGAGGAAAAGATTGAAGTTCATCTCAAGAAAGGAGAAAATGAATATCCTGCAGCAGCACTTTTATGTTCAATTGATGATGTTAAAGATAAAATCATTGAACTTCCGAAATTTAAGCTCGAAAAACTGCAATGGATGATCATCGATGACAAAGCATTATTTTTAGGAAATCCGTTGTTAGGCTTTCCGGGGAAGACTTTTTGGATGAAAGACAATCATCTTTTACCAAGCGGATTTGATTTTGAATTTAAAAATCTGAGCTCACTTTTACACAAAAAATATAACAAAGATTCCGATAAACTAATGGTCTGGAGTGAAAACGGAAGTTATTTGGCTATTGATAAAAATGATTTCAGGAAACTCTCCGTAAGCTCATTCCGTTTGACTCAAAAAGCAAGAGAATGGATGTAGTAAGTTATTTTCAATCATACGAAGATTATTTCTGGGAGTGGATCACAGATAAGGATGCCCGTGATCCGTCGGGATATCTTGAGAATAATCTGATTTCTGTTTCTCATGGAGGAGGTGCGATTGCTTACAGACCGTATATTATAGAGGTTTTAAAAGAACTCCAATCACAAGGTTTTCCGCCTTTCGGAGCTTTTCTTCTGACAATGTATGCAACTCAGGACGGCTATCTGAATCTGGATGGAATTTTTTATTTTTTGAGAAAATATAGAACTGAGGAAAGGAGTACATTTAATCTGGATATTCAAAACGCCTGTCAATTGCTTGAAAATCTTAGCAAAATAGGGGATTCGATGAAGAAAGGGCAAAACAGGATCAATCTTTTTCAGACTATTTTTAAAGATTCTGGTTACTCGGTTTCTGCTGAAGACTCAGAATACATTTTGACCTCTTATTACAGAGGACCTCATAAGATTGCTGATGCTGCGCACAAGCTTCCACTGACAAAAGATATTTACCATAAAGATATTGAGACACTATCATTTATTCATAAAAAATTTCCGACGACAGAATCAATTATTAAGGCCATGCGTGGTTTGGTTGACGAACCGGAAATTAAAGAAGAAATAGGAGAACAGCAAACGACAACAGAATCTGAAAAAGACTTTATTCAGGAGCTTATTGAAGAACCTAAAACTTTTCAGATCGGAAGTTTAATTAAAAGAATCTGGAGCGGTCTGAAAATCCCGATGCGGCATCTTTCTCCCGGTGCACAACCAATTGGCGGCGTTTCAGATATTACCAACAAAGGAGATCTTCACAGAATGCTGTTGTCAGAATTTGCCAATGAAGATGAGGTTTTTATGAACCGTGTGGCGAATAATGAAGCATTGTATATTCAACGCGAAATTCCGCCCGAAGAAAATGTTTTTGAAAGAATTATTTTAATAGATACTTCCCTGAAAAACTGGGGAACTCCGAAAGTATTGTCTTTCGCTTCGGCTCTTGCCGTGATCAAACATCCGAAAGCACATTCGGAGTGTAAGGTGTATGCCTTGGGACAATCAAGCATTGCTATGACATTAGACCTTGTGGAAGAGGTTATTGAAAATCTGAATTTGGTAAGCGGAACATTAGATGTTTCGGAAGCATTAGATTTATTCTTTAAAAAAGAACGTACAGAAAAAGATCTGGAAGTTTTCTTTATCACCAATCATGAAAATTTAGCGAATGAAAATCTGCAAAAAGTGATTCATGAAAACAGAAATCGACTTAAGTTTTTGGTAACCACGTCTGCAGATGGCGAACTGAATTTTTATAAACACCATCTAGGAGCAAGAAAGCACATTCAAAAGATAATACTTCCGCTGAAGGAACTTTGGGCAGATCCTCCACACCGAAAAAGTAAAAGGTCAGTGAGCCAGAATATTAAAGGTGAAAAAACAGATGTCCCTCTCAATTATCCTTTACTTTTTCCACTTCCGCAGCAACAGATTGCAAAGTTTATGTATGAAGGAGAATTTTTTATTTTAAGCAGTAAAAAGCAATTGCTGAGAACATACCTTTCAGATAATTATTACAATAGAGATTATTATGAAATTTATAAAATTCTCCGTGGCTGCGAGGTTTTGTTTGAAAATATATCTGTGAAAGACAAAGGAATATTTGCTTTGGCTAAAAATAAACAGCAACAGTTTATTTTATGTCAATATCAACAGGATAAAAAACTCATTTCAAAACTGAATATTGAAACTAAAGAATATTCCGAGCTTAATGTTTCCGGTTTTAATGTTCCGTTAAATATGGAATTGGTCTATTTTGACAGATATTTTTATTTGCATCAAAATAATTTGCCGACTATTTTTATGATTAATCTTGAAGGTGAAGTATCTGTAGATTTGGTGAGAAATGATCCTGAAATTCATAAAAATATAGAAAAAGTAAAGATTGAAGTCGATAAATTAAAGCAGAACAATTATAAATTTACCAGCAACTTTACCACGATTGGAATTAATGAAAATAATAATTTGGTGATTTCTAAATATGAATTAAAGTTTTGGGGAAGTTCAATGGCGCAGTATAAAAACCAATCTCCCATTGTGATGGTTGCCAATCAGAATAAAAATAAGTTCACTTTTTCAGACGGAAGCGAAATTGTTGCAGATTCTCGCGGAATGCTTACTTTCAGAAGTATTAATGCCAATATTCCCGAATTTTATATGCCGACTTCAACGCATACCGGAATGGCTTTGGCTTCTGAAACAGAATTTGGCGGTTATGAATATTTTTTACCGGATCATACTCTGCTGAAGGTAAAAACGATTGCAGAAATGTATGAAAATTACCTACAACCTTTTATAGATCAAGTATTGGAGTATGGAGTTGAAGATTAAACCCTTTCCGAAAAACAGTTATCCCAAAAGAGGCCTTCTCATCAGAAGTGCTTCACCTTTGGTATGGTTTCGTGAAATAGAATCATTGGGAATTGATCTGAATGTTGTGCAGACCTTTGCTATTCCTTCTCTTGAACCTAATGTTTTGTATGGCTGTTTTCTTATTTTTGGAGGTCAAGCTCCCGAGGAAATTGGGAAGAATTCTTATTTTCAATGTTTTGATAATCAATTGTTCATTCCAGAAAACACAGATTTTTATCCCAAGATAAATTCAGAAGACTGGAAAAATATTGATGCTCAATATATCATCATGCATCCTGATTTCGGATTTGTTAAATTAAATAAAACAATAGATTGGGTCACATTATTACAGAAATCGCCGGAAACAAAAGCAAAATTAAAAAAGCCGTCAAATAGTGTTTTCATTCCACAAAAAATCAGAAGCTTTAAAGTGGATATGAATGATGATGAGTTGCTTGAGCAGCTTCTTAATCCTACAACTGATGAAGATTGGATGAAAAATCTTCCATTCGATATGGAAAAGCTAAAAGTTGGAGATCAGGCCGAGATTTTGAAATATATAGAATACATTACAAAATATCCTGAGCGGGCGGTTTATTTAGGGATTCCATTAGATATTCATTCTACATTGCGAGGTGGTTTCGGAAATTTTGATTGGGGAATGTTTGGCGGAGCCGGAGGTGATAAAGATGATGGAACGCAAAATAAAAGATCACCATTGAAAATGACAGGGGCACAAAAGATGTTTGCCGTTTTCTTAGCACTTATTGTGATCATTATTTTTGCTTTTGAATTTGGTAAAAACCACGCGAGAAATGAACAGGTTTCTACAGATTTGTATAACGAGAGCACTGTTGAAATGGCTCCAGAGACAGAAAATAACGAAGGACTGATTTTTCAATCAGGTTTTACCGCTATTGATATGAAGGTTGATTCTGTATTTGGAAATGAAAGAAGATGGCTGGTTAATGATTATAAACAAACCTTCAATACTAGAGAAGGAAAAGCAGCAATGCTTTGGAAAATTGAAGAATACAGAGCCAAAGAAAAGAAATTCAGAGATTCATTAAAAAAATGTACCTGAAAAAAATAGAACATGTAGTAGATCTTAAAACAAGAAATTACCATAAAAAAATTCTGGATTCTATTCAGAAAGACCCATCAAACAAGATGTCTAAAATATCTAAAGAACTTCTTGCAGATGATATTCTGGAAATGAGAAAAATAATAATCAACGATTCTCTTGCAAGGATTTATGGCACAGACTATGAAACTAATCCTCAAATCGTATTCAATGATAATGTGCAGAATGATGCATTAAAAGCACCAGATGGTGCTCATGTTAAAAAAGAGATTTCCTTTTCCGAAATTGTCTGGTTGTTGCTTGCCGTTGTAGGTCTTGTGGGCGCGTATTCTTATTTTATCAGGAAAAAGCCATTTGACATGGGTGGGAGTTATGTTTCAGAAAGCATTAAACTGATTCTGATTGTCATATTGGGAAGTACCTTGCTGTATATTTTCTATCCTTTGATTGCTGCTTTCGGATACAATTGGCTGGTTTGGATATTAATTATTGGAGTCATTGTTCTTCTTTACCGTTTATTCAGTGAAGATATGGATGTTTTAAAATCAGGAAAGAAATGAAAAAGCAAAAGTTTATAGAAAAGTTTTTGACGGCCTTTTTTGTTCTTGTAATTTTTAAGGTGATTGCGATTTTTGCACAATTATCTCAAACAGATCTCGCAACTGTTATAGTAAGTTTGTTCAAATTTATATTTTTTGCCGCTGCTGCCATTGTGCTTATCGTTCTTCTGCAGAATCAAGAGAAAGATCCTCAGCCTCCTGCAACAAAGAATTATGGAGGTGGTGGTTTGTCTATAGATACTTCATTGTTTGACAAGCTGCGAAGTATATATGAAGATATAGCCAGAAAACACATTGAAGATAACGAATACAAAAAAGCGGCTATCGTTTACATGAATCTTTTAAAAGATAATTATCGTGCTGCCGCAACATTAGAGGAAGGCGGTTTTTATAACGAAGCAGCAGTTGTTTTTTTGAAAAAAGTATTAAGTAAAGCGGATGCAGCCAACTGTTATGTGAAAGCAAAACAGTATGATAAAGCAATTATTTTATACAAAGAGCTTCAGCAAAAAGAAAAAGTAGGCGATTTATACAAAGAAATCAACGATTCTGAAAATGCATTGATCTTTTATCAAATGGTAGTAGATGATTATCTACAGAGTCATCAGATGGTAAAAGCCTCTTTGGTATATCGCAATAAAATGGATAAACCGAACGAAGCCCAACAAATACTTTTACAAGGCTGGAAGGAAAATAAAGAAGCCTTCAATTGTCTTCAAAATTATTTTGCAAATATTCCTGAAATCGGTCAACTGGAAAACGAAATTCAGTATTTATATGAAAACACATCTCCCGACAAAAAATTGGTATATCTGGAAGCCATGAAAATTGAGTTTAAAAAAGACCAGCGATTACAAAAACCCACAAGAAATATTGCCTACAATATCATCGCAGAAAATATCAACAGCCGTTCCGAAATCGTCAATGAATTAAAACATTTCAATCCCGATGATGAAGTGATTTTAAAAGATATTTCGAGGTATAAAACAGGACGGAATAGAATGTTTAGGAATTAGAAGTAAAAAAATAAAAATACGCTTCTGTCATTGCGAACCGAAGGTGAAGCAATCTAAATTAAATAAACCCATTTTATGCTCAAGATTGCTTCCTAGCTTTGCTTCTCGCAATGACAAAATTAACAATTAATTAAGAAAAACATTTATCTTTGCACCAATAAAATTATGACAATACAAAGAGCACATATCAGTTTAAATCTATGCGATCGCCCTGTAATAAAGGGATCGTTTGGATATGAATGGATGATATTGGATGAGGCGAAATGTGCTTGCTTTGAAAATTATTTACTGTAAACTCGTAAAAATTTAATCAAAATACTGCAAAAACGCCTCGATGATCGGGGCGTTTTTTATGTTTTTAGGGCAGAAATTATTTAGAATGAAAAAAAACAACCATAAAAGTGAAAATTATTTAATCAATAATGAACAATTAATAAGAAAATAAAGCGTGATCAATAACCCGATGAGAGACAGTCATTTAGGTAATTATGATATCTGTAAAATATTACGGACAGAAATTCTGTACTCTAAAAATTGGGTGTAATTAATTGATTTTCAAATAGTTAATTGAAAAATAAATTTGTGAGTTAAAAAATTTCATACTTACTTTGCAACCGAAAATTAAAAGCAACACGTTTTTAATCTTTCAAAAAAACAATTTTTAACAAGAATATAATGAAACAATTACATAACATATCTAATCAGTATTCAAGACAACACGGACAAGAGCCGATGGGACTTGCGTGTATTCTTGAT
Organism: Chryseobacterium sp. 3008163; assembly: GCF_003669035.1. NCBI lineage: Bacteria > Pseudomonadati > Bacteroidota > Flavobacteriia > Flavobacteriales > Weeksellaceae > Chryseobacterium > Chryseobacterium sp. 3008163. The sequence goes on along the minus strand of NZ_CP033070.1, from coordinate 1,431,215 downwards.
AGTGAATTTGTTGATAAAAGGTGCTTATATAAATGGGTCAGCTAATGTAGCGACACGTCAAAATATATAAAGCGCCTCCCGAAAAGAGGCGCTTTTTTTATGGTTTCTTTAGCTTATTTGGTAAAGCGCCGGTCTGTGGAACCGGAGAATAGGGTTCGATCCCCGGAGATACCCAAAGTGAAAATCTCATGGCTCAATTGGATAGAGCATCGGTTTACGACACCGAAGGTTGAAGGTTCGAATCCTTCTGAGATTACAAAATAAAATCTCATAGCTCAAATGGTTAGAGCACCGGTCTTTTAAACCGGGGGTTGAAAGTTCAAATCTTTCTGGGGTTACAAAGATCTCGTAGCTCAATTGGATAGAGCATCGGTTTTCTAAACCGAGGGTTACAGGTTCGAACCCTGTCGAGGTCACAAAAGGAGAGTAGGCAAATATTGGTTTGTTGCGGCTTACTGCTAATGAGTTCTACGACAGTAGTGAAGGTTCAATTCCTTTGCTCTCCGCAAAAAAGGTCTATTGAGGTAATGGTAACCTGCCTGACTGTCGCTCAGGCACTGCGAGTTCGAAATGCAAAGCATTCGTGAATTCAAAAGAAAAAATATATGTGATGATGAACAATCTCGCATAGACCGCAACGATTCACGGAAAAATTTCCGATCCGACTGTCTCTCGGAGAAGATTTTTGAAGTGAATCTGCAAAACTGGAAAGATAACGGTGGTTGTTTACCCGCCTTGGACGCGGGAGGTCATAGGTTCGAACCCTATTTTCCAGACAATTTGCTCCATTAGCATAGAGGTTAGTGCATTCGGCTTTCTACCGAACGACAAGGGTTCGATTCCCTTATGGAGTACAAACGATTTCGTAGCTCAATAGGTTAGAGTATCGGTTTCATAAGCCGAAGGTTGAAGGTTCGAGTCCTTCCGAAATTACAAAAAATGATTCTGTAGCTCAATGGTAGAGCGCCGGTCTGTTAAACCGGAAGTTGAAAGTTCGAGCCTTTCCAGAATCGCAAATAACTAAATGTTAATTGTTTCAAAAGAGAAAAGAAAAAGTTTGTCGAGAGCAGAAGATCTTTACGCCAAAAACACAATATAGACAGGCTTTTTCTTAACTCAAAAAATGAAAATTTAAAGGATGAAAGATGGATAAAGGAAGATGGAAGTTAATTAAACATAATATAAATTTTAGGTAAAATAAAGTTTGTCAAAGCGCAGAAGTTCTTATATCAAACAAAAATTAAGACAGACTTTATTTTTTAATGAAAATTTAAATAAAAAAAGAATAATCAATATGGTGAAAATTACTCATTACCTATTATTAATTATTCATAAAAACGATGGTTCGCCGAAGTGGAAGAGTCGGGGCGGTCTGCAAAACTGTTGTGAAAACTGAGTGGGTTTGAATCCCATAACCATCTCAAATAACTAAAATGAGATTAGTTCCGAAGAAAAAATAAAAGTTTGTCGAGCGTAGAAGTTCTTATATCAAACTAAAAAAATAATGACAAGCTTTGTTTTTCTTTAAAAAAATTAGAGTTAAAAGTTAATTGGAAAATTACTCATTACCAATTATTTATTACCCCTAAAAAAGGGAAGTACGCCGAAGTCGGAGAGTCGGGGCAGACTGTAAATCTGTTGCTTCATTGCTGAGTAGGTTCGAATCCTACTACTTCCACAAACACCGCTGATAATGTAATGGCAGCATGCAGGAAATGTACTCTTGTTGTTTAGGTTCGATTCCTGGTCAGTTGGTTAATTGCTCTATTCGTCTAACGGTTCAGGACGCCTGCCTTTCGAGCAGAAAACAAGGGTTCGATTCCCTTATAGAGTACTAGGTTAAATGGAAAAGAGAAAAGTTTGTCGAGCGCAGAAGATCTTTACAAATATAACAGGCATAGTTTATAAATATAGACAGGCTTTTCTCAGACCTAATTTTATAGATGATCAATTATCATTTATAAAAACTTGCGGGAATGGTGGAAATGGTAGACACACTTGATTTAGGCTCAAGTTTTTGGGGGTTCGAGTCCCTCTTTCCGTACAAAAAGTATTTAAAATCTTGGAAGAGTGGTGTAGAAGGTCTGCACGTTAGTCTGAAAAACTAAAGGTACAGGTTCGATTCCTGTCTGTTCCGCAAAACTGATTCATAGTGTAATTGGTCAGCACACAAGACTTTGACTCTTGTTGTTCAGGTTCGAGTCCTGATGAATCAACAAAAATTATCTGTCATCATTGAAAAAATGCTTTGTGTTCTTAGCTGAGTGAAACGCCTTTGCGAACTTTAATAGCAGTTAGTAGTAAAAAATCTTTGCGGACTTTGCGTTAAAATAAGCACTCTGCCGGATTACAGATATTCAAATAATAATTAATAAAAATTTAAACAAAACAAATTTAAAACATGTAGAAAAAATGGAAACGCAACAACAAACATGGCAAAACATGAATGGAAAAATTTTCCAACACTCTATCACACAATTGGTAGAAGAAGCCATAATCCGCGAACAGGCAAATGGACACCGACTGAAAGTATGTGTGGGTTCAGACTCCCACGTTTACGGGGACGCCATTAATTATGCTACGGCAGTGGTCTTTATTCGTGAGGGAAAAGGAGCGTTTACCTTTATCAGAAAAGAAAGAGAAATACAGAGTATCAGTATCAAAGAGCGAATGTTGAACGAGGTCAACAAATCCGTAGAAATCGCCTATGCAATTTGCTCTATTCTGGAAACTTATGATGTGGAAATGGAGGTACACGCAGACATTAACACTGACCCGGATTTTAAATCTAACGTCGCTTTGAAAGACGCAATGGGATATATTCTGGGAATGGGTTATATATTTAAAGCAAAACCTTACGCATTTGCAAGTTCAAATTGTGCTGATATGATGGTGTGATAAAGCGGGAAGCGGGAAGTTTTTAAAAGTATAATGTTAACTTCCTGCATCCAGCTTCGAACTTCCATCAAAATAATAAATAAAAGAACCTTAAAAAACTAATAACCATGTATTTTTTATTGCAGGCTAATGTATATTTAGATCCCGATCATTACAAAATTTTTGTTGCGTTGGAAGAATTAAATATTGATTATCATGTAATTAATATTCCGCCAACAGCAGAAAAAATAGACTTCGAAACGGACAGAAAAAATGTTTTCGTGTATGGTTCGGTGACGATTGCAAGATTGGCAAAACAAAATACCGATTGGTTTCCCGGTTCTTTTTACGGAGGAAATCACCTGTATGAAGTGTATTCTAAATATTATGGTGAAAACCTTTTAAATCATAAAGTTTCCGTTCACAAAATTTCAGAAGAATTGATTTGGAAAAAGGATGAAATTAAATTCATTAAACCTTATAATGAAGCTAAAATTTTTCACTGGAAAAGTTTTCAACGAAACAGAATGGGAAGACTTCGTTTTTGAATCATTAAAAAATCAATTAAACAGAATTACAGAAGATTCTTTGATTCAGATTTCTGAAGCAAAACGAACGATAAAAGAAGCTAGACTTTGGATTGTTGGCGGACAGATTATCGATGGAGGATATTATAAATTTAATGATAATGCGCCTTTCGAAGAAAACGTGCCAGAAGGCGGATTGATTTTCGCCAATGAAATGATCCAACTTTTTAATCTTGAAGAAGCTTTTGTAATGGATATTTGTTTAACGGATGAAGGCTGGAAAATTGTTGAAATAAATTGTATCAACAGCTCTGGATTTTATCCAAACACCAACGTGAAAAGTATTATCAAAGCATTGAATATTTACTTTTCCAATTAAAAAATAAAGCAATGGAACTAACAAAAAGATTATTGTTTCTAGATGAGATAAGATATCCGATTGAAGCACACCATTATACTAAACAGGATATTTTCCTTAGAAAAGATTGGCATATCGTTCGAAATTACGAGCAGTTTGTCAGCAGGATTTTGGAAAAAGGACTTCCGGAAATGATCTCTTTTGACCACGACCTTGCCGATGAACATTATTTAAACCCAGATTCTCAGGAATTTGTTGAAAAAACAGGTTACGATTGTGCAAAATGGCTGGTAGAATATTGTATGGATAACTATTTAGATTTACCAAAATTCTACTGTCACTCAATGAATCCGGTTGGAAAGGAAAACATTGAAAGCCTTTTAAAAAATTTCAAAAACTATTAAAAAATTAAAGAAATGATTTTCAAAACATATAACTCTATAGAAAATGCTTACCAAGCCCGCGTGATCGATCAGATCAGGTTGCAGGGTTTTGGGGATGAGGTTTTCATTGTACAGGAAAAGGTTCACGGTGCTAATTTCTCTTTCTTTACCCACGGAAAGGAGATTAAAATCGCAAAAAGAACCGCTTTCGTCGAGAAGGATGAGAAATTCTATAATGCCCATCAAATGTTGGAGCGTTACAGAAAAAACGTAATTGATTTGTTCGAAAAGTGAAAACAATCCATCCGGATTTGGAAACTGTAGTGATCTATGGTGAATTATTCGGTGGCGGTTACAAACATAAAGAAGTAGAGCCTGTAAAAAATGCGATAAAAGTTCAAAAAGGTGTTGAATATGCACCTCACAACGAATTTTATGGATTCGACATTAAGTTGAACGGCACTACTTATTTGGATACAGGTTTGGTCAACCAAATTTTCGAGGAAACCGGATTTTTCTATGCAAAGATCTTATTTCAAGGTACTTTGGATGAAGCTTTGAAGTTTCCGAATGTTTTCGATTCTAAAATTCCGGCTTGGTTGGGATTACCGGAAATTGAAAATAATATGTGTGAAGGAACGATTGTAAAAACTTTGAAAACCAAATATTTTGGAAACGGCTCAAGAGTCATTTTGAAAAATAAAAATGAAAAGTGGACTGAGAAATCTAAAATGGTTAGAAAAGACAGACCTGCTCAAAAAGAAGTTCATTTCAGTGAAAATGCCAAAAATATTTGGGATGAAATCCAAAAGTATGCAACTGTAAACAGGTTGAATAATGTTGTGAGCAAAATTGGTGAATTCGAACCCAAAATGATTGGGAAAGCCATCGGTCTTTTTTCACAAGATATTTTGGAGGATTTTGAAAAAGATTTCCCGAAAGTTTTCACAACCATAGAAAAAGAAGAACAGAAAAGGATCAACAAAAAGTTGAATTCTTTAGTCATTGACGTTGTAAAAGAAGAGTTGATGACTCTAAAAGTATAGTTTCGGTAATTTATTATCGAAACTTTTTTATAAGTTTAATTGAACAATAAAAATCGCAAAAAGTTTATTTATTAAACGCTCACTTTGTCTTCCCGAAGGGATCTAAGCAATGCTTGTAGAAGAAATAATGATTAAAAAAATACGAGCTTAGATTCTTCCAGAATGACAAATAGAGAGCAGAATTTTTGTGATTAAAAAATTAAAAAATGTTACATGCAGAAATAAAAAGTCTTTTAAAAGAAGACATCAGTATATTAATAAAAATCCCCAATTCCGGAAAGCATTATCTATGTGATTGCGGTGAAGCAAGTTTACTGACGGTAAAAGAAGTGCAGTCGATTTCAGCGATATTCATTAGTCATACTCATATTGATCACTTTTCAAATTTTGATGGAATTTTCAGACATCAAATTGGAAGCGGAGAAAAAATCGTGATTTGCGGACCGAAAAATATTCATCATCAAATTGAAGCCAGATTAAAATCATACACTTGGAATTTAATTGATGAAAATGCAATTGAATATGAAATAAGAGAGATCGTTTCAAAAGAAGAAATCAATGTATATAAAATTCGACCACCACACTGGAATCTTGAATTGATAACAACTCAAAATTTCCTTTTTGAAGATGAAAATGTGAACGTCGATTTCGCAATTCTTGATCACAAAACAGATTCAATCGCTTATCTGTTCAAAGAAAAAGATTCAATCACTTTTAATGAAAATGCTTCCGAATTCAAAAAAGGAAAATGGATCAGCGAATTGAAATCGGCTTTTGAAAAGAACGATTCAGATAAAGAAATTGAGATCGAAAATACAGTTTACAAAGCTTCTGATTTGTTTCACTTCTTGACGAAGAATGAAGGTTACAAATTAGGTGTAATTATGGATCATGCCGTTTGTGAAGACAATTATGAAAAGATAAAAGCTGTTTTCAACGGAGCAGATATGGTGTACATCGAAACATTTTACAAAGATGAAGATCAGGAATTTGCAAACATCAATTATCACAGTTTCGCTTCTGCATCAGGAAAAATAATGAATGAATGTGGAGTGAAAGAAGCAATCCCAATTCACTTTTCAAGAAGATATGTGGAAAGCGATCAACTGGAAATTGAAACTGCTTTTTATAAAGCGTTTCAAGGAAATTAATTAAAAATATTTATTAAACTAAAACTATAAAAACAGGACATCGAATTGTCATTCTGAACGTAACAAAGTGAAGTGAAGAATCTACAAAAAATAATATTGAGATTCTTCCTTCGTCAGAATGACAGTGAGAACGTTGATCTTTTTGTAGTTAAAATAACAATCAAAAAAATGAAACCAAATATATTTTTCACAGCAGACCATCATTTTGGTCACGAAAATATTATAAAATTTTCCGAAAGACCTTTTGAGTCTTTGGAACACATGAATGAAGAACTCATCAAAAGATGGAATGAGAAAATCGGAGAAAATGATATTGTTTACCATTTAGGCGATGTGAGTTTAGGAAAACCGGATGTTACAAAGGATATTTTAGATCGATTGAATGGTAAAATCCATTTGATAAAAGGCAATCACGAATATTCTGCACTTCGGGTTTCGGATAGATTCGAATGGATTAAAGATTATCACGAACTTTCCATTGAAGATGAAAAAGTAACTCATGGTAAGCAGAAAATTATTCTTTTTCATTACGCAATGCGTACTTGGAATGCGTCACATCACGGAGTTTGGCAGCTCTACGGTCACTCACACGGAACTTTATCTGATGATGAAAATGCTTTAAGCATTGATGTTGGAGTCGATTGTCATAATTTTTATCCGGTTTCTTACGAAGAAGTCAAAGAAATTATGAAAAAGAAAAAATGGACGCCACCGTTTGCTCCGAGAAATTAGAAATTGCTCCCTTAGGGGAGCTTTTTTGAAATTATTTTTCCACTACGTAAATAGAATGCGTACTGGTGGTTTTATCTTTGCAGAGCTTTAGCAGCAATTCTTCTTTAGGGGCTTTCTTCCCGCTTTCTCCTCCAACCTTTAAAATCGAATGTAGATGAATGAAAAATATGTAGAATAAAATAATTAAAATGAAAACAACAAATCAAATATTAATCGTCGACTTAGAAGCTACTTGTTGGGAAAACGACAGAATTCCTGCAGGGCAAAAAGTCGATATTATAGAAATAGGAATTTGCGAATTAAACAGAACAACAAAAGCAATTTCCAAGAAACAAAGCATTTACGTCATTCCGGAAAGGTCTAAAATCAATAAATTTTGTACAGATCTTACAGGAATTACTCCGCAATTAATTGAAGAAAAAGGAATTCATTTCGAAGAAGCCTGTGAGAAAATCAGGGATGAATATGATTCAACTTCGCTTACCTGGGCAGGTTTTGGAAATTTTGATAAAGAGCAAATCATGGAACAGTGTGATTATCTCGGTATCGAAAATCCTTTTTCAGAAAATTATCTGAATGTGATGTATCAATTCAAAAATTATCACGGACTTCATAAAATGATGGGTTTAAAAAGAGCTCTTAAAGCTATGAATATGGATTTTGAAGGAAATCATCACAGTGGAGCAGACGATGCTTACAATGCTGCCAAAATTTTGAGAGAGATTTTGCAGTAAATTTTTAACAATAAACAATTTAAAAAAGTGAAAACAACAGACAATATATTAATTATAGACCTCGAAGCCACATGTTGGAATGACCGCCCACCGAGAGGTCAGGAAAGTGAAATCATAGAAATTGGCGTTTGTATTATGGATGCAAAAACCGGTAAGATTTCGCAAAATGAAGGAATCTTAGTGAAACCTCAATACTCAAAAGTAAGTCCGTTTTGTATGGAGCTTACTTCCATTACTCAAAAAATGCTTGATGATGAAGGTGTGTTACTCGAAGATGCCTTAGATATTCTACGAGCAGAATACGATTCTGAAGACCTGACTTGGGCAAGTTATGGAAACTATGATTTGAATATGCTTCAAAATCAGGCAAGAAGATTCAATGTCGATTATCCTTTGAGTGATGATCATATTAATGTAAAAACATTATTCGGACAAACGCATCCGACCGTCAGAAAAAGTGTCGGAATGGCAAGAGCTTTAGGCGAGTTGGATTTTAAGCTTGAAGGCACTCATCACAGAGGTGTGGATGATGCGAAGAATATTGCGAAAATTTTGTATTGGTGTTTGCAACAATAGTAATGTAACAATTTAGCAATGTAGAAATGGCTTCCTTTTATAGGGAGCTTTTTTATTGACATAGGAAAATGGAGCGTTAAGAAAATTAAAATATAATCCGTTAAAAAATTTCCACTGTTTGAAGCGCGACATCAATTTTGAACCGAAGAAATAATATTCAATTCGCGCGAGTTTTGGGAATTTTAGGATTAAATTTTAATTTTTAGCGAAAGTTTCCAAGTCTTGAACTTTTGTTTCTTTTGTTTTAAGACAAAAGAAAATTTAAAAAAAACACATTAAAATTTTCTACGCAAAAACACTGCGCAACAACACCCTTACTTTGCATCATCAAAACAAAACAATACTAAAATTTTGAAAACAGATTTTAGTCAAAATATCAAGCAAGTCTTGTTGAGTGTTTCTGTATAGCACCATTGCAGGAGAATTTGTTGAGAAACATTATTCTTTTCTGTTCAACTTGACTTGAAGGTTTCAGGAGTTTTCCAAAAAACTTCTACCATGCGCTATGGGTCGAAGGTTCGAATCCTTCTATTTCCGTAAGGGAATATAACTCAGTTCGGTTAGAGTAATAGCTTTTTTGGATGCGAGGGTTCGACTCCCTCCCTCACTTCGAATGAGGTAGCTCAGTTGGTTAGAGCACTACACTATTAATGTAGGTTGAAAATAGGCTCAAAATCTATTTTTTATTAGAGTTGGAATATCTCGTTAAAAATATTCACCATGGGAAAATTTGAGTTTTTTTCAGTTGTTGAATCAACATTTTGAAAAAGCTTGTAAGAAAAGATTTTTTCTGAAAATAAAATTCAGGTGATGAATAGTCAATAATTGGACTGAGTTTTCTAAGAAGGACGATTTTCCGCGTGAGCGATGGTAACGGATACCCCGGAGTGAAGAGCCGAAAGGCAATGAACGAGGAGTAGAAGTGAACGTAGCGACCCGAGTTGTTGCTTTCAGCAATGGCAAGGGACACGCCCAAGATCTGATTCATTAGAAAATAAGTTTAAAAATGCTATTCTGAAATGAATGGAATTTTGTGAAAAACTTTCCTTCCGCCATTTTTGGAAGAGAAAATCTCAGTTTTTCCTTTTTTAATTAAAATTAATAACCTTTAAAATATAAAAACGATGATAAAGAATGTACAAATTAAAGCATATCAGATTGGTTTGGTTTTCAAAAACCGAAACTTAATTGAGATCTTAAAAGAAGGAAATTACTGGCTTTTCGGTAATAAATCTGTAGAAATTTTTGAAACAAAAGATCAGTTTAAAACCGGAAATGATCTTAATCTTTTGATGAAAAATGAAAACCTCAAAAACTTACTTGAAGTTATTGAAGTAAAGGACGGTGAAATTGTTTTAGTAAAGGAAAACGGAATCTTCAAAGAAGTGTTGAACGTTGGTCAATATGCTTTTTGGAAAGATGTTTTAAACAGAGAATTTCAAAAAGTTGACTTAACGAAAGTGGAAATCACAGAGAAAATCTCTAAAACAATCCTTGAAAATATGAAGTTGAAAAACTTCACAAGAAAGTTTGTTGTGACGAATCAATATAAAGGATTATTGTTAATTGACGGAAAATTAACCAAAATTCTGGAAGCCGGAACGTATTACTTCTGGAACAACGAAGTTTCTGTTGAAGTAAAAGCCATCGATACACGTATGCAGCAAATGGAAATTGCCGGTCAGGAACTGTTGACGAAAGATAAAGCAATGCTTCGTATCAATTTTTATGTGCGTTTTCAGGTAGAAAATATTGAAAAAGCGTTGATGGAAAATAAAGAATATGATAAACAATTATATATTTTGATGCAATTGGCTTTGCGTGAGTTCGTTGGAGCTTTGACGTTAGATGAATTGCTGGTGAAAAAAGATTCCGTAGGAAAAGAGATCCTTGAAAATCTTGGTAACAAAGCCGAAGATCTTGGTCTGAGAGCTTCTGATGCCGGAATTCGTGACGTAATCTTGACCGGAGAAATGAAAGAAATCATGAATCAGGTTTTGATCGCCGAGAAAAAAGCTCAGGCAAACAGCATCATGCGCCGTGAAGAAACAGCTTCCACAAGAAGTTTGCTCAACACCGCAAAACTGATGGAAGAAAACGAAGTCTTGTGGAAGCTGAAAGAAATGGAATATATGGAGAAAATCGCCGACAAAATTGGAGATATCACCGTTTCCGGGAATAGCAATATTCTTTCTCAGCTGAAAGAGATCTTTGCAAAATAAAACTAATAATCATTACTATAGAAGTGGGCTTCTGTAAAAGAAGCCTGCTTTACAAACAACCTTGTAGCTTAAAAGGAAAAGCCTACGGCAAAATATTGCTTACCGTAGAGTTTGCGGATATTCCGGTTAGACCTGTGCGGACTAATGGGTAGAGTTTACAGAAGCACCGAAAATCTTAGGAGAAGTAGGGAAGCGTATTTACAGCCGCAATGCCAATAGGGAATGTGAGTTCGAATCTCATCAAGGTTACAAAAAATCGACAAATCTAAAATTTAGGTTTGTCTTTTTATTTTTTCTCTAACCATTCCTCATAAGAAATAACTCCCAATTCCGGTTTTCCATCACCTTCCAAAATAGAAATAAATTCCAATTGATTTCCATCCGGATCATTAAAATAAATCGCCAAAGCAGGCATCCAGGCGAAAACCATTGGTTCATCAATTCCGTCTTTTAAGAAATTGTAAGGCTTTAAATTTTTGTTTTTCAAAAACTCAACGGAATAATTCAGAATATCTTCTTTATCGGCAGAAAAAGCAAAATGTCTTGTCTGTAAATTTTCGTTTTGCTCCCACAAACCCAACATGGCTTCTTTATTTTTTCCAATCCATAAAAATGCAATCGCGCGATTTTCGTCATGATGAGCAAACTCCAATCCTAAAACTTCAGTATAAAATTGTATTGAGTTTTCTAAATTGCTTACTTGGACATGAGTTTCATATAATCCTTTTATCATAGCTTAAATTTTAATGTACACAAAGCTAGACAACGGTTTTTCAAAAACTTTAAACTATTGATTCCTTTATATGAAATGAATCATAGATAGATTTTATTTTGGCTGATAGTTGTTTTAATTAATTCAAAAGCGAAAAGATTCAACGGTAAGTTTGTCATTCAGAGCGAAACGAAGTGGAGCGTGGAATCTCAACAATTAAAAGTTTGCTTAGATTCCTACGGAATGACAAATATTATGTTTAAGAGATTGCTTCCTCCTTACGCTCCTCACACTAATTTATAAAACAATCAATTTTATCGAAGATAAAATCTTTGCGCCTTTAAAAAATTCAAGGAAGAAAAAATTGCGCCTTTTCGATTAACCAAAATAAAAACTTTTTCACAAAAATACTTACTACGCAAAAACACTGCGCAATATCATGCTTGCTTTGCATAAGAAATCAGAGAGGAAGTGATAATCCTCCAAATGTTTAACAAAAAACAGTAACCATGAAATTTAATTTTTTGAGAAAAGAAAATAAAGTAATGACCAACTACGAAGGTGCAAAAGCTTATACAATGACACCTGCAGAAGAACTATATAGTGCTGTTGTTACAACAGGATTATCAAACACGACCTATGAAAAAGGAAATGACAGATTGACGAGAATTCAATCTTTGATTACAAAGAATGATCCTGAGTTCGTTGCAAAATTGTCGGTGTATGCAAGAAAAGATATGTATTTGCGTTCGATTCCGTTGGTTTTGACGACCGAATTGGCAAAACAAACTTCAGGTACAGACTTGGTAAGCAAAACCGTTGACGGAGTGATTCAAAGAGCAGACGAAATCACGGAATTGTTGGCATATTACCAATTAGCCAACGAAAGAACAGAAACAAAAAAGCTGAACAAACTTTCAAAACAAATTCAAAAAGGTTTGGTGAAATCTTTCAATAAATTTGATGAATACCAATTCGCAAAATACAACAGAAAAGCGGAAGTTACTTTAAAAGACGCTTTGTTTTTGGTTCACCCGAAAGCAAAAGACGAAAATCAACAGGCAATTTTCAATAAAATAGTCAACGATGCGTTGGAAACTCCATACACTTGGGAAGTTGAACTTTCGGTTTTGGGTCAGACAAAATTTGCGGATGAAGCAGAAAGAAAATCAGCTTTCAAAAACAAATGGGAAGAATTGATTTTCAGCAACAAACTTGGTTATATGGCAACGTTGAGAAACTTGCGAAACATCTTAGAAGCCAAAGTTTCTTCAGATGCGATGTACAAAGTGTGCAACTATTTGTCGGATGAAAGAGCGGTGAGAAATTCTAAGCAATTGCCATTCAGATTTTTGGCGGCGTATAGAGAATTGAAAACGATCGATTCACCTTACTTGTCATCAATCTTAGAAGCATTGGAAGATGCCGTGATGGTGAGTGCAAAGAACATCAAAGGTTTTGGTTTCGATACTTCGGTGGTGATTGCGGCAGACGTTTCGGGTTCGATGCAACAGCCGGTTTCTCCGAAATCTAAGGTTTTGTTGTATGATATCGGTCTGTTGATGTCGATGATGTTGCAGTCACAGTGCAAAAATGTGATTTCAGGTATGTTTGGTGGCTGTTGGAAAAGAGTTCCGATGCCTAAAAACGGTATCCTGAGAAATGTAGATGCATTTTACAAGCGGGAAGGTGAAGTGGGTTACGCCACAAACGGTCATCTGGTGCTTGAAGACTTGATCAACAAGCGAGAACTTGTTGACAAAATCATGTTGTTTACCGACACCCAAATGTGGGATACCGGTGGATTTACAAACGCTTTCGGAAACTCATGGAGCCGATACAAAAAGATCAATCCAAACGCAAAATTGTATATATTTGATTTGGCAGGTTACGGAAAACCACCGTTGGATGTCAGAAAAAATGATGTATATCTTATCGCTGGTTGGTCCGACAAAATTTTCGATGTATTGAATGCTTTGGAAGACCGAAAGTCAGCGGTAGAAATGATCAAGAAAGTAGTGCTGTAAAAGGCACTGCTTTTAAAAATAAAAACGAATTACCAATTTTTTTTAGGAGCTATTTCCCGCTTTCCACTATATCTTTTTCGCCAACGCTTTTTTTTAAAGCCATTTCAGAAAAAGGATGTCGTTTCAATCGGGGCTAGGAATAAAATGTAATAATTAATAATAGTAAATATGTTCAAATTTTTACAAAAAAGTAAGAATACAGATGATGATTTTCTTATTAAAAAAGAGAAGAAGTTTCTAAAGCAATTGATGAAAATATAAAAATTGCTGAGGCCGATATTGAGAATATTAAAAATTTAATGCTTCAAAATGAAAAGTACAAGACAGATTTTTTTAATAGTCTATATAATGTATCAATCTATACTTCAATTTTTGATATGGATGTTTCCATTTTGTCAGAAAAATATGTTTTGGCAAAAAGAGAATATGAAAAAAAACTTTTTGCAGAATATTAGCTTTAACAATTATCGAATTTTTAGATGATATAAACCCTTTATTAGGAAGAGATTTAAGTAATCAATTAGCTCAAGCAAATTTAAATTCTCACATTCAACCATTAAGAAGTATTTCTAAAAAATTTGCAAAATATAAAACAGATAATGAACAATATTTACGGGTTATTAGAAATAAAACTATTGCACACAAAAGTACAGATGCTCTAGAATTACATACTTTTATTACTGAAATTGATAATGACAAAATATATCAATTAACTATTGATTTAAAGGAGATTACAACTGAATTTACAAGATTAACAACTAAGATAATTTATTCTATAATAAGTTTTATGAAGAAAGATATTAAGAAAAGATCTAAGAAATAAAGCATTAATCATAAATAAGAAATTTGAGACTGTTTCATCGCTTCGCTCCTTGCAATGACAAGAAAAAATAACCGATGCCGTAAGAAAAGAAATCCTTCGACTTCCAATTGATATAGAGTCTTTTCGCTATATCGCTCGGTTTAAACTAACCAATGTCGTAAAATAAGAGTTCCATCGTCAAACTTAAAATTTGAACAACATTCAAAAAACTCTTATAACTTGTTACTTGGTTTTTTAATTTAAATTTTAACTGCGTAAAAAGAATGCGTACTAAAGCAATAATTTTGCTACAACAAAAAACAATAACCATGAAATATTATAAACAATTTCTTAAAGGAGCACTGTATTGAGGTTAAATACTCAATACTAATGAAAAATTTAAAGCATTAAAGAAATCTTTTGGAATCAACGAATATAGATTAATCGATTTCCCGAAGAAAATTTCAAACGTACAAATTTCCAGAATTTTATATGGAGATGAAATGGGATGTTCTCGGTGTTTTCCACATGGCTATGAAACGATTAATTCAAAAGAAATTAAGTTTCAAAGAAATTGGAAAAAATACAGAAAAACCCAATGGAAAAATAAAAAGTAAGTGTCGTAAAACAGAATTTCTTCGTTAAATTGCGGTTTTGCAGGTTCGAATCCTGCTCCTGAAAATTCAGGATGGTGTAATTGGTTATCACGTCGCGATGAAGTCTTTATTTGATTTTTACCTTACTTTAAAAATAATCGATGTCGTAAAAAAGAGTTCCTTCGACTTTCATTGAACTAAAAACTCTTTTTATTAATTACTCGATTTTTTACAAAGGTTCGAAATCGAAGATTCGACAGAGTCAATCCTTTCGCCGAAAGGTGTGGTCGAGTGGCTAGACAAGTTTTAAGACAGCTTTTATCAATATTTGCCTTGTAATTTTTAAAATAATATCAAGTGTCGTTTTAGAATCATACTTCGGTTATTAATCATTGGGACGCAGGTTCAAAATACGAAGTATTCGTGAATTCATAAAAAACAATAAAATATTTATGAACAATCCTGCCTTTTCCCAAAAGGAAAAGTAGCTCAGCGGGTAGAGCAAATGCACAGAAGATTCTATAATTTTTTACCTTGATTTAACAATAAAGAGTGTCGTAGAAAAGACTTACTTCTTGGTATAATTTTGGTTCGAGTCCAAACGATCTTGAAAAAGATTGGGAAGTCTTTCAATGAGTTACCTCTTTTTAATTCAGTTTAAATAAAGAGTGCCGTAAAGAAACTTACTTCGGTAAATCTTATGATATTGGTTCAAATCCAGAAAATAAGTGTTAAAACTTATTCGTGGTTTTCTTGCCTTTTGCCTCTTTTTTAATTAATAAAATAAAAACAAGTGCCGTAGAATAGTGTTACTTCGCTTAGGACGACGGGGTCGCGGGTTCAAGTCCCGTCTCTTCCACAAAAAACACAATGTATATTGGGAGAGTAGCTCAGATGGTTAGAGCACGATTACTCTTTTTGCCTGTTGCCTTGTTTTAATATATAAAGTGTCGTAGAGAAAAGGTACTTCGTCACCAGATTGGGGAGGAATAGTGAAGTAGATAATATCTGCAAGATTATCCGGTTCGACTCCGGCTAAAGACAATGCCCCGCTTTCTTTTCTTGATTTTACCTTTATTTTTTTCTAAAATTGCTATCCTTTCCAAAATTTCGGATAGGATATTTTTTTGCTCAGAAGATAAATAGCCTGCGATTTTGTACACCTCTTTTTCAGATTGGTTTTGCTCTGAAGCTGAACTTAGATACTGCAGATTTCCTTTTTCAACATATAATAAAGTTTCAGGATTTTCTTCCATCATATTTGACTTCATTAAAAACAAAAAGTCACCAATTTTGTAATTTGACAAAACCGATGTATTTTCTGTGAATTCATAGATTAAATCGATATTTGCTAATGCTTTTTGCAGTGAATTATATTGATGGTTATTTTCAATATTGTTTTCCTTATACGGTAAATCTGAATTAAATGACAATTGAAACTTTTCGAAATTTTCGGGCTTGTTGAGATCATCAATCGTTAATGGAACAGTTAGGAATTGATCCAAATCGAGATTAAAGTAATGAACTACAGTGAGTAATGTTGCGATTTTAGGTTCGGAGCGCCCTTCTTCATAAGCACCGATCACGCCTCTGTTTAAATCAAATAAATCTGCGAATGCTTGCTGGCTTAAACCTTTTGCATGTCTCACTGTCTTAATATTAGCTCCAAAAAAACTCATGATTCCTAATCTTTTTTGCAAATGTAAGATTAAATTTAATTAAATTGCTAATATTATTTGCAATTTGAGATATTTTTATTATATTTGTGAACAACCGATCTAAATGGAGTGTGTGGATGAGGTTTTAAGGTCAGTTTGTTTTAAATATTTAAACAAAATTAAATATTTATTATAAAAAGAATAATCTATTAAAAACGAATTATGATTGATCAGGAATTTTTAAACATTGCTTTTTCTCCGGTCAACACGGTTTTGACAGTGTTGCTGATTTTGTCAGTCATTTATTGGCTTTTCACCATCATTACAGGATTGGATATTGATGTCGGATTGGATGCTGGTATCAACAGTCCGGATGGTCATGTTCATGTTCCGGATGATGCGTCAGGATGGCTTCAGTTTTTGAAATTTCTAAATCTCGATATTGTACCAATTACATATTTTCTCACGCTCTCGCTTTTGTTGACCTGGCTGGGTTCATTTTATCTCGAATCTTTTTTTTCTTTCGAGATTTGGGTTTCGGCTTTGTTAGTCTTGCCTGTGTTTTTCATCAGTATTTTATTGACAAAATTAATTTTAAAGCCATTAAATCCATTCTTCAGAGAAATCAATCATAAAGGCGAAGTATCACATGATTTTCTAGGCCGACAGGGAAGAATGAAATCAACAATCCACGGAGCCAAAACCGGAATGTTGGAAGTTTTCGTCGGGAAAGATCCTATGATTCTCATGGTTAGAAGCAAAGATGGCGAAGTGATCGACCACGGAAAGACGGTTTATATTGTAGATGAAGATCGTGAAAAAAGAATTTATTACGTCGCTGAAGAAATTAGATTTTAAAAATGATATGATGACCACTTTATGATACTCCTCACTTATATTTTAGAATTACTTCTTTCGTTAAAAATCGTTTGAAAACTGAAATAACTTAGTGAACTTTTATAAGTGAAATCGAAGATTCGACGAAGTCAAACGGCTTTGTGATACTTAAAAAACAGGTAGTAGTTAAAAAAACTCTGTGCACTTGTGTTACAATTAATAATACACACTTGCAAGAAATAATTTAAATCAAACTAAAAAACACATTAAAATAAATAAACTATAAAAATATGAATACACCTTTGATTGTTGGGATTGTTGTCACAGTGGTAGCATCTCTCGGATTGATTTTCTGGATTTTATCAATGTATAAAAAAACCGTTCAGGGAATCGTTATGTTAAGAACTGGTTACGGAGGAACTAAGGTTTTCTTCAATGCGGGAATCGTTATTCCTGTTATACACAGAATGGAATCTATGGATATTTCTGTTAAAAAACTGGAAATTGCAAGGGAAGGAAAAGCAGGGCTAATCTGTAAAGATAATATGAGAGCCGATATTCAGGTAGCTTTCTTTATCAGAGTGAATAAATCAGCCGACGATATTGTGAATGTCGGTCAAACGATTGGCTGTCAAAGAGCTTCCGATATCAATACGTTGAGAGAGTTATTTGAAGCTAAATTTTCAGAAGCTTTGAAAACAGTAGGTAAAAAGTTTGAGTTCATTGAACTTTACGAAGCGAGAAGTGAATTCCGTCAGGAAATTTTAGATATTATCGGAACTGATTTAAACGGCTATGTTTTGGATGACTGTGCGATTGATTTCTTAGAACAAACCAAAATTGAAAATTTAGATAAAGACAATATTTTAGATTCAGAAGGTATTAAGAAAATTACTGAACTGACGGCTAATCAAAATATTAAAGCCAATCAGGTTCGTAGAGACGAGGAAAAAACAATCACAAAACAGAATGTTGAAGCCCGTGAAGCGATCTTAGAACTCGAAAAACAATTGGCTGAAAAAGAAGAATCGCAAAAAAGAGAGGTTGCTAATATTAAAGCGCGTGAAAATGCTGAAATTTTGAAAGTGGATGAAGAAGAGAGATTGAAATATGAAACCGTTCGTATTGCTACAGAAGAAAAACTTCAGATTGCAGAAGAAAATAAGCAAAGACAAGTGGTTATTGCTGCCAAAAATAAAGAACGTGCCGATTTGGTGGAAACCGAAAGGGTACAGAAAGATCAAATGTTGGAAGCAACAGAAAGAGAAAGAATTGTTTCTTTGGCTCAGATTGAAAAGGAAAAAGCAATCGAATTAGAAAAGAAAAATATTCAGGATGCAATTCGTGAGAGATTGACAATGGAAAAAACGGTGGTGGAAGAGCAGCAGGGAATTAAAGATCTTGAAGCTTTCAAAACAGCCGACAGAAACAAGCAAGTGGAAATTACCTTGGCAACTCAGGAAGCTGAAAAGAAATTAATTCAGGAAACAAGAGCAGCGGAATCCAGAAAACTAGCTGCAGAAAAAGATGCTCAGAAATATGTGATTGAAGCTCAGGCAAAAAGAGATGGAGCTGAAAAAGAAGCAGAAGCCCGTAAAATTATCGCTGATGCAAAAGCGAAAGAAGAAGCAACAGTAGGTTTATCTGAAGCTCAGGTTCTCCACGCAAAAGCGGATGCAGCAGAAAGACAGGGAATTGTAGAGTCAATTGTTATCGAGAAAAAAGCAGAAGCTGAAAGAAAAGAAGGTATTGCACAAGCCGAAGTTATCAAGGAGAAAGCTTTCGCAGAAGCAGCCGGAATTACAGAAAAGGCAGAAGCAATGAAAAAACTGAACGATGCAGGAAAAGATCACGAAGAGTTCAGGTTGACTTTAGCAAAAGAAAAAGAAGTGGAATTGGCTCAAATCTCAATTCAAAAAGACATCGCACAGGCTCAGGCCGGAGTTCTGGCAGAAGCGTTCAAATCCGCAAAAATTGATATCGTTGGCGGAGATAATACATTCTTTGATAATGTCGTTCGTCAGGTCTCTGCTGGTAAAGGTTTAGATAAATTCATCAGCCACAGCGAAAATGCAACATTGGTCAAAGAAAATCTTTTGGGTGACGGCGAAAACATCATCGGAAAAGTAATGGGAATGGTTGATAAATACAATATTTCTTCCGAAGACATCAAAAACATGAGCATCGCAAGCCTGATTTTCAAACTAAACGGAGTTGCTGATCAGCAGGAAAAAGGTCTTCTATCCAGAGCAATGGATATGGCGAAACATTTAGGTGTTGACCAAAAACCAATCAAATAAAACACTAACTATATTGTAAAACTCTCATTGTATGATTATTCAATTATACTTTGAGGGTTTTTAAAACATTAAGAAATTTAAAATATTAAGAATGATTAAGGAAATATCGAAGATATTTGTAAGCGTTCTGCTTAAAATTTGACTTTGTCAATTTTCTTAACTAACCTTTTTATCGAATAATTTTTAAACTTCTTAATGTTGAAAAACATTGCTTTCTTAAAAGCATTTTTAAACAGAATGATGATAGTCTAAAATCTAGCATCTAAAATCTAATATCCCAAAAATATGTCAGAAAAATTAAATTCAGGGACATACGAAATAATTCAGAGCCGTCTGAATGAGCAGAAAAATGACCTCATTCAAAGGCTTCAGAAGCTGAACGTAAACCGTAAAGAAATTTTCGGCGGCGTAGATTTTTCTCTCATTGCCAACGAAAGAATTTCTACAGAACATAATTGTATTGCTAAAGATATTTTTTCGTTAAAAAACACATTAATATTTGGTTCAAATGCTCATTTGGGCTTACAGACAGAGATTAATATTACCGATGTTTTTTCGGTTTATAAAATAAATAGCAAGCGTTTTGAGCCTCAAGATGCTTCTTTGATTGAAGATGAAATTTTCATTGAAGAGTTCAAAAATTTATATAAATATTACAGGAATACTTTTTTCGCACGCTTTCATTTTACCGAAAACTATCTGTACATGGTTTTCCAATTATCTGAAAGTACATCTGATATCAAGGCTTTCAAATGGTTGATCAAAGAAGATCAGCTTGTTTATGTTGATTCCAGAAGTGCTTCAGAGGTTACTTACCCTCCGCAACATGGTTTTACATGGACGAAAGCGACAAGAGATATGCAGCGCAGCGGAAAATTTCCGCACGTTTCTTTGGCTGATAAAGTTTTTGTGGAGTCGATTGGCGGCGATATTACCATTAAAATCGAAGACAATACCGACACCGGAAAAGGAATTTATTCTGAAGATGTCATTCATCAAGATCAGAATCTCGATGATGCTGAAATTCACTTCTGTGACCTTGATAACTTGGTTTTATTTAAAATCAAACCCTATCAGGAATCTGAAAGATATTTCATTTACAATCATAAAGAAAAAATAGTTTCTCGTGTTGATACTTTGAAGCATTCAGCGGTTTTACTTCCGGAAAATCAGGGCGTTTTGTTCTCGAATGGTTATGCTTTGCAGACGGGAGGTTTAAAGGTGATTTCTCAGGATCAGAATAGGCTTCACTATCTGAAGACGATCTCTGAACCAAACGGTGAAAACTTCATATATGTTTTCTATGACGATAAAACGAATAATTATCAGCTAATTTCATACAATATCATCACGCAATCCATTGAAACACCGATTCGTTGCAGTGGCTATTCTATTTTGAATGATGGGAAACTTATTTATTTAAGAGAGAGTGTAGAAACAACGAAACATCACTTGGCTCAAATCTGGCAGACTCCGTATTTCAGAGAATTACAGCCAAATACAGAAAAATCGGATACGCTTCTTTATAAAATTGGAAATAAAGATATTGTGAGGGTGATGGCAGAAAGTCAGGAGCTGATTACTTTACTGAATAAGGAAGATTCTTACAGCGGTTTGTATGATGATATTGTCAAGCTTTCAACCACGATTTTAGATGCATATTATTTTCTGGGTGATGATGAGGTTCAAAATTTAGATAAACCTTTAAAAGAAATCCGGAAAATAGCTCATTCTGCCATTAATGAATACGAAAAAGTAATTGAGCAGAAAAAAAGCACGGGTGAAGCGGTTGAAAAAATCAAAGTTTCTTGCGGAAAAATTTTAGATGATACTAAAAGAATCAATTATTCTCAATTGACAGAATATATTGATATGCTTTCGCAGATTAGAGCTTTGCGTGGTGAAATTATCGGAGCAAGAGATTTAAAATATGTCGATGCGAAAATTCTCGACACCTTAGATGAGTCACTGTCTGCAAGATCTGGAGAGCTTTCCAATGCCTGTGTAAATTTCCTGCTTCAGGAAAATTCTCTGTCGCCTTACGAAACCCGAGCGCAATCAATTTCTGAAAATATCATCAATTTGCAGAAAGCGATTGATGCTAAAACTATTGAAGAAGATATCAATAATTTGTCTGGGCAATTGGAGCTTTTGGTGGATATTGTCAATAATTTGAAAATTGAAGATACTTCGCAGTCAACGCAAATCATTGAGAATATTTCGGTGATTTTTGCAAGGTTAAATCAGGAGCGTTTAGAATTATCAAAAAGGAAAAGAGAGATTTCCGGAAAAGAATTGTCAGCTGATTTTCAGGCCCAGATGACTTTGTTTGATCAATCGGTGATTAATTTTCTAGAACTGTCCCAAACTCCGGAAAAATGTGATGAATATCTGACCAAGCTTTCTATTCATTTGGAAGAAATGGAAACAAAATTCATTGATTTTGACGAATTTATCCAAAAAATTGGCGAAAAAAGAGAAGAAGTATACGGTCATTTTCAAAACAAAAGAGTTCAGCTTACGGAATCCCGCAATAAAAGAACGCAGAATTTGTATGATTCTGCAAAAAGGATTTTACAGTCTGTCAAAACAAAAACCGAATCTTTCGATGCTGAAAACGAAATCAACGGCTATTTTGCGACTGATTTAATGGTTGAAAAAGTTCGTGATATTTCCCGACAGTTGATGGAAATGGAAGATTCTGCCAAGGCTGAAGAAATTCATACCTTGCTGAAAACTTCTCAGCAGGAAGCGGTCAGAAAGCTCAAGGATAAAAAAGAAATTTATGCGGACGGAGATAATCTGATTGCTTTGGGTGATTATAAATTTGCCGTGAATCGTCAGAAATTAGATATGACTTTGGTGCTTCGAAATGCTCAATATTATTATCATTTAACAGGAACCGGATTCTATGAACCTCTGAATTTTGAAGCAATTGCAGATTACAAAGAGGTCTGGAATCAGGAATATATTTCTGAAAATCAAATTGTAAAACGTTTTGAATATTTAGCATGGAATATTTTTTCACAAAATAGAAATATCAATACTGAACAGCAAAACCGAAATTCGATTCAGCAGTTTATGACTGATCACTTTGGTGAAGGCTTGGTGAAAGGAATTCACGACGAAGATGCGTTGATGATTGTTTCAAAACTGCAGCAAATGCACAACGAATTGGGACTGATGCAGTTTACACCGTCTGAAAGAGCGTTGGCGCAGTTATTCTGGTATTTTTTGAATGAAGAAAGAAAAGAATATTATCAGAAACAGTTTGAAGCGGCAAATTTAATTTTGAAATCATTTGTAACCGATAAAGGTTTTCAATATCTCAATAAAGAATTGTCGGATGAAATAAAATCTTTTGCTCAAAACAATCATCTTTTTGCTGAGGTCAATGATTTTAATGCTGCGATTTATCTGAAAAGAGAAAATAAATCAGCATTTGTGGTTTCTGAGAAGGCGGCTTTGCTGTATGATTCATTTTTAAAAAATTTAAAGGAAAAAGGAAAAAACCTTGAGTTCATTGATCAGCTGAATGCGTTGAAAAATTATCCTTCAGCATGCTTTTCGATTGCGGAAAGTGCTTTGAATGCATTCTTATTTAATTCAGAATTGAATTTTGAGGATGATATTAAAAAAGAAAGTGCTGTGTTTTTTGTGACCCAACAATTCAATGCTGAAAATATTCTGTATGTCACTTATGAAGCAGTTTTGAAAGGTTTAAAATCATTAGAAAAAGACCTTGATTATCATTTGAATTATTATGAATTCAATTCCCGTTTATCCAATTTCAATGAAGTGATTGTTCTGAAATACAAGCAGTTGCGGGAGTTGAAAGCAAAATGGGTGAATGATAAAAAGAAAAGTCTGAAAATCGATACGTTCAAATCTCAGGTTTTGAGTTCGTTTGTAAGGAATAAATTGATCAGTGATGTTTATTTTCCTTTAATCGGAGCAAATTTGGCCAAACAATTAGGAACCATCGGAAACGACAAACGCACCGACAAAATGGGGATGTTGTTGCTCGTTTCGCCTCCGGGTTATGGAAAAACCACCTTGATGGAATACATGGCAGACCGAATGGGATTGGTTTTTATGAAAATCAACGGTCCGTCAATCGGTCATGATATTGTTTCCACAGATCCGAATGAAGCTAAAAATGCCGGCGCAAAACAGGAACTTGAAAAGTTGAATTTAGCTTTAGAAATGGGTGATAATGTGATGTTATATCTCGATGACATACAGCATTGCAACCCTGAATTTTTGCAGAAATTCATCTCTCTGGCCGATGGGCAAAGAAGAATTGAAGGAATTTATAATGGTGAAAGTAAAACGTATGATTTAAGATCAAAACGTTTCTGTCTCGTCATGGCTGGAAATCCATACACGGAAAGTGGTGAGAAATTTAAAATTCCGGATATGCTGGCGAACCGTTCCGATACCTATAATTTAGGTGAAATTTCAGGAAGCAAAACGGAACTGTTTGATTTGAGTTTAATTGAAAATGCGCTGATGTCAAACGATTATCTTACAAGATTAACTAATCAGGGAATGGAAAATCTGTACAGTTTATACAATAGTATTCAAACCAATTCTCCGAATGTAGATCTGGCAGGAAACTTCAGTTCAAATGAAATTTCAGATTTCAGAAAAGTTTTAGAGAATACTTTGAAAGTCAGAGATGTTGTTTTAAAAGTCAACAAGCAGTACATTGCTTCCGCAGCAATGTCTGATGATTACAGAAACGAACCGTCTTTCAAACTTCAGGGTTCTTATCGAAACATGAATAAGCTGATTTCGCAGATTCAGCCAATTTTAAAAGTTGAAGAAGTTACGCAGATTGTTTTGAATCATTACCAAAATGAATCTCAGACGCTGACTACGGGAGCGGAATCGAATATGCTGAAATTGAAGGAGCTGATGAATCTGATTTCCGATGATGAAAAAAGTCGTTGGGAAGATATTAAGAAAACGTTTGTCAAAAATAAAATGATCAAAGGTTTGGGAGAAAATGATAGAATGACGCAGATTGTGGCTTTGCTGGCGCAGTTCAGTGAAGGTTTAGATGGAATTAAGGATGTTTTGAAGAAAGATTAACTTCGAAATTTCGCAAAAAAAATGCTGCGGTAATCGCAGCATTTCTTGTTTTAATTATTGAATATCATCTTCGCAGATTTTTTTCCATTTTGCAATGGTCGTTCTGCTGATTTTATATTTTTTCGAAATATAATTGCTCGAGAATCCGTGTTGTTTTTGATAAGTTAATATCTTCAGCATCGTTTCTCTGTCGTACGTTCTCAGCTTCTGGTTGTTTTCTAAACTTTCTTTCGATTGCTTGAAAAGTTTTTCATTAAACTTAATCACCTCGTCGCTGGTGTTAAGATTCTGAAGAAGCTCCGTAACTTTTACGTCTTTCAATTTCTCGGGATGTTCTGCAAGAAGAAGATCGTGATAAATCTTGCTGTAATTAGGTCTCATTTTCATAATAAATAAATTTGGTGATTTATGGTTGGTTTTTTTGCAGCCATCTGTGAAGTGTACTCTTTGGTATTGAGTAATCTTTGATTACGTCTGCCTGTGTCATTTCTCCGGAAATAATTTGTTTAAGAATAAAATCCTTAATTTCCTGAGTGTAAATATTTTTTCTGAATTGTGGTGCCTTGTCAGATTTTTCCTTGCTTTTGTTT
Organism: Chryseobacterium sp. 3008163; assembly: GCF_003669035.1. NCBI lineage: Bacteria > Pseudomonadati > Bacteroidota > Flavobacteriia > Flavobacteriales > Weeksellaceae > Chryseobacterium > Chryseobacterium sp. 3008163. The sequence continues at coordinate 1,405,990 of NZ_CP033070.1, read as the reverse complement.
ACTGCTGATGGCGGTGCATACAAAATCAAATGGGAACTGTAAAGTCTGAAAAAGTCATACTCCAGCAGTTTAGACCATCTCAAAAGGACTTCTGTATCGATAGAATTGCTCTCGTAAACAGTCTTTACAAACTCTTCATCTTTATTCAGGAAATTACAAATTCTCTCTATTGTAATCCCTTTCTGGTCTACAAGTTCTTTGATTGATTGGCCTATATGTATTACTTTGTATAACATTTATAAATAATGATTTATTTTTAAATATTTTCCATTAATCAGTAACTGATAAGCATTTGTGTTTTTTATTTAAGCTTTTTAATAGCTTTTTGTGGAATCTATAATCTGTAGATTGAAGATGTGGTATGTTTTCAAAATTTTTATTGATTTAACTAATTTGTAGTCAGTTAATTGTGAGCAATCAAATTTAAATTTTATACATTTTTTAAATATTAATAAAACTATTCAAAGTCAAAGGGAGTTTTTTGATTAGCGATGACAAATTAAGGCTCGTTAATATTAGTTTTTCTTTAAATTTTCCCGTAACGATGAATAATTGCATCGATGTTTTGATTAAGGGGATTTAAATCTTATCTCAATATTTGATTAAAAATTAACTTATCAATACCCCAAATTTAAAAAAATTAATCAATAAATCACTAAAATCACATTTAATAATTGTTAATAATAATTAATTTATGTTGTTGAATGAAAGTTAATACGGTTAATTATATTTGTTATTTTCTAATTATTTTGTTGCTTACTTTAAGTTATTCAATAAGATACGATGCTTTGCTTGATAAAAATTCTTTCCTTTCAAAGATTGTATAGTTTGTTGATAGTATTTAACTTTGCCAAAGTAAAAAATAAAATTGATTTAGTGAATTAATTAATTTTAAAATCATTTCAATCATTGAAATAAGTCATTATTTTATTTTAAATAAATATTCGCCTCTTTTATTGTAAGATATATAACCGCTTAAGGCGAAGTTATCCAAATGAAAAATACCCCTGCTCTTTTTGATTTTTCACAAAAAATTAACTATAAAAATGAATTATTAGCTGGTTTTACAGTTGCCATGACAATGATTCCGGAGTCGCTTTCTTTTGCAATCCTCGCCGGATTATCACCATTGACGGGTTTGTATGCGGCTTTTATGATGGGATTGGTCACTGCCATTTTAGGTGGACGTCCCGGGATGGTTTCCGGTGGAGCAGGAGCTACGATTGTAGTTTTAATCGCTTTAATAAAAACTCATGGTATAGAATATCTCTTTGCAACTGTGGTGCTTGCTGGAATTTTTCAAATGCTGGTCGGGATTTTTAAGCTCGGAAAATTCGTAAGATTAATTCCGCAACCTGTAATGTATGGTTTTTTGAATGGTTTGGCGGTGATCATCTTCATGGCGCAAATTGAGCAGTTTAAAATTACAGATGCAAACGGAATTGTTGGTTGGCTGCAAGGAACATCCTTATATATAATGTCGGGTTTAACAGCTTTGACGATTGCAATTGTTTACTTTTTCCCAAAAATTACGAAAGTTATTCCAGCTTCTTTGGTTGCAATTTTAATCGTTTTCGGAATTGTTTTAGGATTTAATATAGATACAAAAACTGTTGCTGATATTGCGAATATTAGCGGAGGCTTACCTGATTTTCATATTCCTCAAATTCCATTTTCTTTGGAAACTTTACAAATTATTTTTCCTTACGCGATGATTATGGCAGGAGTTGGTTTGATCGAATCTCTTTTGACATTATCAATGGTTGATGAAATCACGAATTCAAAAGGAAGTGCCAACAAAGAATCTGTGGCACAGGGAATTGCCAATATTACCAACGGATTTTTCGGGGGGATGGGAGGTTGTGCGATGGTTGCACAAACTTTGGTTAATTTAAATGCGGGTTCAAGAGCAAGATTATCAGGAATTATTGCATCAATTACCATTTTAATTATCATTCTTGTCGGAGCTCCTTTTATTGAAAAAATCCCGATGGCTGCGTTGGTTGGAGTAATGATGATGGTGGCGATCAGTACTTTTCAGTGGGTTTCGATTAGAATTGTCAACAAAATGCCAAAATCAGATATTTTTGTCGGAATGACGGTGGCTTTGATTACCATTGTTTTACATAATTTGGCTTTGGCTGTTTTGGTGGGAGTGATTATTTCAGCGCTGGTTTTTGCTTGGGATAATGCGAAAAGAATTCGTGCAAGAAAGCATATTGACGAAAACGGAATTAAACATTACGAAATTTTCGGTCCATTATTTTTCGGTTCTGTAATGAATTTTACAGAGAAATTTGATCCTGCAAACGATCCCGAACAAGTTGTAATTGATTTTAAAGAAAGTAGAGTTGTCGATATGAGTGCTATCGATGCGTTGGATAAATTGTCAAAAAATATAATGAGTTAAATAAAAAACTGCATTTAAAACATTTAAGTGAAGATTCTATAAAATTATTGAAAAACGCAGAAGCTGTGATAGAAGTCAATATTCAGGATGATCCAACGTATAAAGTAATGCCTGAGAAGTAATTATAATCGAATAGGTTATTGATAAATATAATGGAAGTTTTCTCTAATGTCTTATTTTTATCGTGCTCATCATATCTTAAATAATCTTAAAAAAAATACAGATTAAAAGAAAAATTTTATCTTTGGGTAGAATTGAAATTCAAACACAATTGATTTAAAAAAAAGATATGAATCATTTGAAAATCTTTTTCAATAGAAAGCTAAATCATTTAACTTAAAAACATTTTGAAAACAGATATCGACATTCAAAACCACGCTCATTTTTCCTTTGATCTGTGGCTTACTTTAATAAAATCTCATCCCGAATTTAAAACAAAAAGAGTTGAGTTGTTTTCTTCGTTTTTTGAAGTGAATAAGCCAATTGATGAAGTTGCAAAAGTTGTAAAATATTACGATGATCTTTGCAATTCTATCAATGAAATAATTGGCGGGAATGTGGATACTTTCGAGATTTATTTATTAATCTTGAATGCTTTAGAAGTTGATTTGAAACAATTAAATAATGAGAAATTAAACGAGTTTTACCAAAAAAGCGAAGACTTATTTCTAGAATACAAACCTGTTGTGATTTTCGAAAATTTGCATCAGTTTTTTGACGAAATTAAAAATCAGGGAAAAACAATTAATATTCTAAGTAATACTGGTTTTATCAAAGGAACTACAATGAGAAAATTTTTGATTGATGAAAACCTTGATCAGTATATAGATTTTCATATTTATTCTGATGAATTGAAGATTTCTAAACCCAATCCGCTCGTTTTTCAGGAGGTTAAAAATTTAATTAAAAACCAGGATTTACAAATGAACCAGATTTTGCATATTGGTGATAATCCGATTGCAGATTACAAAGGAGCAAAAGATTTTGGTTTCAACGCACATTTACTAAAACATACGATATAATATGAACAAAAGGTATAGCTTGCACCATATTCATTCGGCGGACGAATTTACGTTTTCGCCTGCTGAATACAGCTATTTCAAGTATGGCGATAAGTCGTACGCAGAGAAATTTGCGAAAGAATTATTTGAAGGATTTATTGCTCAGCACGAAGAAATATTAAATACGGATAAAGAAATTCTCATATTGCCAAGCCCTTACATGGCGATTCCGACGGCTTCTAATTTTTTATGTTTTTACTTCAAAAAACAACTTGATTTTTATCTTTTCCAAAAAGGAAAAAAGTCAAGTATTTTATCAAAAATAAACAGGAATCATACTTATACGACAGATTACGGAAATTTAAGTTTTGAAGACCGTAAAAATCTGATTGCTAATGATACTTATTATCTAGATAAGGATTTTCTTAGAGGAAAACTTTGTATTTTTATAGACGATATAAAAATTACTGGAAGTCATGAATTTACTGTGAATAAAATCTTGAATGAATTTAATGTGCAGGCAGATTTTCTATTCATGTATTACGCTGAATTAATGAATTTTGAATTAGATCCTAAAATTGAAAACTATTTCAACTATTACGCTGTGAAAAACGTTGAACACGTTGCAGAAGTAATGCTGAAGCCGAGTTTCCAGTTTAATACAAGGATTGTAAAATATATTTTGGGCTTAGAATCAAGTAATTTTGATTATCTTACGTCTAAAATAAAAAAAGAGCAGATGGATCACCTTCTCGAGCTGGCAATTAGCAACAATTATCATTTATTAAAAGAATACGAAACTAATATAAACACTTTAACACAAACAGAACTTAATTATGGCTATTAACTTACAAAAAGGACAAAGAGAAAATATAAACGCACCTAAATTCACGATCGGTTTAGGATGGGATATCAATAATACATCTACCGGCGGTGCTTTTGATCTTGATGCCTCTTTATTTTTGTTGAATGACGGCAAAAAACTGGTTTCAGAAAACCATTTTATTTTTTACAATAACCTTGAGTCTCCGGATAAAGCGGTGATTCACTCTGGTGATAACTTAACGGGTGACGGCGATGGTGATGATGAACAGATCAAAATAGATTTAACGAAAATTGATGATGCTGTAAAAGAAATTACCGTTGTAGTAACCATTCACGATGCTGATGCAAGAAGACAGAACTTCGGACAGGTAAGAAATTCTTTCATCAGAATTTTCAATACCGAAACCAACGAAGAGATTTTAAAATATGAATTAGACGAAGATTTCTCTATCGAAACTGCCGTAGAATTTGGAAGAATCTACAATAGAAACGGAGAATGGAAATTCGAAGCGGTAGGAAGCGGTCAGAGAGACGGTCTTGAGAAATTTGTATCAATGTATCAATAATCAATTATGGATAATCAAGAAAATCAAAATATAGATCCGCTACAGTCGATCGAGCCTTTGAAGACGTTTGAGCCAACGCCAATACCACCAGCGCAACCTGCTCAGCCAGCGCAAAGTTCAGTTCCGGCAGTTCTTGTGGACAGAGACGGAAACGTGAATTTAAGTCAGATTCAGGATGCAGAGCGTCATAAATTTGAATTATTGGCCAACGCAATTGATGAATCGAATCCTGGTTCTATTGTGAATTTTGGTTCAGATTTACAGAAAACTTTAGCAAATCAGAGTGATAGTTTCTTAGGAAATGTAAGAAGATCAAATTCAGGTGAAGTAGGAGAGTTGATCAATAATTTATTGATTGAACTTAACTATGTAGACGTTGATGAGATCAATAACGGCGGAGTAAAAGGTTTCCTGAGCAGACTTCCTTTCATGAAAAAGATGTTGACTCAGGTGGATAATCTTTTTGCTAAATATGATAAAATCACCAGTAATATCGACCAGATTTCTCATAAAGTAAATGCAGGAATCATTACTTCTACGAAAGATAATGCAGTTTTGCAGACGATTTTCGACAGCAATGTCAATTCAATCAAAGCGATTGAAGAATTGGTTATTGCCGGAAATCTGAGAATGGAAAAAGCAGCTGGAGAATTGGCAAATATGGAAACCAATGTTCAGAATTTTGCTGATTACCAAATTGCTGACAAAAGAGATTTCATTAACAGATTAGACAGAAGATTGGCTGATTTGAAGGTGGTGCGTCTGATCATGATGCAGTCACTTCCGCAGATCAGGTTGGTGCAAAATAATAACGTTTCGATTGCTGAAAAAGCACAAACGATTTTAACGACTACTTTACCGGTTTGGAAAAATCAGCTTTCATTAGCAGTTGCGATGCACAGACAGCAGCAGAATATTGAAGTTCAGCAGAAAGTATCTTCTACAACAGAAGAAATTCTGAGAAAAAATGCAGAACGTTTGGGTCAGAATTCAATCAATGTAGCAAAAGCCAACGAGCAGACAATTGTTTCTGCTGAAACTTTGAAAGAAACTACTGCAATGTTAATCAATACCTTGAACGAAGTAAAACAAATTCAGAAACAAGGTACTGAAAGCAGAAGAAAACTAGATCAAGATCTGCAGACTTTAGAATCAGAATTGAAAGCAAATATCAGAGGATAAAACAGGACGAAAGCGTGAATGATGAGGTTGTAAACATAATGTCCCAAAGCAGAAGAAGATTAACAAAGCTTAAACTTCTCTCTAATTTCTTTGAAAATATTGACGTAATATCGGTTTACATAAAAACAGATATTATTCATAAATTATTCGAAGAAAACAAGACTTTAGATTATAACAAACTTGAGCTTTTTCATTTGCAATATACTGACAGTCTAATAGAACTGCTCACGAAGATCAAAAAGAAAAAGGAAAATGATCTTTTGGCAGTGATTAACGAAATCAATATCAACAACCAGTATATTGATGCTTTTGAGGAGAAAAAAATAGATAATTTTGAAACAGACCGGAAATTCTATAGCGGAGTTTTTTCTGAACATTTAAGAAAACTGTATAAAGATCTTACCGAAGATAAATTTACGCTGAATTGGAATGACGTTTTATATTTTCACAAAAAATATGCAGTAGAATTCTACAGAACGGAAGCTGACGAAAATAAGTTGAAATTAGGCAACTTTCCGTCTTACCAATATCAGGATTATTTGATAGAAAGAAAATTATTGGGTAAGCTCAATATTCAGAATTTTAAAGTTCGTTTCGTGTGTGGCTACAGAATCGGAAGGGACGAATATGAATTGTTTAAGATTTTTCAGTCGGATGAGCATTTTATTTTTAATGTTGAAGAAAGAAAATTATACCTGATTGATGATGAATTATCTTATTTAGATACTTCCGAAAATGAATCAAACCAGGCTTCGGTTATGAATCAGCTCAAAAGAAGAAACGAAGAGCTTGAAGAAACCATTCACGAAAAGAAAAGAATTTTGCCTGAAGGGGTTGACAATGTTTTAAAAGATTATCTCAAAAATATCGAAAGTGTAGATATCATGAGCAAAATATTTGACGTGAACGAAGAAACCAATATTCTTAGGGCAATGTTGAATTTAAACTTAAATAACTAAACTAAATTTAAATAATAAATAATAAATAAACAATATAAAATGGCTATTAACTTACAAAAAGGTCAGAGAATAAACCTTACAAAAGAAAACGGAACAGCGCTTACACAAGCTTGTGTCGGAATAAACTGGGGTGCAATTGAGAAGAAAAGTTTCTTTGGTGGCGTTTCAAAAGAAGCAGTAGATTTAGATGGAAGCTGTATTTTATATGATACAAACAAAAATGCTACTGAAGTAATCTATTTCGGTAATCTGAAATCTAAAAACGGTTCTGTAAAGCATAGTGGAGATGATTTGACAGGTGATGTTAGCGGTGATGACGGATTGGATAATGAAGTGATCACAGTTGATTTTGCAAATTTGGATCCAGCAGTAGAGCACGTTGCTTTGGTTTTGAACAGTTACAAAGGACAAGATTTTGGCACCATTCCTTTTGCTTCAATCCGTATCTATGAAGGAACTCCTACGAACGTGAGAGAAGTTTTTGCTAAATATGATATTGCCAATGATAAATCTTTCAGTGGTCACGTAGCAATGGTAATGGGAGTTTTCTACAAGAGAAACAACGAATGGAAATTCAATGCTATCGGAGATCCTACAGCTGACAGAAAATTGGAGCAGACGATTGAAACCGTTAAGCAGAAATATTTGTAAAATAGTAAACAATCTGTCTGAAATTGTATAGTTTTAGGCTCATAAATAGTAAGCAATACCTGTATCTTTACAGCTATTGCTTTTATCATATAATAACACATATTAATTTAAAGTGGAACAACATAATATTTTAGATTTACACCCTGGCTTAGTTTGGGGATTTGCGATAACGGTTGTTATCATGCTGCTCTTGGACTTAGGGGTTTTTAACAAAAAAAGTCACGAGGTATCTTCAAAAGAAGCGACCATTTGGTCAGTCGTTTGGATTTCTCTTTCAATGGTTTTTTCTGGAGTTGTATATTGGGTTTTCAATACCGACGGAACGGCTGGAAGTCATGCGGTAGCTGTAGAAAAATTTACACAATATCAGGCAGCGTACTGGATTGAGAAAGCGCTTTCTGTAGATAATTTATTTGTATTTATCTTGGTGTTTGGGTTCTTTAAAGTTCCTAAATTTCTTCACCACAAAGTTTTGTTCTGGGGAATTATTGGAGCTTTGATCTTCAGGGCTATCTTTATTTTTGCAGGAGTTGAGTTGATTGATCTGACTTATTTACCTGAAATGAATGTTTTTGGTCATGCAGTAAGAATCAACGTGGTAATGACCCTTTTCGGATTGTTCCTGATCTATGCAGGAATCAAATCTTGGGGCGACGGCGGTGATGACGATGATGAAGATTACAGCGATACAGCAGGCGCAAAATTGATTAAAAGCTTTTGGAAAGTTTCCGATAACTATGATGGCGATAAGTTCTTCACCATACAAAACGGAATCAAAATGGCAACACCGCTTTTGGTAGTTGTGGCAGTAATTGAGTTTACCGACGTATTGTTTGCGGTAGATTCAATCCCGGCAATTTTTGCAATTTCAAATGATCCTTTTATCCTTTATACATCGAATATTTTTGCGATTTTAGGATTGAGATCGTTGTATTTCTTGCTGGCGAATTTCATTCACATGTTCAGCAAATTACCTTATGGTTTGGCGATTATTTTAGCCTTTATCGGTGTTAAAATGTTGATTGCGCCTTGGTATCATATCTCATCACCGGTTTCATTAGGAATTGTAGGTGGAGTATTGGTCATCTCGGTTCTGCTATCCATCATTTTCCCTGATAAAAAGGAAGATGAAAAAGAAACAATAGAATAATAAATATTGAAAGGCTTTACAATTTTGTAGAGCCTTTTTTATTTAAACTTTCTAAGGTTTTTTAAGAATAAATTCACCCAGTCACTTGCGAAGCAAAATTCACCTTACTTATATTTCAATAGCTTATTAATTTTCTTTCTCGTCTGCAGCGAAACCTTATAGGCTTCATCCCTCAATTTCTGAATTTTCCCTACTGGCTGAAAGATTTCTGCGCTTTCGAAAGGGTTGAAAGACAGTAATTCGTTATCACAGGTATTAGGTGTAAGAAAAGAATTTTTCTCAATTTTCACTTCACCGATTTTAATAAAAGGAGAATTTTTCCATTCACGATTCAAAGTATTGATGGGTTGATCTTTCAAATCGTAGCAGAACTGAATCATCACATCAGCATCATAATTTTCCTGAAGACAAAAATTTTCAATTGCTTTTTTTGTAGTTAAATCTTTACCAAATTTTCTTTGCGGATTTTTCGGGCTCAATTTTATCTTCATCATGTGGTCTCCTAAGCGGTACACACCGACAGAATGATAATCGAAAGACAACATAAAGTCATTCTTTTTAAATAAAAACTCTAAACTTTTCTTTAAAAATGAACCCGTGAAAATGCTTGGCGTGACTTGATAAACCTGCGATAGTAGAGGAGTAATATTCCCCCATTTTTTAATAAAAAACCGATTGACTGCGGTAAATAATTTTAAAAAAATAGAAACAGAATTAATAGGAAATAGAGGGAAGTTGACCAAAGGATAATTGGCAATCGTACGATCTGCATCATCCTTAATCTTTATTGCAAAACCATAAGCAGGAATATCTTTTCTATTATTTTTTATCTTTAAATGGGCATTAGAAAGCCTTACCACAATATTGTATTTTTCCTTATCAAATAAATAGAGTAAATCAGACCGCATTTCAGGGTTAATGATAAATTCTCCTTTCAGAACTGCGTATGTTTTTGCATGAGCGTTTCTTGTTGCATAATTAACGTCGCTGAGAGTCGCTGAGTGCTCTACAAAGTCTGCAATACTTTTTTTATTTTCCTCAAGAAGCTGTTTTTCTTCGTATGAAAGCTTGTCAAAATTCTTATTATATTTTAGTGGATTTGGCATATAGTTTTTAAAACTCAATTATAACGCCAAGTTTCTAATTCTAGGTTAAGAGAATATTAAACTTGTTTGAATTTTGAGATGCAGAATTATAGAACAAAATTGAAACTATAAAACTTCCTGATTTTGACTCCTTTCTTCCCGCTGCAAAAACATTATCTTTGTAAAAAAATTATGGGAGTAGCAGATATGTTATTTAAACGCAAAAAAGAGCAGGCAGAGAAAAACCTGAAAGACGGTCAGGAATATATGATCGAATACGGTAAAAGAGAAAGCGTGGTAGAATTGCCAAGCGGTTTGCAGTACGAGATCATGGTTGAAGGTGACGGACCAAAACCGGGCCCGAAATCAATGGTAAAATGTCATTACCATGGGACGACAATTGGTGGGAAAGTTTTCGACAGTTCTGTAAAAAGAGGAACTCCGGCATCATTTCCTTTAAATAAAGTAATCAAAGGTTGGACAGAAGCTCTTCAGTTAATGCCTGTAGGCAGCAAATGGAGATTGATCATTCCTCCTCATTTGGCTTACGGTGATCAGCAGATTAGTAAGGAAATCGGCCCAAACAGTACCCTTGTTTTTCAGGTTGAATTGTTAGATATTAAATAAATTCAACGCATATATTTAAATTAAATTACCTGTTTTTCGGGTAATTTTTTTATTTTAGAACATCGTATTTTAAAGTCTGATGAGAATGAAGAAGTTTTTCTGTTTTTTGTGATTTCAATTTTGCTTACCTCGTGTGTTTCCAAAAAGAATCAAACGATAAAGCAGAATATCCTGACTCTGAAAGACAGTTACTGCAAAGCACCTTTTCAATATAATTACAACAACAAATTACCTTCTTATAATTCAGATTCTATTCTTTTGGCAAATCAAAAGCTGAAAAATGTGTTTTCTGACCAAAGTATTTTAGTTTTAAACGCTTTAGACAACCTTGATGAGGTGAATGAAATTATGGAACTGAAAAAAGATTCTTCTCTTAGTTCACAGGTGAAAGTTCTTCAGCTTAAAATGAAAATCAACAGCAAAATTACCATTGCACTGACAGAGTTAGATGCCGTTGCTGCCGAGTTTGATTGTGAAGGTGAGCGTGTCGCACAGATCGGAAGTTATGTTGATAATCTGAATGACTCACGAAACAACCGATTGATTTTATATTCAATCGTTGCCGGTGCAGCCGCTTCCGTAGCGGGTGGAATCGTAAAGAATGACAGTTGGAGCAGTGCCATCGACATTGCTGGTGGTGGTTTGGGAGCAGGTTTTGGTTTGGCAACTTTAAATCCGAAAGGTAAAAAAGTAGAGTTCATTCATCAACGAAACTTGCTGAGAGATGTTTGGAACGAAAAACTGGAATCTCCGAATTTCCCGCCTTTTATTTGGTATATGTATACTGAAAAGAAGTTTTCGAACAGACAAGATCATTCGATTGTAAAAAATATGAAACAAAGATGGCTTCATTATCAGTTTGATGACCAGCAGACTGCGGCTGATCAATCGGTAATTTTCAGCGATGGAGGATTCTATCGTGCCGGAGATCTGCAAAACCGTGCTGCGATGCTCAATCAGATGCAGTCGGCAACGAGAACGATTAACCAGACCATCAATTATTTGCTTTTAGATTTAGATAAATTGATTTTGTAATCTTGAATCTTTAAATTTGTTTCTGCAATGTCGGAATTAAAAAAATAAGGGAAGAAAAGAATCTAACTCAGGAAGAATTGGCTGAAAAGTCAGGCCTTTCTGTGAGAACAATTCAACGGATTGAAGCTGGAACAGAACCAAAAGGATATACTTTGAAGACATTAGCTTTAAGTCTCGAAATTTCAGAAAAAGATTTGTTAATTGCAGAGATTTCAAACGAAGAAATCAAAGTTGAAGAGCTAATTTCGATGACAGAAAAAGAAGAGGTTTTCAACTCTACATTAATCAAAATGATTAACCTTTCTTCACTTCCTCTTGCATGGTTTCCGATTGCTAATTTTTTGCCACCGTTATTTATTATGCTTTTTACAAAAGAGAAATCTCAAATCGTAAAACAAATCATTTCTCTCCAAATATTTTTAGCCATCATTTCTCCGATTATTTTTATGCTGATTGCCCTTCTAAAATTAGGTTCAGAATCTGTGATGATGACGATGGTTTTCTTAGCACTGGCAAATGTTTACATTATTCTGAGAAATGCTTACGAAATTGACCAGAGAAAAAAACTTCGTTATCAATTGAATTTCAATATTATATAAACTTGGAGCATCATTGTCGGGTTTTTGTCGGGTTCATTTTTTGAGTTGAAATCAATTTATTCTGAATCTTTGTCAAAAATAATTCAATGACAAAAAAACTCAACATCAGCATTTTTATTCTTTTCCTTTTCTTCGGAAATGTACAAGCACAAATTGAGAAAAATTCCCCATTATTTTTAGAATTAAAAAAGAAGACAGTATCTTTTTCGAACGAGGATTTAATGGCTGTGATATGGCATTTTTAGAAAGAAAAGTTGATGATAATTTGAAATTCTATCACGACAAAGGAGGCTTTCAGGACAAGAAATTGTTTCTGCAAAGAACGAAAGAAAATATCTGTTCAAATCCCAAACAAAAACCGATTCGTAAAGTAATTGAAAGCAGCTTGGATGTTTTCCCTTTATACAACAACGGTGTTTTGTATGGAGCAATACAAACTGGGGAACATCAATTTTTTATTCGTGAAAAAAATAAGGAAGATATTTTGGGTGGTCAGGCAAAATTCACAAGTGTCTGGGTCAAAAAAGAAGGAAATTGGATGATGAGTGATGTTCTCAGTTATGATCATCAATAGCAAATGATATAAATAAACTTTAAAACTAAAGCTCACTTTTTCTCATAAAATTAATTACAATTAGAAATTTTTAATTGTAATTAGTTTTGTTACAATTAAAAATTGTGTATCTTTGTTGCATAATTTATGAGCAATACAAGATTTGCTACGGCAATACATATCATGACTTTATTAGCAAAAGTTCCTCAGGAGTGGCTTACTTCTGATTGGATTGCTGGAAGCATTAATGTAAATCCTGTAATTGTTCGTAAAGAACTGCGTGAATTGCGTGAAGCAGGATTAATCACAAGCCGATTGGGAAAAGAAGGAGGAACCAAGCTAGTGAAAAGTGCTGAAGAAATTAAAATTTCTGAAATCTATGCAGCTGTAAAAAACAACGAAGTTTTAGGAAAGAAAAATCAGAAACCCAATCCTGCATGTCCAGTAGGGAAGGAGATTAACAATCATCTTTCAATGCTTTTTGAGCAGACAGATCTTTTGGTGAAAGGTTTTTTGGGAAATAAATCGTTGCAAGAATTTACCAATCAATTTGATTAAAATTTTTTGTCTTAAAATGTAACAAATAGTATTACAATTAATGAAAATAAATAAAAAAGTATGAACAAAAAAGTAGCAGTAATCGGAGCCACAGGATTTGTGGGAACACAGGTAGTAAAAGAATTGGAAAACAGAGGATATTCTGTAGATGCCATTGTAAGAGATGCTTCAAAAGTGGAGCAGAAAGAAAATGTAGTTGCAAAAAGTATTGATGTCAATAACATCGATGATTTGGCTGAAGCTTTAAAAGGAAATGATGCAGTAATCAACACGTTCAATGCAGGCTGGACAAATCCTAATCTTTACAATGATTTTCTAAACGGAAGTAAAAACATCGAAAAAGCAGTTGAAAAATCGGGTGTCAAAAGATTTATTACTGTTGGTGGGGCAGGAAGCTTGTTCATCGACGGGAATCAATTGGTTGACAGTCCGGATTTCCCTGCAGACATCAAACCGGGAGCCACGGCTGCAAGAGATTATTTAAATGAAATCAAGAAAAACGAAATCTTAGACTGGACGTTTTTCAGCCCAGCCATCGAGATGCACCCAGGAACTGCAGGAATCAGAACCGGAAAATACAGAACTTCTTTAGAATCACCTGTATTTGACGAAAACGGAAGAAGTGTTTTGTCTGTGGAAGATGTAGCGGTTGCTTTGGTTGATGAATTAGAGCAGAATAACCACATCCGTGAACGTTTTACGGCCGCTTATTAATTAAAAAAATAAATTATCACAATTTGATATAATGAAGAAGGTTTTGTGGACTTTGCGTTAAAAGCAGTTAGTATTAAAAGTGGATATTTAAAATTAAAAAAACAATAATGTTAGGAAAGAAATTATTATCACTAATAGTCTTATTTGGTTTTGTAAGCATCGTATTTGCGGGAAATTTAAAGATTAAAGTCTACAATCCGGGTTCAAAAGCGATCTTTCCCATTACCTCAACAATAATTTACGGAGATAAAGATGCAATTCTTATCGATGCACAGTTTCAAAAGCAATATGCAGAAGAACTTGTCAAGAAAATCAAAGCGACTGGAAAGAGTCTGAAAACAGTTTTTATTTCTCAAAGCGATCCTGATTTTTATTTTGGATTGGATGTCATCAAGAAAGCTTTCCCAAATGTGAAAATTATTTCCACAGCACAGACAGCTTATCTTATTTCGGCTTCAAAAGATGATAAACTTGCAGTTTGGAAACCTCAACTGAAAGAGGATGCTCCTTCAGAAATTATTATTCCAGAAGCAGTAAATTCAATTCCAGATTTGGAAGGAAATAAAATTGAACTTAAACAAAACCTTGATGATTCAGCGCATAGTTTTCTTTGGATTCCATCATTGAAAACGGTTGTTGGAGGAATTTCAGTTTCTGTAGATTCTCATCTCTGGATGGCCGATACACAGAATCAAAAAGCTATCGATCAATGGATCGGGCAAATTGATGCTATGAAAGCATTGAATGCTACACAGGTTGTATCTTCCCATTTTGCAAAACTGACTCTTTCTCCAAGCTCGTTGGATTTTGTAAAAAATTATCTTGAAAATTATAAAAAAGCAGTCGCCGAAAATAAAACTTCAGATGCGATTGTTAATTTTATGGTTAATAAATATCCAAATCTTCCCGGAAAAGATGAATTGACAATGGGAGTCAAGGTTTTCTTAGGCGAAATGAATTGGGATTTAAGATCACCTTATCCTGCGATTGGACGAAAAGTAGAAGTGAACTTTGGGGCTGTTCAATTTGTTTTAGATTTTAAGGACAATAAAACCATGTCTTATGTCGGAACAAAAGGTGAAGTAAAAGGACTTGCAGATACAGTTGGATACACTGCAACAGAAGTTTCAAAAAATGTATTTATGGTCTATTGGTACGAAGCTAAAGCTGGTGTAAACGTTGTAAATGTTCAGGACTATAATAAGAATATTATTTATTCAAATATCTTGAAAAAAGACGGTTCATCAGATCATCCAAAAGGAATGATTAAAATTATAAAATAATTCATTCTTATTTATTATTTATATAAAAGAGTTTCGGCGGCACCAAAGGTGCCGCCGAAACTCTATAAAGATCAATTTTCTTTTATAAATTCATAAACAATTTCGGATTTACCGGCGTATTGTTTTTGTGTACTTCATAATGAAGGTGCGGTCCAGTAGAACGTCCTGAGTTTCCAGATTTTGCAATCACTTGTCCTACTTTTACTTTGTCATTTGCTTTAGCAACTAACTGTGATAAGTGTCCGTATAGTGTTGCCAGACCATTTCCGTGGGAAACAATCACACAGTTTCCGTAACCTCCCTTTTGTCCTGAAAAAATAACTGTTCCGGCTGCTGTAGCAATTACATCAGACCCAAACGGCACGGCAATGTCTAAACCTTTATGAAACTGCATTTGGTCAGCTTCTGCAGGTGGATTATTTTTCTCCGGTGCTTTTGATGTATTTGTAGCAACAGTTTTCGTAGAAGAAGCTGTTGGAGCAGCGGCAACGGCTTCTGTTTTAGCTTTTGGCGTTACCCAAACTTTTACCTCACGTTTATTTCCGTAGCTGTCCGTAACTTCTAATATTTTTTCGTAAGGTTCTGCTTTTACTTCAGGTTTTGGAGCGGCTACAGCAACAACTGCTGGCTTTGCTTCTGCAGTTGATTTTACAGATGCATACACTGTTTTGAATGGAATTGGGTTTTTTCTGATTCCAAAATTAGATGAAATGTAACCTTCACTCGGCATTCCCAAAGGAACCTGCATCAGTTTTTTCTGCAAATCCATCAGATATTTGCTGTATCTGTTTGATTGTTTTGCCAGATAAATAGAGTTCGAGATACTGTCACTATCAAGAACCATGAGCTTTTCGTTCTTGATGTCTTTAGATTTTAAAAATGAGTTCAGCTGTCCTACTGTTTGATCTACTAAATTAAGATCTGTCTTCATTTTCAGGTAATCTACACTGTCTTTTTCGGTGTTTATTTTTACCAGATTGACTTCGTAATTTTTATCATCTTTTTTCGAAAATAAGCTGGCGATAAAAATACTTTGTGCAAAAACTATCAGTAAAAGTCCTCCAATCAGAATGTTTACCTTCTTTTTGCTTCTTAAAAATTTCTTCATTTTCTCTTTCTTAGAATTTAAAAACCGTTTTAAGGGTGCAAATTTAATTAAAAATAATATTTGAGCGATATCTTTAATTTAAATTTATGATAATCTATACTTAACGGATTTTTAGATATTTAATTGTATAGTAATGTTAAATTTTTCAAAAAATGAGGTTTATCAGATTTATAAAGTCTTGTTATTTCTTTGTTTTAATATATTTGCAGTTCACACTTTAATTATGGCGAAAAAGAAAACAATTTCAGAATCAGCGAACTCAAAAAAGCCTAAAAAAGACATTTCCGTAGGAGTTGTCGGCAGCGGAAGTTTTGCTACAGCGATTGTGAAAATGCTTGTTGAAAACTGTAAAACAGTACATTGGTGCGTGAGAAGTGAATTTGTAAAAGGTGCAATCGAGCTTCGTGGTCACAACCCGACGTATCTTACGGCAGTTAATTTTAATCTTAAAAATTTAAAGCTTACAACCGATATCAATGAGTTGGTTACAGCTTGCGATGTGGTGGTTTTGGCAACTCCGTCCATTTATCTGTCAGACACGATGGATAAAATGACCTGTGAGTACAAAGACAAAATTTTTGTATCGGCAATCAAAGGGATAATTCCTAAAGTCAATGATGTCGTAGCGCACTATTTAAAGGAAGAATTCCAAATCGGTTTCAGAAATCAGGCGGTAATTGCTGGGCCTTGTCACGCAGAAGAAGTTGCGATGGAAAGATTGTCTTATCTTACAGTTGCTACCGTTGAAGATGAAACTTCTGATAAATTGGTCGGAATTTTTAATTCAGATTTTATTAAAGTTAATTCTAGCAAAGATATTTTAGGAAATGAGTACAGTGCCATTCTTAAAAATATTTTCGCAATCGGAGCGGGTATTGCAAGCGGTTTAGGCTATGGAGATAACTTTACAGCAGTCTTCGTGTCCAATGCGATCCGTGAGATGGAAACCTTCCTCGAAGCGATTTATGAAGCACCTAGAGATGTCAACGAGAGCGCTTATTTGGGAGATTTACTCGTGACGGCTTATTCATTGTTCTCAAGAAACAGAAACTTAGGAAACCTCATTGGAAAAGGATATACCGTAAAATCCGCCATTCAGTCGATGAACATGGTTGCTGAAGGATATTATGCTGCTGATTCAATTTATAAAACGGCAAGACAGAAAAATCTTGAACTTCCTATCATTGATACTATTTATGCGATTTTGTATGAAGGTAAAAACGCAGAGAAACAGTTCAAGAAACTGACTGCAAAATTGAATTAAAAATAATTTAAATTAAATCAAAAATAGAACATCAGCATTCATTTGCTGGTGTTTTTTTATGGCAGCTATTTCCGCCTTCCACTCCCGCTTTTTTACCTCCGCTTTGCTCCTGCAAAAAGAGCTCCGTTCAAGTCGGGCTGCTGCAATTCGATGTTTAAGAGCCAAGAAGAAAGCGAAAAGAACAAGGCGTAAATTATGATAAAAACGAGTGGAATAATACAAACATCCTGCTCCTACGGAGCTCCCAATTCCTCCGTGATATTGATTTCTACAAACATTTTGCACCTATTGAGCAAAAGTTTTAGTGATTTCAATTTTTAGAATATCAATTAAAAAATCTGCAAAATCCGTTCAATCTGCGAGAGAATAATTTGAAAAATCCAATTCAAAATTATCGTGTTAAAAATCATTAAACACGCATTTAATAAAAAACTTTTCCCGAAATTCGTAGTAAATTTAATGGAATGCCGAATACAATTTTAAGCAGAACGCCAAAACCAAAATACGACGTTGTTTTAATCGGAGGCGGAATTATGAGTGCCACTTTAGCAACTTTACTTCACGAATTTGACCCAAATCTTGAAATAGCAATTTTTGAAAGACTCGGAAGATTTGCCAAAGAAAGTACTGCCGCTTGGAATAATGCAGGAACAGGGCATTCAGCTTTCTGCGAATTGAATTATACACCGGAAAATGAAGACGGAACAATCGATATTTCAAAAGCAGAAAAAATTGCCGAACAATTTGAAATTTCAAAACAGTTTTGGTCTTATCTTATTGACAAAAAATATATTTCTACTCCTTCAGATTTCATCAATTCTTGTGCACACATGAGTCTGGTATTTGGAGAAAAAGATGCCGAATATCTTAAAAAACGCCACGATGCGATGAAAGATTCTCCATTGTTTTCAGCAATGGAATTTTCAACTGATCATGACCAACTAAGAGAATGGATTCCTTTGGTGATGAGCAAAAGAAATGAATCAGAAGTTCTGGCAGCCACAAAAATGGATTTGGGAACCGATGTTAATTTCGGAAGCTTAACTCGAAAAATGGGGAGACATCTGCTTGAAGACTCCAATGTGGAAGTTTTCTTGTATCATGAAGTAAAAGACATCGACCCAAGAGATGATGGAAAGTGGGAAATGAAGGTCAAAGACAGAATCCACAGTCATAAGCAGGAAGTGGTTGCAGACTTTGTTTTCATCGGAGCCGGAGGGTATGCATTGCCGTTATTGGAAAGTTCAGACATTAAAGAAAGCGAAGGCTACGGCGGTTTTCCGGTTTCCGGAGAATGGTTGGTGACGCACAATCCTGAGTTGGTAGAAAAACATCAGGCAAAAGTGTACACTCAGGCAACTGTCGATGCACCGCCAATGTCGGTTCCGCATTTAGATTTAAGAATTATTGATGGTAAAAAAGCCTTGTTGTTTGGTCCGTTTGCCGGATTTTCCACTAAATTTTTAAAAGAAGGAAATTATCTTGATTTGCCTGCAAGTGTCAACACAAAGAATATCAAATCATTGTTCGGGGCTTGGTGGCATAATATTCCACTGACAAAATATCTGGTTCAGCAGGTTGCGATGACCAAAGCTCAGAGAATTCAGCATTTAAGAGAATTTGTGAAAGACGCCAAAGAAGAAGATTGGGAACTGAAAGTTGCAGGACAACGTGTTCAGGTCATCAAAAAAGACGGTAAACAAGGCGGAAAACTTGAATTCGGAACCGAGGTCGTAGTTAATCAACAAGGCACGATTGCATCTTTATTGGGTGCTTCTCCAGGAGCTTCAACAGCAGTTTTTGCAATGGTTAATATTCTTGAAAAATGTTTTCCTGAAAAAATCAATGGAGAATGGAAAGAAAAATTATTGGAAATGATTCCGTCTTATGGACAGAAATTAGCCAACAATCCTGAACTTACAGAGAAAGTGAGAGCTTACAGCAAAGAAAAATTAGAACTCAAACATTAAATATAAATAATGGG
Organism: Chryseobacterium sp. 3008163; assembly: GCF_003669035.1. Classification (NCBI taxonomy): domain Bacteria; kingdom Pseudomonadati; phylum Bacteroidota; class Flavobacteriia; order Flavobacteriales; family Weeksellaceae; genus Chryseobacterium; species Chryseobacterium sp. 3008163. The sequence continues at coordinate 1,386,436 of NZ_CP033070.1, read as the reverse complement.
TAATGAGTAATGTGAATTTGACCGAATTTAGATATTACCCATTACCGATTCTGCATTACCCATAACCCATGGAAGAAGTCATTGTAAAACCCATTATCGCAAAAGAATTGCTGGAATCTCTTCAGACAAAGGTTGATGAAGAGAAGCAGGTGATTGTGCATTGTTGTTTTCCGGCGTCACCGTTTTTGGGAAATCTTATCAGAATATGGAATACGACTTACTTGGTAGACAATTCTTCCAGCCACAAAAGTAAGTTGATTCACGCAGAGAATATTACGATTTATCCTAATTGGACAGCAGTTCCTTTTATGAGAGATTTTTGGTTTACATTGGTGTTTTCTGGACTTCCGAAAGACTGTACAAGTTTTGATTTTAAAGAGATCATTCCTGAAGAAGGTGGTTTTTTTGTGAAATCAATTAAAAGAAATTCGTCAGATATTTATAGAATTAAAATTTCAGAATAATTCAATGAAAAAATATATCCTATTTCTATTTTTTATACTTCCGGTATTTGCATTTCCCCAAAATAATAAACGGCAATCGAAAGAAATTAAAGAAATCAAGAAATTTCAGCAAGATTTAAATAAAGAATATTTAGATCCAAAAGAAACACCACTTAGGGATGATAATTTTGCGAAATTTAAACAACATCCTTTCTTTCCGATTGATTTAAAATACAGAGTTATTGCAAGATTTATTAAAACTGAAAATCCTCAACCTTTTGATTTGCCAACATCATCAGGAAAATCAAAATCGTATCAGGAGTTTGGGAAAGCAACCTTTGAATTAGATGGAAAATCTTATACCTTAACCATTTACCAAAGTTTAGATTTAATGAAAATGGAAAAATATAAAGATCATCTTTTTCTTCCTTTTCATGATGAAACCAACAATAAAGAAACTTATGGTGGGGGAAAATATATGGATCTGAAAATTCCAAGCGGCAATACGATTGTTTTAGATTTTAATCAATCCTATCAGCCTTTCTGTGCTTACAATGCGTATGATTACAATTGCCCGATCGTTCCTGAAGAAAATAAATTGGCGGTAGAAATACGAGCAGGAGTAATGTACGAAGATATTTATCATCATTAAAAATATGATTGAATTAAAATTTTATCAACCTGAAGACCTTCCTGAACTTGATTATGTTCTGGATGATATCCAGTCGCAGTATACCTCAACTGCAAAGCAATCTTTAGAAAGAATAGAAGAGAGAAATCACAAAGGAGATTTTTTTGCTTACCCGATTACCATTTACTATGATGAAAAGATTGCCGGATTTTTTGTGCTTGATTTTGGAGAAGATAAATTTGATCTTACAGAAAATCCGGATTCGGTTTTGCTTCGATCATTATCTGTAAACCCAAATTTTCAGGGAAAGGGAATTGGAAAATCAGCAATGATTGAAGTCGATTATTTCATAAAAGAGCATTTTGCAGATTGCAATGAAATTGTTTTAGCTGTAAACGAAAAAAATACCTCAGCTTTTCAATTGTATGTCAAAAGCGGGTATGAATTTGAAGGTAAAACGAGAGAAGGCAGAAGCGGACCTCAGTTCTTATTGTTTAAAAAACTCTAGGATAATTTAGAAAACAAATTTCTAGTTTGGCGTGATACTTTCAATTGTGTTTAGACACTATTTGAATATTCATTATGGAAGTATCATTAAAAAATCAGGTTGCCATCATCACAGGTGCATCAAGCGGTATAGGAACGGGAATCGCAAAATCTATCGCCGAAGCCGGAGCAACCGTTATCATCAATCATTCTTCAGAAAAATCTCACGATAGCGCTCAGGAAGTTTTAAAGGAAATAACCAATGCAGGAGGTAGTGGAATAACTTATCAGTGTGATGTCTCAAAGGAGGATGAAGTTATTAGAATGTTTAAAGATGTTATTGCACAATTCGGAACGGTTGACATTCTCATCAATAATGCCGGAATTCAGAAAGATGCAAAATTTACCGAAATGACATTAGACGACTGGAATGCAGTGATGGGAGTAAATCTTACGGGACATTTTCTTTGCTCAAGAGAAGCCATTAAAGAATTTCTACGTCGCGGCATTGATACTACCCGTTCTGTGGCTGGTGGAAAAATTATTCATATCAGTTCGGTACACGAAATTATCCCTTGGGCAGGTCACGCAAACTATGCCGCAAGTAAAGGAGCTATCAAAATGCTGATGCAGACTTTGGCGCAGGAATACGGTGCAGATAAAATCCGGGTGAATTCTATTGGGCCGGGAGCTATTCAAACACCTATTAATAAAGAAGCTTGGGAAACAAAGGATGCTTTGAATTCGTTACTTGAGCTGATTCCTTATAACAGAATAGGTCAGCCGAAAGATATTGGGAATTTGGCGGCATTTTTAGCAAGTGATCTGGCAGATTATATTTCCGGTGCAAGTATTTTTGTGGATGGCGGAATGACCAGCCTTGAGAGTTTTTCGGATAACGGATAAGTTTTATTCAAAAATCTGCTGAATAATTTCTAAAGAATTCGGAGTCTTAAAATCCGAAATGTGATAATGATAATAAACCAAAATACTGTCTAAAAATCCTTTTCTTTTGAAGATGGAATTTTATTGTCGTAAGGATTCTGTGACGAAATAATGCTCTTCCAAAATAAAGAAATTTCCTCATCAAATAGCAGGTGATTAGAAAAAGGAGAAAAAGTTCCGGTTTCCGGATCAAGAAAATTTCCTTCATCTAAAAGTGGTGCAACCCCTTGAATTTTTAATATTTTAATTAAAAAAATAAGGTGTGACTGATAATTTTTGTTGTTGAGCTGGTCTATAAATTCATCAATGACATAAAACACTGCTGAATTTTTATTTTCGTTTCTTAAAATTTGGTTTAAAAAATCTGAAATAAAAAATACGACAGTATTGGCTTTGATGTCTGTATATAGGTCATGTAGATTCAGTATTTCAAGATTAGATATCGTCTGCATACTGCCACTTCTGCTACCAACTCGTATCGAAAAATTTAATTTATTTAAAGGCAAAAGAAAGGCTTTCTTCTTATTCTTTCGGGTATAAATACCTTTTAGAAAATAAGTCTGAAAGCCTTCCTCTTCGGTAAAACAATGCAAAATTGCATCGTTTTCACCATATTTTATAAACGAAAGTAAAAAACCGTTTTGAGAATTCATTAATTAACAACGGCTATTTTCGCAGTTGCTTTATCGCTTGCATCTTCGTTGGTCATCAGCACAAAATAGATTCCTGAAGCTACTCTTTTCCCCTTCTGATTGTTGAGATCCCATTCGTAATATCCGGTTCTGGCAATGGCAGAATGTACAATGTTTCCTGCAGCATCAGTGATTCTGATATTTGTTTTCTCAGCTAATCCTTTAATCGTTACTTTACCTTTAAACTGAGCATAAACCACAGGATTTGGGTATACTAAAACGTTTCCGAAATCAGAGGTTACGTCGGCAACATCTCCTTGGTAAGTTACAATGCCATCAAGTGTCACAAAGTAAACCTTCCCGTTGGTCTTATCGACCTTAATATCAGTTACATTGTTGGTTGGAAGGGGAGAGTTTTCTTTTGTAAATCTCTTGATAACCTGTTCGCCAGATGCTGACAAGTAATAAACGCCACCATCTTCTATTGAAACCCATTTTTGGTTTCCGCCATCAACTTCAATTTGAAGAATGCTGTTGTCACGGAATAGTTCCTCAGCAATACCATTTTGTTCGATGATAATAGGAGTAGTTTGAGGGTTGTTTTCTGTAATCGCTGATTTTGGGTTTGAAAGAATTCTGAGGCCTATACGTGTACCAATCCACACATCATTATTTTTGTCAATTGCTGCTGATATAGTTCCATTAGCAGGCAAGTTATTTTCCTTACGTATAATCTTAAATGGTGATGTTGTTGATGATGGATTGTTACCATATTCTTTGATGATTAATCCACCAGGGTCAAAATATGGACAAGGTATATATAGGTATCCTTCTTTCGTAAATGGTTTTTGAGTAGATACCGCACCAACAATAGGAATCAAAGTAAAGTCATCTGCAGTTCTGTTATAAAGATAATATCCTGCGTTTGCAGAAACATTTTCTATAAGACCGGCAGAAACAAATAAATTATTGTTTTCATCAAATGTTATACCTATTGGGCGATTGTAAGCAGGATCGGAATCATTGTTTTTGTAAACTTTCTTAAAAACATTATTCTCCATTTTGTAAATCCCTTTCTCGCCATTCGAGAATGAATAATTAGCGAAAAATACTTCGCTTGGATTTGATGGATTTGCTACTGCATCTAACACGTTGAAATTTATAGGATTATTTACAAAATAATCCGGATAATTCCATTTGCCTCCATCAAAATGATAGTAACCGAGATCTCTGAAGATGGGTTGATTGTAAGCATCTCTACCTCCTGTAGAAACCCAGATTTGGTCATTTAGCAAAGATATCTTATAAGAAATATTATTATATGGTCCATCCGGTTTATAGATAACATTATCTTCACTCTTTAAACCAGATAAAATAGTTCCGCAAAATATTTTTGAGCCAACCTTTGTTGCCGTATTACAATTCTCTCCAACGGTTACCGATCCTGCGAAAGTTCCATTCGTATTATAGCTGTAAATTCTGCTGGCATCTGTAATAATAATATTATCAGCATTCACTACCACATCGCTCACATTTCCAAAAGCCTGTGCAAGTGGTGTAGAAACTCCGTTGTTATAAATGTAGGTTGCTGTAGCAGATGAAAAAGCGACTATATTTTCAGAATCAATATCTGTGAAATTTCCAGCCAATTCTGTAGTCCATGTAGTGAATACTGGAAATGTTGTGTTTAGGTCGTGAGTCTTTAATCCTGTATTGGTTACAGAAAAAACTTTATTATCTTTAATTGTAGCTTCGTTACTTGCCTGATAAACTCCTCCGGTAACAAAGAACGCAGAATCTCCAAATTCTTTCTTTTTCAGATCAAAAATAGAAACTCCATATCCTACGGAAACTACAGCTCTATCGCCAGTGATTGAGATGTGATTGATCTTTTTACTTCCATTATATCCGGTTGCAATAGGAATATCAATAACATACGTAATTCCTTGAGGCGTAATAATATCCAAAGAACCATTTTGATACCCAACAAGACCAATTTTTGTCTGCGGATTATAATCAAATGCGGATATTTTCACCTCATGCAGTCCGTTTGCTTTAGAAAGCTTTGAAATTTCCCCTGTAGAAACAGTATAATAAAAAATTCCATTTTCTGTGGCAGCAACTATTTTTCCGTTATCTTCTTTTAATGCCAAGACATTATTGTAAGAAAATAAATCTGCCCATTTTTTTGATGAAATATTCTGAGCCTTTACCATCTGGAAAGTTGCCAAAATACCAAGAGAAATTATAGAGAATTTTTTCATATTATGCTGTTATACTGCTGTCAATTGCTTGGTTGTTCCAAGAAATCTGTTGTACATTTTTATTTTTATCAAAGAAGAAGTCTATTCTGCCCAAAAGAAGACCAGCCCAACCAACTTGGTTTACCAAAACATTCTTCCCTTGTCTGTTTTTAAAGGTCTGAGGTTCCGGTAAAAAAGTATGCGTATGACCTCCTAAAATTAAGTCAATATTTTCTGTTTTTGATGCTAAAATTTTATCGTTTAATTTTTCAGGTTCGTCACTGTAATCATATCCGATGTGCGAAAGACAAATCACCAAATCACATTTCTTTTCATTTTTAAGGAAATTGGAGTAATGTTGTGCCACATCAATGGGGTCAGACCAAACGGTTTCGCCGTATTGTTTTTTTCCAACTAAACCATCCAGCTGGATTCCCACTCCGAAAATTCCTACTTTGATTCCGTTTTTATTGAAAATTTTATACTGCGAAGTTCTTCCGTCTAAAATGGTGTTTTTAAAATCATAATTCGAACAGATAAAAGGAAATTGCGCATTCGGTAGAACCTTTAAAAATCCCTCTAAACCATTATCGAAATCATGATTTCCCATTGTGGAAGCATCATACTTCATCATTGACATCAGTTTAAATTCCAATTCACCTCCAAAAAGTTGAAATATGGGGTTCCCTGAAAAATATCTCCTGAATCAAGCAACAAAAGATTGCTTTCCTCACTTCTGATTTTCTGAATTAATGTCGCTCTTCTTGCAAAACCACCCTGGTTAGGATTTCTTGTGTAACTTGAATCAAATGGTTCAATTCTGCTGTGCTGGTCATTGGTATGAAGAATTGTCAATTTATTGGCTGATGAAAAAGAATTTAAACTTAATTCCTCTGCCATTACCAGATTTGGAGCTAAAGTCATCGCTAAAGTTCCGCCTGTTATCGTTTTTAAAAAACTTTTTCTATTCATTATTTCTTCCCGATAAATTGTAAACGAACTTCCTCTTTAGGATTAATCTGCTGATTTTTCTTAAAATATTCAATAAATAAATCTCTCAATTTGATACCTGTCGGAATTGATTCTCCTTTTGCGAAAAACTTCATATTATCACCACCCAAAGCCAGATAATCAGATGTAGCAATATAATAATCCTGAGTTGGGTTGACTGCATTTCCGTTGATTAAACTTTTTGAAACTGTTCCATTTGAAGTCTCAATATATAAATGAGAAACAGGATTGTTTTTCTGATTTTTAGCATAATAATCAAACAGTCCCTGCAAATCTGAACCTTTGAATTTTACAATGATCACTTCGTTTTCAAAAGGCATTACTTCAAAAACATTTTTCAGAAGAATGTCGCCTTTCCCAATTGTGGTACGAATTCCGCCGATGTTAATCAAAGCTGCATCAATACTTTTATTCAGATTTGCTTTCGCCCAAACATCCGCTCCGTCAAAAGTATAATCTGCCAAAAGATTTCCCAGATTGCTGTTGTCGCCTTCTTTCGTCAAATCTACTTGGGTGTAAGAGATTTTTTGGTTCATCTCTTTGTTGAGTTTCTCAGTGTAAGGCTCGATAAATTTTGCAAAATCTTCATTAGCCTTCAGGTCTTGATTAATAGAAATGTTCTTCTGTGTCTGCACATTGGCAACCTGCAACGATGTCGTTTTACAGGCTGTGAGCGAAAACAAGGCAATTCCTAGTAATAAGAATTTATTTTGCATAATATCTTTAGTATAATGCAAATATAATTATATGTATAATAAAATAGGATTAAATATTGTAAATTCTTGTATGAAATTGTTAAATTTGGGGAAAATAATTCGAACAGATGAGCATTTTAAAAGGAGTAGGTGTTGCTTTGGTAACGCCCTTTAATGAAGATTTATCCGTAGATTTCGAAAGTTTGACAAAACTCATTGAGTACAACATCGAAAACGGAACCAACTATTTGGTGGTATTGGGAACTACAGCGGAAGCTGCTACACTTTCTTCAGACGAGAAGAAACAGGTAGTTGAGCACATCATTAAGGTTAATAATAAACGTCTTCCTTTGGTTTTAGGAATTGGCGGAAACAATACTCTTGAAGTCAAACAGCAGATCGAAGAAGCTGATTTATCTGATTTTACAGCTGTTTTATCGGTGTCTCCATATTACAACAAACCTAATCAGGAAGGGCTTTACCAGCATTATAAAATGTTGGCTTCTACAGGAAAAAACATCATCATTTACAACGTTCCTTCAAGAACCGGACAAAATGTTGAGGCTGAAACGACTTTGCGTCTGGCAAAAGAATTCCCGAATTTATTCTTAATAAAAGAAGCTGCACCCAATATTCTTCAGTATTTTGATATTTTGAGAAAGAAGCCTGAAGGTTTTAATTTAGTTTCAGGAGACGATGAATTCACACTTCCAGTAACTTTGGCTGGTGGAGCAGGAGTAATTTCTGTGATCGGACAAGGGTATCCAAAGGAATTTTCGACAATGGTTCAATTGGCTTTTGATAAAAAAGTGGATGAGGCTTATGAAATTCATAATAAACTAGTTGAAATTACAAGATTGATTTTTGCAGAAGGAAACCCGTGCGGAATTAAAGTTATTTTGGCAGAAAAAGGATTGATTAAAAATTATTTAAGACTTCCTTTAGTTCCTGCATCAGAAGGACTTTATGCAAAAATTAAAGCTGAAATGGCGAAGATTTAATTAAATTAAAAGTCAAGTTCTATAAAATATTAAAAGTGAAAGGTGTGATGCTTTTCACTTTTTTAATCTAAAAAATTTAACTGCAATTTTTTTAACACATAAGTTACTTGAAGTGATTGATTCGAATGTTTAGAAGAACACGATAGTTTTTGAAAATCTTTGATTTTCCTCTTACATGTTCTAAATGTTTTCAAAGGATTTAAACTTTAAAAAACTTAAGTGTTCTAATGTGTCTAAAATTTTCTAATAACTAATCAGATATGAAATTAATCAAAGCAACAGAAAAAGATATACCCTTGATTCAGGATTTAGCAAAAAGATCATGGGAAAACGCCTACGCCGAAATTCTTACAACAGAACAAATGGAATTTATGCTCAATACAATGTATTCCGGAGTTGAAATTACAGAACATTTAAAAAATACAAACTATCATTATTACCTTGTTTTTGATGAGATTTTAAATGTTTTTGACGGATTTTTAGGCTACGAAAATCATTATGAAAAACAAACGACTAAACTTCACAGAATTTATCTCGTTCCTGAAAGTAAAGGAAAAGGTTTAGGCAAAAAAACATTGGAATTTCTTAATGAAAAGGTGAAAGAAAGTGGGGATAACAGAATTATTTTAAATGTCAATAAATACAATTCAGCGCAGAAATTCTACAAATCTCAAGGTTATAAGGTTTATGATGAAGGTGTTTTTGATATAGGAAATGGCTTTGTTATGGATGATTATTTGATGGAGATAACGTTTTAAAACAAAAAAACCGCAGAAATTTTTCTGCGGTTTTATATTATTCAAAGCCAAAAACTTGGCTATTTAAATTTTTACCTTACGCTTCACAAGCCGAACAGCTCACAAAATTCACCATCATTTCCTTAGAAACAGATGAACTTCTTTGGTAATACAAAGTTTTCACACCTTTCTTCCAAGCCTCAATATAAAGATAATTAACGTCTTTTACAGGCATTGTAGAAGGAATCTGTAAATTCAAAGATTGTGCCTGATCGATGTATTGCTGTCTTTGTGCGGCCTGAGAAATGATTTCCATCGGAGAAATTTCTTTGAATGTTTTGAATACTGCTTTTTCTTCGTCAGTCAATTCATTCAAGTGCTGAACAGAACCGTGGTTCAACATAATTGTTCTCCATGTTTCTTCATTATCAAGACCTTTTTCTTCCAACAATCTAGCAAGGTATTTATTCTTACGCATGAAGTTTCCTTTCGCCAAACCAGCTTTATAGTAGTTTGATGCAAAAGGCTCAATTCCAGGAGAAGTTTGACCTAAAATCGCTGAACTTGAAGTGGTAGGAGCAATCGCCATTACCGTTGTATTTCTCATTCCGTAACCTTTTAAGATTTCCGGTTCTCCGTAGATGTTTGCCAATTCTTTTGACGCGATATCCGCCTGAGCTCTGATATGTTTGAAAGCTCTTGCATTGAATTGAGTAGCCTCAAAACTCTCAAAAGGAATCATGTTTTTCTGAAGATAAGAATGGTAACCCAAAACACCTAATCCAAGTGCTCTGTGACGCAATGCGAAGTCTCTTGCTCCCTGAAGGTAATAATTTCCTTCAGTTTTCTCAATAAATTCAGATAAAACAGCGTCAAGGAAATAGATTGCCAATTGTACTGCATTCGTATCTTTCCACTCGTCGTATAATTCTAAGTTCATAGACGACAGACAGCAGATGAAAGATTCTTCTCTGGTTGACGGAAGCATGATTTCCGAACAAAGATTACTCGCATTAATCGTCAATCCAAGATCTTTATAAACCTGAGGTTTGTTTCTGTTCACGTTATCTGTAAAGAAAATATAAGGAAGACCTTTTTGCTGACGGCTTTCCAAAACTCTTGCCCAAATTTTACGTTTGTCGGCATCACCGTCAATCATATCCTGCATCCAGTAATCTGGTACGCAAATTCCTGTAAACAGGTTCTGAATCGGACTTCCGATGTCTTTAATTGATAAAAATTCTTCAATATCGCCGTGGTCAACATCAAGATACGCCGCAAAAGCACCTCTTCTTACACCACCTTGTGAAACGACATCCATAGAAGTGTCAAACAATTTCATGAACGAAACCGCTCCGGAAGATTTTCCGTTATCGGTTACTGCAGTTCCTCTGTTACGAAGTTCCCCAAAATATCCCGAAGTTCCGCCCCCGATTTTCGTCTGCATAATTACTTCACCCATTTTGTGGGTAATTCCTTCAATGCTGTCCGGAATATGCACGTTGAAACAAGAGATTGGAAGACCTCTCTGCGTTCCCATATTCGCCCAAACCGGAGAAGAAAAACTGATCCATCCTTTCATGATCATCTCCTTAAAAGCCGGCTGTAGTTCAGGTTTGTATAGTTTTTTTGCTGCTGCAGTGGTGATTCTGTCGATTGCACCGTCTACAGTTTCGCCTTTCAGAAGGTAACCTCTGTTCAGCATTTGCTCAGATTCTTCGTTGAGCCACCAGATATTGTTGTTTTGTTCTTCCATTTTTTATATTGTAAAATGCAACTTATGCATTGTTTTGTTAATTTTTTTAGGAGCAGAAAGTTTTGTATTTCTTCTCACTTGTGTACCTGCTTTCGCTACTCGCTTTTTTCTTTTGCAAAGAAAAAGAGCTCAAACATACCGCTCAATCAGGGCTAAAACGACGGTTTGTTTTCTTTACTTCTGAATCACGTCATTGCTACTGCTTTGTCATTGCGAGGAAAGGAATCTCTACTTTATTGTTGAGATGCTTCGACAAGCTCAGCATGACATCTCTAATGCTATCTGTTTCAACGCTCGCTTCGCTCGCGCCTTTATTTATTTCAAACAGGCTTTAAAAATTCTACTTTATGAGAATCATTAAGTCCGCTTTCGTCTCTTAATCTCTGAAATTCTTTGAATGACGGAATGTTTAAAACTTCATTCTGCACTTCTTCATTTTCATAATTTGAAAAATGCACAAACGTAAAACCATCTTCTTTTACAAAAACTTTATATTCAAATTTTGTCTGATCCAAATTTTTAAAATCATTTAAAAACTTTTGAATGTTGCTTTTGTTTTCAGAAACAAATTCAGGTTTTACGGTATAACTTACGATTACATTAATCATATTTTATTTTTTTTGTCATTGAGAAGAACGAAGTAATCTCATCTTTTATGCGGATGCTTCGACAAGCTCAGCATGACATCTCTAATACTAACTGTTTTGACGCTCGCTTCGCTCGCGAACTAATTAATTTGAGCTTCTAACAATTTCTTTCTGTAATTTTCGTCAGTCCCTTCAAAAAAAGATTTATAAAAATTACTATTAAATATTTTCAATAAATCAATGAATGTGTTTTGCCTTTTAATTTTATCCTGTAAATGAAGTAGTGAATTTGCTTCATAATTTTCACTATACATTATGGTTTGTAAATCAACTAAATCTTTTTTGTTTTGATTATGCCAATTTGCTAAAAAGCTTCCAATTAATTTAGTCTGTTTAGGAGTGAAGGTAAAGTCATAATTATTTTTTTCAATTTTATTTACAATAATCCTCCCTTCTTCCTTTGCTTTTTCAGAATCATATTGCTTAATACCTAACAAACAAGATTCCTCAAGTAGATTGAGTTGGTTACTACTTAACTTCATTTTATTTAGAAAAGATCATTCGCCGTAATACTCTTATCATGCTTCGTGTAATCCACCGGTCTTTTTGCGAAGAAATCATCCATAGAATTGGCGAAAACTTCTTCTTCAAACCATTTCATCGGGCTGTATTGTTCTGCAGTGGTGTTGTAACGTTTTTCCATGTTGATTTTGGTTAAACTTTCGTCAACACGGTATTTCATAAAGTTGATCAAATCTTGTTTAGAGAATTTATCAAGTTCGCCCATTTCAAAGATCCAGTCAAGAATTTCGCCTTCCAATTCGATAGATTGGTCTACCAAAGTGTAAATATCTTCAATATCAGAATCAGTTAAAAGATCCGGCTGCTCTTCACGGATTTTGTTGATAAGATAAATTCCACCGTTGGCGTGAATCTGCTCATCAATAGACGTCCACGCAATAATATTCGAAACGTTTTTCAGGAAACCTTTGAATCTTGTAAATGATAAAATAATTGCAAACTGCGAGAACAAAGACACATTCTCAATCAGAATACTGAATAAAAGCAAAGAGGAAACATATTCTTTTGGTGTTGCAGAATTGGCGTGTTTCAGCACGTTGGATAAGAATTCAATTCTTTTTTTCAACGCAGGAACTTCTACAACCTGAGAAAATTCTTCATTATATCCCAAAACTTCCAACAAACGGGAATACGCTTCAGAATGACGGAATTCACATTCTGCAAATGTAGATCCCAAACCATTCAATTCAGGTTTTGGAAGGTGATTGTAAAGGTTTCCCCAAAACGACTTTACCGAAACTTCAATCTGGGCAATCGCCAAAAGTGCATTTTTTACAGCATTTTTTTCGTGTGGCTCCAGCTGCGACTGGAAATCCTGAACGTCTGCCGTGAAATCAACTTCCGAGTGTACCCAGAAAGATTTGTTGATCGCTTCTGTAAACTGAAGAACCTCAGGATACTCAAATGGCTTGTAGCTTACTCTTTTATCAAAAATTCCCATATTGAATGTAATGTCTTTAAAAATTATAAAAATAGATCACTGTGTATAAAACCCGGGAGATGGGTAACTTTCTGATTCGTTGTAAGTTGTGTTTGAAACTTATTAACGGAAGTAATCATTCATCTCTCGTACCGTGCGAAGCACAAAGTTCGAAAAAAAGAAACGATTTGGAAAGGGGTAAAGAGTAATTGGTTGAGTTTTAACCTTAAAAGTTTTCCACATTTACATGAAACTCGCTCTGATATTGGTTTATAGATACTTAAGTCTTAAAAATCGAAGTTATGTTAAGTTTGTAATTAAACACTTTGTTTTGATTTATTGAATATCAATTGATTATATATTAAACAATATTTTTTTTAAAGATTTTTTTAATCTTGTAACAAAATGAAAATATATACTACTTATTGGAAATAAAAACAGCAATCACTTAATGTTAGTAATTCAGGATCTACATAAATCATACGACACAGGCAAGAGTAAACTGCACGTTCTCAAGGGTATTAATCTTAATATTGCCGAAGGCGAATTTGTCTCTATTATGGGAAGTTCCGGTTCCGGAAAATCAACTTTACTGAATATTATCGGAATTTTGGATGAAAAAGACAGCGGCGTTTATGAGCTCGACGGAATTCCGATTGAACATCTGAATGAGGTAAAAGCTGCAGAATATCGTTCGAAATTTCTAGGATTCGTTTTCCAGTCGTTTAATTTGATTGGATATAAAACGGCTTTAGATAATGTTGCACTTCCTCTATACTATCAAAACGTTCCGAGAAAAGAGCGTAATCAAAAAGCAATGGAGTATCTGGAGAAAGTAGGTTTGGCACAATGGGCAACCCATCTTCCGAATGAGCTTTCGGGTGGACAAAAACAGAGAGTTGCGATTGCCAGAGCTTTAATTACCAATCCAAAAGTAGTTCTAGCAGATGAGCCAACCGGAGCATTAGATTCTAAAACGACTCACGATATTATGAAGCTCCTTCAGGATATCAACAATGAAGGTAAAACGATCATCGTGGTAACCCATGAACCGGATGTTGCCGCACAAACTAAAAGAAATGTCATCCTCAGAGACGGAATTATTGAGAGTGATGAGTTTATCAATCAGATTGTGCTTTAATTTTAAAATAAAATCAACTGAAAATTTAGAGTCATTAATTTTTTAATCTTTAAATTTTTTAATCATTTAATAAAGAAAAAATGTTTGACCTAGATCGTTGGGAAGAAATATTCAGTTCTATTCGCAGTAATGTATTGCGGACGGTGCTTTCGGGCTTTACGGTGGCATTGGGTCTGTTTATATTTATCGTTCTTTTCGGAATTGGAACCGGGCTGAAAAATGCTTTTACCCAAGGTTTTGCGAGAGATGCTCAAAATCTTATTTCAATTTTTACGGGAAATACAACTGTTGCTTATAAAGGTTTGCAGTCGAATAGAACCGTAACGATGAATAACGACGACTATGATTTCTTAATCGACAGTGATAAAGAAAAAGTAGGATATTCTACTCCTAGGTATACCGCCAATCTGATGGTGAAATACGGTAAAGAAAGCGGAAATTACCAGATCAACGGTGCAGATCCTGAAGAGAAATTTATCGAAAACAGAAAAATGCTCGAAGGGCGTTACCTTACACCTGGAGATTTACAGAGAAAGCAAAATGTTGCAGTTGTAGGAAGAATGGTGCAGCGAGATTTAATAAAAAACGGAAGTCCGGTAGGTAAAGATCTCGATATCAACGGAACGATGTTCAAAGTAGTCGGAGTTTTCTCAGATGACGGCGGCGACTGGGACGAAAGACATATTACAGTTCCGATTACTACTTTGCAGCAAATGAAAAAAGGTTCTGATACGGTGAGCGGAGTTTACATTGCTTATGATGAGAATATGACGCCGGAACAGGCTATCAAATACGGTGACCAGCTTAAAGAAAGGCTTAAATCTAGAAAAAATGTTTCTCCGGATGATGAAAACGCAGTGCGTGTCTGGAACAATGCTCAGAATATGAACGAAACCTTCATGTTTATGGCAGTTCTTACAGGAATTGTGACTTTTATTGGGCTAGGAACTTTATTGGCTGGAATTATCGGGATCAGCAACATTATGGTGTATATCGTAAAAGAAAGAACCAAAGAAATCGGTGTAAGAAAAGCCATTGGAGCAAAACCACGAAGCATTGTTGCTTTGATTGTTCAGGAAAGTGTGGTGATTACCGTAGTTTCGGGGTTTGTAGGAGTTGGTTTGGGTGTTTTAGCACTACATTTAATAGGTGACAGTCTTGAAGATTACTTCATTAAAGATCCGAGTGTGGGCTGGGGAACTATCTTTGCGGCATTTGTAGCATTGGTTTTTTCAGGTTTGATTGCCGGATTTGTTCCTGCCTACAGAGCTTCAAGAATTAAACCTATCGAAGCGTTAAGAACAGAATAATTTAATTTAAAAATTTGTTAGTGAGATAATTTGAAAATGAAATTCAACTTACAGCTCATAATTAATAACTTATAACTCATAAAAGTGAACATTTTATTTAAAAAAGATACCTGGCAGGAAATTTATTATTCACTAAAGAATAATAAGCTCCGCACATTCCTTACCATGATTGGCGTGGGTTGGGGTATGTTTTTGTATGTAGTTTTACTGGGTTCCGCAAAAGGAATGGAGAATGGTTTTGATAAATTATTTTCAGGGTTTGCTACCAATTCTATTTTCCTTTGGGCGCAAAATACTTCGATTCCTTACGAAGGTTTCCCAAAAGGGAGAGATGTGAATCTGAAATTAACTGATGTTGAAGTTTTAAAAAGGAAAATATCAGATATCGATTATATTTCGCCACAGAACTCAAGAGGAAGTTTCACAGGAACGCCCGGTGAATCGATGTCAAGAAACGGTAAAAATGCAACCTATTCTTTAACGGGTGATTATCCGATCGGGAATAAAATTTCAGAAAAGAAACTGATTTTCGGAAGATATATCAACGATGCAGATGTTTCCGGAAATAAAAGTGTGGCAGTGATCGGGGAAGAAGTGTACAACAACTTTTTCGATTCAAAAAAGAAAGAAAATCCGCTAGGGAAATCAATTAACGTGAAAGGACTTTTCTTTAATGTGATCGGAGTTTTCAGAGTGAGAAAAGGGGGTGGTTTTGAAAATGACCGTACTGTTTTTATACCGCTTTCTACGTATACCAAAATGTACAATGCAGGAGAGCAAATCGATATGTTTGCGATTGTGAGCAAGCCCAATGTTGATGTAAATAGCGTTGAAGAAAGAGTGAAAACAGAATTAAAAGCCAAAAATCAGGTTTCGCCGGAAGACACTAATGCTTTTGGAAGTTTTAATTTAGGTAAAGAATTTAAAAAACTCACAGGATTTTTAACCGGAATGCAGCTTTTAACAATAATCGTAGGAACTCTCACAATTTTGGCAGGTGTCATTGCGATTTCAAATATCTTATTGATTACGGTAAAAGAAAGAACTAAGGAAATAGGTATTCGAAGAGCTTTAGGTGCAAAACCGTCTGAAGTAAGAAACCAGATTTTGTTGGAAAGTGTGGTCATTACGCTCAGTTCGGGTATATTAGGCTTTATTCTCGGGATTTTTGTCTTGATGATATTCAACTCATTGACTCAGAATCAGGATGAATTTCCGTTTTATAATCCGACTGTTAATTATACCAATGTTTTTGCGGCAATGTCGGTGATGGTGATTTTAGGTTTAATTATCGGAATGATTCCAGCTCAAAGAGCGGTGAAAATACGACCGATTGAGGCATTAAGAAGTGAGTAAGAGAATGATAAAAAAAGCTTTTTTAATTCTGATTATTTGTTGCTTTAGTATTGCTAATGCACAGAAAAGCGATTTTTTTATTTTCAAGGAAAGTGAAGTTTACAGTCTCTTCAATTTTATGGAGACAGCTGCCAAGAAACAAGGGACTTCATTGAATTATAGACAATATATTGAGTCAAAATTATCTAATGACAAAGATTTCCAAAAGCTTATCAATGATTTTAAATCTCTTGATTTTAATGACGGAATTGTAAGGCAGGATTATCCGAAAGGAAGAAATTACAGAAAAAGTTATTTGACATTATTGATTGTTCAATCTTTAAAGTCCAAGGATTTAAATGATTTTAATGAAAGAATTACTGGAATTCTCCCTGTGAATGAACAGATGAGAATGTTTGATGTTTTAAAAAATGCGCAACCTTATTTCCGGAAATGTATTTGGAATGACAGCGAATTAAAGATAAAAAAACAGGTTGCAGCGTTGAAAAAATATCAGGATTTAAATTCTCAGATGTTTTTGAAGTTTAATAAATTTTATAAATCTTCCTGGAATCAGCAAATACCATTTTATGTAACTTTATATCCTATTCCTGGAAAAGATGGAAATACTGTTTCTACACCTCATGGAAATGCTCTGTGTATAGGAACTTTGACGGATGGAAATGATATTGAAGGAACTTTGAGCGTAACGATGCACGAAATGTGTCATATACTTTATCAGGAGCAGAGTCGTGAAGTGCAGGTTGAGCAGGAGAAGTATTTTAATGAAAATCCTTCAAAATATTCAAAACTTGCCTATTCTTATTTTAATGAAGCGGTTGCAACAGCTTTAGGAAATGGTTATGCATGGAAAGTTCTAAAGAAGGGAGCTTTAGATAAAGGTGAGTGGTATAATAATCCTACCATCAATCTCTTCGCAAAAGCTATTTATCCGATGACGGAAAAATATCTTGAAAAAAATAAATCTATTGATAAAGATTTTATAGATCATGCTATAAAAATGTTTGGCGAAACTTTTCCGGATTCCATTTATGAATATGCTCAAAATTTTAATACCATTAATATCTATACGGATGATATCGATGGGAATTATATTTTCGACAGTTTCTTTGAATATTTTGATGCAAACAATGTCGGCATAAGCAGCCCAATGAAAAATATTTCGCAAAGTCCGAAACTTTTAGAAGATAACTCGTCTTTTATAATCATTTTAGATAAACTGCAGAAAGAATATCTGGAAGAATTAAAAACAGTTTTTCCCGAAATTAAAAATATTAATTATGATCAGTCTACACAAAATATTAGTTTTCTGGATGCAAAAAACAGAATGATTGTAATGCTTTTCATTAATAAAAAAGAAGATTTGAAAGCAGCTATAGAAAAACTTTCAAAATACAAGAAAATAGAAAAAAATAAACGTATTCAATATTAAAAATAAACTATACATATGAAAAAGAAGTTCACCTGGAAAAAAGCAATTTATATCGTCTTGGGACTTTTATTGGCATGGGCATTATTTGCAGGAATCAGTTATCTTGTAAAATCAAATTCTAAAGAAAGTGAGGCGTTCCTTACCAGAAAACCGACCGTTCAGAATATGGATGACAAAGTGATGGCGACAGGAAAAATTATTCCAAAAGAAGAAATTGAGATTAAACCGAATATTGCCGGAATCATCGATAAAATCTTGGTTGATGAAGGTGACAGAGTAGAAGCTGGACAATTGATTGCGACTGTGAAAATCATCCCAAACATCGCTGAGGTCAACAATGCGCAACAGGAAGTTATGAATTCTCAACTTCAGATCAGCAATGCGAAAATGAATGCTGATAATATGCAGAAGCAGTTTGCGATGCAGCAAAAACTATTCAGCCAGGGTGTAATTTCAAAACAAGAATATCTGAATTCTCAGCAACAATTATATTCAATGCAGCAAAGTGTGAAAAATGCTAATCAGCAACTTCAGACTGCGCAAAAAAGATTACAGATTGTAAAAACAGGTGCGATTCCTGAATTACAAGGTTTGGCGACGACTCAGATCCGTTCAAAAGCTTCAGGAACTGTTCTTGAAGTTCCGGTAAAAGTGGGGAGTCAGGTAATTGAGGCTAACTCTTTCAACGCAGGGACTACGATTTGTTCGATAGCAGATTTGAATTCTTTGATTTTTCAAGGTGAAATTGATGAAGCTCAGGCTGGAAAATTGAAGCAAGGAATGGATATGAACATCGTTATCGGTGCTTTGCAAAATAAATCTTTCCCGGGAAGACTGACGATGATCGCTCCAAAAGGAAAAGACAACAACGGAACCATAAAATTCCCTGTGGAAGGAGATGTTCATAATCCGAATAACGAATACATCAGAGCCGGATTTTCAGCAAATGGTGAAATCGTTATGAGTTCTCAGAAAAATGCTTTGTTATTGGATGAATCTTTGGTGCAGTATGAAAAAAGCAATGGTAAAGACAAAGCTTTTGTTGAAGTAAAGCAGCCGGACGGAAAATTCAAAAAAGTGTATGTGAAATTAGGAGCAAGCGACGGTATCAATGTACAGATTCTTTCAGGAATTGATAAAAACGCAAATGTAAAAGTCTGGAATCCTTCTGATAAAGATAAAGAAGAATTAAAAGAAAAAGCGAAGAAGTAATCGCAAGCCATAGATAAAAAAGTCCCGGATTTCCGGGACTTTTTGTTTTACTATTCTTTAACCTAAAAGGTTTAAATTTAAATTTTAATAAAAAATTGACGTTAAATTAACTTAAAAATTTAATTTCTTTATCTTTAAATTTATTTTTTATCACCAATTTATTCATTGTTTTCAACATTTGTCGGCGAAGTTTGGCTAATTTTCTTATGTTTTTATCTTCGCTGTAATCAAAAATATTATCCTTGAAACTAAATGTGTCACCATCTTTGAACGTGATATTGTTTTTCTTCAATTCCCTCTGTATCATAAGATTGGTCATGCTTTTAAGGATTAAATATTCAGATTTACCAAGAGATTTCAAAGAAGTAAGCAATTGTTTTTTGTATTTTTCTTTCCCATAATTCAGACTATTTTTTCCTTTTTAAGATTTGTTCAAATATATATTTTTCTTAACAAACTTTTTTAAAATTAGTCAAAATTTATTCCTCGAATTCTATAAAATGTAATCTTAACGAATTTTATGAAATTTCCTTTATCAAGCTTTAATAAAAGAAAATTTAAACAAATTTCTATAAAAATGCTGCATGATTAATCAATTGTAAATTAATGGACTGATTGATAACAAATAATTCTCTAAAATTCCGTAATTTTGGCATTCAAAATCTAAAAATCTAAAAGTAAATGGACATTATTTTTGACCTTATCGAAAAAGAAAGAGAAAGACAATCCCACGGATTAGAACTTATTGCTTCAGAAAACTTTGTTTCTGAAAATGTAATGAAAGCAATGGGAAGTGTACTTACAAACAAATATGCAGAAGGATATCCCGGAAAAAGATATTACGGTGGTTGTGAAGTAGTAGATGAGGTTGAGACTTTGGCAATCAACAGAGCTAAAGAACTTTTCGGAGTAGATTATGTAAATGTTCAGCCACATTCTGGTTCTCAGGCGAATGCTGCGATTTATTTGGCAGTTTTGAAACCGGGAGACAAAATCATGGGAATGGATCTTTCTATGGGAGGTCACCTTACTCACGGTTCTGCAGTGAATTTCTCAGGAATTCAGTACGATGTAGTTTCCTACGGTGTTCAGCAGGAGACCGGTTTGATTGATTATGACCAAATGAGAGAAGTGGCGTTAAGAGAAAGACCAAAAATGTTAATTGCAGGTTTTTCAGCTTATTCAAGAGATTTAGATTATACAAAATTCAGAGAGGTTGCAGACGAAATAGGAGCTACACTTTGGGCAGATATTGCACACCCTGCAGGTCTAGTTGCAAAAGGTTTATTAAATAATCCATTCGAGCATTGCCATGTTGTAACAACAACAACTCACAAGACTCTAAGAGGTCCAAGAGGTGGAATGATCATGATGGGTAAAGATTTTGAAAATACTTACGGTCACAAAACACCAAAAGGAGAAATTAAGCAAATGAGTCAGGTTCTTGATGGAGCTGTTTTCCCGGGAATCCAGGGAGGTCCATTGGAGCATGTAATTGCCGGTAAAGCTGTTGCATTTGCTGAAGCAATCGATGATCAGTTTTTAACGTACGCAAAACAAGTACAGTCTAATGCTAAGGCTTTATCAAAGGCAATGGTAGATTTAGGTTTTGATATTGTAAGCGGCGGTACAGATAACCACTTGATGTTGGTAGATCTTAGAAACAAAGGTGTAAACGGAAAAGAAACTGAGAAAGCTTTGGTAAAAGCAGATATTACTTGTAATAAAAACATGGTTCCTTTTGATGATAAATCTCCGTTCACAACTTCTGGAATCAGATTAGGAACTGCGGCTATTACAACAAGAGGTCTTAAAGAAAATGATATGGAAACTATTGCAGGATTGATTTCTGAAGTAGTAGACAATATCAAAAACGAAGAATTAATTTCTGAAGTTAGAAAAAAAGTAAACGGATTGATGGAAGGTAAAGCTTTATTCAATTACTAACCAGCTATTGGCTTTTTAGCTTTAAATAAATCAAATAATATAAAGAGGTGCAAATTATTTTGTGCCTCTTTTTAATAAGTCGTAATTTTTAATTACTCATAATCTAAATATGCAGTCGGAAAAAAAACTTTTCACCTTTGAAGAAACTAAACAAAAGCTAGTTAATTATTGTGTGTATCAGGATCGTTGCCATGCTGAGGTGGAGCAGAAGATGAGAGAATTTGTGTTGATTCCAGAGGCAAAAGAGGAAATTCTTTTATATTTAATGAAAGAAAATTATCTGAATGAAGAACGTTTTACAAGAAGTTATATTCGAGGAAAATTCTACATTAAAAGTTGGGGCAAAACCAAAATCAAGATATATCTCAAGCAAAAAGGGATCACAGAAAAGTTGATTGCCAAAAGCTTTGATGAAATTGACGAGGGTGATTACGTGAAAACAATACAAAGATTATACGAAAATTACGAATCAAAACTGAAAGGATTACAAGCGTATCAGAAGAAATCTAAAACCATAAAGTACCTTTTAAGCAGGGGTTTTGAATATGAGGTGATTTTGCAACTGACTGAAAATTAAGATAATTGTGATTTTAAATCTTTATTGAGTTTTTTCGGGACGAAAGGTGAATTTTGAACTAGAAATGTTTCTGTTAGAATGAATGAAAACATTCATTTATCAAATATATTGCTGTCTAGAATATATTATTAGGAGTTTTTTATTGTAAAAAGAAAATTTGCTACTATATATAACTGTAATTACTTTTTGATATTATAAATTATTAATGAATGATAATAAGATAAAAAATGAATGGAATTAATATTATGAATATGTTATTTTAATATTTTTTATGATTATTTTAGGAAATAAAAAGGGAGATTTGTATATTTAAGACGAGAGATAGCTCTGATGTTAAATGAAAATGATTAATTATGAAAAAGCTTTTATTTTTTTACTCCCTATTTTTTTATTTAGTAATTTTCTTTACGCCCAGCGAGACACTGATCATTGGTTTGCTCCTTATTATGATAGTTCTTCTACAAATTATGTTCATGCACTTTATTTTTCAACAGATTCAGTGACTCCTTTTCAGGTGCGAATATTTAATAATAATAATCAGATCGGAACGGTAACTATAAGTAAAGGCAGTCCGCAGGTTTTCAATGTTCCGACTGCTTTGATAAAAGCTAATTTAGTAAATAATGCAGCTCAGGTTAGGACTTTGGGTCTATATACAAACGGTAATTTACCTTATTTTGCTACACTCAGGATTTATAGTCAGTTTCATGGTGAAGTAGTAACTTCCAAAGGAAGGGCTGGGCTCGGACGTTTTTTTCTTAATGCTTCAGCGCCTTTAACATATGGCTCAGGGATTTTAAATTTTACTACAGGTATATTAGCTATTGAAGATAATACAAAAGTTACTGTTTCAAATTTTGATAATGGAGTACAGTTTATTAATGTTGCGGGAAATCCAACAACTATTACTTTTATTTTGAACAAAGGACAATCTTATATATTAGCTGGTCAATCAACTGTTACTGCTAACCGAACAGGTTTTATTGGAGCAAAAATAGTTTCAGATAAACCTATTTCGTTAACCAATGGAAATGCGAATGGATTTTATGCAACAACAAATAACCCTTTTGGGTCTGACTTGATTTTAGATCAATCTGTACCAACAACAAGATTAGGTTCTGAGTTTGCTGTAGTAAGAGGATTATCAACGAGTCCTGACAACATGGAAGGAGGGATAATTATTGCGTCAGAAGATAATACTCAGATTTTTTTGAATAATAATCCTCTTCCAGCAGCAACAATTAATGAGGGCGAATTTTATAGAATTTTATCTTCTGCCTATGTAAATCAAGGGCAAGGACATTTTAATTTACTTGTTAAGACTTCCAAAAATGTGTATTTCTACCAATTAGTCGGAGCTGCTGGAAATACAAATTTTACTGGAGGCTTTAATTATATTCCTCCACTCAACTGCTATTTACCAAAAAAGATTGATGAAATAGGATTAATTAATCAGATGCCAACTTACACTGGGAATATTAACTTAAAACTCAATATTATAACGGAAACGGGGGCGAGTATAACAATAAATGGCGTGACGCCAACAGCAGCTCAGGGGCCATATCCTGTAACAGGGACAAATCAATGGGTAACCTATTCAATTCAAGGAATTTCCGGTAATTTAACTATTAACTCTAACCGTGCTGTTACTGCGGGAATGAATGGTGGTTATTCAAACGCCGGTTATGGCGGTTTTTTTGCCGGTTTTTCTTCATTACCGGCGATTACAAGATTAACGGGCGATTGTATTCCGAATATAATTCTTCGTATAGAAGCTATTTATGACACTTATCAATGGTATTTAAACGGAGTTCTAATTCCTGGTGCGACCAGTAGTACTTTTACACCAGTTCAGGGAGGTGCTTATAGTTTAATGGTAAGTACGGGGGGCTGTGCTCCAATTATGACTGCGAATTATAAAGTGTATACTTGTCTTTATGAAACAGCACAGACTACTACTATGTGCGAAAGTTCACTTATGATAACACCTCAATTTTCGACCTCGCAGCAAGCAGTTTTAAATTCTTCAGTCCATATTATTACACAACCCACAAACGGTACGGCAGTAGTAAACCCTGCAACTGGAGTAATAACCTATACTCCAAATACAGGCTTTTTAGGTACAGATACTATTTCCTATCAGTTTTGTAGTAATGTTCAGGATTTTCAGGATTGTGAATTGATTACCCATACAATAAATGTAATACCAATTCCCATAGTCAATAATGCTGTTTTGCGTGCCTGTGCAATTGAAACCAATCCATCAACCGGTTTGTTTGATCTTACTACAGCACCAGTTAATGCTCAGCCAGGTGTCGTGAAAACCTACTTTACATCATATAATAATGCGGTTAACAATACGAATCCTATTTCTGCTGTTTCAGCATCCGCATACACGTCAGCCAACGCAACAATTTTTGTAAGGGTAGGGTATTCCGGAGGTTGTTTTAAAATTGCTGAAATACAGCTGTTTATTATTCCTTTGGTCTATTCGCAAACTTTATTAGATCAAACCATCTGTCAAGGAGCTACCACAACGCTGGACGCAGGTGTCGGTTATGATTCTTATCAATGGAGTACTGGGGCAACAACCTCTTCTATCACTGGGGTTGGAGTAGGAACTTATTGGGTGAAACTGACAAAAGGACAGTGTACTGTTCAGCAATATGTTAATGTATTTGCTGCTTCGCCGCCAGTAATAAGCAATGTAGAGATAAAATCAAATGGATTTACGGTTACAGTGACTGGAGGGAATCCTCCGTATGAATATTCTATCGATGGATTCAATTGGAGTGCGTCTAATGTTTTTACCAATGTCATGCGTGGAGATATTACAGTGTATGTACGGGATAGGTACAAGTGTACTCCAGTGAAATATGAATTTTTTCTTCCAAATATTGTGAACGCTATTACTCCCAATGGTGATGGGCATAATGATATCTTAAATTATGCAGGATTAAGTACCTACCCTAACTTTAGATTTGAAGTCTTTAACAGATATGGTGCTGTGGTTTTTTTAGGAAGTAAAAATAATAATTATACTTGGGACGGAACAATAAATAATAATATTAAACTTCCAACCGGAACCTATTGGTATAAATTAAGCTGGAGCGATCCCAAAAGCAGAGTTCTGATAAACTATATAGGGTGGATACTGCTTAAAAATCGGGAATAAATGATGATTTGTAATTATGAAAATCAGGTTTTCCCTTTTATAAATAATTATGTCTAAAATATTGTTTTCTACTTTAAACTGACGATTTCAAAGACTGAAATTAGGGACTGTTTATATTTTTTGTGTAGTATTTTGATTTTCAGTGAATTCATGATTCCAGTGGCAAAAGAGGAAATTCTTTTGTATTTAATGAAAGAAAATTATCTGAATGAGAAACGTTTTACAAGAAGTTATATTCGAGGAAAATTCTACATTAAAAGTTGGGGGAAAACCAAAATCAAAATGCATCTCAAGCAAAAAGGGATTACGGAAAAGTTGATTACTAAAAGCTTTGATGAAATTGATGAGGATGATTACGAGAAAAGAATACAAAGATTATATGAAAATTACGAGTCAAAACTGAAAGGGTTGCAAGCGTATCGGAAGAAATCTAAACCATAAGTGCCTTTTAAGCAGATGTTTTGAATATGATAAAATAAATGATACATTTGATAAAACATAAAATACAAATTTTTGAATAACAATAAAATTTGGCTTTCACCACCCATTATGGGCGGAAGTGAGCTAGTATATATACAAAACGCATTAGATTCAAATTGGGTTTCTCAATATGGCTCAAATATAGATGAATTTGAAAAGAATTTAGAACAATATTTGGGGGAGAATTCTCATGTTTCTGCTTTATCTTCAGGAACTGCCGCTATTCATCTGGGGCTGAAACTTCTCAATGTTGAAGAAGATGATTTTGTGATTTGTCAATCTTTCACTTTTGTAGCCTCTGCCAATCCTATTTTATATTTAAAAGCAATTCCGGTATTTGTTGATAGCGAAAAAGACACTTGGAATATTTGTCCGAATGCATTGGAAGATGCAATCAAATTTTGTTTAAGTGAAGGGAAAAAGCCGAAAGCCATTATTGCCGTTTCGTCATACGGAATGCCTTTTAAGGTTGACGAAATCTTAGCTTTGTCAAAAAAATATGAAATTCCGGTTTTGGAAGACAGTGCAGAGGCGTTAGGAAGTAAATATAAAAATAAACCGTGCGGAACTTTTGGGGATTTGTCGGTCATTAGTTTTAATGGAAACAAAATTATAACCACTTCGGGTGGCGGAATATTAATCTCAAAAACTCAATCTGAGAAAGATAAAATTTTGTTTTTGGCGACTCAATCAAAAGATAAAGCAGATTATTACAGCCATTCTGAAATAGGATATAATTATAAAATGAGTAACATCTCTGCTGGCATTGGTAGAGGGCAGATGGAAGTTTTGGAGGAGAGAATACATCAAAAAAGAGAAAATCACGACTTTTATAAGAATTTAATAGAAAATTTAGAAGGTATTACTCTTTTTTCAGCACCAAGCGAAGATTTCTTTTCTAATTTTTGGTTAAATACCATTACAATAGAAAATAGTAAGTTTTCACCCGAAATACTTAAAAAGTATTTTGCAGAAGTAAATATTGAAACAAGATATCTTTGGAAGCCCATGCATCTTCAGCCTTTGTATGAGAAATATCATTTTTTCGGGAATAATTTCTGTGGTAAGCTTTTCGATAGAGGACTGTGTTTGCCTTCAGGCACTTCACTTACAGATACTTGTAAAGATACTATAAGTGGGGCATTTAAAATTATGTCAAATTAATTTTAAAAGATAAAATTTTATCATACTTTTGTGCGGTATTTCGAAGGGTAAATCGTGTCTTAGAAATACAAAGCACATATATTAAATATGAACAACAATATTAATGTTTAGTTCTGTAAGAAAGAAAATGTTTAGAGGAGATAATGTTGTTAATCTCTCAGATGTAAGGTATCTTCCTCGTTGGATTATACTGGGTATTGATATTCTAATTTTAATCATTTCATTATTTCTCTCGACCTATATTATAGAAAAAATATCTCCACGTGAATTCATTTATCATGAGGAGCAAACGGTCGTTTTCGGATTCATTATTTTAATCAATGTTTTATTTATGTATGTTTTCAAGACATATGCAGGAATTATAAGACATTCTACATTTATAGATTTATTTAAACTTTTGATGGCGAGTTTCTGTACATCGTTTGTTGTAGGAGCTTCCAATATTATTTTACTTTGGATCTCTGGAGAAAAATTTATCCTTACGCCTTACCTCATATTATACTTTATAACATCCTTTATGGGATTGTTTTTATTCAGATTATATGTTAAAGAATTTTTTCATATAGTTCGTGAATATAGAAGAAGTGCTTTGAAAAAAAGAATATTAGTTTTGGGCATTGATGAGCAGTCTATTGCTATTGCAAGAGCTATTCTAGATAATCCAAGTTTACCTTATCAGGTAGTTGGTTTCCTTACACAACGTACAGATAGTAAGAGAGCATCTTTATTGGGAAAACCCATTTATTCTAAAAAGAGAATCGAAGAGAATACCAAAGATGATTTGATTATTGATGGAGTTATTGTTATAAAAGAAATGATGTCTAAAGATGAGATGAACTCTTGGGTAAATTTATTCTTAGAAAAAGATTTAAGAATTTACAAATCGCCATCTGTACAAAAATTGAGAGAAAGTGATTTGGGAGTTTCTATTAAAAACCTTCAAATAGAGGATCTTCTTAATAGAAGACCCATCAAGATTGAGAATGAAGAAGTAAGAACAAGACATTTTAATAAAAATATATTGGTAACTGGGGGAGCCGGATCAATAGGTAGCGAAATTGTAAGACAAGTTGCACAGTTTAATCCTGCACTTATTGTAGTTTTGGATCAGGCTGAAACACCTTTGTACGATATAGAATTAGAATTAAAAGAAAAATTCCCTCAGGTCAGATTCAAATTTGTATTAGCAGATGTTTCAAATAAGTATCGTGTAGAACCCATATTCGAAATGTATAATTTTTCTATGGTCTACCACGCTGCAGCGTATAAGCATGTGCCATTAGTTGAAGAAAATCCGCATGAAGCAATATTGGTAAATGTTTTGGGATCTAAAAATATTGCAACTTTATCAAGCAAGTATAAGGTTAATAGATTCGTTATGGTATCTACAGATAAAGCTGTAAACCCAACGAATGTGATGGGAGCATCAAAAAGAGCTGCTGAATTGCTTGTACAATCAATCCAAAATGTAGAAGGGAATACTACAAAATTTATCACTACGAGATTTGGTAATGTTTTAGGCTCAAATGGTTCTGTAATTCCTCACTTTAAAAGACAAATCGAGGCGGGCGGTCCGGTTACAATTACCCATCCTGATATTGTAAGATATTTTATGACTATTCCGGAAGCATGTGAGTTAGTATTACAAGCAGGAACGATGGGGAAAGGTGGTGAGATTTTTGTTTTTGATATGGGAGATCCTGTCAAAATACTTGATTTGGCACACAGAATGATAAAGTTGTCCGGTTTTGAGCCTCATGTTGATATTAAAATCATATATACAGGGTTACGCCCAGGCGAGAAATTATACGAAGAATTGCTCAGTGATGATGCAAAAACACTTCCTACACACAATGAAAAAATTATGATTTCGAAAGATCCAACGTTAGAATACTCAGAGATTGATACTTTAGTTAATCTGATTACCAAAGCGTCGATAAAGAGAGATAAAACTGATATTGTGAGAATTCTTAAAATAATTGTTCCTGAGTTTAAAAGCAACAATTCGATTTACGAAGTATTAGATAATTAAAAAAGATAAGTGTATATTTGCACAATTTTAAGACATGAAGAGTAAAATATTAATTATATTATCAACAATCATAATTGTTTCTTGCAGGACAAATCCTACTGCGAAAAATGATTTAAATTACATGCAAAACATAGAACAGGTAGCTATTGAGAATTCGATGAAAAATTCTAGTTCGACTATTCAGCCTGGAGATCAGTTAGTGATTCTCATCACTGCCAAAGATATGGATGTGGTAAAGCCATTTAATCAGAATTACTCTTCTTCAGAAATGATTCAGACAAATGCAATGGCGGGCGGAAATACACCTAATCAGGGTGTCAGTTCTATACAAGGACCAACATATATCGTAGATACAAATGGTACTATAAATTTTCCTATTTTGGGCATTTTAGATACCAATGGTAAGACTTTAGTTGATTTAAAAGAAGAGTTGAGAGAAAAAATGTTAAAGTATGTAATCAATCCTACAATTAGCATACGATTAGCCAATTTTAAAGTTACAGTTTTAGGGGAGGTAAACAGACAAGGTGATTATACAGTCGCAAATGGTCAAGCAACTATTTGGAATGCTTTGGGGATGGCAGGTGATCTTACAATGTATGGTAAAAGAAATGATGTATTGGTTGTAAGAACAGAAAATGGAGTAGTTTCTCATGGTAAAGTCAACTTACAAGATGCTTCTCTTATCAATTCTCCTTATTATAATTTAAAGCAAGGTGATGCTATCATCGTATCGGCAAATAACTCCAAAGATATTCAGGCTAAGCAGAATCCTAATACAGGTCTGTATTTAACTGCAGCATCTATTGCAATAACTGCGGCTGCCGTAGTGGTAACCTTAATCACAAAATAGAAAAAATTAATGGATAACCAATCTTCGCAATTTTCAGACGCAGAAAATAATTCAGAAAGTATCAATGTCAATGAAATTATTAGGCCCTATCTAAGAAAATGGCCTTGGTTTATTATTTCTGCATTATCATTTTCTGTATTATCATATTTTCTAATAAACTTTATTACCCCGGTTTATAATGTTAAAAGTACAATATTAATAAAAGATTCAAAAAATAATCCGTCGAGTGATGATAGTGGTGTTTTGCAGGATTTAACAGGTTTTGGGGGAATGAAAACCAATAGTATTGAAAATGAAATTGAAATACTAAAATCTAAAAGGTTGATGAGGGATGTTGTTACTTCACAAAATTTGCAGATTGACATTTTTACAAAAGATAAATTTAAAAGTATTGAACTTTACAAAAGGACTTCTCCAATAACTATCAGGCTGATTAATGAAAAGCCCGATGTAGCATTTCCAAAGAAGCCTTTGAATTTATCATTGAAAGGAGATAAAATTGTGATTTCTTCAGATGAGATGAGTAAAGAGGTTACTTCATTGTTTGGTCGCACAATCAGTTTACCATATGCCAACATTATCATAATTAAGAATAATAATTTTAATAAAGATTTGCTTAATGATTTAGATACTAGTAATCTTCAGATTGTATTTTCTACATTAGAATCTAAAGTCACCACACTTCAAAATATCACTAATGTTGCGGTAGTAAATAGAGATGCAACTGTAGTTGGCTTGGAAATAAACTACCCTGAGAAAAATAAAGCTGTTGATATCGTAAATTCATTAGTGAAAATATATAACAATGATGCTATTACAGATAAAAACAGTGAGTCCAAAAAAACTTTGGATTTTATTGAAGAAAGAGTTAAAAAACTTTCTGTAGAATTAGGTCAAGTAGAAAATGAGAAAGAAAATTTTAAATCATTAAACAACTTAACAGATCTTGAGACTGAAGCAAAAATAAATTTAGAAAGTTCTGCTGCAGCACATACGAAGCAATTAGATATTGATGCTGAGTTGGAGCTAACGAATTCTTTGATTGGATTTGTTTCAAAACAAAGCCAATATCAGATTCTTCCTTCTAATATTGGCTTGAGAAATCAAGAAGTGGCATCAGGAATTAATATATATAATCAGTTAATCATTCAAAGAAGTAAATTTTTAGAATCTGCTACTACAGAAAACCCAGCTGTTGTGGATATTACAAATCAAGTTAACAGTTTACGTCAATCTATTTCCGAGAGTTTACAAAGAAATAGAGTTGGATTAGAATTAGCTAAGAATGAGTATGTAGGTGAGCAAAGTAAAGTTTTTGGGAAAATATCAAAACTTCCCTCCATTGAAAAAATATTTAGAGGTATTGAAAGACAACAGCAGATTAAAGAAAATTTGTATCTGCTTTTACTTCAAAAAGAGAAGAGACTGCAATTGCACAATCTATCAATGCACCAAAAGGAAAAGTTATCGATTCTGGATATTCTTCTGATTTACCCGTTTCACCAAAGAAGAATGTTATTCTCATTGTTGCATTTATACTTGGATTGATTATACCGTTTTTAGTAATTTATTTAAAAGAATTACTTAATAATAAAATAAAGACAAAACATGACCTTGAAAAACTTGTTCGTGCCCCGATAATTGCAGAATTGCCTAGTCTTGAAAAAGGAGATTCTGAAATTGTTCAAATGAACGATATTACACCAATGGCGGAAGCATTTAGAATTCTTATTACGAACATGAATTTTATGCTTTCTAAAGATAAAAATGGTGGAAAAGTTGTTTTTGTAACCTCAACGGTAAAAGGAGAAGGAAAAACATTTACATCTGTTAACCTTGCATTAACCTTAGCCAATCCAAAGAAAAAAGCAATTATTATCGGTTCTGATATCAGAAATCCTCAGTTACAAAGATATAACCCCGCAAGAAAAGGTCTGACCGGGCTTACAGAATATCTATATTCAGATCAGACAACCCTTGATGAAGTTATTCATGTTTCGTCATTTAATCCGTATTTGGATGTAATTTATTCAGGGATGATCCCTCCAAACCCTACAGAATTATTATCAAATGGAAGATATGAAATGCTTCTAAATGAGTTAAGAGCAAGATATGATTATGTTATTTTAGATACTGCACCATTACTTCTGGTAACTGACACTTTCCTGATTGCAGAATTGGCAGATGTTACAATCTATGTTACAAGATCTAAATACACTGAAAAAGCTTTAATGGAATTCGCAAATAATAATATTAGCCAGAATAAAATTAAAAATGTAGGCTTTGTCTTAAATGATATTAGTAGAGAGAATTTAGGATACAGCAACAAATATGGTTATGGCTACAACAACCATAAAGAACACACATGGTTCGAAAAAATCAAAAATAAACTTAGCTAAAATGATGAAAACATATAAAATAGCGGTTATAGGACAAGGTTATGTAGGCTTGCCTTTATCTTTGGAATTTGCAGGTCATTATCCTGTTTTAGGATTTGATATTAATGCACAAAGAGTTGATCAGCTTAATGATGGCTTGGATATAACGCTTGAAGCTGATATTGAAAAACTTAATAACGGCTTAAAAAAATATAACGAATCAAATGGAAATACAGGATACAAGGCAACAAGTCAATTATCTGATATTGCTGAGGCTAATATTTTTATTGTAACTGTTCCTACTCCCATTGATCGGTATAATGCTCCGGATTTGAATCCGCTAATTTCTGCATCAAAAATGTTAGGAGAAATTATTAAAAAAGGAGATATTGTTATCTATGAATCTACAGTTTTCCCTGGCTGTACAGAAGAAGAATGTGTACCGGTTTTAGAGAAATATTCAGGATTAAAATTCAACGAAGACTTTTTCGTAGGATATTCTCCTGAAAGAATCAATCCTGGAGATAAAGTAAATACTTTAACGAGTGTTAAAAAAGTAACTTCGGGATCTACAGAAGATATTGCAGAAGAAGTAGATGATCTTTATAAAAAAATAATCACTGCAGGAACGCATAAAGCACCAAGCATTAAAGTAGCAGAAGCTTCTAAAGCAATAGAGAATGCTCAGCGTGATGTCAATATCTCTTTTGTAAATGAATTGGCTTTGATTTTCGACAGAGTGGGTATAGATACCAATGATGTTTTGGAAGCTGCAGGAACAAAATATAATTTTCTTAAATATAAACCAGGTTTAGTAGGTGGTCACTGTATTTCTGTTGATCCTTATTATTTGGCACATAAAGCAGAACAGCTTGGCTATCATCCTGATGTTATCTTATCGGGACGTAGAGTAAACGACTCTATTGCGAAATTTGTAGCTTCTAAAGTAGTCAAACTTCTTATTGCAAAAGGGGGAGTGATTAAAGATTCTCAGGCTTTGATTTTAGGATTTACTTTCAAAGAAAACTGTCCGGATGTAAGAAATACTAAAGTCGTGGATATTTATAAAGAACTCACAGATTTTGGGGTTAATGTTGATATTTATGACCCATGGGCAAGCAAAGAAGAAGTAAAACATGAATATGGAATTGATATTCTTGATGCTCTCATCGTTGGTAAAAAGTATGAATCACTTATCATTGCTGTTTCTCATAACGAATTTCTGGAGATGGATCTCAATCTATTGAAAAAAGAAAATGCAGTTGTATTTGACACCAAAGCTTGTTTAGATAGAAACTTGGTAGATGCACGTTTATAATCAAATAGCATGAATTATGACATCGTAATCATCGGTGCTGGTTTGGTAGGATTGGCAACTGCTTATCAGACAAAGCTTAAAAAACCTAATTCTAAGATTTTAATTTTAGAAAAGGAGAAAGATGTATCTTTACATCAATCTGGTCATAATAGCGGTGTAATTCATAGCGGAATTTATTATAAACCAGGAAGCTTAAAAGCGAAAAACTGTATTGAAGGTTATCATTCTGTAATAAATTTTGCTAAAGAATATGGAATTAAATATGATCTGTGTGGTAAAATAATTGTTGCGAGCTCTCAGGAAGAACTACCACTTTTAGATAATATTTATAAAAGAGGGATAGATAACGGTCTTGATAATTTAAAATATCTTTCAAGAGAAGAGTTTCGTGAAATTGAACCTCATTGCGAAGGAGTAAAAGCTATTAAAGTTCCTCAGACGGGTATTATCGATTATCCGGGAGTGGCTAAAAAAATAAAAGAATTATTTGAAGAGCTTGGCGGAGAGGTTAAATTTAATAATGAAGTAAAAGACATTATTAATAAAGATTCAGAAATTATTATTAAAACTAATCAATCTGAATTTAAAACAAAAAAACTGGTGTCATGTGCAGGTCTGTATTCAGATAAAATTACAAAAATGACCAATGAAAAGAATGATGTGATCATTATTCCATTCAGAGGTGAATATTATAAAATAAAAGACGAAAAGAAGCATCTTGTAAAGCATCTTATTTATCCGGTTCCAGATCCTAATTTTCCATTCTTGGGAGTTCATTTTACAAGAATGATCGATGGAAATATTGAAGCTGGTCCAAATGCGGTCCTAGCTTTTAAAAAAGAAGGATATCAATTTTTTGATTTCAATTTAAGTGAAACCATGCAGACATTAACATGGCCAGGATTTAGGAAGATTGTTGCAAAATATGGTAAAACGGGAATGGGGGAGGTGCATCGTTCTCTTTCAAAATCTGCATTTACCAAAGCTTTGCAAAAACTCATGCCGGAAATACAGGAAAATGATCTTGTGCCCGGAGGTTCAGGAGTAAGAGCACAGGCCTGTGATAGAAGTGGGGCACTAATTGATGATTTTGATATCGTTAAGAATGGTAATATTGTTCATGTAAGAAACGCACCTTCACCAGCCGCTACTTCATGTCTTTCTATAGGAAATAAAATTAGCGAGCTTATAGAGAATTAATTTTCCTCTAAAATTCGCACTACACAAAAACATAATTATTGTATGAAAATTCAAATGGTTGACTTAAAAAGTCAATATGAAAAAATAAAAAAAGAAGTAGATGCTGGCATTCAGAATTGTATAGATAATACAGCATTTATTAACGGACCTGCAGTAAAAGAATTTCAGCAGGATTTTGAAAAATATTTAAATGTAAAGCACGTCATTCCTTGTGCTAATGGTACAGATGCATTGCAAATCGCAATGATGGCATTAGAATTAAAACCTGGAGATGAAATCATTTGCCCAGCTTTTACCTACGTTGCTACTGCCGAAGTTATGGGACTTTTAGGATTAAAGCCTATAATGGTAGATGTAGATGAAAATACTTTTGACATTGAACTTAATGGTTTAGAAAAATATATTACTCCTAATACTAAAGCAATTGTTCCTGTTCATTTATATGGGCAAAGTGCTGATATGGAGAAAATTCTTGAATTTGCAGAAAAACATAATTTATTTGTAATTGAAGATAATGCACAAGCAATTGGTTCAGATTATACATTCTCTGATGGAACTGTCAAAAAATCAGGAACTATTGGTCATATAGGATGTACTTCTTTCTTCCCTTCAAAAAATTTAGGATGTTATGGAGATGGTGGAGCTTTAATGACCAATAATGATGATTTGGCATTAAAAATAAGAATGATCGCCAATCATGGTCAGGAAAAGAAATACCATCATAAAGTATTAGGCTGTAATTCAAGGTTAGATACTATTCAGGCAGCTGTTTTAAAAGTAAAACTAAAGCACTTGGATGAGTATTCTTCGGCCAGAAATAAAATGGCAGATTACTATGATAAAAATTTAGCCGAAATTTCAAACATTCAAATACCTGAAAGAGCAAAAAATTCCACTCATGTTTTCCACCAGTATACTCTAAAGGTTAAAAATGGTAAAAGGGATGAACTGCAAAAATATCTTGGTGAAAAAATATCCCAAGCATGATCTATTATCCGCTTCCATTATATAAGCAGGAGGCTTTTAAGCAATATGTAAATCAAGGTTTTCATCTGCCAGTTACAGAAAAACTTTGTGAAGAAGTTATCTCACTTCCTATTCATACGGAGTTTGATAAGGAGGTATTAGATTTTATTATCTATGAGATTAAAAACTTTTTTAATTAATAATCAATAAAAATATGTCAGATTTTTTCGCACACGAAACAGCTATTATAGATGAAGGTTGCCACATTGGAGCAGGTACTAAAATATGGCATTTTTCCCATATTATGCCTGATTGTATTTTAGGTGAAAAATGTAATATCGGACAGAATGTAGTAGTTTCGCCTAAAGTTATTTTAGGAAAGAATGTGAAGGTTCAGAATAATGTCTCTATATATGAAGGTGTTACTTGTGATGATGACGTTTTTTTAGGTCCTTCAATGGTTTTTACAAATGTTATTAATCCCAGAAGTGCTGTAAACAGAAAAAATGAATATTTAAAGACACATGTTGGGCTAGGCGCTTCAATTGGTGCTAATGCAACAATTGTTTGTGGTCACAATATTGGTAAATATGCATTCATTGGTGCTGGTGCCGTTGTAACAAAAGAGGTTCCTGATTATGCTTTGGTAGTTGGAAATCCTGCTAAGCAAATGGGATGGATGAGCGAGTTTGGCCAGCGTTTACATTTTGATGCTGAAGGTATTGCAGTTTGTGATGAAAGCGGAGAAAAATATAAACTTGAGAATAATAAAGTTTTAAAAAAATAAAAATACAAATGTCTGAAAAAATAAAATTTGCAGTTATCGGTTGTGGGCATATTGGGAAAAGACATGCAGAAATGGTGTCTAGGAATTCCGAATGTGAATTGGTAGCTTTAGTTGATGTAAAAGATAAATCTGTTTTGGGAATCGAAAGTTATGATGTTCCTTTTTTCGCATCATTAGATGATTTTTTGAAATCTGGGATTGAAGTAGATGTGATTAATATTGCTTCTCCAAATGGATTTCATTTTGAACAAGCATATAAAGCAATTGACGCAGGAAAGCATGTTGTTGTAGAAAAACCAATGGCTCTGAATAAACAAGATGCTGAAAAACTTATTTTTCAGGCGCTTCACAAGCATAAGCAGGTTTTTGCAGTAATGCAAAACCGTTATTCTCCACCTTCTGCATGGATAAAAGAAATGGTAGAGAGTGGAAGATTAGGGGAGATTTATATGGTTCAGCTTAACTGTTACTGGAACCGTGATGACAGATATTATAAACCGGAATCTTGGCATGGAAAAAAGATTTAGATGGTGGAACATTATTTACGCAGTTTTCTCACTTTATAGATATTATGTACTGGTTGTTTGGGGATTTAACCAATATTCAGGGTAAGTTTGCCGATTTTAATCATAAAGACCTTACAGACTTTGAAGATTCAGGTTTTATAAATTTTGATTTTGTAAACGGAGGAATGGGTTCTTTAAATTATTCAACTTCAGTTTGGAATCAAAACCTTGAAAGTTCAATGACCGTTATTGCTGAAAATGGAGCTGTAAAAATTGGGGGACAATACATGGATAAAGTGGAAGTTTGTAATGTAAAAGGTTATGAAATGCCGGAACTCGCACCTACAAATCCAGGTAATGATTACGGTGCATATAAAGGCTCTGCGGCTAATCACCACTATATTATTGAAAATGTAGTTGATGTATTGAAAGGGAGAAGTACAATTACCACTAATGCTTTAGAGGGCTTGAAAGTTGTAGATATTATTGAAAGGATTTATAGTCTAAAAGATTTTAATAATTTAGACTAGTAAAACTTAATTATAATGTTTGAGAAAATACTAAATCTGATCAAAAAACCTGCAATTTTATATTCTATTGCAAATATGTGTTTTTTAGGTACCCTTTTTTTGGCAGATATTATAATTGCTAGAAGTTATTCATTGGAAGAAGTTGGTGGATGGAAACAGCTTATTTTGCTTGTTCAATTTACAGCAGTCTTACTATCCTTTGGATTTATTGAGGGATTTAGATATAACATTGCAAAGCATCATGATAAAATAGGAGAGTTGTTGGGAACAGCTATTCTCTTTTTATTATTATTTCTTTTTTATTATTTTTATTATTAAGCTCAAACGATATTTCAGGAACTATAGGTTCTTTATTGGGAATAGATATTATTATAGAGGCAGGCTTTTTAATACCTTTATTGTATTTACTCCTCTCTGCAAATGCACTTTATCTTCAAATTGGTTTGTCAATTGGTAAAATAAATGTGATTTTATTTTCTATGGTAGTATTTTGCGTTGTTTTCTCTACAAGTTTATTTGCATTTTTATATGTTAAATGCTTTGATTTTCATTTGAGTATATTTTTACCATTTTTGTTAGCGTTATCTAGCCAATTATTTACCTATTTTTTTACATTAAAAATTTATCCTAAGCTGAATTTTAATAGTTACAATCTTTCAATAATTTTTAAGTTTGGATTTCCTCTTTTTATTGCAACATATCTTGGTGTTTTTACACTTCACATAGACAAAATAATTATTAATAAATTAGGTGGAATTAGTGCATTTGCTATTTATTCTATTGGCGCTTTAGAAATACCATTTGTAGGATTGGTAACAAAATCTATTACTAGTATAAGTTATCCCAAAATTGTGCGACATATAGAAAAAAAAGAATTTGAAGAAGCAAATAATATTTGGATAAATGATGTGAAGAGAGCTTCTTATTTTATTTTTCCATTAGTTTTTTTTTGTATATTATTTTCTAAGCAGATAATAATAGGCTTGTTTGGAGACAAATATTATGCATCAATTCCTGTATTCGAAGCTTATTGTTTAATATTGATTTGGAGAAATGCTACATACGGAACTATATTATCAGTTAAAGGTAAAACAAATTATATTGCATTAGTTTCTTTTGTATCATTAATTGTTAATGTAATTTTAATATATTTTTTCTACCAAAAATGGGAAGTCGTAGGAATTGTAAGAGCTCTATTTTGCTCAGTACTGGTTTTAGTTATGAGTACATTATATCTGGAAGGGAGTCTGAAAAAATATTTATCTTTATTTAAAGATAAATTGATTTTTGGTATGTTGTTGGCGATTTTTATATTATATTTTTTTAAACAATGAAACAAATACTGAATAAAATAAACTCTTTATTTAAGAGTAAAAAATACGAAACAGTTCCTATTAATTTTTTAATTCTTAATTTTCTATTTCAAAGAATATTTTTTATTAATTACTTTGCTAAATACTCTGTTCATTATACTTCTAGGGTATCAGGTTCTAGAAATATAGTATTTAATGTAAATGATCCCAAAATTTTAGCATCATTTGCTGCATCAGGAGGATGTTACTTTTCTGTTTTTGATAATACTATTTTAGAAATAGGAGATGGAACAATTTGGTCATATGGAGTAGGTATTCATACAGCAAATCATGATTTTTTTAATAGAGATATATATATAAGAAAATCAATAAAAATAGGAAAGAATTGTTGGATAGGACATGGAGCTGTAATCACAGCAGGTGTAGAATTAGGAGATAATGTAACTGTAGGAGCAAATAGCGTGGTAACGAAATCTTTTCCTAATAATGTTGTTATTGGTGGAATACCAGCTAAAATCATTAAAGAATTACAGCTGTAGTAAGTTGTATAATTTCAAATTTATTAAAATAAAATACAATGTGTGGAATAGCAGGGATAATATCCAAAAATAAAGATATTCTTACTTATCAGCATTTAAAAAAAATGACAGATGCAATCTCGCATCGAGGGCCTGATGGAGAGGGACAATGGATTGATGAGAGAACTACTGTAGGTTTAGGACATAGAAGATTATCCATTATTGATTTATCTAATGCAGGTAGTCAGCCTATGCATTATTTGGATAGATACAGTATTGTATTTAATGGTGAGATATATAATTATATCGAGATTAGAGCATTCTTAAGAACAAAAGGATATAGTTTCAGGTCAGACTCAGATACTGAAGTGTTAATGGCAAATTTTGATTATAAAAGAGAAAAAT
Organism: Chryseobacterium sp. 3008163; assembly: GCF_003669035.1. Taxonomy (NCBI): domain Bacteria; kingdom Pseudomonadati; phylum Bacteroidota; class Flavobacteriia; order Flavobacteriales; family Weeksellaceae; genus Chryseobacterium; species Chryseobacterium sp. 3008163. The sequence goes on along the minus strand of NZ_CP033070.1, from coordinate 1,347,168 downwards.
GCCTTGATGATTTTGATGGAATGTTTGCTTTTGCAATTTGGGATAATCAGGAAAAGACCCTATTTTGTGCCAGAGATAGGTTTGGTGAAAAGCCATTTTATTATTCTCAAGCAAATGAAAGTTTTTATTTTGGATCTGAAATGAAAGCTTTATGGAGTGTGAATGTACCGAAAGAGACAAATGGGAGAATGCTTTTTAATTATTGGTATTTTAATTATTTACTCAATCCAAATGATCTTTCTGAAACTTTTTATAAAAATATTTTTTATTAGAGCCTAGCCACTACATTATTGTAGATGAAAATGGTAAAATAAAAGAAAAACGTAAATATTGGGATATTGATTACAACAATCAAGACTCTAAAATATCCTTTCAAGAAGCTAAAAATACATTTTTTGATCTATTTGAAACATCTATTAGCCGAAGATTGCGATCAGATGTTGCTGTTGGTACAAGTTTATCGGGAGGATTAGACAGTTCTGCTACAGTTTGTATGATTAATCATATGAAGATGAGTGATGTAGATCAAAAGACTTTTTCTGCACGTTTTCCTAATTTTAAGAAAGATGAATCTATATATATAGATAAAGTTCTGAGTAAAGTTAATGCACAAGGGTTTAGCTGTTATCCAGATGGAGACAGTATGCTGTCGAATCTTCATAAAATTATAGAACATCAGGAGGAACCTTTTGGAAGTCTTAGTATTGCTGCACAATTTGAAGTAATGCAACTGGCTAGGAATAACGGAGTAATAGTGATGCTTGACGGGCAGGGCGCTGATGAATATCTTTGTGGTTATCACGGTTTGATAGATATGTTTTTCATCGAACTGAAAAAAACTGATAAAAAACTTTATAAGCAACAGCTACAAGTATATAAAGAAGTGCATGCATCGAATGACATTAACAATATGTCGAGGAGATTAAGAAATAATTTCATTAAAGACATGCTTTCTAATGCACAGATAAATCAATTGCTGGGTTTTAAATCAAGTGTTGATAATCTCTTAGGTAAAGAGGCTAAAAAAGATCTGCATTCTCAGTATAAAAAAGAGCAGTTCGATAAAAAATATACAGCTTCTAGCTTAAATGAAGTGCTTTATGAAGCAACCTTCAGAGGAGGATTACAGGAATTACTTAGATATGCAGATAGGAATTCTATGGCACATTCATTAGAAGTAAGATTGCCTTTCCTTTCTCATAAACTAGTAGAGTATGTATTTACATTACCTTCAATTTATAAGGTAAATAAGGGATTCTCTAAATATATACTGAGAGAGGCTATGCAAGATATAGTACCTCAAGAGATTGTTTGGAGAAAAGATAAAATTGGGTACGAGCCTCCCAATAGTAAGTATATAGACGGGTTGTCTTTGAAAAATTATTTGGTAAAAGGGTTGAAATTATAATTAATAACTATAGAGGAATATGAAAATTTGTTATCTTACGTGGGGAGAGACACCTAGATCTTATGGTGTTTTTGGCTCACAGGTCATAGGTCAGTTTATGGCAACAAAAAAGCAAATGCCTGAAAGTGAATTTTATTTTATTTCAGGTATTCCTCTTATTCATAGTGGTTTCGTCAGAGAGAAGCTAAAATATGGTCGGGAAATAGATGAAATCAAGAAAAAATTAGACAATGTAAAATTTATTTTGACCCCAATATTTGCACCTCAGAATTTTGTAAATTCCTCTAAATCCACTTTTGGCTTTATGCATTATGGGGCTCATAGAATTTTGAAAAATCACTTTCAAAAGATTAATCCGGATATTGTTCATTGTAGATCATATCATGCGGCTTGGGCAGCTTTAAAGGTTAGGACAAGATATAATTTTAATTATAAAATAATTTTTGATGCAAGAGGTTTGTGGCCTGAAGAAATTTCTCTTAAAAAAGAATTTTCAGAAGAAAGTAAAAACTATAAGTTCTTAAAATCAATAGAATCCGAATTATTGGGTAAGTGTGATTTCATTATAGGAGTATCTGACACAATGGTTCAACATTATAAAGAATTAGGTGCTAAGAATGTGGAGTGCGTTTATTTAAGTGCAGATATTGCAAAGCTTAAAAATATAATTGTTAAAGAAAATAGAGAGCACATTCATTTCGGATACATAGGAGGATTGGCAGATAATACATGGCATAAACCATTAGAGCTATTATCTCTTTACAAGGAAATTAGAAAAGAAGTGAAAAATTCAAAACTTTTTATCATTACAACTTCCAATCATAATGATATTAGAAATATTTTTTCCGAAATCTCTGAAGATGAACTTGTATTGACATCTACAAAAACAGTGGATGAATTAAAATTAGTTCTTAATAATTTGGACTTTGGCCTAATGTCATATTTTAAACCTTTAAACAAGAGAGATATATTATTGGCTAATATGGTTTTAGCTGTTAAAACGGCAGAGTATATTGCCGCCGGATTACCAATGATTGTTAATAAAATGTGTGGTGGAGCCTCCAGTATAGTTGATAAGTACAATATGGGAATCTCCTATGATCCAAATTCCTTTGAAGAAATAAGTGAAAATAATATCACTAGTTTTGTAAAGGATGGGAAAAATATTGAGCGTAGTGATATTGCAGAAAAATTATTCGATTATAAAAGTAATGCATTAAAGTATAAATCTTTATATGATCGATTATATAAATTACAATAAAATGTATATATCTAAGTTTGGTTTTAAATTAGTTGTTTTATTTATTGTTTTTTGCCTTTTAGGAAGATTTCTCTTTCCTTATGGTGATGAACCTGATATTATGGTAAGAGGACCTGAACTAATTGAAGAAACTGGTTTTTGGAATTTATATAAATATTTCCCTGAATACGTAAATAATATTGATTATTCTTTTTATTATGAAAAACAAAATTTTTCTGATTTATGGAATAATATTAATAACTCTTTTTCGAAAACTTTAGAAATAAATTTTTGCGTTTTTTTATTAATATCATTATATTCTCACCCATGTTATGGGCATTAGTTTTTAGAGATAGGTTTATTAAAGTAATGTCATTACTCAAATTTAAGTTGACAAATCAAGAGTGGAATTTAAGATTAGATAGTTTATCCCTCAGCTTAATTTATTCGGGGATTATTTATTATTCTGGACTTTTTTCTATAGAACAATTCACTTTAGTATTATCATTATATATTTTCCTTTTTTGGGGAAATTATATTTTTGTTTCTATAATTTTTATTTTTATAGCAAGTGTTGATTTAGGGAATAGTATGATTTTGTTAATTTTTATTTTTATTGCATTGTATTTCAGTTTTTTAGGTAGAAAAAAGAAAAGCCTGAAACTAATCTATCTTTCAATGGCAGGTATGCTTGGTTTAGCTTTAATCTTGGGTATTGCTTCTTTATCATACATACAATATATTCCATTTTTGGCTAAAAAATCACAAGGAATGCTTGCGTTGGAAGAATATGGGGGATATAGAGATAAGTATCCTATTTTGCTTCGGCCGTTCATTACTTTAATGACAAGTATTTTTATGACACCTACTGGTATTAAAGTTGTTCTGGTATATTTAATGTTTTTAGTAGGAATTTTTAAATTTATAATTAAATTAATAAATGTAAATCAAGGTGAACGAATTTTTAAAGAAAATATTCTTTTATTGTCTTCTGTGACTACTCTTCTTTTTTTGTTTTTTTATTTCCAAATTATGCAAATGCCAAATATTATATTTTTATGGTTCCTTTTTTCATATCCTCAATTTTGCAATATTTTTCCAGAAATAAAATTATGCTTTTCTTTGTAACTTGTAATATAGTTCTATTCTTGCACCTTTTTTATACGGATTATAATTTTTTAAGAAACACAAATGATAACAGCTAGTATTGTAACATATAATAATAATCCCATATTATTGGAAAAGGCAATAAAAAGTTTCCTGAACCAAAGAAATGATGTTAAGATTTATATCATAGATAATTCCCCTACTGATCATCTTAAAGCTTTAAAACATATCGATAAGAATATCGAATACCATTTTATAAATGCTAATCCAGGCTTTGGAGCTGCACATAATTTAGCTATAGAGAAATCAATAGAATCGGGAGCAAAATACCATTTCATTGTAAATCCTGATATTTATTTTGAAAAGGATGTTATTAGTTTAATGGTCGATTTTATGGAGAGTGATTCTAAGATTGGAATGATGATGCCAGAGATATTAAATGAAGATGGTACAGTACAGTTTCTTCCAAAACTTTTACCAACACCTATAAATATTTTGTTGAGAAAACTAAAAAGGCCTAAGGCGAAATATGATGAATTTATAAATAATTATGAATTACGTTTTGTTCCACGTTATAAAATTTATAATGCACCAATACTTTCAGGTTGTTTTACCTTATTAAACCTTAATGCCATAAAAGATGTAGGAGCTTATGATGATTCTTTTTTTATGTATTTTGAAGATTGGGATTTATCAAGACGCATGCATAAAAAATATAAGACAATATATTATCCCAATGCATCTATTTATCACGAATATGAATCTGGAGCAAATAAAAACTTTAAATTATTTAAAATATTTTTAAAGTCGGCGGTCAATTATTTTAATAAATGGGGGTGGTTTTTTGATAAAGATAGAGCGAAAATTAATTCTAAAGCATTAGCTCAATTTAAATAATGATAGTTATTACAGGTATTTCAGGTTTTGTTGGAAGGAATTTATCTAATTACTTACGACAATATAATTGTAGTGTAGAGGGACTCTGTTTGAGAAATAATTGGAAATTGAATGTAAATTCTAATGCAATAATTCATCTTGCAGGTAAAGCTCACGATACTGCAAATACAACAGCTGATGAAGAATATTTTAAAGTAAACAGAGATTTAACGATTCAACTTTTTGACGAATTTTTAAATTCAAATATCAAAGATTTTATATACTTCAGCAGTGTGAAAGCAACGGCGGATACTATTGAGGGGATTTTGGATGAAGAACATAAATCGAATCCTAAGACTCCATATGGAAAATCAAAGTTAGAAGCCGAGAAATATTTGCTTTCAAAAAAATTGCCAGATGGAAAAAAACTTTTCATTATCCGTCCATGTATGATTCACGGTCCCGGAAACAAAGGAAACCTAAATCTTTTGTATAAAGTTGTTCAAAAAGGAATTCCATGGCCTTTGGCAGCTTTTGATAATAAAAGATCATTCTTAAGTATTGATAATTTAAACTTTTTAATTGGAAAAATATTATCCAATAAAAATATTCCTTCAGGAATTTATAATTTTGCCGATGACGATTCTATCTCTACCAATGAACTTGTAAAAATAATTGCGGAAGCTTCTGGCAAAAAAACTAAATTGTGGAAATTTTCAGCAAACTTTATTTCTAGTGTCGCTAAGCTGGGAGATATGATAAAGTTGCCACTCAACTCAGAAAGATTAAAAAAACTAACAGAAAGCTACATGGTTTCTAATGATAAAATTAAAAAAGCTTTAGAAATTAGTAGTCTTCCAATATCTGCGAAAGATGGGCTAACAAAAACAATTAAAAGCTTTCAATCATAGTAATGATATATCTTATAATAACAACCTTTCTATTTATATCAATGTTTGTCTATTTCAAAATAGCCGACAAATATAATATTATTGACAAACCAAACCACCGAAGTGCACACACACAAATCACTTTACGTGGAGGTGGAATTATTTTTCCTATCTCATTCATTCTTTTTTGTCTATTTAATTTAAATGATACTATAGATCATTATTGGTCGTTTGGTTTAGGCTTATTGGCAATCTGCACAGTAAGTTTTATTGATGATATCAAACCATTGTCAAACAGAATTAGGTTATCAGTTCACTTAATTTCTGTAATTTTACTCTTGTATTTTACAGGAGCTTTTAGCTTAATGCCATATTGGGTTTGGCCAATACTATTTATTCTTATTATTGGTACTTTAAATGCCTATAACTTTATGGATGGTATTAATGGAATGGGTGGGACATACAGTTTAGTCACCTTGGCGGCATTACTTTATATTAATAAAGAAGTAGTAATTTTCACAGAAAATGATTTCATTATTTATCCCATTTTAGCTTCTTTGGTTTTCTTGTTTTTTAATTTCAGAAAAAAAGCAAAATGCTTTGCAGGAGACATCGGAAGTATGGGAATGGGCTTTTGGGTAATTGGTCTTATCACTTTGCTGATTATGAAGACCCAAGATTATAAATATATTTTGTTGTTATCAATTTACGGAATGGAAGTGGTTCTGACCATCATTGAGAGACTACTATTGAAAGAAAATATTTTTGAGGCACACAGAAGACATTTATATCAGCTTTTTGCCAACGAAAAAAAAGTGTCTCATTTGATTATTAGTTCGGTTTATGCTGTTTTTCAAGTGTTAATCAATATATTTTTAATAAATTCACAACTTCCTATTTGGGCTCTTATTTTAATCATTTTTGTTCCGATTGGCGGAGTTTATTTAGCTTTAAAATGGAGTTTAAAAAAACAATACAATCTATAACATTACACATCTATGAAAATAAAAGAAACACCACTTAAAGATTGTTACATCATTGAACCGACAATCTTCGAAGACGACAGAGGTTATTTTTTCGAAAAATACAACGAACAAAAATTCGAAGAATTGACCGGAATGAATGGTCATTTCGTACAAGATAATATCTCAAAGTCTTCTTATGGAGTTTTGCGTGGCTTACATTTGCAAAAAGGCGAACATGCTCAGGCAAAATTAGTATCATGTTTAGAAGGCAGAGTGTTTGATGTCGCTGTAGATTTACGTAGAGATTCTCCAACTTTTGGAAAATGGTTCGGGGTTGAATTAACACCGGAAAACAAATTACAACTATATGTACCAAGAGGTTTCGGACATGGTTTTTCTGTTTTAAGCGAAACTGCAATTTTTGCTTATAAATGTGATAACTTTTATAATAAAGAATCAGAAGGAAGCGTAATCTGGAATGATAAAGATTTAAACATCGATTGGAAGCTTCCCGAAGATGTCATCCAATTGTCTGAAAAAGACAGCCAACTTCCCACTTTTTCTGAAGGCAATTTTTAAAAATTAAATTCATAACCACTTATTTTTAAGTGGTTTTTATATGTTTAAGATACAGAGTTATATTTTGTATCTTTGCACACTCAAAATAGAAAGATGCGTACAAAATCTGTAGGAAAGAAGAAAATAAATATTGTAACCCTTGGTTGTTCCAAGAACGTTTACGATTCAGAAGTTTTGATGAGCCAGCTTAAAGCCAACGGAAAAGAGGTGGTGCATGAAGATAAAGGCGATATTGTGGTTATCAATACCTGCGGATTTATTGATAACGCAAAAGAAGAATCAATCAACACCATTCTTGAGTATGTTGAGGCGAAAAACAGAGGTGAAGTAGAAAAAGTTTTCGTTACAGGCTGTCTTTCTGAGAGATACAAACCAGATTTGATAAAAGAAATTCCTGATGTTGATCAGTATTTCGGAACAAGAGATTTACCGATTTTACTGAAGCATTTAGGGGCAGATTACAAGCATGAGTTGGTAGGAGAGCGATTGACAACCACACCAAAACATTATGCTTATCTTAAAATTTCCGAAGGCTGCGACAGACCTTGTTCGTTCTGTGCAATTCCTTTGATGAGAGGTGGTCACATTTCTACACCAATCGAGAAATTGGTGAAAGAATCTCAAAAATTAGCTAAAGTTGGGGTAAAAGAGTTAATCTTAATTGCTCAGGATTTGACCTATTACGGTTTAGATATATATAAGAAGAGAGCTTTGGGCGGACTTTTGAAAGAATTGGTAAAAGTAGAAGGAATCGAGTGGATTCGTCTGCATTATGCTTTCCCGAGTGGTTTCCCGGAGGATGTTTTAGATATCATCAGAGAAGAGCCGAAAGTTTGTAATTATATAGACATCCCGCTACAGCACATCAATTCAGATTTGTTGAAATCGATGAAACGTGGGACAACACACGAAAAAACAAACGCTTTATTAGATAAATTCAGAGAGAAAGTTCCGGATATGGCGATTAGAACAACTTTAATCGTAGGTTATCCGGGTGAAACTGAAGAAAGATTCCAAGAGCTGAAAGAGTGGGTGAGAACACAGAAATTCGACAGATTGGGATGCTTTACTTATTCTCATGAAGAAAATACAGGAGCTTACGTTTTAGAAGACGATATTCCGCAAGAAGTGAAAGAAGCAAGAGTAGAAGAGATTATGGAGTTGCAGTCACAGATTTCTTGGGAGAAAAATCAAACGAAAATCGGCGAAATTTACAAATGTGTTTTTGATAGAAAAGAAGGGAATTACTTTGTGGGCAGAACAGAATACGATTCGCCTGACGTAGACAATACGGTTTTGGTTCCTGCAGAAAATACATATATCTCAATCGGAGATTTTGCCAATGTAAAGATTACTTCCGCAGAGGAATTTGATTTGTACGGTGAACTTGTGTAAAGTAAAATAAGATAAAAAATGAAAACCAATGATTCAGTCATTGGTTTTTTGTTTTAAATGTTTTTCAAATACTCTTTTTTTATTTTGGCAGCTTTTCCGCCCTCCGTTCCCGCTTTTTTGCAAATTTCCGAAGCTTTATCCTTGCTGTAATTTGCAAAAAGAGCTCCACTCAGGTCGGGCTGTTGCAATTCGATGTTATAAAAGAGTGAAAAATTATTAATTAAAGCGTTGATGTAGATATTCCCCAAATTCTTTTCCTGCAGAAAATATTGAGATTAGGAGTACAGCCAAAATTAAAATGAGTAATATTTTGTTGTTTTTCAATTTTTCCATGATGCTTTTTCATCAACAAGTAGTTGGATTTTTTGATTAGTTACAAGTAGATTTTAGTAAAATCACAATTTTTTAATTAATTGATTTTTAAAATGTTGCAAGCTAAATCTGCCTTTAAGTGACCTTAAAGCAGTTAAATCCGTTAACTTTTAGCTTCTAATTTTAACGTTTTTTAACATAGCTACTTAAATGCCCTGATAATAGGCAGTTAGAATCTGATTTAAGATATTTTTAACTTTTATTTAAGACTTGTTAACATTTAAAATAGGTGAGTAAGAAGTTTCACTATACTTTTGCCTTGTCAAACAAAAAAAAGTTCAAAATGATGAAAAGATTCATTCTCGTAATCATAATGATGATTTCAACACTAGGTATCTATTCTTTCAAGAATGATGCCGAAGATGCGAAGAAAACAAGTTATGCGTCGTACTACCACGACAAGTTTAATGGTAGAAAAACAGCAAGCGGAGAAATTTTTAATAATTCAAAACTAACCGCAGCGCACAGAACGCTTCCTTTTGGAACCGAGATTAAGGTAACCAATTTGAACAATGGAGAAGAGGTAATTGTAACGATTAATGATAGAGGGCCTTTTCATTCATCAAGAGCATTAGATATGTCTAAAGCTGCGTTCGATGAAATTGGGGGAATCAAAAAAGGTATCATCCCAGTAGAGTACGAAATTGTCGATTAAATTTAATACGATTCTTAAAATTAAATAAAGCCAGCTGATTCAGCTGGCTTTAATGTTTTTTAGACGTTTATTTCAATCATCGCAGGACAATGGTCAGAATGTACAGCTTCCTTTAATATAACGGCTCGTGAGAGTTTATCTTTCAAAGAATATGAAGCAAAATTATAATCCAGTCTCCATCCTTTATTATTGGCTCTCGAGTTTTGCCTGTAGCTCCACCAAGTGTAATTGTCCGGCTCCTGGTTAAAAAACCTGAAGCTGTCTATCAATTCGCATTCGTTAATGAAATTCGTCATCCATTCTCTTTCCATAGGCAGAAATCCTGAAGTATTTTTTAAGCCTACCGGATTATGAATATCAATCGCTTCATGACAGATATTAAAGTCCCCAGAAATAATCAGATTCGGAATGTCTTTCTTTAGATTTTTAATGTATGCTAAAAAGTCATGACAGAACTGCATTTTAAATTCCAGCCTTTCAATATTAGATGCTGACGGAACGTAAACTGAAATAACAGAATAGCCGTCAAAATCTGCACGGATGATTCTTCCTTCATTGTCATAGCTTTCAATTCCACAGCCGTATTCTACGTGATGAGGTTTTGTTTTAGAAGCAATTCCGACTCCGCTGTAGCCTTTTCGTACCGCTGAGTGCCAATAGCTATGATAACCGATTTTTTCAAGACTTTCGATGTCTATTTGATCATTGCCTGCTTTACTTTCCTGAATGCAGATGATATCCGGATCTGCAGTTTTCAGCCAACCCAAGAAATCTTTTGTAAAAGCGGCTCTTATTCCATTGACGTTGTAGGTGATTAATCTCATAATTAAAAATAGAATATAAAGAGATGAAATTTTATTACCACAAAAGTAACAAAAGAAATGCTTGAAAAAAGAACTTCAAAAGCTTACAAAAATGCAAGGTCTTCATTTTACAAATTACAAACTTTCATCGCTGAAAAATATTTTGATTCTTCTGCTGTTAAAAAAAAGGGTACTTTATTTAAAAACGAAAAAACTCGGGCGGAAAAAATCGAAGATTTTTTCCGCCCGAGCCCAAAATTATAACTATGAAAAAACTATTTTGGTTCCAAAACACTTATTGGAATAATACATTCTTCTAAAGAAATTCCTCCGTGCTGATAGGTTTCCTTATAATAATTTACAAAATGATTGTAATTTTTCGGGTACGCTAGAAAGATATTGTTTTTGGCAAAAATATATTTCGAACTTAAATTTCCTTTAGGTAAAAATATTTTTTCAGGATTCGTAACTGCCCACACATCTTTCTCGTCATACGTCAAGCTTTTCCCTGTTTTATAACGGATGTTGGTTGAAGTTTCTCTGTCTCCGACAACACGACTTGGTTTTTTAACGTAAACGGTACCGTGATCGGTGGTAATAACTAATTTATATCCACTTTCCGCAGCCAATTTAATAATCTTTATTAAAGATGAATTCTCAAACCAATTCGAAGTCAACGAACGGAAAGTTTTATCATCTCTGATTAACTGATCAACAATATGATTGTCTGTTTTTGCGTGAGATAAGATATCAATGAAGTTGTAAACAATCACTAAAAGATCGTTGTTTTTATGCTGATTAAAATCTTCATAGATTTTCTTCTCAAAATCGGCATTCAAAACTTTCAGATATTTCATTGATTTAGAATTCAAACCAATTCTTTTCATTTGATCTTCTAAGAAATCACGCTCATACTCATTTTTATTTCCGTCTTCATTATCATTAAACCATTTATCCGGAAAACGTTTTTCAATTTCTGAAGGAAGCATTCCCGCAAAAAATGAATTTCTTGCATATTGAGTTGCTGTAGGAAGAATACTGTAATAGTAATCTTCAGATACTTTATTGTAAAATTTAGTAAATAAAGGCTCAATGACTTTCCACTGATCGTATCTTAAATTATCAACCATCAACAAAAGAACTTTATCTTTTTCAACCTCAGGTTTTACTTTATCTCTGAACAACGTGTGGCTCATCAATGGCTTATCACCACCATTCAACCAATCTTCATAATTGTTTTCAATGAATTTAGCGAACTGAATATTGGCTTCTTCTTTTTGAGATTGCAGCAAATCTGCAAATTCATTGTCAGCAACTTTGTCAAATTTCAATTCCCAATTGACGATTTTTTTATAATATTCTGCCCAATCTTGGTACGTCCTCAAATAAGAAAGTTCCATAGAAAGGTTTCTGAATTCCTGCTGATATTGAATAATAGTTTTCTGCTCTACAAGATTATCTTCCTGAAGATTCTTTTTTAGAGATAATAATATTTGGTTAGGATTCACAGGTTTCAAAATGTAATCTGCAATCTGAGATCCGATTGCTTCTTCCATGATGTGTTCTTCCTCACTTTTCGTAACCATCACGATTTTCAGAGAACTGTCTTTCTCTTTGATCATTGGTATTGCTTCAAGACCGGAAATTCCGGGCATATTTTCATCAATAAGCGTCAATGCAAATTTTTCTGAATCTATCAATTCTAAAGCCTCGTTCACATTATTTACGGGAGTTACATGGTAACCCTTCTTTTCTAAAAATACGATATGAGGTTTGAGTAAATCTATTTCATCATCGATCCATAATATTTTTTCTGACATAAAAGTTTAATTTTTTCTATGGTTATTGTATCAAAACTGCGACCAAAACCCTTTAACAAAAGCCAAATTGGTGCGCCTAAAAGTTAAATCTTAGTTAAAGATATTTTTGATTTTAAATATAAAATATGTGGTATGAAGATAATCTAAAATCTTCGGTTTTAAAAGCATTATTAATAAAAATTCATTCGATTAAATTTCTCAATTTTCTCTGAATTAAGTTTAATACCTTAATTTTGCATTCATCACAGTTATTTCAATGCAGAACAAGCTTAAAATTATCAACGATCCTGTACACGGTTTTATTAAAATTCCTCACGAAATCTTATTCGATATTATCGAACATCCTTATTTTCAGAGACTAAGAAGAATTTCACAGACCGGACTTTTAAATTTAATTTTTCCCGGAGCGACTCATACTAGATTTCATCATGCGTTGGGTGCAATGCACTTGATGTTTACCGCTTTGGAAACTTTAAAGCAAAAAGGAATTCAGATTTCCGAAGAAGAGGAAAAAGGAGCGATGCTGGCAATTTTAATGCACGACATTGGTCACGGTCCGTTTTCTCATGCGTTAGAAAATATGTTGATGGATGATTGGCATCATGAAAATCTTTCGTTATTATTAATGAACAGATTAAATGATGAGTTTAATGGGCAGCTCTCAACGGCTATAGAAATGTTTCAGGGAAAATATCACAGAAAGTTCTTTAATCAGTTGATTAGTTCACAATTAGATGTTGACCGTTTAGATTATTTGAAAAGAGACAGTTTTTTCACAGGAGTTTCTGAGGGAAATGTAAATACCCAAAGAATCATCTCAATGATGAATGTGTGTGAAGACGAGCTGGTGATTGACGCAAAAGGTGTTTATTCTATTGAGAATTTCCTTACCGCAAGAATGTTCATGTACTGGCAGGTATATTATCATAAAACATCGGCTTTGGCTGAGTTTATTTTAGTTAAAATTTTACAAAGAGCTAAATATCTGGCTTCACAAGGAATAGATTTGCCCGCAACTGAGAATTTAAAATACTTTCTCAATCGTGAAAAAAGCGAGGAAACCGATGAAGATGTGCAAAGATTTACCCAAATGGATGATAATGATATTATTCATGCTATGAAATTATGGCAAAAATCTGATGATTTCATTCTTTCTTATTGGTGTCAATGCGTCATCCAGAGAAACCTTCCGAAAACGATTATTTCTTCACAACCTTTCGATCCGGAATTTGTGAAAGAAAAAATAAAAAGCACCAATGAGTTTTTAGGAATAGACAATGCTCACGAACTTATACACGAGATTGAGCGTAGCTTGTTGCCTTATAATACTGATAAACAGCCAATATTTTTATTACAGAAAAGCGGAAAAATATTAAGACTAGACGAATCAGAAGATCAGCTTTTATCTGGTTTGATTACTAATAAAACAACACGATACATCCTTACTTTTCCAAGACATTAAAGAATTTAAATTTCTTAAAGAATATTAAAATCTGTATTCCTCAAACTAAAAAATGTTGGTGAATAATAGAATTTGTTATCTTTGCAGAATATGGAATTCACAGCTTCGCAAATTGCGAGTTTTATTGACGGAAAAATTATAGGTGACGAAAATGCACTTATAACAGGAGTTTCGCCTATTGAAAGTGGGGAAGCAGGGCATCTTTCTTTTATTGCCCAAGAACGTTTTTCGCACTATTTAGATACTTCAAATTGCTCCGTTCTTATCGTATCGGAAAATATTTTAACCAAAGAAAGTTACGACCAGACGATCATTGCTGTGAAAGATGCCTATCTTTCTTTTCAGGTTCTGATGAATTTATATCAGGAAATGCAGGGAAGAAAAGAAGGTGTTGAAGACGGTGCTTCTATTCACGATACCGCAGTGGTAGGTGATAAAGCTTATGTTGGAGCATTTACTTATGTTTCTGAGAAAGCCAAAATCGGGGAAGGATCACAGATTTATCCTCAGGTTTATATCGGAAAAGGAGTGAAGATCGGTAAAAACTGTAAAATTGACAGTGGTGCAAGAATTTACGATTATTGCATTATTGGAGATAATTGTGTCATTCATTCCAATACAGTGATTGGTGGTGATGGTTTTGGTTTTCAGCCGACTCCTGAAGGTTTCAAAAAAATTCCTCAGTTGGGGAATGTAATCATTGAGGATGATGTTGAAATTGGTTCAAACTGCAGCATCGACAGAGCGACAATTGGCTCAACGGTAATCGGTAAAGGAACTAAAATTGATAATTTGATTCAAATTGCGCACAATGTAAAAATTGGTCAGAACAACGTAATCGCTTCACAAACTGGTATCGCAGGATCTACAATTGTTGGCGATTGGAATCAGATTGGCGGTCAGGTTGGTATCGTAGGACATATTAAAATTGGAAATCAGGTGAAAATTCAGGCACAGAGTGGTGTGAATTCTCATGTGAATGATAAAGAAACGGTTTACGGTTCGCCGGCAATCAGTTATAACGACTATCTTAGAAGTTACGTTCATTTCAGGAATCTTCCTGAGCTCGTAAAACGAATAAATAATCTTGAGAATAACTCAAAAGATCAGACTAATGAGTGATATGCAAAAAACACTTCAGGAAGAGGTTACTCTATCCGGAATTGGCCTTCATACTGGTAAAGAAGTAAAATTGACCATCAAACCTGCTAAAGAAAATACAGGTTTCATCTTCGTAAGAACAGATCTTGAGGGTCACCCTCAGGTCGAGGCTGATGTAAACTATGTTGTAGCTACTGAAAGAGGGACAACTCTTGAGAAATTAGGCGTAAAAATCAACACTTGCGAGCATCTTTTAGCGGCATTAGTAGGCTGCGATATCGACAATGCTTATTTAGAGATGGATGCTTCAGAACCTCCAATTTTAGATGGTTCTTCTAAATTTTTTGTAGAAGCAATTGAAAGCGTAGGAATTGTGGAGCAAAAACTTGCCAGAGAATATTTGGTAGTGAAAGAAGTTCTAAGTTACAGCGATCCTGCCACCGGTTCTGAGATTACAATTATCCCTTCAGATAATTACGAGATTACAACCATGGTAGATTTTGGGACTAAAGTTTTAGGAACTCAGAATGCTACCATAAAAAATATTTCAGAGTTTAAAGAAGAAATTTCTTCGGCAAGAACATTCAGCTTTTTACATGAATTGGAAATGCTTCTTGATCACGGTTTGATCAAAGGAGGAGATATTTCTAATGCCATTGTATATGTTGATAAAGATCTCACTGCTGAAACAACAGAGAAATTAAAGAAAGCCTTTGGTAAAGATCACGTTGCGATCAGACCCAACGGAATTCTTGATAATTTAACTTTAAACTTTCCAAATGAAGCTGCAAGACACAAATTGCTTGATGTAATTGGTGATTTAGCTTTATGTGGAGTAAAAATTAAAGGTAAAATTATTGCCAATAAACCAGGACATTTTGTAAATACTCAGTTTGCTAAAAAACTGAACCGTCATTGGAAATTACAAAAAAGAAAAACGTTCCTGATTTTGACTTAAATAAAGAACCTGTTTTTGACATTAACGGAATTATGAAGTTGATGCCTCACAGACCGCCGTTTTTATTGATTGACAAGATTCTTGAGTTATCAGATTCTCATGTGGTAGGTTTAAAGAATGTGACGATGAACGAGCCTTTCTTCGTGGGTCACTTCCCGAAAGAGCCTGTAATGCCTGGAGTTTTACAAGTTGAAGCTATGGCGCAGACAGGTGGTATTTTGGTTTTAGCAAGTGTGCCGGATCCTGAAAACTATTCTACTTACTTCATCAAAATGGATAAAGTAAAATTCAAGAGAAAAGTAGTTCCTGGTGATACTATGATTTTCAAAATTGAATTGATTGAACCAATCAGAAGAGGTATCGTGCACATGCAGGGTTACGGATATGTTGGTGACACGATAGCAGTAGAAGCTGAGCTTATGGCTCAGGTTGCAAAAAATAAAGTTGAGTAAATGATTCATCAATTAGCCGCCGTTGATAAACGTGCAAAAATCAGTAAAAATGTAATTGTAGAACCATTTACAACCATTGCAGGTGATGTGGAAATAGGTGAAGGTACTTGGATTGGATCTAACGTAACCATCATGGATGGTGCGAGAATCGGAAAAAACTGCAGGATTTTTCCTGGAACGGTAATTTCCGCTATTCCTCAGGATCTGAAATTTGATGGTGAAGATACGCAGACCATCATCGGTGATGATACAACGATTAGAGAATGTGTTACCGTAAACAGAGGGACAAAAGCTTTAGGTTATACTAAAATTGGCAGTAACTGTCTGATTATGGCGACTTCTCATATTGCACATGACTGTGTGATAGGTGATCATGTAATCATCGTTAACGGATGCGGTATTGCAGGTCACGTAGAAATAGGTGATTTTACGGTAATGGGTGGCTTAAGTGCTGTTCACCAGTTTGGAAAAATTGGGAAGCACGTGATGATTTCTGGAGGAACTTTGGTAAGAAAAGATATTCCGCCTTATGTAAAAGTAGCGCGTGAGCCGATGTCTTATGCAGGAATAAATTCTGTAGGTTTAAGAAGAAGAGGATTTACTAATGATAAAATCTTTGAAATTCAAAAAATTTACAGAGCAATCTTTCAGATGAAAATGAACGTTTCTCAGGCAGTTTCACACATCGAAAAAGAAATGCTTCCTACAGCAGAAAGAGACGAAATTCTACAGTTCATCCAAAACTCTCCAAGAGGTATCGTAAAAGGATACGGAACAGGAAAAGAATAATTTAAATTGAATCAGAATGAAAAATTTAGTATTAATTTTTACAGTATTTTCTTCTTTTATTTTTGCACAGCAGAAAAAAGTGGTGTCTTTGAATCTTAAAGATTCAATTGCAGTAAGAAATGTAAATTCAATTCTGGATTATTCTAAAATATCTTTTTCAAATTTAAATTCTGACCTAAAAAGTTCATCAGAAGTCAACAAAAATTTAGACCGGCTTTTAATTAATACCATCAATTTTAATACAGTAATAAATAATCGTGCAGTAACTGCAGCAGATGCAGGGACTTATTACAAACCTAGAATTGATGGGATGGATATGCTTGGAAGAAAGGTTTTGAGCCTTCAGGTCTACAAATCAAAATAAAAAAAATAACATACAATAATTAAATGGCAACAAGTAACGATATAAAAAAAGGTCTTTGCATCGAGTACAGCAATGATATTTTTAAAGTAATCGAATTTATGCACGTAAAACCAGGAAAAGGTCCTGCTTTCGTGAGAACAAAATTAAAATCGGTAACCAACGGTAAAGTTATTGATAATACTTTTTCTGCAGGTCATAAAATTGACGAAGTGAAAGTTATTACAAGAAAATTCCAATATCTTTATGATGATGAGAATGGTTTCCACTTCATGAATAATGAAGATTTCTCTCAACTATACTTAGACAAAGAAATGATTGAAAACTCTAATCTGATGAAAGCAGGTGAAGAAGTAACGATCATTTTGAAAGAAGTTGATGAAACTCCGCTTTCTGCAGAGCTTCCTCAGTCAGTTTATTTAGAGGTGGTAGAAGCTGATCCGGGTGTGAAAGGAAATACAGCAACCAACGCGCTGAAAAATGCAATCGTTGAGACAGGAGCAAGAGTAATGGTACCTTTGTTCATTGAAGCTGGCGACAAAATCAAAGTGAGCACAGAAGACGGTTCTTACTTAGAAAGAGTAAAAGAATAATTATTCAAAATAATAGGAAGCTGGAAGTATAACAACTTTCAGCTTTCATTTTTAGGGCAGCAATTGTAGTTTATCCTGAGCTTGTCGAAGGACCATCAAGTCGGGCTGCGACTCACACCGAAAAACAAATCTTGTCTAAGTTTCAAAACCAGACAAGGTTGATTAAACTAAAAAAGCATCATTAAAAATATGACGTTTCATCAGCCACAAAAACTAAAAACAATTGCAGATCTTATCGGAGCAAAATTTGTAGGTTCCGAAGATTTTCAGGTTTTTGGTACCAACGAAATTCACAGAGTAAAATCGGGTGAAATTGTATTCGTTAATCATCCGAAGTATTACGATAAAGCTTTAAATTCTGCTGCTACTATCATCTTAATCGATAAAGAAGTAGAATGCCCGGAAGGTAAGGCTCTTTTAATTTCCGATGATCCGTTTGGAGATTTCAATAAGATCAGTACCCATTTCACCAAAATCTACAACTTCACAGAAACCCTTCATGATGTAGAAATAGGAGAGGGCACAAAAATCCATCCATCTGCAGTCCTTGGAAACAACATCA
Organism: Chryseobacterium sp. 3008163; assembly: GCF_003669035.1. NCBI lineage: Bacteria > Pseudomonadati > Bacteroidota > Flavobacteriia > Flavobacteriales > Weeksellaceae > Chryseobacterium > Chryseobacterium sp. 3008163. Next base: position 1,328,780 of record NZ_CP033070.1, on the reverse strand, counting down.
CCATCGGAAAAAACACCATTATTTTCCCTAATGTTGTCATTGGCGATCGTACAGTGATTGGAGATAATGTCATCATTCAATCCAACACCGTTTTGGGTGGCGACGCATTTTATTACAGAAAATTAGACGGAAATTTTGACCGCTTAATCTCAGTAGGAAACGTCATCATCGAAAACAACGTAGAAATCGGAAACGGCTGCACCATTGACAGGGGAGTGACAGATTCTACCATTATTGGTGAAGGTTCAGTTTTAGATAATCAGATTCAGATTGGGCACGATACCGTGATTGGTAAAAAATGCTTAATCGCTTCTCAGGTCGGCATTGCAGGTTGTTGCATCATCGGTGATGAGGTTACTTTATGGGGGCAGGTTGGCATCGCTTCAGGAAACAATATCGAAAGTGGCTCTGTCTTACTAGGTAAAACCGGAGTCAACCGAGATCTGAAAAAAGGAACTTATATTGGGATGTTTGCAGAAGATTATAAAACTTATCTTAAGAAAGAGGTGAAGCTGAGAAATCTTGAGTAGTGTGAGCTTGCAAAAAACCAAATATATTTTCAGTAAGTACGAACTGAACTTTAAAGGAAATATTCCGTCGATTGATGCGGCTACAAAAATTGCTGATGCTTTAGGTGTTACTTTAGATTATCTCGTAAAAGACGGACAGTATGAGCAGATCGACAACGATACTCTGAAAAAACTAAAAGCAATACAGGAACTTGACAGTGATACCAAAGCTCACATATTTGCAACCATCGATGCTTTTATCAAAGCCTCTAAACTTAAAAATATTGCTGCAATGTAGTTCTGTTTCCGTATACAAAACAAAACATATAACACAAAAAACCTCGCAAAATGCGAGGTTTATCTTTATCTGCCACACGATAAAATCGTGCGGTAGCGGAGGACAACTTAAAAAAACTCCGTGAGAGTACAGGTTTAACACAACAGGATATGGCTGATCTGATGCACACGCACAGAACAGGATATTCTAAAATGGAAAACAACCAACAGGATATTCCTGTTGACAAGTTGGTTTTTGTCGCTAAACATTTCGGGATTTCTGTTGATGATATTATTTTCTTCAATGAAAAAAATAATGTTCCCAACGAAGTTTCTATGGAAGATACTGCAGTTCTAGAGCAATTAAAACTCATTAACGAACTCGATACTGAAGAAAAAAATATTCTCCTAAAACTTATTGAAACTTTCGTTTCTAAAAAACGGTTTAAAGATTATTTGCAGAAAAATATTGCTGCACTATAAAACACAAAAAACCTCGCAAATTTTGCGAGGTTTTTTTATCTGCCACATGATACAATCGTGGTAGTGGGGAGGGTCTTATAATAGCATACATCCATTAATTAAAGGATCGAAATCTTTAGGCCAAATAGTTTCATTATTATACACAGTGTCTTTAAATATTGCTTTCTCGATATCAATACAAAGCATATTTGCACCAGATAAGTTTGCATTTGTAAAATTTGAAAAGTTAATTTTAGCACCTTTTAGATTACTTCCCTGAAGTTTTGCATTACTAAAATCACAGTATGAAGCTATACTTTCAGATAAATTAGCATCAAGCAGAATAGTGTCTCTAAAATCAGCAGTTATTAGGTTCGTAAAAGAAAGATTAGATTTTATCAAACAAGAGTTGAATAAAAATGCACCTCGGAGATTTGATTTAAAAAAACTTGTGCTATTCAGATTCATATTTTCAAGCTTTGCCCTGTGTAAATCTAAATCTTCTAAAATAGCTCCATCTAAACTATTATAAGGAACGGCTATTTCATTATCATTTTCACAATATATTATCATAATAAATTTATTTAACGCCCACCCCAATCATTAGGGTCGACTTTTGTATTTTGAACAGGCTGGACTTTAGATTGTTGACTTGGAGACAGGGATCCAGGGACTTGAGATGGTTCGTTACCAACTAATCTTCCTGCTACATATCTATGATTACCATCTACAATTACACCATTGTTTGTTACTTTTATTGGCGGCGCAGTATTTCCTTCTTGTGCCATTTTTACATATCTTTCAACCATTGGTCCCGATACAACACCTTGTGCCGTTTGTAGTTTTGAATCTTTTAATGCTGATGCAACAGACTCCTGTGTAACAACAATTCCCTTTGAGCTTAAAGATGTTGTTTCTGCTACGGATCCAGCACCGCCAGCTTTACGAGTAGCTATTCCAAAACCAACGAGAGCAGTAGCCGAACCTATAGCTTCAGGATCGCCATTGGCTACACCTTTTGCAGTTTGAACAACAGATTTTGCTCCAGTACCTTCATATAGTACATTACCATATTCTTTAGCAGCTCCTTTTACACCTCCCTGTTGATATCCATTAACAACCCTTTCTCCATAACCATATATACTTTTACTTTTATTATAGATTAATACAGTAGGGTTAGAATTTTCTACAAGAGTTGTAGCTGTACTTTGGGCTATTCCCATAGTTGTACTCAAAACTCCTTTTGCATAGCTTTTTAACCAACCACAACATTGTTCCGCTTCTCTACCATCAGGATCAACAAACATAATTGGATTATCTAAAGCATATGTGTATGTAGAAAATCTTGTTGATGTTTCAGCAAGTTCATCCACAACTCCCCATCTTCCAATGTCAGGCATATAAAATCTTGCTCCATAATCATACATCCCTGTTTCCGTTTGCAATTCTTTACCGTTATACTCATATTGATAATTTGGGTTTTTACCAGGATTATACCCGTCATGCTTTAATCCAAAAGGATAATAGATGTTTTCTTCAAGAACTCCTATGCTGCTGCCATTGTGTAGGTAGCTTAATCTTGTATTTCCTAAATGGTCTGTATAATTGTAAATATACTTATTTTTCACAAAATCAAAATACCCTTCTGAAGTGGGGACAAATTGAATTATATTGTCAGTATATTGAAACCCGTCGAGATAATCTGTCTTTTTGATGATTACAGCCTGTGTTTTTCCTGAAAAATAAGTGTGGGTTTTCTTTATTTTTGTGCCGTCTGCACGATAAGTGTAGAGCGTGTTTTTATAAATATCTTCCCAAAACCTTGTGATAAATTGATCGAATTTAATATAATTAGGAAGGTTCAAAAAGTTGTAATCAATCTGTAAGATACCTTTGTCAACATGATCTGTCATATTCCCATTAAAATCGTAGTTTATTAGATTACCAGAAGTATCAGGATAGCCTAAATAATTTGACGATGCATCTGCTACAGAATTAAGTCTGTTTCCTGTATAATTATACGTAAGATCGTCTATAAGCTCTGCTCCTACATAAGCTGCATTCCTGTTTCTTTTCAGTGTTCCAATATTACCATTAGGATCATAGCTCAATTCTTCGCTGAAGTATCCATTTTGGGGAACAGAGGTGTCAGGTTCAGCATATGAACCTTTTTTCAGCCTGTTTAATGCATCATACTGATATGAGTATCTTTTTAAGACACCATCATTCGCAGATTTCCAATCAACTTCTGCAATATTGCCATTATATCTACCTGTAGCATTGTTGGTATATACAGGGTTATGGTATTTTATTTGATATCCAAACAATTTTCCGTTTAGATTTGCAGGATCATTAATCTGCGTCATCCACCCACGGATATTGTAAGCATAATCAACTGTCTGAATTCCGCTTCCCAAACTCGTACCGCCTACTTTTTTGTTTTTCAACTGCGAAAGTTCATTGTAGTCGTTCTGGGCAAGGTATTCAAGAGGATTGCTATCAACCTGGTGGGTGTGGGTAAGCAGTCTGTTCTGATGATCGTAGGTGAAATTCTCAGTAATTACACGCTCTGTATCAGAATCTAATCGTTTATGTTTTGTAATTGCCTGTTTTAGTACTCCTGAAAAATCTAGTAAAGATTCGGTTTTGGTATATCCTCCCAGATGATTGACAGAATGGCTTGCAACAGGCCTTCCTTTGGTGTCGTACCAGCTGTAGTTCTTTGTCCAATTGTCGTCTTCAATGTTTTTCACATAAGAAGCAACGGGTAGTGTTTTTGTACTGATGTTGTATAGTTGTGCATTTTCGTGCAGGATATTCTGTCCCAAAACTTGGGTCGGTATTGCAGGGCTTCCTACAGGATAAATATCATAATAATTGACCGTCAATATAGTTTCTATCTGACTGTACAGATCATTTGTATAATAAATCTGCATACCATTTCTGGTAAATCCTGTATTGTTTCTTGATTCAGTGATGACATACTGATTGGTTATATTCTGTAATCCTGCACGAGTTTGATTTGGAAGTGGCATCAATCCTGTATAAATCACTCTTCCAAATGTATCATATTTTGTAACAAACCATTTTGAGGTTTGCCTTAGATTAGCATCTTGTGTTGCCACCAATCGGTCTGCCTTGTCATAGACCATATATTCCCATCCTTTACCGGGAAGTTTTTTTTCTACCAAACGGTTTCTGCCATCATAGCGATATTGATAAAATAAATTATCGATGGTTGTTTGATCTAAAGTACTCCATGTAGAAATTAATGGCGGAATAACAAATGCGAGTTGATTATATTCGTTATACACATAATAGGTATCTGCATTTTCTGTAGCACTCAAAACTTTTCTCACGAGAAGAGTCTGCCCTTGTCCGTTTTTAAATTCTATGGTTTTATTTCCGTCTTCATCAGTTATTGTGTTCTTGTATAATTGTGAGGAATCGAAATATTGAGGAAGCTCAATAGAAGTTTCTGTTCTGCCATCAACCCATGTCGTAGAGGTTTTATATTTTCTTACATAATCAGCTGTCCCAATATTAGCATCATAATCAAATTTGACGGGTTTATTAGTCCAGTCGTTTCCTACCTGGATCTGTTGTTGGATTCTGTCTAGTGGTGAGTTCTCTAAGATTTTTTCTGCATATATTTTCTCTGATCCGTAGATGTCGGTTTGTGCGGCATTGGCAAGGGGTGTCGGTACAATAGCTCCGTTCATTGTTCCACTCTGAGGTACGGGAAGATAATCTTTGATTTGTCTTCCAAAACCATCATACTCTATATGAGTAACGACATCTCTGCCTAATGGCGAGGCTTTTACATTAACTATCTGTTTAGGTCTTCCTAAACCGTCAAAATATTGTACAGTCTCAACAGTCTTGGGGTTAGCTACTGTAGGATCGGTTATATATGTTTTCGTATAGACATAGTTTTCTGTTGTACTAAGATTCGTCGTCTGTGCATGGGATATGCCCGCTACAAACAAAGTACTGATGGGGATGAGTATTTTTTTCATGGTGTGTTTTTATGGTTTGTAGTTGTATTTGAATTCTTTCAACAGTTTACCTGTCGAATTATCCTGTCTGATTTCTTTTAATCGATTAGCAGAATCGTACAAGTAAACTTCTCTGATTCCTGATGATGGAGTGATGCTGGTGACTCCGATTAATGGATCGTAAGTATATGTAGTAATTTGATAACCTGAAAGATTTGAGTCTTTTCTGAATGAATCTAAGATATTAATAAATGCAGGTTCGTTAGAAGGATTCGAAGCATCAAGATCTGAAGCGGCAATAATTGCTGTTGCTAAGTTGCTCACTTGTGCGTAAGTAGCTCCTGTCACTTTGGCTATCGGCTGGATAGCATTATATCCCCAGATAATGGATACAGGAATGCCGTCTTTCGTTGTGTACTGCAATAGATTTCCTTTGGAATCATATAGATCGTAAGTGACTTCGGTAGAACTATTGTTTTGCAAATCATAAGACAACACTGAACTTTGGAAAAGATTTGAAGGATTGTCGTATTTGGTTTCGGTTTTAGCAATTATTTTCCCTGCGTCTGCAACATTTTGTTTCTCAATCACAGATGTTTCTAATGGAATTCCAAGCATATTGGCAGTAATCAATCGTTGGTTAGCTTTTTCACGAGCATATTTATAAGTCGTTTCCTGAACCCTCATATCAGAGAATTGTGTTGTACTTTTTGAAAGTTGCTTGTCTATATTATCATACAGGTAATTGGTGATGGTCGTAATTTTTTTATAATTAGCATCATTCGGTGTATTGTAAGGAATATCTTCCAGGTATTCTTTAGAGATACTTCTGTCTAAAAAAACAGAATAGGAAGGCAGCATATATCCTGTGATGTACATATTACTGATGTAGGTATTGATATTTGATCCTGTAGGAATAAAGACTAGTGGGAATAGTGTCATTCCAGCAACACTTGATACAATACCCACTTGATCGAAACGGTAATCATTGTGTGTTGCTGTTTTTAAATACAGCTGTCCGTTTTTGTTTCCGAACACTTTGCTTGAAATAAGTTTTCCGCTGAGATTCCCTAAAGGAACATTCCAGAATAATGTATTTTGTGCTGATCCAGAAGCTTCATTTAATGCACTACCTATATTAGTGAACATACCATCATCTGTTGGCTGTCTGAATGTATAGCTATTATAGATGTTACTTATTGTAAATCTTTTTTCTTCACCTCCTTTCTCAAATTCATCTCCTCCGTAGCTGATGTTCACCACAGGATATATCGGATCATAAATATTGTCTAAATATTCATCCAATCCTTCGTCAGGATTGGATACCGAAGGTATTGACCTTGTTACCATATGCATCTGCAGTTCTGAGTGAAGTATGGTTTCAGAAATACTGCCGACATAACTGACACCTGCTCCAGGAAGTTGATTTGGACCAGAGTAACCAGAATATGGCTGCTGGTCAAACCTGTTAGATCTAAACTCCGGTGTGTATTCGAAGTCAAGACTGCCCGTGTTATTGATGCTTTGAAAATCAGAATAGTATATTCTTTTGTAGTTCACAGAACCGTTTTCAGAAACATCATATTGCTTTTTAAGCCTGATATTTCCGTTTGGTGTAAGCTCCCATTCGCCCTTCTTAGAATATTTTATTACACTTGTTGCACTGCATTTACGACAAATATTATTTACTAAGTTGTATTTAAAAAGATAGGTTTTATTGGGCTCTATCATAAAGTCATTGAAAGAGTCTATGTATTGCATGGTTTTAGGAAGAAATATTAATTCGCTAAATATAACCTGCCCAGTAGCACTATCGATGATTTCAAATTTAGCACGTCCTTTATCTGCATAGGTACCGACTTCGTTTGAGTGGAGTTTCAATTCTATCTGAACATTGTTTCCTTCGACTTCTGAAGACTGAAAACTGCCTGTGAGTTCTCCAGATAAAGGAAGATTTGAGGTCACAAGATTGTAATCAATTAATGAACCGTCCGCCCATAGAGCTTCAGTATTTCCTATTACCAGAGATTTTTCGCCCTGTACAGGTGTGCTTTTTCGGGCAAACGTGGGTTCATATTCAAAAACAGTTTTGCCTTTGGTGGGATAAGTGATGGAAGTCAACGTTCCATTTTTGGTAAAATTAAAATCAGGTGTACGGTCTGCATAATATCCTGAATTCTGATTAAAAACATTATACCGACTTCCAAATAAATTCAAATTAGGAAGCAGCGTTTGCAGATTACTTTTACCATTGCTATATCCTAAATAGTCCATGCTGAATGACAGCCTGTCAGGAAGACCTAAAGGATTATCATATTCAAGCTTGTATTCTTGTACAAAGTTTTCCTGTCCGTTTTTAAGTGTATATTCTTTTACCCTTTCAAGAAAAAAACGCTTTTTCTGGGGATCTGTTGCCAAATTATTGATATATTCAAATACAATTTTTTTAACATCAACATTATAGGAACTAATAACAATATTTCCTGCTTTCTGAAAAGTTTCGGAAGGGGTTGTTGCATAGTTAATAATCACCTTTTCATTTCCTGCTGTGATCTGCGTCAGAATTTTAGGATCATTGATGTTAATCTTTTTAATAGACTGACTGTAAGGAGTGGTTGAAGGACTTGCCTGTGTGCCTTCTGCGGGAGCCCCCATGTCAAATAATTTTTTGTCTAGAGACTTCTGCTCGTTCAACCCCAGCAAAGTAACATTTGGATTGACTTGTGTATAGGAAAACTCAATCTTGTTTCCTGCCATATCCTCTATTTTTGTTAAATAGAAACTGGTCACCCCGCTGAGAAAGACATTGGCTCTTACTTTCGTTTTTTCTGTAGCCCCTGCCCCTCCAAAAGTATATTTTGTTCCATCATTGGTGGTAATGATAAAACTATAGGTCTGTTTAAAAATACCTACGGTTTCAATTTTCAGATTATTGTCCTGAGTCAGAAGAACAGGTTTGAAATTATGGTCGAGATAAAAACTTCCACTATATCCTGGAAATGAAAAATTGAAAATATCAGGCTGATGGTCAAAATTAGTAGTAAGTTCTCGGGCATACGTTACCAATGTCGATTCTCCTTGTTGGCTGTACAAATAACTTAGATCATCAAGACTCAACAAAAGTCTGTTGCTTACTGTTTCGTCTGTTTTGTCATATATCGTTCTGTTAATAACTCCTCCTGCTTCCAGTATCCAGTTCATGCCCGCAGTATTAGGGGTGTCATTCACCTTAACACCTGCCTTGGTGTATAGTAAGGATAAAGGATGTTTAAGTTTATTTGATGATAGCGTATGGATCGGGATAACTACATTAGGATTCCCTTTAAATTCATTAAACTGTAAATTTCCATACTGTGTTCTGAAATATGATTCAGGAGAAGGTGGATTTACATTAGGCGACAATTCTTCGTCATTTTGACCGCCCCGCATTAAATTACTTAGTTCTTGTGCTGCAAAACTATTGGCAAGTATAAGACCTGCACAGATTACAATTTTTTTCATTTTTATTAGTGTTTTTTTTATTTTTAATAATTTTTGCGCTGGCGGTTTTCTCGGTATCTGTTTTAATCGTAATGAGATACGCTCCCTGAATCAGATTCTGCGTACTGATCTTAGTCACCTTATTCTTGGTTTTCAAGCTTTGCAGCTGTCTTCCGCCCATATCATACAACGTAATATCCGCTTCCTTGAATTCAAAACCAATCTCCACATAACAGTAATCAGATACAGGATTCGGATAAATCTTGATATCTAATTTCTCAATCAGCTGATCCAATTGCTTGTCACCCAACTTCACGATCTTCCAGTTCTCTTTTCCAAGTTCTTCAGCGCTCGTTCCTGCCAAAATGATCGAGCCATCTCTATTTAATTTAATATCAGATAACCTTTCTTCTTTTTTTCTCGATTCTCCTTTCACATGCTTTCTCCATTGTTCGTTACCATCCTGGTTCAGGTAGAGCATCCAAAATGTTTCATCATCTGCTTCTATTCTGCCTTCCGCCTGAGTATAACCGCCGAGTAAAATTCCTTTCGAGCTTTTATCGTCTCCGGTTTTCACCACATTCATCCCCATCAGAACATCTCTGTTCTTAAAATTGTAAGATTTCTGCCACAGTTCTTCACCTCTGTCATTTAGAGAAATCAACCAAATATCAGTACCTTCTTCAATGCCTATAGATTTATTTCCTGATCTCTCTGATCTCGATTCACCACCCACGATAAATCCTGTGGAAGTCATTGAAAGAGTTCTTAAGTGATCATCTCCTTTACCTCCAAAGTTCTTTTCCCATTCTACTTTTCCGTCTTTGCTCAACTTCACCACCCAAAAATCTCCTTCCCCGAAGTTCTCTGTCTTCTTTGATCCACCGGCATTACTTCTTGAATAAATTCCGAGCAATGCACCTCCATCAATAGTTGGAATCATCTTCTCCACTTCATCTAATCCTTTTCCTCCTAAAATAATCTGAGATAGTTCTTTTCCGTTCTTATCGAGTCTTGAAACCAAAACATCTTTGGAACCATATCCTTTTGAAGCATTCTGAACGTTTCCGGCAACAAAGAATCCGAAATCTGTAGTTTGAATCACCGCTCTGGCTTCCTCATCCTGTGAAGTTCCCAAAGTTTTCTGCCATAGCTCATCACCATATTCATTGATTCTGATCAGCCAGATATCCGATCCGCCTTTAGCATCATCTTTTTTGTCTAAACCTTTTCCTGAATACGATGTTCCAGCCAACAGAAAACCACCTTCCTGAGTAGCGACCGTTGCCGAGAGAAAATCATGGTTCTGTCCTGTGAAATGTTTTTCCCAGACTTCTTCACCTTGTTGATTCAATTTAACGAGATGAAAATCGTAACCGTTATTTTGTTTGTTTTCAGAAGTAAGCTTTTTCGATTGAATAGAACTTCCTGTAATGAGATACTGCTGGTCGATTGTTGTGGTGACTTGTGAGAGAAAATTCTGAGTAGAGGATTTAATGTCTTTCTGCCATACCACATCCTGAGCATACAATACGGCAGTTGTGCATAGTAGAACTGCACTCATGTAGAGTTTTTTCATGATTTGGGTTTTTATTTTATTGGCGCTAATTTAACTTTTTTTAATACATACCACAATAGTTTGATAAAAACTTGATGATGATGTGATGTTTATTTTGACAAAGCTAACTCAGTAAAGCGACAGAACTTGACGTGTTATAATTATCTGAGGGAAATATGGCATATCCATATTGTATTAAGAATTAGAAAGCTCATATTCATCAACTGCCAGACTATATTCAGCAATAAACAGAACACTTTCATACTATATAGATGTAGTTTAAAATCACATCAATCTTATTTCTGTTCATTTAAACAAAAAATCCACTTTCAGAATTGATATTATGAAAAATTCATGAGGTTCTTAACTGCACTCTGTCCTGAAAAAAATAAAATCAGTATGTTTGCAGAGAGATAATTTTACTTAAAAATTAAAATAAAATCACACGCTTAGAACAGATTATTCTATTCTTAATCGCTCAGCAGTGATTTGCCCGATTGTATTTCTTTTAATTTTTTTAATAAAGGTGATAAAGATTAGTCTGATGGTTTTATCTATAATCAAAGAAAAATAAGTAAATTTGTGAGCATTAATAAAAATAAATTAAAACAACAATAAAATGTCAATTTTAGTAAACAAAGATTCTAAAGTAATTGTACAAGGTTTTACAGGTAACGAAGGTACTTTCCACGCTGGTCAGATGATCGAATATGGAACCAACGTAGTAGGTGGTGTTACTCCAGGAAAAGGAGGAAGCGAGCACCTTGGGAAGCCGGTATTTAATACTGTTGCTGACGCTGTTGCAAAGGCTGGAGCTAATGTAAGTATCATTTTTGTACCACCTGCATTTGCTGCAGATGCTATCATGGAAGCTGCTGAAGCGGGTATTAAAGTAATCGTATGTATTACAGAAGGTATTCCTGTTGCAGACATGGTAAAAGTAAAATCTTATATCGCTGACAAAGAGTGCAGATTGATCGGGCCAAACTGTCCGGGAATCATCACTTCTGATGAAGCTAAAATTGGTATTATGCCAGGTTTCGTTTTCAAAAAAGGAAAAGTAGGGATCGTTTCAAAATCAGGAACTCTTACTTATGAAGCTGCTGACCAAGTTGTAAAAGCTGGTTACGGTGTTTCTACAGCAATCGGAATCGGTGGTGACCCAATAATTGGAACTACTACAAGAGAAGCTCTTGAATTGTTCATCAACGACCCAGAAACTGAAGCGGTTGTAATGATCGGTGAAATCGGTGGTGGTCTTGAGGCTGAAGCTGCAAGATGGTATAAAGCTAGTGGTTCTACAAAACCGGTTGTTGGTTTTATCGCTGGACAAACTGCTCCTAAAGGCAGAACAATGGGTCACGCAGGTGCTATTGTTGGAGGTGATGAAGATACAGCTCAGGCTAAAATGGAAATCATGAGAGAAAACGGTATCAATGTAGTAGATTCCCCTGCTGATATTGGTGTTACTGTTGCAAAAGTTTTAGGATAATTAAACAACAAAATGATATGAAATCGCTTTAACTGACTTAGAAAGCTAAACACTGATAAAGATAGGCGATAACATGTGACTATTAAAAACAATACAAACTACATATGAAAAAATTTTTATTAGCATCAGCTTTAGCATTTTCTACTTTATCATTCGCACAGATTGATTTTAGTAGTACAAGATTTGGTGTTACTGCTGGTGGAAACTATTCGAGAGTAAAAAATGCACACAATCCTTCAGGAGCTAGATTTGCTTTTCAGGGTGGTGTTTTAGCATTAATCCCAATGGGAGGTTCTAACCAGTTTTATCTTCAGCCGGAAGTCGTGTACTACGGTGCAGGAGAATCTGGAAAAGATAAGAATGCTAAAGGTGTAAAAGGTTATGATGCTGTTTATGCTAATAACTACATCAGTGTTCCTGTATCTTTCAAAGGATATTTTTCTGAAGCAGAATCAGAATTCTTTGGATTGATTGGTCCGAGATTTAATTTTTTAATTGATCAAAAAGTTAAAAATGAATCTCGTGAAATCTATAGAACAGATCAGTTGGGTAAGGCTAGCTCATTTAACTTCGCAATAGGCGCAGGTCTAGGGTACAGCTACAAAAGACAGCTCGAATTGGCTTTAAAGTATGACTTTGGTTTATCGAATACTTATCCAAATCTGGATGAAAGCAAGTTAGATCCAAATTCAGCTAAAAAGAAGTCTGAGCAGGTTATTAGTTTAAGCTTAAGCTATATCTTCGAATAAAAATTTTTCATTCAAAACATAAAAAATCCCGGGATATTTTATCTCGGGATTTTTATTATTGTATCTGTATTAAAAAAACACCAACTATTTTTGACCACATTACCTTTTAATTTTTGCTTCAATTTCATGTTTGTTAAGATAAGGGCTTGATTCACTCTTTCCATGTTGACTTAAACGTATTGTTTTTCCTATAAACTTACTGTTTTCCCAATCTGTAATATATATTCTTGTCTTTGTGATGTAGTTTGATGTTTCTTCTGTCCCATTTGAAACATAAGCTCGTATGAAGCTGAATTCTATTTGGTCAATAAGTACAGGTTTATTATTATACAAATAGACAATGGTATATTCGTCGATACAATTGTCATAATTTATTAGTTTACAATCTTTAATTATTATAATTTTTGACTGAGTCAACAGTCCTTTAATTTTTTCAATTTGTATATTCTCTTCTTGTGTCAAATTTTTAAAGGAAATATTTTCATTTAACGATTGAGCACTGAAAATATTGACAACACCTATCATCATAATCAGTAATATTCTTTTCATATTAAAAAATTTGAAATTATTCTAAATTAACTTCTAATCCACTTCCAAAGTTCCTTCAAAGTAGCCTTATTTCCATACATCAAAATTCCAACTCTGTAAATCTTTCCGGCTAAGAAAATCATAAAAATAGTCGTTGCTAATAATAAGAAAATTGATAAAGCAATTTCCCAAGCCGGAACGCCGTAAGGAATTCTCGCAATCATCGCAACAGGAGACGTAAAAGGAATTATTGATAACCAAAATCCTAGTGGCCCATCCGGATTATTCATTAAAGAAAAACTTCCGTACATCCCCAAAGTCAAAGGCAAAATGGCAAATAAAGTGAATTGCTGTGTTTCGGTTTCGTTATCAACAGCAGAACCAATTGCTGCGTAAATCGAACTGTAAAAAATGTATCCCAAAAGGAAAAATACAATAAATACGAAGATGATTAAAGGAAAATTAAGTTCCAATAAGCTATGAGAAATCTGTGTGAATATTTGTAAAATATCCAATTTGCTTAAAATACCTTCATCACCTCCCGGCATGTTTTTCTGCATAGAAGAAAATCCGGTGTTCAAAACTAATGCACCAATTACAGACATAGATATCCAGACGAGAAATTGTGTTAAAGCAACCATTGTAACCCCGAGAATTTTTCCCATCATCAGTTCAAAAGGTTTTACCGATGAAATGATAATTTCCACAACACGGTTGTTTTTTTCCTCAAGAACGCTTCTCATGACACGTACTCCATAAATGATGATAAACATAAAGGTAACATACATCAATCCTAAGCTTAGTGCCGTTTTTACGCCAAAAGCCAAGTCAGAATCCTCTTTATTATCTTCTGATACGTTGATTGTTTTCAGTTCAAAATTTTTATCAAGATTATCAAGCTGCGATTCTGCAATGCCTAATTGTTTGATTTTCTCTTTCTTAATTACATTGCTAATATCAGAGATGATGCGCTGTTTGGTATCAAGACCGATTTTAGTATTAACAACTAATCTTGTGTTTTTTTCCAAATCATCAAAATTCTGACTTGCTATTTGAGGTAAAATCAAAATACCATCTAAAGACTCGTTGCCTTTAAGGTTTTTAAGTTTAGATTTTTCATCTGCTACTGGAACAAAAATATATTCCAGCTTATCATTAGATTTTAGCTGACCTTTAAAAAGTCCGCTGTTGTCAACAACTTCAATCACATTGTGAGATTCGTTGGCTTTAAACATCAACCCAATCACAGCACCAAATCCTATGATCATTAATGGAGCTAATAAAGTCAGTAAAATGAAAGATTTTTTCTTAACCTGCGTAAGAAATTCTCTTTTTGTAATTAAATATATATTGTTCATAAATTTAAGAATGATTACCTACGGCATTAATAAAGACTTCATTCATGCTCGGAATTTTTTCGTCAAATGATCTTACTTTTCCTGCCTGTACAAGATCCAGTAAAATATCATTTTGATTCACCGTATTTTTCAGGTCAAACGAAATCAGATTATTTTGCTCAGACAAGTTGAAAATTTCATACTTATTCTGGAAGTTCTGAAGCTTCTCATTGTTGACATCAGAAAGCGTAATCCCAAAAATATTTTTCTTGAACTTTTCTCGTACATCAAAAACTCTTCCGTCGATTATTTTCTTAGAATTATCGATTAGTGCAACATAGTCACACATTTCTTCCACACTTTCCATTCTGTGGGTAGAAAGAATAATTGTAGTTCCGTTATTTTTAAGTTCAATGATTTGATCTTTAATTAAATTGGCATTCACAGGGTCAAAACCTGAGAACGGTTCGTCAAGAATCAACAAATGTGGTCTGTGAAGAACGGTCACTACGAACTGTATTTTCTGCGCCATTCCTTTGGATAGTTCAGAAAGTTTCTTCTTCCACCATTGATCGATATGCAGTTTTTCAAACCATTTTTTGGCTTCATTCAGCGCATCATTTTTTTTCATTCCCTTCAGTTCTCCGAAGTAAAGAATCTGATCTCCGACGCTCATGTTTTTATATAAACCTCGCTCTTCAGGCATATATCCGATGTCTTTGATGTGATTAGGATTGAGCTTTTCTCCATTGATGAAAACATCTCCGGAATCTGCTTGTGTAATTTGATTGATGATACGGATAAAAGAGGTTTTTCCTGCTCCGTTAGGTCCTAGAAGACCGTAGATACTTCCTTTCGGCACATGTATGCTAAAATCATCCAATGCTATTTTTTTTCCTGCATTGTAGGTTTTAGTAATATGTTCAGCTTTTAGCATTCAGTTGTTTTTTATAATGAGTATAAAAATAATCCGAAAGTTACGGAATTAAAAGAATTTTGCTAAAAGAAAAAATCCTGATGTTGATCAGGATTTAATATTATTGTTTTACTATTTGAGTAACCTTTTGCGTATTGTCGCTGAGAATGTAGCGAATCAGATACTTTCCGGGCTTTAATTTTTCAATATTAATTTCAGCTTTGTTTGTATTGACATTATAGTTGGCAACCTGTGTTCCCAATATCGAATAAAATATCACTGATTTAATTTTTAAAGAAGAATCTTTGGCTTTTACTACCAAAAAGTCTTTCGCAGGGTTTGGGTATGCAGTAAGAACACCATCATCAGACTTTTGTGAAGTAGAAGAAGGCTCTTTGATTTGTGCTTTAACATTGTCGGAAAAACCAACAAAAGCGCCCATAAATATAATTAAAAGTAAAAGTTTTTTCATCTAACGTATAATTTGCATAATTATTACTAACAAAAGTAATAAATTCTATAATCATCTGCAATAGTTTTTTATAGAACTTATATTAAATTTGCAATAAATTATTCAAAAAGTATTCCAAAATGATATATTCAAGAAACAGAAGATTGAGAGTAAATGAATCTATGAGAGGTTTGGTAAGAGAATGTAGCCTTTCTACAGACGATTTTGTAATGCCGATCTTCGTAATGGAAGGTGAAAATAAAGAAGAAGCAATCTCATCAATGCCCGGAATTTTCAGAAGAAGTATTGATTTAACGGTTAAAGAATGTAAAGAATTATTTTCTTTAGGCGTAAAAGCGGTCAATCTGTACATGAAAGTTTCGGAACATTTGAAAGACAACACGGGAAAAGAAGCCTGGAACAAAGATGGGTTGATGCAAAATACCATCAAGGCCATAAAAGATGCTGTTCCTGAAATGGTGATTATGCCTGATGTTGCTTTAGATCCATATTCAATCTACGGTCACGACGGAATTATAGAAAACGGTAAAGTCTTAAATGACGCAACCAACGATGCTTTGGCAAGAATGTCAGTTTCTCATGCAGAAGCAGGAGCAGATATTGTAGCACCGAGTGACATGATGGATGGAAGAGTTTTGGCGATTCGTGAAGCGTTGGAAGAAAGTGGTTTTCATGATGTTGGAATTTTAAGTTACGCAGCAAAATATGCAAGTTCGTTCTATGGACCTTTCAGAAGTGCTTTAGATAGTGCACCGAAAGACAATATGGAAATTCCGAAAGATAAAAAAACATATCAGATGGATTTTCATAATTCTCGTGAAGCTTTAAATGAAGTTTTTAAAGATGTGGAAGAAGGTGCAGATATTATTATGATCAAACCGGGTTTGCCGTATTTGGATATCGTTTCAAAAGTGCGTGAAGCCATCGATCTACCAATCGCAGTTTATAACGTAAGTGGAGAATACGCAATGTTGAAAGCCGCTGCACAAAACGGTTGGCTCGATAATGATAAAGCCATTATTGAAAGTTTAACGTGTTTTAAAAGAGCAGGAGCAGATATGATTTTCACGTATGCTGCGAAAGAAGCTGCGATTCTTTTAAACAGATAATTAGTTTTAAGTTATTAGTTATAAATTATGAGTTAAGAACGTTTTCTTGCAACTTATAATTTATAACTAATAACTTTCAAAAAATTATTTAAAATCAAAATCTTTCCCTTTGGTAAATTTTGCTGCAAAAGGAGCCTGATTTCCGGAATATTTTAAAACAAAATGTTTTTTGGTATCCGTATCAACTTTGGCTTCCACTTCTACATCCTGTGTCTGAAAACTGACATCTAAGCCAACACCGGATTCTTTTTCCAGGAAAATTTCTACACTTTCGGCATAGAATAATGAAGTGCTTAAATAATTAAATTTAATATTCTTCCGATACGTTTTCGATTCAGAATCTGTGAATTCAGAATATTTTCTCAGAATTTCAATTCCTGGAGAATCGATATTGGTAATTCTAGATTTTGTCACTCCGTTGACACGCACAGAAAAACTTTTCGCACTGTTGATATTTCCATTGATTCCGATATTAAAAAGAGAAGGCAACGCAAGACTATATTCAACCATGCTTTCTTTGGTAAATTCAAAATCAGGAATCAAAGCTGGATGTTTGGGAATACTTAAAAGTTGATCTTTGACAGCTTTCAATTGTTGGTCGGAGAAGAGAAAACCAATCAGATTATTATTGGTCGTTCTCCAGTTTCTGCCGTTCCATTCGTAAATTTCACAAAGCAATGTATCTACGGAGGAATGGGGAAGAAGGTCGATATCCTGCCATTTGAAAACTTCTTTTGCGTAAGGTCTGCGGTTGATGAGATTAATTCCTAAATCTAATGCGAGTAAATCGGTTAATTGTTGATTATTTTCCATAAAATTTAAACTGTGATTGGTGATTTAAATTTAAGAAAAATATCAATTAATCAGATTCGTAAAAGGAAAATTTGTATTAAAATTACAACCAGCCTTTTTTGTTGTGAACATACGTGTTGTCAAATTGCTCATCGCTCATAAACAGATAAATAATTCCCTCGATAAATGGGATGATTGAAGCTGCTCCGAAAGTAACAACATTTAGAACCAACTGAATTATTCCTTCTTTGGTATATCCTAAATAGAATTTGTTTAAAGCAAGCCAACCGACAAGAAGACCTAAAAGTGCAGCCGGAATTTTCTTTTCAGATTTGTAGGGCGCATTATTTTGCTGTTGAGTATTGCCGTCTTTTGTGTAACCGTAATTTTCCATAATAAATTTTGTTTTTTTGATAAGTAGCAGTAATAAAGCCATCGTTACAGAAGATTTCAGGATTAATGAAAAATTAATATTGATTTATACGATTGTTCGCAATTTGTCGTCATCAAGAATACATTGTATTTCATGGTTAAGTTTACGCCTTTGTTTAACTTAACAACGGTCAAGAGTTAAAATTCTTTGTTTGGCTTTGCGTTAAATTAAATGTTATGACAAATTGCGGATGTTCAATTTGATTTATTAAAATATCATAAAACTGATGCAACCAGTTTTTAATCTGAAATTTAAATTCAAAAAAACTTTATCTTTGCCTTATGATTTTACGAGGAGAAAACTTAATCAAAGAATACGGTCCCAAAAAAGTTGTAAAAGGCGTTTCTGTACAGGTTCAGCAGGGAGAAATTGTAGGTTTGCTGGGTCCAAATGGAGCCGGAAAAACCACTTCATTTTATATGATCGTAGGTTTGGTAAAGCCGACTTCGGGAAGGATTTTTCTTGACAAACAGGAAATTACCACTGATGCGATGTACCGACGAGCCCAAAAAGGAATCGGTTATCTGGCACAGGAAGCTTCTGTTTTCAGAAAATTGTCTGTAGAAGATAACATTATGGGAGTTTTGCAATTGACGAAACTTTCGAAACGTGAACAGCAGATTAAATGTGATGAGCTGATTGAAGAGTTTTCATTGCAGCATGTAAGAAAAAATCGTGGAGACTTACTGTCCGGAGGTGAAAGACGTAGAACTGAGATTGCAAGATGTCTGGCAACAAGTCCTAGCTTTATTTTATTGGATGAGCCTTTTGCCGGAGTTGACCCGATTGCCGTAGAAGATATTCAGAAAATTGTAAGAAGTCTGACCGATAAAAATATCGGAATTCTGATTACCGATCACAATGTACAACAGACGCTGGCGATTACCAACAAAACGTACATTATGTTTGAAGGTAAAATATTAAAAGAAGGTTTGCCGGAAGAGCTGGCAAATGATCCGCAGGTAAGAGAAGCATATCTGGGAGAAAATTTTGTTTACCAAAGTATTTTCGACAAGCCGAGCAAGAAAACTTACGCCTACAATATTTGGGCAGGAAATTTTGAATCTAAATCTCAGCTACAGGGTTTTGTGAATGAGAACTTTGTTCAATATGATGATTTAAGACTGATGTATGGTTTTGAAGATATCAGCTTTGCATCTTTAGCCAACTCTGAAATCGAGCATATTTTTGCTGATGTTGTAGATAAAAACGCCAATAATTCTTTTGTGTTCCAGCGTAAAGAAATCAATTCACAATATTCTATGGAACAGGCTGAAGCGGAATCGAAAGCAGCAAGTAAGTCTGAACTTCATTATCTGACGACTTATGTTTATGAAGGATAAAATTAATTAAGTATTTTAAGAAAATGTTTTTTAAAAATATCTTCAATAAACATAAAACCACTTATTCTAAAACAAGTGGTCTTTCTAAAATTGAATATCTAGAAAAATATCAGATCAAAAAACTATTTACTTTATTGCATCAAGCTGAAGAATTACTTGAAGAGTTTAGTCTAACAAATTCTGATGTACAATTCTTAAATTTTAAAAATGTTTTTATAGAGGAAATTTACGAACTAGAAGGTGATAATGTTGCAGATTTTACAAACATTTGGAATTGGTTTAAACCGAATAGAGAATGGAGCCAGTTTACCGAATATAATGGGATTGAAATAGGTTCTCAGATTTTTACGATAACAAATATTTGGAAATTAGACGATGACTTTATTTTAGGAACCAAGATTTGGCTTGAAAATGAATTTGGAGTTATTCTTGATAAAAAAAGGAATGAAAATTTTGGAATAATCAGATGGGACACACCGAAAGAAATAGATGAGGAAGATTGGATTGGAATGTTTTGTACATTCAAAGAAATGGGCGGAGAAATTTTAGATCAAGGGCATCAATTCAAATATATCAATGATGATGGAACGCTAAAGAAGAATGCAAGTTAGTAATTCCAAATAAATAATAATTCGTACCTTTTCTCTCAGAAACGGTACGTTTTTCTTTTAAAACCAATTCATGGCAAAACCTTTTACAAGAGCACTGAGTATTTTCGGGATTTATAGGCAACTGAAACCTTTCATTAAGCCGTATCGTTTGATGATTTACGGAACCTTGTTTCTCACTTTTTTAGGCGCCATTACGGCTCAGGTCAATGCAGTGGTTTTAAAATACACGGTTGACGAAGTTGAAAAATTAACTAAGCTTCCTAGTCCGATGTCGCAGGGAATTCATGTGCTTTTGGTGATTTCTGCAATACTTTTAGGAAAAGAAATAGCGAATATTTTCATTAGTTTCGGGCAGAAATTTTATGGTGAGAAAATAAGAATTAACGTAAGCTCGGTTTTAGCGCAATCAGCAATCGATAAAATTTTAACGTACAAAGTTGCTTACTTCAGTGACGAAAACCATGCTTCAGGAAAATTGCAGACCAGAATTGATCGGGGAATAGAGAGCTTAACAAAGCTTGTTCAGAACTTTTTCATCGATATTCTTCCTATGTTTTCGAATGCAATTATTGCTTTGGTTATCATGTACATGCAGAACGTTTATGTGGGGTTGGTTTCTACGATCATTGTCCCGATCTACTTTTACGTTACTTCAATGCAGGCGAAAAAATTGGGTGGTGTAAGAAGGCAGCTTCGAAATCAACGCGAGCAAAAGACTTCAGGTTTATTAAATTTAATCAATTCTATTTTAGTAATTAAAAGTTTCGTGCGTGAAAAATTTGAAGGTAAAAAGCAATTTGATTTGCAAATGCAACTGATGGAAAGCCAGATGTACACCCGGAAAACAAGTTTTATTTATGAAGGTTTAAAAACATTCATCGAGCAGATCGGGGTTGTTCTTATTATTTTACTGACGGTTTATTTAGTGCTGAATCAGCAAATGACAATTGGTGCTATCATGCTTCACATTATGTTGTTCAACAACGTCTCTTCGCCTATCAGACAGCTTCACAGGATTTATGATGACATGAATGATGCGATGATTTATGCCGAAGGTTATTTTGAAATTTTAAATGCAGACGAAGAAGCTGAACCCAACGGAACTTTAAAGGAAACCAAAACTTCTGAAAATTTTGAACTGAAAAACGTCAATTTTACCTATCCAAACGGAACGCAAGCTTTACATAAGGTCTCAATGACCATCGAAAATGGGAAAACCACGGCGCTGGTTGGCTTAAGTGGTGCCGGAAAATCTACAATCATTAACCTTTTATGCAAATTTTACCTTCCGGATGATGGCGAGATTTTATTAGATGGAATTAATCTCAATCGGTACGACAACGCTTATCTAAGAGACGATATTGGTCTGGTTTTACAGAAAAACCACATCTTCCAAGGAAGTATCGAAGATAATATTCGCTACGGAAATATGAATGCCAGTTTTGAAGAAATTGAAGAAGCCGCCAAAAAAGCATATCTTCACGAACAAATTTTAGATCTTCCTGAAAAATATCAACATGATGCAACCCAACTTTCTGGTGGGCAGCAACAGAGAATTGCCATCGCAAGATTATTTTTAAAAAATCCACCGATTATTTTCCTAGACGAACCTACTGCAAGTTTGGATGCGATTGCAACTGAACAGATTAAAAATTCTTTGGATGCCATCAAAGAAGGAAGAACAGTGGTGATTATTTCACACTCGCTTTCACAGATTTTAGATTCAGATAAAATTTATGTAATGAAAAAAGGTGAGGTTGTAGAAAATGGAACGCATGATGAACTAGTACAAATGAATGGAATTTACAGAGAAATTTTTGATGCTTCTGCGAGAAGTTTGAATCTAGATAAACTGGTTAATTCTTTCAAGAATTAATGTAGCGATGTAACTATTTAACAATGTAGCAATGACTTAAACCATTAAGGAGTTTTAGTTGGTAAGATTTTTTAAGGTTCAGATTTATCTGAATTAAGCGGTCCGCTTAATGAATATCTTCAGATATTTCCTTAACCACACTTAACAACTTATACATCTTAATGGTTAAAAATTTTAAGCATTTCAAAATTTCAAAGTTGATGAAGATTAAAGTAAATTTGTATCATTTGAACAGATTTTCTACATGAACGACCATTACCTCAAAAAACTCGACCGCGTCACTGCCATTCTCACCCAATTACAGTCAAAACCGATTGTAAGAGCTCAGGATTTGGCCGAAAAATTTGAAGTGAGTGTAAGAACGATTTACCGTGACATTAAAACACTGGAAAACGCAGGAATTCCGATTATTGGTGAGACGGGAAGCGGTTATTCTTTGATGGATGGTTACAAACTTCCGCCCGTGATGTTTACCAAAGAAGAAGTTTTAAGTTTTATCACTGCCGAAAAACTGATGCAGAAATTTTCACATGAAAGTTTGGGAAACCATTATAAAACGGCAATGGAAAAACTGCGTTCAGTGCTGAGAAATTCAGATAAAAATTTAATTCAGAATATTGAAAATCAGATTGATATTTTTGATTACAGTCCCAAATCAGATGATTCTATAAAAAACGTTATCCCGATTATTCTGGAAAGTATCGCCGATAAAAAACAGCTTTCTATTGAATATCAAAGTGTTGGTGCAAAGGTTTCAAATCGTACCATTGAAGCTGTTGGAATTTTTTATGAATTTACCTACTGGTACATCATGGCTTTTTGTACACTTAGAAAAGATTTCAGACAGTTCAGAGTAGACCGGATTTTGAAAATTTCAAAAACAGAAACTTCTTTTTCACAGGAATACGGAAAAATCAATGATCACAGAAGAGTTGCCTCAAAAACGACTACAAAAGTAAAATTATTGGTCGATAAGAAAATCATGGGATATTTAATTAATTCTAAAAGCTACTACGGATTGATTGAAGAAATGGAAACCGAAAAGGGAATCGAAATGACCTTTGAAACAGAATGGATTGATGAAGGATTTCCGCGCTGGCTGATTACTTTCGCAGACTATGCCACGATATTGGAACCGGATCTATTAAAGGTAAAAATGAAAGATTTAGTTCAAAAACTTTTAGAAAAGTTATCGTAAAAATCTCCCACAGATTGCACAGATCATCACAGATTTTTTGAAGTTAATCTGCTTCATCTGCAAAATCTGCGGGAGAAAATTGATTCACAAAGAAATTATTCTCAATCATCTGTGGAAATCCTTGTGATCTGTGGGAAACCAAAATCATTCGTGCCAATCAGTGCATTCGTGGCAAAAAAAATCTCCCACAGATTCTACAGATTCTCACAAATTTTAAAAATTAATCTGCTACATCTGCAAAATCTGCGAGAGAAATGAGAAAAACTATTCTCAATCATCCGTGCAAATCTGTTTGATCAGTGGGAAATAATTAAAATCTTTCCCAGAAGAAAGGCGGCTCAATTCCCAAAGCTCTCAGATAAACAAACCCCTGTCCACGGTGATGTACTTCATTATCCACAAAATAAAGAATATTCTGATACACCGGAAATTCGTACTGACCAAATAAGTTGAACGTTTCCTGAAATCTTTCCTCTGAAATCTGATTAAAATAATGATTAATCACTTCCGTTTCAGAATCCCATTTAGCTAAAATTTCTTCTTTCGTTTTCGGTTGAAAAGCTTTTTCAGAAAATTCCTCAGTTTGGCCTTCAACGATTCCTTTCAAAGCCGGACCTGCAATGCTGATTAATTCAACGGCTAATTTCGCAAACGGTCTCATTCCGCCAATCGAAAACTCGAATAATTCTTTTTCAGGGAACATTTCAATCACTCTTCTTGTCAGGTTTCTGTGTCCTTGCCAATGCTCTAATAGTTGTGCTGAAGAGATAAACTGTGTCGTTGCTGTTGCTGTAGTTGTCATAATTTTTGTTTTAAGTTGTTAATCTTATGACAAAGATAATTCAGGTTAATGACAACAGTTTGTCAGTAGGATTTTTGATGTTTAAAAAATATTTTATTTTTTTTCAAATAATTAAATATTTCTCACGTTAGATGGATATCCGATACACAAATGTTTCAATAGTAAATATGTAGAGGTAGATAAATAATTTTGAATGAGGCCAATCTTTCGGGGTTGGTCTTTTATTATAGGTAATGAATAATGTTTAATGAGTAGTTTTTTCAGAAGCTATTCCGGCTATCCGCTGTATCTTTTTTTGAAAAAAAAGGATGCCGCTTCTATCCGGGCTAGGAATTCAGTTTTTTTCAGAACATTTGGGTTTTCATTTTTTCCTCTTTGTAAAAAAAACTAATTTAGTAACATGAAAAAGCCTTGATTAATTGGGCATTCAGAAACAATGATAATTTACCTATGAAAATATATACCAAGACAGGAGATAAAGGGCAAACCGCTTTATACGGCGGTACGAGAGTTTCAAAAGCCAGCGCAAGAGTGGAAAGCTACGGAAATATTGATGAACTCAATTCTTTTATCGGAATTTCAAAAAGTCATATTACGGATGATGAGGTTTTAAAACAATTAAAAAAAATTCAGTTTGACTTATTTACAGTTGGTTCTGAAGCTGCAACTCCGGTGGATAAACTGATGTTGGCCAACGGAAAATCCCGTCTTCCTTTAATTATTTCCGATACAGAAATTGAAGAATTGGAAAACTGGATGGATGCTTTTGAAGAAAAATTGGAGCCACTTCAATTTTTTATCCTTCCAGGCGGCGGAAAGTCAGCCACTTTTTTACATGCAGCAAGAACGATTTGCAGAAGAGCAGAACGCTCATTGGTTTTCTTAAATGAATCTGAGGAAGTACGCCCTGAATTGATTAAATACTTAAACAGACTTTCAGATTATCTTTTTGTCTTGGCAAGATATATCTCAAAAATCAACAACGAACCGGAAGAATACTGGAATCCGAATGAAAGATAATATGAAGAAAATATTTCTATTATTCTTTTGTCTAATTTTTTACTCTGTTTTTTCTCAGGATATTACGATGTACCTTGATGAGGGAGATGAATTGATTTCAAAAAATAAATTTTCTGATGCCGAAAATACTTTTAGAAAAGGTTTGAAGGAAAGTCCCGGCAACCCGATTTTAAAATCACAATTGGCTTTGACGCTGATCAATCAGGATAAGAATGATGAGGCTGAAAAGGTGATTGGCGAAATTTTAGCTTTGCAACCTGAATTTACTGCTGCACTTTGGTATGGTGGAATCAATAATTTTAATAAAAAAGTATCAGATTTTAGAAAAGCAATTTCTTATTTTGAGAAAGCATATCCTCTGATTGATGTGAGTTCTCCGCAATACTTCGCAGTTAATTATTATATAGGAAGATCTTACAGAAAGCTTTTGTACAGAGAAGGTTTAAACTACAATGAAGTTGACAGAATGCTTGAAACCTACAAAAAATATATTGAATTGCAGCCCAATGCTGAAGATCTCATTGACGCAAAAAGTTTTGTGAAAAAAGTGGAAGAAAAAAGACCTGGCAAAAATGTAGGAAAATGGATCATCACAACAGAGCAAAATGTTGAAGAATTAATCAATAAAAAGATAGATTAATGAAGGTTTTACTATTCATCAACGGCGACGCTCCAAAATCATTTCCTGATCCTGAAAAATATGATCTGATTGCTTGTACTGACGGTGCATTTCATTATCTGAAACAGTTGGATTTTCCTTTAGAAAAATTAGATTTTATCTCCGGTGATTTTGATTCACATTCGGGTGCTGATGAAAATGTATATGAAGATAAATTTATCTACACTCCGGATCAGGAAAAAACAGATTTTCATAAAGCTTTAGAGATTATTGCAGAAAAAGGCTTTAAAAACATCGATGTTTTTGGCGGAAGTGGAGGAGAACAAGATCATTTTTTAGGAAATCTCACCGTTGCTTACACCTTTAAAGAAAATTTAAACATAAAATTTTATGACGAGTTTTCTGAATATTTTTTATTCCTAAAACTTTTGTCTTGAAAGATGTGAAAAATAAACTCGTTTCACTGTATCCTTTTCCGAATGTTGAAGGTGTGACAACGAAAGGTTTGAATTGGGCATTAAGCAATGAAAATCTGAGTATTACCACAAGAATCGGTACGAGAAATTTTGCTGTAGAAGATGATGTTTCTATTGCATATCAAAAAGGAGATTTGTTGGTATTTGTCGGTCGAAATTATCTCTGATTTTCACATAGAAAATAACGATTTCAGTAATTTCAAATCTGTGAAAACTTTAAGAAAATTTAAACTAAAAAAATCAAACTTTTTAGCAAT